>NZ_VLKT01000085.1 GCF_007830515.1 Mesorhizobium tianshanense
GCAGAACCACCGATAGGCCAGGTTCAGATGTACCTCCTCGCACAGCCGGCGCTCCGAGCGGATGCCGAAGCAATAGCCGACGATCAGCATGCGGATCAGCAGCTCAGGGTCGATCGAGGGACGGCCGATCGGGCTGTAGAAGGGCGCCAGATGCTGGCGGATGGCGGAAAGGTCGACGAAGCGGTCGATCGCTCTGAGCAGGTGATCCGCCGGCACATGCCGCTCCAGGCTGAAGCCGTAAAACAGCTCCTCCTGCATCACACTTTGCTCGCCCATCATCGACTCAATCCCCTCTTACGACGAAGATTGAATCAGTGCTTCAGGGCTGCTGCAACCCGGACTTTTTCAACACAATCCACCCGTTCCGGACGTCCGCGCACAGTGCGAGTGGTCTTCTCGGGTATCGGCTGCAGAGAATAGCCGCCCAGCTAGGAGCGCGGGCGTTTAGCACCCCTCAGTGGCTGTCCGAGCTTCGTCGGCCAAACCGGACAGTGGGGTTGGACCGTCAGGAAAGCCGCCGCCCAAGATGCACGCGCCACCGGATGTAGGGAGCCGATACCAAAGCGCCGATCACCAAATGGTAGACGATCAGAGCCGCCACGCCGGGTTCGTCGGGGAAGTTGAGGCCGGCGATCGCCATCGCGATCCCGGGATGACGGGTGCCGCTGGCAAGCGCGAGGACCGTGCGGTTGCCCGCGTCCGGTCCACCGAGAAGATGGCCGACCAAGAGTCCGATTGCCGTGAACAGGATGAGGCAGAGCACCACTCCATCGCCGACCAGCCTCCAGAGATCGGGCCACGCGCTGACGCAGGTTGGAATGAGTGCCACCAGGAGCAGAACGCCCGCCATGGATGACAAGGGCGGACCGATGCGCTCGGCAAAGTCCGGCGCCAGTCGGGCGATAATCATACCGAGGATCAACGGCGCGAATATCGACAGCACGATCACGGAAAGCACTTTGCTCGGGCTAATGTGAAGCTGGAAGGGAAAGGCGTACTCCATGACCTCGATGCTGATCGGCACGAGGAAAATCGCGACAATTGCGGCGGCGACTAGTAGTCCCACGGCGTAGTGGGCTGCTCCGCCTGCCGAAATCTGCTTTCCCGGGAGGAGCGGCGGCACCGGCGAGACCGCAAGCGCAACCAGCGCAATCTTGATGGCTGGATCGAGGTCGAACATCACGCTAGCCAAAACCACGAGGGCAAAGAGGATGACGTTCATCGCCAAAATGGAGCGAATGAGAAGACCAGGATTGCGAAAAAGAAAGGTCACGTCGTCGAGCGTCGTCTTCAATCCAAGGGCGAGCACGAGGACGAACAGACTGACCGCGAACGCGAGCGAGACAACGCCGGGCAGCGTCATGGCATAGCGCTCCTTTGCAGGCCTAGCATTTGGGCCAAACGACACCAGCGGCTGGCGTTCATGTCGCTCTCGTGGAACTGGTCTTGCCAGCGTCGACGGATGACCGCATGCGAGACATCCCAAGACCCTGTCGGTCTTCCAACCGTGCCATTGCGAGGTCTTGCAAATCCACGACAGACCGTTCGAGCGACCCGTCGAGCCGAGCGAGATGGCGACGCACCGCCTCCTGCCTCGCCGAGGCAGGGGCGGCAATGGCGATGCCGGCTGCGAGGACGGAGACCAGGATCATTGATTCGACGGACGGAACGTCGATTCCGGCGATTGATAGCATGTAGCCCACGGTCGTCGACCCGATGAAGGTAGTCGGGATGAGCCACTGAGCTCGCCCACCGACCGAGACCGCCCACATGCCGACGGCGACCATGACGACGATGTGATCGAGGCTGAAAAACGGGTGTGAAAAGCCAGACAGGAAGGACCCATGGTGCCCTGAAGCGACATGCGCGAAGGCTGGTGCATTTGCGAATACACCGAGCAGGAGACAGGCGAGACGCTTAAGCATGGGCTTCCTCCTGTTTCGATTACGTGGCATCGCCGAGTTCATTAACGCTGGCGGTTGGGCGCACCGTGGCCCCGCCTGCGCGTGTGGCGCCTGAGCACGCGGCGAGTGCGGTGGAGAACAGCTGGCGTGCGTTTGGGGTGTCACGGATCTCGAGATTGAGGCGTGCGAGGTCCAAGGCTTTTCCCGGATTGTTCCCCATTGAGAGCCAGAAGTGCGCGCCATGATCCGCGAATGCAGCCGGGTGCCGTGCGATCAATTCTTCGTACCGCACCTCGGCGCGCGCCTGCCATGCATTGGATTCATCGATGCGACCGATTTCCCGCAGAATGCCCGCAAGTTCAGCGGCGTAGTCCGGATCGTCGGCGTCGGCAGCCAGACGCTTGAGCCTCGATATCGCGGCAGCCCGATGGCCCAGCGCAAACTCGACTTCCGCCAAATGGCCTTCAGCCCGAGCGTAAAATGGCAGGCGCCGCCAAGCCGTGAGAAACCAATGGAGAGCACGTTCTCGATCCTTCGCCATCCACATGTGTCCCCGCTGAAACTCCAGCTGGGCCAGTTCAAACGGAGAGACGCTTCGGTAACGGCGGTAACTTTCGTCGAACCAATGTTCTGCAGCGTCGGTCTCGCCGAGATCGGCGTGCAGAGAAGCCAGGCCGGCAGCGCTGTCGAAATCCGGGAAAACATCCGCGATGCACTGGCGAATTGTCATTGCGTCCGCGTAGCGTCCAACCGCCTGCAGGATTGCAGCCTTCTCGGCGTCGACTTCACGTCCCGACAAACCGAGCTGCACGGCGCGTTCGAGGTCCTCCATCGCTTCCGCAAAGCGATGCAGGCTCGCGCGCGTCCGGGCTCGCGTCAGGAATGCCAGTCCGTCCTCGGAAAACGCTTCGGCGAGTCGCTCGGCAAGAACCGAGGCCCGCTCATAGTCGGCGATGCGACCAAGAATCTGCGCTTTGAGCGTGACAAGGTCGATGAGCTTCGCCCATGCGACGCTCGTCTTCTCTCCGCTCGCAGCCCGACGCTCGTAGCCATCGATTTGGGCTGTGAGATGCGACAGCGCGATCGCGCCATGGGTGGTGCGGATCGTGTCGACCGAAGGCGCCGCGCCGTTCATGTAGGAATACCCACAAGCGGCGCGAGCTTCGGCGGCATCGGATTCGGGGGCGACAAGTACGGGAAAACCTTGGGCGCGGGCATCGCCGTCTGGTCGACGCCATCCGAAATGCGCGGGCCGTTGCGTTTGTTGATAAGGATGGTGAAGAGAGAATCGACGATGTCGTGGTTGACCCAGCGGCCGCCGCAGGTCTTGTGTTCCGTACCGTCGAGCATGGCGAGCTCGATCTCGAGATAGCCGTCCTCATCGAACGACTTGGACATGTCCACCACCAGGAAGTCCGCGAGGAGCATTTCCGTCAACGGGTGCGTGCCATTCTTGTCGAGCGGCCAGTCGGTCTTTCCGTCAAGGCTGTCATAGGTCGACATGCTGCCGTTCAGGCGCGCACGATAGGCGCCGAGGTAATCTGGGCGAAGCTTGAACCCGTCCTCTTCGCTATAGAGGTCCCGAACATCCAAATCCCGGTTTACCGTATCGGCCGTCTTGTCCATCATGATGAAGTTCTTGATTTCGGGGCGGCCAACGCGGTCGAGGCGCGCCCGAAACGAACCATTGGTCGCGGTTTCAGCAACGACGGCGACAAGCGAACTCGCGTCCGCACCGAACAGCTTCCCATGCTCGACCTCGACGACAATGCTGAGGACGTTCTGACCCTCAACAGAATTCACAGCGGTAATCGGGGGAATCTTGCGCGTCATGCGTATCCCCCCCGAAAACAACTGATCGACGAAGAAGGGATCCAGCCGGCAACCGGCAAAGATGTGGGCGCCGTAGCTTTGCGCGCCCTCTTCATCGCCGACGCGGACTGTAATGTCGCCCAAGGGGCTGCGGCACACTCCCGTCTGCACCATCCGGCCGCCGCTCATCTTCGGTACGTCGAAGGCGAAGCTGAAGTGGCACTCCTGGTCTCCGACTGCGAAGGCGGCCGCCGGCCCGCTTGCCGCTATACGGATGGGGCGCACCCGGAGCCGATAGTCGAGTGCATCCGAAAAGAAGAGCCTGGTCGCCTCGATCTCCTTGAATGGGAAGATGCACATCACGAGGACAAGGTTGCCGGGACGCTCGGGACTGGGAAACGCAAATACGTCTGTAATGTCGATCTCGGGATTGGCGATCGACCTAGGGCCAGCTCCGTGATCGGACATTTTCTTTTCTCCTGCGATTGCGAGTGGAGAAACGGGCGATAGCTTCCGTCCCTCTCGCGGGTCTTCTCTTAAAGGCCGAGTTCGGAGATCCACCGGAGCGCTCTTAGCCCTGGCAGGAAGAAGTAGGCGCCGCCCCTGACTGTGGTGAATGCCGGCAACCCCGTGATCTTCCTGCGGATCGGGCGCTTCGGGATCTTGAATTCAAACGTGCCGTCCTGGGTGCCGATGATCGGATCGCGCTCATTGCCGAGCTCGTGAAAGTCCTTGTCGTTGATCCAGACGTTTTGGGCGAATTCGAATTGGCGGATGAGGCTTGCGCAGAGCACGAAGGCGGCAACACCGCGCTCGCGGCCGTCTTCCGGTGAGGCGTCCGCAAGCGGCGGTCCATAGGTCGCGCCGCGCCGAAGCATCCGTCGTCGGTTTATGTTGGCGGCCGTGTCGCGCGGGTTCATCCGTCGGATATGGGCGCCGAGCGGGATCGCGTAGCCGAGCGGATCCATCTTTCCGTAGTCGAAATTGTTGTTGCGCTGGCGATCTGCGGCGAGCGCGGGGTCATCCCTGTCTGGCGCTAGCACAAGCGGCGCTCCGCTTCGCCAGCGTCCCATCAGCTTAGCGGCAAGCAGCTCCTGCTCGTCGGGCGTCGCGGCGTTCTGGCGGAGGAAATCGCGGAATGCGCCGACATGCTCTTGCAGCCGGCGATAGGCCATGAAGCTGCCGTTGCGCGACAGGACATCTGGCTTCGGCAAACCGTGAACCGGGCCAAGCTCGTCGTCATAGCCAAGGATGAACTCGCCGGCTTTTAGCGGCGCCCCCGATCCCGGCGAGGGTTCAACACCGGTGCCCTCGATCTCCGGCTGCGTGAGCCGGTCGCGATAGCCGAAGTGATCGTGGGCATGGTCGAAGGGTGGCGTCGCCTCGAGATCGAGCGAAGACAGGACCTTGACACCGTGGGTCTCGGCAAGAAAGGCGTCATGCTCTTTTACGCAGCGACCGCGTTCCTCCTCCGAGCGGGCGAAGAGGATCGCGATCGCATGCAGGTCCGGGCTGGCAAGTCCTCCCACCCAGTTGTCGGGATGGTTGGCGCCGGTGTCACCGAGCATCCTGGCGCGCGCAACCATGCCCTCCCGAAACTCTGCCGGAAAGCTTGCGAGTGACCCCTCGTCCACTCCGACCGCTCGCAATCCGTTCCATGTGAACGCGACGGAAACCCACCGCTTCTCGGAATCGACCGAAGCAGTGGCCGCCGCTGCGGATTGAACGATGGGAAGCACACGCCGGAGCCAAGCTCGTCCCTGTGCGGGCGTTCCGAACGAGAGGAACTCATACCGGCCCGTTATAGCCGGCGCGCGCGTCAGCAGCATGTGCTGGATATCGTCGAACTCGAGCATGAGCCGCCTTCGAATCTTCCACCTCGCAGCATAGATCGACCGCCGAACCAAGCGTCGATGTGGCCCCGCGATACTGGGGATGCCGACTCCTATTGCATGCTGTCGAGCATCTCCGACAAGGACTGCTTGATCCTCAACGCCTTCTTGATCTCAACCGCCGAGACGAATGGATACTCGCCGTATTCGACGAAGCTCGGGTGATGGTGCTCACGCACGAACTTAATGAAGGCCTCGGGGTTCGTCTTCCAGTCCTCCGGGAACCCTTCGAGGTTCGTGAAGACGGTGTCGACGCCGAGCGAGGTGAAGATCATAACGGCATCTTCCGTGTATTTGTCGAAGTCGGTGTCGATGATGCCCTGGTACATGAAGTAGAGGGCGCCCTCGATCGGGAACACTTGCCACCGCAGGTAGTGCAGCTTCAGCGTCTCGAGGCAGTCGGGCTTGCCGTCCACAGCCGTCTGGAGGGTCATGCCGTGAGCGCGAACGGCCTCTTCCCGGCCTGGCTTGATCTTGGCGATGATCGTGAAGCCGTAATTCGCCGGGGTCTTCGGGAAGATTGGCCCATAGCGCCCCTTCTCAAGCTCAAAATAGCCTTCCTTGGGGATCGCCATTGCGCGCGGCTGGGTCCAGTCTCCTTCTTTTGCAGCCGCCTTGATCCTGGCTGCAGCATCGTTCTGTCTGTCTGCCATTCTCGCCTCCATAGCGCTAACAGACGCGTCCCAGCCGTTGCCATTCTTGCTTTGGAGGCTTCCAAGACCCCTGGCACGACGAGAAAGCGAATGGAGTTCAGAGGATAGAGATAACGCGCGGTGGAACGACTGTCCCCAAGGCCATGTACCTAGGGACAATACGATCACTTCCATTTTGTCCGGCGGGACGCCCCGCAACCTCGTTATTTTTGGCGATTGTGTGGTAAAGTCTGACAGCGTAGGCCGCGGCTTCAAAATAGCGCGGCTGATGACAGCGCAGGGGTCGAGCGATGCGAGTGTCCCCGGGGATCGTGCTTTCGATTGCTGCTCTATTGATCTTGACCGCCTACGCCGGCGCGAGTGATCGCCCGCGCGCGATCCTCGTGTTTGAACAGTCGGACGTTCGGGGCCCATTCTACGCCGCGATCTTTTCGGGCCTTCGCGCGAAAGTAAACTCTGCGCAGGCGAGGCCGGTCACGCGGTACGTCGAGAACCTGGAGTTGGGCCGGTTCCATGGCGTCGGCTACGAACAGAGCCTTGGCGAACCCTTCGCCATCAAATACCAGGACCGTCCGATCGGAGTGATCTTGACGGTCGGTTCGGCCGCCCTCGACCACGCGATCCGGTGGCGTCCCGAGCTTTGGCCGGGCGTTCCGATTGTTCTCGCCTTCGATGATGAGAAGTCATCTACCGATGCCGAACTTCCCACCGACGTGACCGGGCGCCTCACGCGGCTTCGCCCAGCGGACATGGTAACTGCCGCGGAAGAAGTTGATGGCGAGGTTCGGAATCGCGCCCCAAGTCTTTGGCAAGATTATGGTTGGGAACTCGCAGCGATCACGGTCGCGCTTGTCCTGCAGACCGTCCTAATCATAGCCCTACTATACGAGCACGGCTGGCGCCGAATAGCCGAGTTCGAGGCAAGTCAACGCATGGCCGAGCTTGCGCACATGAACCGTTGTGCGACAGCCGGGGAGCTGTCGTCAACGATGGCGCATGAACTCAACCAACCGCTCGGGGCGATCCAGTGCAATGCGGCGGCGGGGCAACGGCTTCTCGCAACCGGCAGTCCTGATCTGGAGGAGATCGGGCTGATTCTTAGAGACATCAAGCGCGACACCGTGCGGGCGAGCAGTGTGATCGAGCACATGCATCGCCTGTTGAGTAAGATGCCCTCCGAAACATGGGACGTGAACCTCGACGAAGTCATCCGTGAAGTCTTCGAATTCATGTCGCCACAGGCTTTGGCAGCAGGGGCACGGCTTGACCGGGTTCCAATGACGGGGACATCGGTCGTAAGGGGTGATCCCGTGCAACTCCAGCAAGTCGTCCTGAACCTCGTATTGAACGCTCTTGATTCCGTATGCTCCAGGCCTTTGGGTGAGCGCCGGATCGCGGGCTTGACCCATCCATCGGGTACATCGCTGGTTGAGGTCGCCATTTCCGATTCAGGGCCTGGAGTACAGCAGGATCGGCTCGCAAATATCTTCGAGCCTTTCGTTACGACAAAGAGCAAAGGACTAGGAATGGGGCTGCCCATCGCCCGCTCCATTGTCGAAGCTCACGGTGGGCAAATTTGGGCTGAAAACCGCGACAGTGGCGGCGCCGTGTTCCGTTTCAAACTGCCCCGCGCAATCGCGCGAAGGCAGTGATCGCAATGACGAAGATCATTCACATCGTCGACGACGACGCATCCTTCCGCGAAGCAATCGCCAGACTCCTGCGGACCGCCGGCTACATAGTCTCCGAACATCAGACGGCGGACGATCTGCTGGGACGCTTGCCCGACGGAGCCGATCCTGTCTGCCTGCTCGTGGATGTGCGAATGCCAAACCTGAGCGGCCCGGAACTGCAAGAGAGACTTAGTGGCTTGGGACTTGCGTTGCCAATTATCTTCCTGACGGGTTATGGCGACATTCCCACGACCGTCCGTGCCATGAAGCATGGAGCAGAGGACTTCCTCACCAAGCCGGTCAACGAGGACGAGCTGTTCGACGCCATCGAGAGGGCGATGGCTCGTCAGCGTCGTGCAATATCCCGGCGGGACCGACTGGGAACGCTCCAACAGCTTGTTGAGAAACTCACTCCGCGTGAGAGGGAGGTGTTTGAGGGGGTCGCGCACGGCCGCCAAAACAAGCAGATCGCTTTCGACCTTGGCACGACGGTTAGAACGATCAAGGCCCACCGTCAACGCGTCATGGAGAAGCTCAACGCCAAGTCTGTGATCGAGCTTGTCTCGATCGCACGATCGCTCGCAATCCTGCGCGACGATGCCTTGCCGGAGGATGACTCACTGCACTGAATGTTCGTACCAAGGATACGCATCGGGCGAGTGCCCGAGTTGGCCCGCGGAGCAATATGAACTCCCACTCCATTTACTAAACTCGCCTACAGGCGCTGGGGGCGGGAGCAGAACTATCGCCCTCGACCTCGGAGACGCTGTCAATGGTTTCATGACGTTGCAGAAGGTAACCTTGGCGATTATCTCGGCAAGCCGTTCGGCGAAAGCAATTTGATTGATGCGATCATGCGGGCTGTCAAGGAATCTCAATCGATTCCCAAGTCGGCGTAGACTGAAAATGCAGTCATATGCGGCCCTCAGCACCTCAGGAAAAAGTCGGATGACCTGGCGCGCAGTGCTGTTTGCCCAGCGGTGCCCGGAACGGCATTCCGATAACGCGTGTTTTCTGAAATGAACTCGCGTGCAACTGGCCTCACTTCGCAATTCCCAGAAAGTCATTTCAACGCGCGACGAGCCAAGTAACGCCTGCGGACTTTTTCAACGATATCGGCGCAAAGCTGCCTGTGGCCTGTGCATTAGCGATGCCTGCTTTGGTATATGGACGGGACCGTAGGAATGACTGCCATGAAGCGCGAAGCGGTCGATCAGAATCTGACGTGTAGGCATCGCCTTCGGGTCAGCTTTTCGCATTCCTTAACGACACGGACGGCGGACATGATTCCCTTCCGGACCGAAGGTAGCGCAGTAAGAAACGGCACCGGTTTCCGGATTCACGCGTCAGGCAATCGAAACCGGTATTCCGTCACGTGATGATAGATCTGGCCCGGCCATAGCGTGGCCTGCGGGAAATACGGCCGGTTCGGCGCATCCGGCCAGACCTGCGGTTCCAGGCAGAAGCCGGAAAAAGCCTTGTAACGGCGTCCCTCGAGGCCCGGCGAAGGCGGCGCCAGATACTGGCCGGTATAGAGCTGGACGCCCGGCTCCGTGGTCCAGAGCTCCATCTCGACGCCGGAATTCGCGCCCTGCGCCCATGATGCCTGCCTGAGCGGCCCGCGCCCCGAAGCAAGGCAGAAATTCTCGTCGTAGGGGAACTGCTCGCCCTCGTTCTCCATGCGCAACGGCCGCGCCTGGCGGAAATCGAAGGGCGTGCCGTCGACCGGCTGCACGACGCCGGTCGGGATCAGGTCGCCATCGACTGGAAGGTAGGCGCCGGCGTTCAGCATCAGCCGGTGATCGAGGATATCGCCGCTGCCGCCGTCATCCAGGTTGAAATAGGAATGCTGGGTGAGGTTGCACAGCGTCGGTTCCTCGCAGGTCGCGGTCATCTCGACGCCGAGCGTGCCGGGGATTTTCAGCCGGTAGGTGCAGGTCACGTCGAGCGCGCCTGGAAAACCCATCGTGCCGTCGGGATCGTGCAAGGTCAGCGTGACAAAATCCTTGCCATGCAGCGAAACCTCCCACGGCCGGTGAAAAAAGCCTTGCGAGCCGCCATGCAGCGTGTGCTTGTCGAGAAAATTGCGCTCGGTCTGGTGGCGCTGGCCGGCGATGGTGAAGCGGCCATCGCGGATGCGGTTGGCATAGCGTCCGATGACGGCGCCGAAGAAGGCCGTATCCGTTTCATAGGCTTCGAAACTGTCATAGCCGAGCACCAGTGGCGCATCGTGGCCGGCCAGGCGCAGATCCTGGATGATGGCGCCCAGCCCGATGATGTTGGCGGTGAGGCCGCCGCCACGGATAGCGCAGCGGCGGACGGCCTCGCCCGCCTGCGTCGTGCCGAAGACCTCGCCGTCCTTCATCGCCAATCAGAGGCCGAGGCCGCCGATGCAGACATATTTGGTGTCGAGATAGTCCTCGATGCCCTGATGTCCGCCTTCCTTGCCGAGGCCCGATTCCTTGACGCCGCCGAACGGCGCCTCGGGCGTGGTGATGAGCCCCTCATTGACCCCGACCATGCCGTATTTCAGCCCTTCCATGACCCGGAAGGCGCGGCCGAGATCACCGGTGTAGAAGTAGCAGGCGAGGCCGAATTCGGTGTCGTTGGCGAGTGCGATCGCCTCCTCTTCGGTTTCGAACTTGAACACGGGTGCGACCGGGCCAAAGATCTCTTCCTTCATGAAGCGCATCTTCGGCGTCGCATCGGCGATCACCGTC
Source organism: Mesorhizobium tianshanense (assembly GCF_007830515.1). Taxonomy (GTDB): domain Bacteria; phylum Pseudomonadota; class Alphaproteobacteria; order Rhizobiales; family Rhizobiaceae; genus Mesorhizobium; species Mesorhizobium tianshanense. The sequence goes on from NZ_VLKT01000085.1 coordinate 10,655, forward strand.
GGCTGGAAGAACGAACCGCCGAGCGCATGGCGCTTGCCGCCGGCGACGATCTTGCCCCCCTTGTCGGTGGCGTCGGCGATCAGTTCCTCGACCTTTTCCACCGCCTTCTCGTCGATCAGCGGCCCCTGCTGGACGCCGTCCTCGAGGCCGGAACCGACCTTCAGCCCGTTGCTGGCGGCGGCGAGCTTTTCGACGAACTTGTCGTAGACGCCAGCCTGAACCAGGAAGCGGTTGGTACAAACGCAGGTCTGGCCGGAATTGCGATATTTGGCGGTGATCGCGCCGGCGACGGCACGTTCGATGTCGGCGTCGTCGAAGACGAGGAACGGCGCGTTGCCGCCCAGCTCCATCGACACTTTCTTCACGGTCGTCGACGACTTCTGGATCAGGATCTTGCCGACCTCGGTCGAGCCGGTGAAGGTGATCTTCTTGACCAGCGGGTTGGCGCAGATCTCGTCGCCGATCTCCCCGGCGGCGCCCGTCAGGATGTTGATGACGCCCTTGGGAAAGCCGACCTCCTCGGCGAGCGCGCCCCAGGCGAGGCCTGAATAAGGCGTCTGCGACGCCGGCTTGACGACCGCGGTGCAGCCGGCGGCAAGCGCCGGGCCGAGCTTGCGGGCCAGCATCGAGGACGGGAAATTCCACGGCGTGATGGCGGCGATGACGCCGACCGGCTCCTTGGTCACCAGGATGCGGCGGTCCGCCCACGGCGACGGCACGACGTCGCCATAGGTGCGGCGGCCTTCTTCGGCGAACCACAATATGTAGGACGCGGCCGAGCCGATCTCGCCCTTCGATTCGAACAGCGACTTGCCCTGCTCGATGGTGAGCAACTCGGCCAGCACATCCTGATTGTCCATCATCGCGTCATGCAGCTTGCGCAACAGCTTCGAACGCTCGAGCGCGGTGGTCTTGCGCCATGTCTTAAAGGCGGCGTCGGCGGCTTCGATGGCTCGGCGCGTCTCGGCCTTGCCCGACTTCGGCACGGTGCCGATCTTGAGGCCGGTGGCCGGATTGTTGACGTCGACCGTCTGGCCGCTGTCGGCCTGCACCCACTCGCCGTTGATGAGATTGGCCTGGCGCATGAAATGGCTGGTTTTCTGAAGCATGGTCTAGCCTCCGTTCGGCGCACTGACGGGCCGGTATCTGGATTTCTTTGGTGGGCGTGCGCACTGGCATCGATGCCGGCACGCCTGGAGCCACTGCTCTTTACCTAGGGCAAGCCCCGCAATCAATCGCAAGATGGCATATAGGGTTTGGGCCAGCCAAGGCGAGGCCAATTTGTGCGCAAGTTTGCCATCCGAAGACATTGCTATCCAAAGACATGGACGACCACCGTCAGCCAGAAGGCCGTGGTGACGACCGCACAGGCGGTGGCGATGGTCATCTGGTTCGACGCCAATGCCTGACCGGTTCCGAACTGCGTGGCGATCAGGTAAGAATTGACCCCGGATGGCAGTGCGGCCGCCACGACCGCCACCTTCGCCGACAGCGGCGGCAGGCCAAACAGCCAGACCAGACCGAGGGCGACGGCCGGCATCAGCAAAAGCTTCAGCGCCGACAGCGCCAGAGCCGGCCGCACGTTGCCGGAGATGCCGAAACGGCACAGGCCGAGCCCCATGGCAAACAACGCGACCGGTCCGGCGATGTTGGCCAACGCATCGACCAGCCTCACGGCCAATGCCGGTAGCGGCAGGTCGGCGATACGCCATACCCATCCGGCCATGATGCCGATGATCAGCGGATTGGAGAACATTTTTCGAAAGAAGCTCCGGATGACGCGGAGCGGATGCACGTGCTCGTCACGGCGGCCAAAAATTTCAAACAGGATGATCGACGCCATGATCATCGTCGGCAGATGCACCGAGATCAGCAGCGACAGCACTTCGAATCCACCTGGCCCGAATGTGCCGAGGACGAATGGGATGCCGAGCAGGACGAGATTGGAAAAGGCCGACGACACGCCGCCGACGACCCCCGCACGCGCATCGCGCCCGAACACCCGCGTGATGACCAGATGGCCTGCGGCCCACGTAACTGCCGCCGCCGCGAAATAAGCCCCCCAGAACGGCCAGGGCGCGGAGCCATGGAAATCGGCATTGACCATGGTGCGGAACAGAAGCAGCGGCATCGCCACCCCGACGGCGAATTCGGCGATGGCCTCGCCCGCCTCGGCCTTCAAATAGCCGGTGAGCCCGGCCAGATAGCCGAGCGCGACAAGGCCGAAGACAAAAAGGACTGTTTCGATGAGTGGAGACATTTTTCTCCTGATAGGCGAGCCGCGATTGCAGCGCAATCGCCCCGCCCCTTCAAAGCGGTCTGTCTTCGCAAACAGCCAGGCTTGGTCATGCCTTGTCTTTCAGCCGGCTTTGCCGTCCCTATATGCGGTCACCGGAACCCATCTGCCGGTCACCGGAAAAGGACGTCTGATGCTTCGATTTGTGCTGGCGCTATTGCTGCTCGTCATTCCCGCCGCGGCCCATGCGACTGAATCTGGCTGGGCGCTGTTGCGCGACGGCGGACATGTGGTGCTGCTTCGCCATGCCATGGTCACCGGCACCACCGATCCCGCGAATTTCGACATCGAGAAATGCGCGACCCAGGTCAACCTCTCGGTGCGCGGCAAGCAGCAGGCGCGCAAGATCGGCGCGCTGTTCGGCGCCCGCGCGGCACCCATCGAGCGTATGCTGTCCAGCCGCTATTGCCGCTGTCTCGACACCGCCCGCATCGCTTTCAGAGCAGAGCCCGAGCCTTTCGCCCCGCTTGACCTGCTGAAGACCGACGCGAGCGAGAAAGCCGCGCAACTCGCTGCGATCATGACCGAGATCCGCGGTTATTCCGGCTCCGACAATCTGGTCATGGTCACCCATCTGGAGAACATCTTGGCGCTCACCGGCATCTCGCCGCGCGAAGGCGAAGCCGTGATCGTCGAGCCGCAAGGCGACAGCCTGCGCGTGCTCGGCCGCGTCACCTTCTAGCGCCGGAGCCGGTTGAAGCGTTCGCGAGTGGCGAAATCCAACGCTTGGTACCTAAGCGGAATACCGGTTCCGACCCCCTAGGTGTTTGATCCCAGGCTTTGATGGTGCATCATTTTCTCCCGAATCGAAGGAGGCACTATGGGCCAGGTTCTACACGGCAGCGCCACGACGAAAGAATATCCTTGGCGAGCTCGCAATTGGATGCCGGCGATCAAAAGAGCCTCTCCACATGCTTCAGAGGTCTTTTCTCCAATGTCCGACCAAAAGCGGGAATGATCCAGAAGGGCAACGGCGATCAACCCTGCCAATTTGGAAAGCCGGATTTGATCGACATCAACGCGGCAGTGCGCAACTCGTCCACGGTATGGATGCGGCCCACGCGTATGCACCATTGAGGTGAGGATCATGCCTATCTGCGAAACCTGCGGGAACGACTATGACAAGACGTTCGAGGTCTTGATGCATGGCGAGAAGCATGTGTTCGACAGTTTTGAATGCGCCATAAGGGCGCTCGCCCCGGTCTGCGCCCACTGCGGCACGCGCATCGTCGGCCACGGCCTTGAGCGCAGCGGCACCTTCTTCTGCTGTAAACACTGCGCCGAAGCCGAAGGCGTTAGCGGCCCGCGCGACCGAATCTGAAGCTCTCCGTGGCCCGATGCTGTGCCTCTTTCAACTGCTCGCACCTTGGCCGCGCTAATTAATTCAGGGCGGCGTAAAGGCCGGGTTCTTTCGATGCAGGTTCAGGAGCAGACTTGCAAGTCAGTGGTACCGATAGGCAGGAAAACCAGGAGAACAGCATGCACGGCTTTGTAGGCGATATCGAGAAGTTGACTGAGGAGAACACCGATTTTCGGCGCGTCCTCTATACAGGGAAGAACCTGCAGCTCGTCCTGATGTCTATTCAACCCGGCGACGACATAGGCGAGGAAGTGCACGAAGACCGCGACCAGTTCTTTCGTGTTGAACAGGGCAAGGGCGAGGTGCGGATCGACGGCAATCGTTCGCAGGTGGAGGCCGATGATGCATTTATCGTGCCCGCCGGTGCTCGGCACAATGTGAAAAGCACTGGCGAAGAACCCCTTCGGGTCTACACGATCTATGGGCCGCCGGAGCATAGGGAAGGCACCGTGCACGCCACCAAGGCAGATGCAGAGGCCCATGAGGAGCATTTCGACGGTAGGACGACGGAGTGATCGCGCGGTCGATTGAGATCGCTGGCTTCGCTAAGCGATGGTCAGGATGACCAGAAATCAGTTGGAGGGGTCGCTGAACACCATGGCGACAACAGCCCTGGCTGTTCCCGCACGCTATTCGGGTCCATACGATTGGCGAGCCGACACTGACGGCTGGCGGATCGGCTGCGGGCCATCCAACTTCCTGTTGGCTGAAGGGTCCGCATGGGTCAAGTCCGGGAACTGCTGGATAAATTCTGGCGGGTCTCCTTTGCCGGTGCTTTGTTTTCGAGGCCGTTTCGGGCCTCGTATCCCTGATCGAGCTGCTGCCTGACGGCTACCATCTGGCGGCGCTCGAAGTCGGTGATCCTGATCGCCCGCCACCGCTCGGCAGCGCGGATCATCGCGCCGAACATCAGCTTGAGGACCGGCTTTTCGCCAAACGCGTTGGGGATGATCTTGAGCCGGCGCCGCTCCTCGACGAATAGGCGCTCGAGTAGGTTGGTCGTGCGGATCGCGCGGCGGTGGGTGATCGGCATTCTCAGGTGGGCGATACAGGCCTCGAAGTCGTCCATGAAGCAGGCGATCGCGCTCGGCAATTCCGCCTCGTAATCTTTCACCACTCCGGCGGCCAGGTCGCGCGCAATGGCCCGCGAGGGCGCCTGGTAGGCGGCGGTGGCGCGGGCCTTGAACTCCGGCCAGCTGTCTTCCGGCACCTTGGCGACGAGATTGCGCATTCGATGCGCAAGACAGCGCTGACGCTCCGAGCGCGGGAAGCAGGTCTCGATCGCCTTGATGATGCCGCCCGCCCCGTCAGACACGACAAGCAGCGGATCGCCGAGCCCGCGGCCGCGCATGTCCTGGAAGAAGGCGCTCACTGTCTCGGCGTCCTCCTTGGAGCCGGCCATCAGATGCAGCAGTACCTTGGCGCCGGAGGCCGTGAAGCCCCAGGCCGCCAGCACCGGCTCGCGCCGCTGACCGGGGCGGATGCGTTCGGCAATGCCGTCGATGAACAGATAGGCGATCTCGTATTCGCCAAGGTCGCGCGTGGCGAACTCCTGATAGTCCGCCCACAGCCGCTCGCCGATCTCGCTGACCGCCGTCTTCGACAACAGCAGCCGACCGCTCTCGTCCTTGAAGGCGTCCTCGATGTCGCGCACCGAAAGGCCGCGCGCCAGCAGTTCCACCGCCAGGTCCTCGAGCGCCTCGGTGCGGCCTTTCAGATGATCGCGGATCTCGGAGCGAAACGGCGCGTCCCGGCCCGCCACCTGCGGGGCAGAGTATTCCACAAAGCCTTCCGCCGTCTTCAGGCGCCCGCTGCGCACGCCGTTGCGGTAACCCTGGCCGGCCTCAGCTCCGTGCTCGTAATAGTCTCGCCCGACCGCATCCCGGCTCTCCCCCTCCAGTGCTTCCTCCACAATCAGGCGGGTCGCAAGCTTCATCAGCTCCGAACGCCCCGCCGGTGTGGAAAGACGCCCTTCAATCAGGTCGGAAAGGGATTGGCGGGTGCGCATCGATGCGGGTACTCTCGTCGTCATGGGGTGCCTCCTTGCTGGTGCCGGCGCCAACCGGCATGGGTTTTTGATTCCTCAGCAAAGGATGCACCCCTCCCTGAATTTCCAGCAAGTTTAGGACTTCACCGTCCGCATGGTCATTGCCATTCGGCAAAGCGCTCTACCGAGCGCTGGCCGAACAAGGGTCAGCGCAATCCGTGCAACGGATACATCCGACGGCGAGATGAGCTTGCCGCAGGCTCAACTGTGGGGAACGTGAGCGCCACGGCGGCTCTACATAATCTCGTGCTCGACAGCGACTCCACATACCGCCCCGACGGTGCGGTAGGACGTCCTGTCCACCGCCAAAGACCAGCAAGCCTGCGCGGTAGAAACACCTGTCACCGCCCGAGGGTCGGTGTTCCTTTCCAGCCATCGATGAACACCGATGCACCAGGTTGATTCGAACCATCGTCGATGGAAGGAATATTTACAGCGACCTCCAAGTCGAACGGATCGCCGATCTTGCTTGTGCTATTTCGTCTGGTTAGCAACCGTCGAAACGTAGAGTCCGACAGCCTCTACCTGTTCGTTCGTCAGGATCTCGTTTGCGGGCATCGGACCGATGCCGTTGACGACGGCCGCTCTGACGCGCGCGGCATCGGGTTTCAGCTCATCGAGGATCGGGCCGACCTCGCCGGTCGTCCCGGCGTCGGCAAGCGTGTGGCAGACCCCGCATCGCGGCTCGGAGACTTCGAGAAAGACCCGTTTTCCGAGTTCGAGCGTGGCCTCGTCGGCGAAGGCGGAAATCACGGTCAGGCCGAGCGCGAGCACCCCGAGCGCGGCCGTCGCCCAAGGGCGGACCGGTATCGTCATGATGTCTGCTCCAAATGCGGCTGAGGCACCGACCTCGCCGGGAGCCCGCCTGCGAGGCCGGCCCGGTGCATCAGGCGATGGTGATCTCGACGGCGGGTCCGCGCCACCCATTGTGACTGTAGCCGCCGCCATTCATTTCCGTGTCCTCAGGCTGGACGTTGCCTTCGGAATCGGTCGCCCGGCTGACCAGAGTATAGGTCCCGGGTGCCAGATCCACCGGCAGCACGAACAACCTCCAGGCGAAACGGCCGAGATCGGGGCCGACGAATTCGGCCTTCTGCCAGGTCTGACCGCCGTCCGTCGACACTTCCACGCTCGCGACCGCGTTCATGCCGCCGAAGGCGACGCCGGTAATCTGGACGCTACCGGCCTTGCTGTCCTCGAGGGGTGCAGTGACCCACGACTTGACCGGCTGCTCCCAGATGGAGGGCTGTTCGGGAGAGCCCTTTTCGCCGACACCATGCAAACGGTAGCTGGAGCGCTGGATCTTGGCATCCGTCTCGGCCTCGGCCAGCGCAACCCGCTTGACGTATTTGACGTTGTTGACGCCCGAATAGCCCGGAACAATCATTCGGATTGGCCCGCCATGGGCGAGCGAAATCGGCTTGCCGTTCATCTCCCAGGCGAGAAGGATGTTGTCCAGGTTCCCGATTGGCACCGACCGCTCGACGACCAGATCCTTGGGGTCGAGGCCGGCGGGGATTTCCTCGCCCCCCGTCCCGGTAATGAACTGCACCGCGTCAGCCGCTCCACCGAGCGCATCCACCACGGCCTTGAGCGGAACACCGCTCCAGATGACACAGCCGGCTGCACCCACGGTCCAGGGTGTGCCGCTGATCTTCTGGTCGCCGGTGAGCTTGTCCTGATAATACTTTCGGCCGTTGCCGGAGCATTGCAGCACAGTGGCGACCGTTGAAAGCCCGATCGTCTTGAGCTCGCCGACCGTCAGCGTCCTTGGCTCCTTGACGCCTGCAAATTCCACCCGCCAGGCGTCGCGGTCGGCGACGATCGATTCCGGCGGCGTGTTCACATTGTTGCGGATATAAAGTTTTTCCTCCGGCGTGATGATGCTCGACCCGAGTTCGCCGCGCTTGGTCTCCAGCGTCTTGTCGCTGTGTACGATCAGCGCGTCGGCGTCCTTCCACTTCACATATTCCGGCAGGGGCTTGGCGTCCTGCCCGCGCGAGGCCGGCCCCGAAAGCAGGAAGCCGCCTGCGGCGACCGAACCAGCCGCGCCCGCAAGAAAGGTGCGTCGCCGCATCGTCATAATCCCGGTCATGATCGTCTCCTCCCTCGACAGTGCGGCCCGGGCCGCCCATCGGTCTTAGCTGTTTCTTCACGTCGGTCGGCCTGCTGGCTGGCGACGTTCAGAGAGGACGACCGGACATCCGGGAAAATTCCAGGCGAGCGAGCCGTTCTCGCAAAAAAACTATCCCAGGCAGGGCTGACGCGCGGTCTGCAGCCGGGCGACAACCTCCAGGTCAGCATCTTCCCCCTGGCGACCCGTCATCGCCCTGAGCACGCCGGCAATCATGGCGAAGCGTGCTTCGTCCATTTGGCGGGCCACCAGTATGTAGCGGAACCTGCCGTTCGCCCACGTTGCCGACTGCAGATCCGCCTTAACCGCCACGCTGAATCCCTCCTCTCCGTCCTCGCTCCTCATCTCGAACAGGCTGAGGCGACAGCCGTGTCTGCCAACATATCCCGCCTGGAGCGCGGGGAGCCCGCCTAGGTGGGCATCGGGTTTCACCATCGAGAGCGTAAGCCCGGCGGAAACGAGTTCTGGCGCGAAAGAGCCGGCGGGCAGGGCGGCAGGCGCCGCCAGTGCCTGGGCTTGCGACACCCAGTCGTCGTGCAACCGTATCGCCTCGTCGAGAGCGTCGGCAGTGATTGTCTGCGTCTGTGTCGGGTACGGCATGCCGTTCCAGACCAACGCCCCCAGCACGGCCAGGAGCAGGCCGGCCGCGAACGCCAGCGGCACGAAAAGCCTGCTGGCGGGACCTCGTCGCGGGACGCTAACGACGACGACCTCGGGCGCCAGTTTGGCCACTCCTTCCTTCAATTCGAAGAGCTTGGCAACGCGACGCGCCAGGATCTCGTCGGCGGTGATGCGGCGCGCCAGCCGCGAGGCCTCGGGGGGATCGAGTTCGCCGTCGACATAAGCGCTGAGCAGATCGAAGTCAGGTTCCGGATCGGTCATTTGCGTTCCGCCGTTCGGTTGGATGGAATGGCCACGACGTTGGTGTCGGAGAGAAGGCTCGCCAGGGCTCGGCGCGCGCGGCTGACCCTGCTCATGACGGTTCCCTTCGGAATCGAGAGGATCGAACCGGTCTCTTCGTAGCTGAACCCCGAGATGTCCACCAGAGCCAGGACTTCCCTGTGCTGCTGACTGAGATGTTCGAAGGCCTTGCGAACCGCGAAAGCGTTGACGACGACGCTTTCGAGCAAGACCGGCTCCTGTACAAGTCCCTCCGGATGCCGCGCCTCGTATTCCGCCCTGCGGCGGCTGGCGCGGGTCTGGTCGATCCAGATGTTGCGCAGGATCGCGAACAGCCATGATCTAAACGCTGCCTCGCTCTCGGGAGGGTTGCGCGCCGCCATGGCGCGAATGACGCATTCATGCAGCAGGTCAGCGGCACGGTCGCGATCGCCCGACAGCGCAACCCCATAGCCGAAAAGACGATCGTGATACGGCAGAAACCTCTCTTCAAAACGGGAGCGGACGATCGGCATGGAACGGCCTAATCGCTCGCGTAATCGAAAGCGGGTGCGTGCACGACCTTCCTCCCTACAGATGGGACGTGGGAACCAGCAGCTTTATTCCGTCGTGCGGCCGTACCGGCTCGATTTCGTTCCGACGAGGAGCTTGCTTGCTTGTGATTGGAAGCACGTGACACAGTCCCCTCTGTCCCTCGGCGGCGATCGCCAAGACGAGGGTGCCGAGTGATGCCGGCAACGACACCGGCGATTGCCCCGACAGGCGTCTCGACCTCGTCTCGATCGGCTGGCTTACCCACCGTGCTCTGTCCTCGGCATCGGACTGGATTGCGGATAGCTTCGTTACGGTGCCGCAGGCGCGGTCAAGAGTACAGATTACTGAACGCACATTCGAGTCAAGAAAGATGGACGCGGATCGAGGACCCGCAGCGTTCCTTGGCGCAAGGCATGCCCAGCGTAATGCGTCGACCGTGAACTATCCGCAAGCCATTGATCTGGCATGTTGATTGAGGCGGATAGCGGCTTTGGAATTGCAGGATTGGCGGTTTATGAGCGCTGTTTTCCTGCAATTTGGTTTTGCGATTCCCTTGTGCTGCGGAGCGTGATTCACTCGGTTCGGCGGCGGCGAATCGAGGGGACGGCGAATGTCCAAGCCACGCGAGAAGCGCGAGACGGGAGAGCAGGATCTGTTCCGCTCCAGGCTCGATCAGATCATCAACATGAAGCACGAGCTGGTGCGGCTGGCGCAGGCGATCGACTGGCCGGTGCTGGAGGAGCGTTTCGGCGCCGTCTAT
>NZ_VLKT01000086.1 GCF_007830515.1 Mesorhizobium tianshanense
TGATCACCGCCCAGGTCCCGGTGGCCAGATGGCATGACCTGATCGCAGACCCCACCGTCGCCGACGCCATTCTCGACAGGATCGTGCACAACGCCCACCGCATCGTGCTTCAGGGCGACAGCATGCGAAAGCAAAAGGCCGCGCCCCTCTTGACCGGCACCGAAAACGGCGAAATCAATCATCCATGAACGCAACAAGGCACCCGAGGACCGACGCCGCCAGACTGTCCCGACATTAGCGAAACCACTGTCCGGGAATTAGCGGAACCCCTGTCCGGCTTTTGCGAAATGCGCACGCTGGCGTCGAGCAATCCTAGAATCTTCGCCAGTCGCCCCAATTTCCCCTCGTTTGGCCAAAGAGGCCGTCAGCGCCGCCGCACTGTGGGACTATCTTATCAATGTTCGGGGTATTGTTCTGCGTCAGTGTCCATAGTATGGTACGGCGTACAAGCGATGTATTGATTGCTCTACGCGTTGATGAAATCGAAGTATGTCAACATATTTACACTATTGCTCTACGAAGACGAGCTTCCGATCGGTCACCTCGAACGGGCGACGATGCGTGAAAGTATCATGCTGCCGCAGCCACAGACGGCTCGCCAGACAACAGTCTTTACGAGCGTCTTCGCCGCGAGTTTATGCTCGACGACACTGTAAAAAACCTTCTCCCATCCTGGACCCGGGACCAAATTCCCACATTGCCGGAATTTTGCGCCAAGGCATCGGTAGCCGCCCCGCTTAGGCTTCCAAAATCCGCCAGCCGGTGAGAAGAATGACCGAAACTCTCGGACGAGAACTGTTAATCAATTGCTAGGAGAATGCTCGCCTCACGCTGCGAGGTAGAGGCGATGACAGGCAACGTAGTTACACAACGCGACTACATGCGTAAGCTCGCTGTTGAACTGGGCGGAGACAAGAGCAAGGTGTGCGCCGCGTATGTGCAAGCCGAAATTGACGGTATCGTCTTGCGCAAGCGAAACGCCGATGACACACGGCCAGAAGACTATGCGACAGCCCTCTGGGCGGATGGCGTCAGGAAGGGTTGGCTCCCGTTGGAAGACGGTCCCGCCACGGATCGCATGAAGTCACTATCCGTGGCCGAACTGCTCGTGCTCCATGCACAGATAGGCGAGGAGTTGCGCGACAGGGGTGTGGTGCGCAGCGCCAACAATCCGACTGGCGATCTTGCCAAGTACCTTTTTTGTCGCGCTTTCGGCTGGCGACAAGCCCCGAACTCCGAACGGGGATACGATGCGATAGGGACAGATGGCACGCGGTATCAAATCAAGGGTCGTCGCATTCACCGCCGCAACAAGTCTCGTCAACTTTCCGCCATCCGCGACATTGAAGGGGGGCATTTCGACGTGCTGGCGGGTGTCCTGTTTGATGACGACTTCAATGTGGTGAAGGCTGCGCTGATCCCCATCGCGTTCGTAGTCGAGCGCTCCACCTACATCGCCCATACGAACAGCAACAAATTCATGTTGCGGGATGATGTATGGACTACACCCGGCGTCCGCGACGTTACCGCTGAAATTGTGGCCGCAATGCCATAGCCGTTGCCGGAGCGGTCTAAGAGTTACGGAAAATCCCATGGGCCGGGTAAAGCAAAAGTACAACCGACGCGAAGCAGAAAAGCGTTTCGAGCTCGTATATGAAGCCGTCGAGGGTGATCGATGCATCTATTGCGGGATGCCGAATGACGGCAAATCTGATCATCAACCTCCGGTGTACGTCCTTCACAGGTTCGCAGAAGGCGGGTTGGTCACGAAAAGGGCAATCCGGGAGCATTTCGGCCCATGCAAGCTGGTCCCGTGCTGTACCATCTGCAACATGGGACTTGGTGCGTATCATGGCTCCGACGACAATGGCCGAAGGCAGGAGATTGCAAACTGGTTTTTGGTGGATGACCGCTACCCGGAAGACAAGATCGTCTTGGTGGTAGGATACCGGCTGATCCAAGACCGTCTTCAAGGCAGGCGAGGAGCGGAGATTTACGAGTTTCCCGGTGTTGGCCGCATCATCTACATCAACGCCCTAACCGGACTGATTGAAGGAGAGTTCAGCGGTCCCGCCGAATTTCCAGAATGGTTGCAGGTGACGCAATCCGAACTGGCGGAGTGGCTACGGGGAGCATCAAGACGCAAGTCGCGGTACTTTCTGGATATGGCAAATCTGGCAAGCTACGAACTGTTGCCCCATGCCCGCGACGATCCGCGCGGGCAGTTCGAGGCTCAACAATCGTCAGCGGTTGACGGCAACTGATACTCGCCGAGGTTCGGTGACGCGCATCCAACGCGCGGCTGGGGACAAGAAGTCGGGCATTCCCCCAGCTACCCGCCCCTGCCGTGGCGAGGGCATCGCTGGAGGCTCTGAAAATTGTACATCGGCCTCCATCACGATTGACGTGACTTCTCGAGATGCAGGGTGACGCAGGACCGCCCAAGCATTAGCTTTCCCTGGGCAGGTTTGAGGAGGTCAACGTGAGAATTCACGGCAGCATAATTAGAGGATGGGAGTTCTTGGCTGAGGACGAGGCGATTGATGCTGCGATCGACAAATACGGCAAAGACCGGACGACGTCGGTTGCGTATTGTGCGTTCGAGACGCTTGGCGATCGAGGTGGACCCGAGCATCGGTTTTGGTTCGACTTGTTTCTAAAGCTCGCAAAATCGGATCACGTGGGTTGGGCGTAGGACCCAGCCCCAGTTCTCCGCGTCCCCTCGATGCTCCCCACAAAACCAAACAGTCTGCTGGCCATGTGGGAAACCCCAGCCGCCCCATTTGGTGCAGCCCGGGCGTTCGCGAAAGTGCTCGAGTAATCTGTACGGCGGGGTGCCGTCGTTGGTAGTGACGCGGATGCTGCGCGTTAAGGTCAAGCGCCACTTCGGGGTAGATCGGTTAGGCTAAAGCCTCTTGCTTGCGTCGCCGCTAAGCCAGGGCCCGCGTCACTGATGAGCGCACCCATCGCGGCGAGGTGCTCGGTGAAGCCGTCAACGAACCGCCTGACCTTCAATGGAATGAAGCGGTTCGACGGATAGACCGCATGCACGTGGTGCGGCGCGTAGTGCCAATCTGGTAGCACATATTCGAGCCGCTCTTGGGCGACGAGAGTGTCAATCAGCACGGAATGGGGACCCCGGATCGGCGCGCAAAAGGATTTTGCACGCCGATTCACACGGGTCACGGCGTTTGCATACATGAGGCTCCTTTCCTTTAGGCCCAGTGTCTGTCCGCAAACCCTCTGTGTCCGAAGGTGGACAAGAATGTCGGAAGCCCGACTAAAAGGCCGAGAGGGCTAGGCCGCCGGTACGGGGAAGGGCTGCAACGCAGATGGTACTCCAATTCGGCACGCATCTTGCTTCGATGATTCTGTCACGGCGGACGGCAAGGCAGATCGTGGATTGGCCGCAGAGCGGTTCGTGATGAAGCCCTTCGCGCGGCAGCTGCGTCGAGTTCCTTGATGGCGGCTGTGGTGTTGCGCTCGAGCAGCGCGTCAGTACGGGCGATCGAATACTATGTGCGAATACTACGCTGGATATTTATCGATGAGAGATGACAATGCATGGCACGCTCCTACATCGTGAACATAAGCTTCCTACTACTTGCTGCACTACACGTCGTCTCGAGCCTCATCATTCGTGCAATTGGATAGACCAGACGCGCGGCAACCGCGGACATCAAAAGAACAGATAGGATCTTCCCATGACCGCTGGCGCGAACGAATCAACTGCACGTCACCCGTTTGCTGGGAATACTAATACCGCAGGTAGTCGCCTAGTAAATGATTTGCCCGGCGGATACTGGCAACATGACCTGGTGGACCATGTCCTCCTGGTAAATAACTATTTCCCGCCAAATACTCTCCTCGAAGCACTTAGGACCGCTCTACCAAAGTTGCTTGCCTGCTACCCCTCGCCGCATCAACAGATCGCAAAAAAAATTGGGGAGCTCCTTGGGCAGGATCCTAATCGACTCGTGGTGTGCAACGGTGTTGCCGAGATCATTCCTGTGCTTCTCAGAGGGCTTGGTCTTCGTATCGCCGTTCCAACCCCTTCGTTCAACCCCTACGAATACACAGCGCTTCCCGGTCACCTAGTCCGATTTCCCCTCAGTGCCCCGTCGTTCGATCTCGATGTCGACGAGTTCGCGAGCTTCGTCGAGAAGACCGAAGTTGATGCGGCAATTGTAATCTCCCCGAACAATCCGACGTCAAGGGCTGTCGGAAAAGAAAAGCTGGTCAAATTGGCTACGCGCCTTGGAGAGTGCGGAAAAATGCTTCTCCTTGACGAGTCGTTCGTCGAGTTTACCGACATGAGCCATCACGACAGCTTGGAATCTGACTTGGATACTCTCAGGAATGTGACTATTCTAAAGAGCCTTGGAAAGATATATGGTTCATGCGGTCTACGTGTTGGCTATCTTATCTCGTCAAATACTGCCTTTACAGAGAGGTTACGCGAATTTCTTCCGATCTGGAATGTGAACTCCCTTGCAGAATTCTTCCTCAGTAGGATCGGCTCGCTCCGCTCGGAAGCAGAGGCGAGTTGGACACAGGTTCGAGCCGACCGCGACAATCTATTTGGACTGCTCTCCTCAATCCCAGGAATGATCGTCATTCCGCCTCACGCAAACTTCGCCTTCTGCCGCACGCCGGACGAATGGCCAGACGGACCGGTTCTGGCCGATGTGCTCCTCAAACGACACCGCATTCTTGTTCGGCACAACGGAGGAAAAACAATGGGCGAGGGTGGTCGCTATCTACGAATCGCTGCGCGTTGCACAGCTGATAATCAGCGCCTCGTCGATAGCCTACTGGAGACGGCAGCAGAATTATAGGCCGTGGCGACGAGTCCTCATAACGACTTTCTGCCGGAGGCCAGCTTGCCAAGCGTGTGATCTCTCTTGAGGAACAAACGCTAAGCCATTGAACTTCTAGGAACAAGCTATGCGAACCTTAAAGGTGTGTATTTGTGGCGGCGGGCGAACCGCTCATCTGTATGCTGCTCTGTTTTCGCATGTCACAGACGTGGAGGTTTCGGTTTACACGCAAAAGGCAATTGAGCTTTGCGCCACTATGCCGCCCAAAGGACTTTTGGCTGTCCTTCCCGATGGAAGGGAGTATCAAGGTCGCCCGCAGAATATTTCGAACAATCCTTGCGACACGGTCGTCGGCGCGGAGGTTGTGATCTTAGCTGTTCCAGCTCATGTAAGGGCGTTCATACTGACCTCGATAGCCCCTTTCGTCGATCGGCATCATCCTGTCTTTGTCGGGGCCATTCCGGGCAATGCGGGTTTCGATTGGCTAGCCGATAGGATGTTGCCACCAAACGTCGTGATCTGGGGAACCAAAGATCCCCCGTACACGGCATATGATTTGGTGCATGGCATTTCCGTAGCGGCCGGTGGCGGCCCACGGACCCACGTATTCGCTTGTCACAAACAAGGCGCTGGCAACCAGGTTGGCGAGCTACAGCACATACTTGAGCATCTTTTCCAGGTTGATTTTATCCTCGCCAACAGTTTTCTCGAACTCACGCTGGCGTTCGGCAACCCGGTGCTGCACTTGCCGGCGCTCTACGGTCTTGTCGGCCCGCATTCGGATAACCCGGACGCCAAGTTCACTGGCCAGCAAGGCTGGTGGCGCGACCTGACCGAACTCGGCGCTGCCTATATCGAAGACTGCGCCGCCGAGCAGTATCAGCTCATCAAAAGAGTGAGAGCCGAACTCGGGTGCAATCTTGCTTCCTTAACGCCGCTGCGTGACGACCTTCTCCGAAATTATCAAGATTTTATAGCCGACGGCTCGAGCCTTCACACCATCTTCAAAACAAATCGAGCCTTCAAAGGAATGGTTCCCTTAGTACGCGCTGGTAATGGCATTGGGTTTGAAATCGATTTTTCTCATCGAATTTTCTATGAGGACACCCATTTTGGGCTGTCACTGCTCGTCGCGATCGCGCGTCGATTGAACGTTGACATGCCTCGGCTTGAGGAGATCGCCGCCTGGGCTGAGACGCTCAGCGAGCCGCTTTTTGGCAGGGCAACGGACTATCTCCCGCCGGATTTCCCACAGAACGCTAGCGACATAGCCGTTCAGCATAATCAAGCTCCAATCGTCGCTCAAACAACTAGGAACACTCACGTATACGATCAGTGATAAGTCTTGTATCGGAGGTACACTATGCGCACTTTACTCGGAAAGACATCGAATGACTTCTCGCGCGTCGCGCCGGCGTACGTCTTCAGGTATCTGTACTCGCTCGAAGTCATCGATCTCCTGAGAACGGCGAGAGGCGCACCCAGCGGAACGTTTGCAGACATCGGTGCGGGCACCGGGACCCTAACCAACATGATTGCCTGGGCGGGCTGGCGTGGGCTTGCAGTAGAACCGAGCAATGAAATGCGCGACGTGGGAACGAAGGCCGTGGGCGCCGCACAGGATGTTTCCTGGCAGGCGGGCACTGCGGAGGCGACGGGTCTTCCAGACGCCAGTATCGACTGGACCTGGATGGGCGATGCATTTCATTGGACGGATCACAAGTGCGCCCTGCGGGAGATACGGAGGATTCTAAAGCCGGGTGGCCAGTTCACGGCGATTTGGTGCCTGCGCGATCTTGCCAACGATGCGTTTCAGCGTGAGGTCGACGGAATAGTCAGAAGCATGATTCCGGGCATTCGGCGCGTATACGAAGATATAGAAGAATTGTTCCCACGCCTTCCCCAAATATTAACGCTTAATACCTCGCTTTCCCGGTGCATACACGTCGAAGGTTGGCACAGCGAACTGACAACTAGGGAGCAATATCTGAACATGTTCCGCCTGTCCTTCGATATTCAGAGTCAGGCCGGGCCGGAACGATGGACGAATATCATCGGTGCGATTGATGAGCTTATCGGAGATCGTCGGAGCTTAAATCTATCTTACAACACTCACAGTTGGACAGTCGAAGCAGTTTAGGCAGGTTCCACGGCGAGCGGACCGGGCGGCCAGCCGATAATTTCCACTCGTTCGCAACCTATTCGATAAGTCGCACTGCTAAGGTTAGCGCCCCTGCTTCATCTAGGACGATCGATTTTACGTGCCCGATCCTGGTCTAAGGAGAGCGGGGATGGCTGCGGCCGGAACTCATCAAACTACAATTCAAAACACTCTAATATTCATATGCTTGGGTCATGTCATTGTCCAGTGTAATATGGCAATTCTAAATCTTGCTATTTATCGGATCCAGATTGAGTTTGGTGCGTACGTTTCTTCACTGCAGTGGATCGTGAATGCATATATGCTCGCCTTCTCAGCCCTTCTTCTATCGGGGGGTACGCTGTGCGATCGTCTCGGTTTGCGACCAACGTTTCTTTGGGGTCTCGGCATTTTTGCCTTCGGTTCTTTTGGCACCGCGGCGGGCACAACTATCGCATCTCTTGTCGTCTCCCAAGCGCTAGTTGGTACAGCATCAGCGCTCATTATCCCATGCTCCCTTGCGCTCATTGCCAGGGAATGTCACGGAAATCCTCGACTCAGAGCACGCTCGATCGCAATCTGGACCGCCGTGGGTGGAGCGGCAGTAGCGCTTAACCCGGTAGTGGGCGGCTACCTCATGACGATTGCTGGATGGCGGAATGCGTTTGCCGCTGAGGGTACTCTGTGCCTAGTAACAGCCCTCTTCGCGTCACGCTATATTAGCACCACAGCGAGAAATGACAACGCGCGGTTCGATCTTGTTGGGCAAGCATTCGTAGCCCTCACGCTCGTGGGTTTTATCGCGGCCGCGATCGAGGCGGGGCGGCGTGGCCTCGTGGAACCGCTGGTAGTCGGCTTTCTTCTCTTGGCCGTCACGTCGGGCGTGTCGGCCTTTGCTATGGGACGGCGGCGAGGCGTAACCGTATTGCCTTTGGAGCTTTTCGGCCGAGCGGGGTTCACGGCCGCTATTGCCGTTAGTAGCGTAACAAATGTAACGTACTATGGCGTCGTGTTTGTGCTTGGTCTCTATTTCCAGCGACAGCACGATTATTCTCCAGCGGAAGCAGGTCTCGCTTTTCTTCCGTTCAGCTTGGCCTTCGTGTTGGCAAGCATCGGGGGCGGTTGGCTCGGCAGCGTATTTGGTCCGCGCCTACCACTCATCGTCGGCTTAGCGGTCGCAGGCATTGGGCACTTTGCGCTTTACATCTACATGTCGGTGAGTTCAGGCGATCCGAGCATTGTCGCCTTCCTCCTTATTCCCGTCGGAATGGCGGGGCTGATTGCGCCGGCTGCGACCGACATTCTTTTAGGGAGCGTACCGCTCGACCGCGCCGGTATGGCAGGTGCCTTCCTCAATACTGCCAAGCAAGGAACAGGCGCTATCGGGGTTGCCGTTTACGGACTCGTCGCAACTGGTGGGTCAGAACGACTACTTGAGGGATTGAAACTCTCGTTCCTGACTTCAGCGATTTTGTTTTTTCTTGCACTCGCAACGTTTCAACTTTTCATGGGAAGGACTGCCCGATGACAACTACATGCACCGAGTTAGTTCGTATGCACTTGCATCTTTGAATGCGGGGGATTTCTCGTGAAAATTAGCGACGTTATTTTTGCAACCGGCCAATCTGCGTATTTCCACATCGATTTTGCGGCGGTTCGGTTGGGGCGCGTTGTCGACGGCTTTACCTATAAGGGACCGGTTACGACTCCACATTTCAGCTCTATCGTCGAGCCAGCGAAGACGGTCTCGGTGGTATTAATACTCGATGACGGCCAAGTAGCATTCGGTGACTGCACTGACGTCGTTTACTCAGGCGTATATGGCAGGGATCCCATTTTCCTCCCTTCAATGCACATGGACCTTCTAAATGGTGAAGTTGCGGGCATGTTGAGAGGCCGGGATATCACGTCCTTTAAAGCAATTGCAGAGGAATTTGATTCCCACAGGCATCGTGGCACGAAACTTCATATCGCGGTGCGTTACGGGATCACTCAGGCGATTCTCCACGCCGTTTCGCTCATTGGAAGAGAGACGATGGCGGAGGTGGTAGCACGAGAATACGCGACAGGTGTTTCGACGGTTCCTATTCCGATACTTTCGACTGGTGAACTTGACGATCCAAAGCACCTCGACCGCATGCTTCTTAAGCGTGTGGATCTGCTTCCGCACTCGTACTACCAAAACGCGCAGCAACAACTTACCGCTGGCGCCGAAAATTTGTCTGAGTACATCCGGTACGTGGCGACCCGCATTCTGGCCATCGGTGATACAGGATACCAACCTCGCATAGTTGTCGACATGGGCGGAACATTGGGCGATCTGTTTAACAACAACGTTCCAGCGATTGTGGCGTGTCTTGGCCGCGCCGCGGAAGCGGCGAAGCCCTTCGACTTACTTATCGAGGGGCCGGTAACCGGCGCGACGCGCGACGAACACCTCGCGCTTTTCCACGAAGTCCGTGTGCAACTAAGAGCGGCAGGGGTCAACGTGCCAATTATCGCGGATGAGTGGTGCAATACGCTCGACGACATCAGAGCGCTAGTTGCGGCCGACGCAAGCGATTTCGTGCAAATCAAAATGCCCGATCTCGGGGGCATTAATAATACGATCGAGGCGGTTCTTTATTGCAAGGAACACGGCATGGGTGCGTTTCTAGGGGGAAGCTATAACGAAACGGATCAATCTGCACGCGTCTCGATACATATCGCTCTTGCGACTCAACCAGACTTCATGGTTGCGAAGCCGGGTCGCGGTGGCGATGAAGCGCTCATGATTCAACGCAACGAAATGTCCCGTAGCATAGCTTTGATACATCATCGAAGCATCGGTAACCTCGGCCGAGGTCGTATGGGCTGACCTATGCTCAACCACCGTCTGGTTCATTCCAAACGCGGTGTAAGTGGACTTGAGTTGTCGTCCCGCCGCCGCGATTGGGATCGGTGGGCTGCCCGTGTAGATGGGCGAATAATTCATTTTCGGCTTTTCGGCACTCAACGAGCCCGCTGTACGTTGGAGCCCGGCATGTGAGGAATCCGCCAGGCAGGTTGGTCCGTTCGAGTGACAACCTCACGAGCCAGTCCACCTCAATGTCGCTGCCGACCCGATTGGGCTGCCCAAATAGGATGGTATCGGCGACGATCCCTTGCTGCTCAAGACCACAGCTGGTCGACGCACAGGTCCACATGGTGGGTGGAGCGCCAGCCTATCCGATCCGAGCAGGAAAGCCAAAGCCTACTGCCTACGGCCGCCTACGGCCGACCGGCTCATTCGGGTCTCTACCCACTCCGACGTCGATTTCGTTCCGGCGGTTCTGCAACTTCGCGTTCGATGGCGGCACGCCGACGAGACGACGCTGTGCCACATCCGGCGAGGCAGCCAGCCCGCAACACGACCGCGCCCTCTCTCAAACCCGCCCTCAAGCTCTTAACCACACCTTGTCCGACAGCGATGCAACCAAGCGCATTGGTTCGGAAATCCTGTAGGGAGAACGTCCTAGTCGCAAGTCGCAAAGCGTAGCTGGGCCTGGTCGATTCCCAACAGGCGCTTCTGGTGCCCCCTCGGATCACCGATTCTTTGCTCAGCCCTTTCCTCGGTGCTCAGGGGACACGACCCCATCATATGAAACATGAAGTTTCTCCGCAAAAACCGTGCCACCGTCACAAATCTGTAAACGTTCCTACCTATTTAAGCCGTCATGGATTTGATGGGAGCCTCAGGTGTATCTGATCAAAAACTTAAGTCCTATTATGAAAAGGCATCATGTTATCCAGGTTTCTGACCTACACCTGAGCGAGATTCGCGCGTACAATCAGCACGGGTGGGAGTCTTGCCTCTCGTATATTGCGCACGAGAATCCCGATATAGTTGTATCAACGGGAGATCACGCGCTTGACGATCCGGATTGCTTAGAGGATCACATTTTCGCTAGATCGCAGTTGGATCGAATTACTGTTCCGTGGTCAGCGGTACCCGGAAACCACGATATCGGCGACCTGAACCCCAATCCCTATCAAGGACAGCACGTCAATCACGAGCGGATCGAGCGCTACTTAGGAGTATTCGGCACAGATCGCTGGACCCGCGAGCTCGGCACATGGCGCCTGATAGGTCTCAATGCGTTCCTCCTTGGCAGCAACGTGCAAAGAGAGGAGGAGCAATATGACTGGTTGCGCGAGATCGTATCGCGCGATCGGACACGCCCACTCGCAATTTTTCTTCACAAGCCGCTGTGCGTGGAAAGGCTCGATGAGGACAGTTCACCTAATATTTGCGTGGTCCCGGAGGGTCGCAGCCGCCTGTTAGCCGCGCTTGGAGATGCCAACCTCCGCCTCATAGCGTCCGGCCATAATCATCACTACCGCAGTTTCGTAATTGGCTCGATCGCTATGGTTTGGGCACCGAGCACGGCGCAGATATTGCGTATGCCGCGATCTTTTCGTGCATTGTTGAAACCAGGCGTCGTCCACTATTGGTTAGACGACGCAGGTGGCATCGAATTCACCCTCGCCGAACCGCCCGGTATCGTACCCAACGACATTACCGACCTCTTGGCACGCTACGGTGCCATGCGAACTGTCCCACACCTCCCCTTGGAGTCCCTCGGCGAGGATGCAGGGCGGCTACTCATGGCGTGATTGGGCCGGCGGGCAACAAACGCCAAAAGCAAAACACCCCCAAGTGTCGGACACTCGGCTGTAGCTCCTCAGACCGGCGTTAGCGCGGGTTGACCCCGTCCATCGAACGCCAACTTAGAAAGGCATTTCCTCATGCAATTTTGGCTTCATCGCTTACCTGCTTTGGCTGGCGCCCTAGCAATTGCCTCCGCGCTCTTTGGGACGGGGGCTAGCGCTCAGGACCGCCCCAATCTCACAATCGCTGTGAACTCCCTCGGGTCGAAGATGGACCCTGCCGATACGCCGCTTGCCACGGAATTGCGGGTCTACGGTTCGGTTTTCGACAACCTTATCAGGCGGGACTACAAAGCCGAGAGTCTTGATCCATCGAAGGGTTCTATTCTTGTTCCGGCGCTGGCGACGGCGTGGAGACGGATTGACGGCCGTACGGTCGAGCTTGATCTCCGCCAAGGCGTAAAATTCCACAACGGAGACGAGTTCACCTCCGATGACGTTGCCTTCACCTTTTCCTCGGAGCGGATCTTTGGTGAGAGTGCAATGCTCCCGTCGGCCAAAGCGTTTTTTGGATGCTGGAAGCCTGCCGAAGTCGTTTCCCGCTACAAGGTGCGAATTTTAAGCTGCGAGACCAATCCGACAATCGAGTTGAAGTTAGCGCATTATTCTGCGGCGATCGTCAACAAGCGCGCATATACGACAAAGGGACAAGCGGCGTTCAAACGAGCACCGATCGGTACGGGACCGCTGAAGTTCGTCGAATGGAAAGACGGCGACCATATCACATTTTCGGCTTTCGACGACTATTTCGGCGGGCGCCCGACCTTCAACACGATCACCTTTCGGGAGGTTCCTGAGACCGCAGCCCGCGTGGCCGGACTGGTCAGTGGGGAATTTGATCTGATCACGCAGATCACGCCGGACCAGTTCGCGACGATCGAGGCAACCACTGACCTCCACGTGTTGCCGTCCCTACTGGATCAAATGCAACAGCTCTGGATGGTAGCCACCGAGCCGGTCGTTGCGGACAAGCGAGTTCGCCAAGCTCTAGCGCTCTCAATAAACCGCGACGCGATCGTCCAATCAATTTGGAATGGAAAGACGAACGTTGAGAACCAGTTCCAACTACCCGCCCTTGGTGCGTTGTACGATCAAAACCGGCCAGGATTTAAGTTTGATCCCGATCGCGCACGGAAATTGCTCAAGGAAGCAGGATACTCGGGCGCACCTGTAACGCTTCGGGTGCTGGCAAATTATTACGTCAACGGCGAGACTGTCATGCAGGCCATCCAGGCTATGTGGCAGGCAGTCGGGATCAACGCCAAGCTCGAGATCGTCGAGAACTGGTCGCAGGCTTTCGCTCCAGGCCGTGCGGCCGTGATGGGGGGGTGTGGTTTCGAATTCGCCGCACCGGAAGCCTTGGGGTCGTGCTTCTTCGGCAATCAATCTCTTACTCGCCAACGTGGCTTTCCGAACGGTGTCCCAGGACTGGATGCCCTTGCCAATAAGCTTGCAACGCTCGACGAGGACAGCCGAAGGGGAACTTTCCAGGGTATTCTCGATATCCTCAGCGACGAGGTTCCCGCGTTTCCGCTCTACCGGACGCCACAGTTCTTCGCGGCGAAACGCAGTATTCTTTGGTTGCCGACCGCAGATTACAGAACGGACTTCCGGCCAGACAATCTCGCCTTTGCTCGAGCCGCAAACTAGGGGCCGCGCTAGTGTCGCTGATTGAACTTAGTTTCGAAGAAAACGGTCGGGTTCTGCGAGGTATCGCAGCACCCACTCCTTCGGCAACACCCTACGGCAACGACCTATTGCGCATCGAGAATTTCAGCGTTCGGCTCCCGGGCCGTCATGGCCCTATCCATGCCGTCAGGGGCATTTCGCTTAGCGTTCGCGTCGGGGAATGTTTGGGCATCGTCGGCGAAAGTGGCTGCGGCAAGAGCACTCTTTGCTCGGCGGTCCTGTCGCTCCTACCGGATAACGCGCAGATCGAGGGCCAAATCCACTTCAATGGATTGGACGTGCAACGCTTATCGTCCGAAAAGCTCGCGCGTTTGCGCGGCCGAGAGATCGCTATGATCTTTCAGGATCCGATGGGTTCGCTAAACCCTGTGCGCCGAGTCGGAACCCAGATTGCTGACAAGCTTATGGTTCACAAAGGCTTGTCGCGCACGACAGCGCTTGCGGAAGCGGTGAGACTTCTCGACCTGGTACGGATGCCTGCCGCGCGGGGACGTTTGAATGATTATCCTCACGAGCTATCGGGTGGAATGTGCCAACGCACAATGATCGCCATGGCGCTATCATGCCAGCCGAAACTTCTCATCGCAGATGAGCCTACGACCGCCCTCGACGTTACCATACAAGCTCAGATTCTGACCTTGCTGAGTGACCTCCGCCGCGAACTCGGGATGGCAATCATCCTCGTCTCCCACGACCTTGGTGTCATTGCCCAAACCTCGGATCGAATTGCCGTTATGTACTCCGGCGAGATCGTGGAAGAGGCCGCCACCGAGACCGTATTGGATCGGCCGAGGCATCCTTATACCCGCGGCTTGATTGATGCGTCACCTGACATCAATCGAGTGGCAGACACGTTGGTCACAATACCGGGCAGCGTAGCATCGCTTTCGGAAGCGCCGGTCGGTTGCGCCTTCGAGCCTCGCTGTCAGGCGGCGCAACATAAATGTCGGAAGGTGGCGCCCCATCGCACCACTACGTCGAGCGGGGCCGTCATAGCATGCCATTTTCCTTTAGGGATGAGCGAATGAACCCGGCTTCATTATTGACAGTAACGGCCGTGTCGCGGTCGTTCGCGTCGGCGCGCGGATTGTTCGGGCCGAAGGCACGCATGATAAAGGCAGTCGATGATGTAACGTTTTCCATTGGCCGCAAAGAAACGCTCGCACTTGTAGGCGAGAGCGGATCTGGGAAATCGACAACTGGACGAATTGCTCTCGGGCTCATGAAGCCGACGAGTGGCACCGTTCACTACGAGAACGAAGACCTATTCAAGCTTGGCGGAGCTGCCTGGCGGCAGTCTCGACGCAACATGCAGATGATTTTCCAAGATTCGGCCGGTGCTTTGGACCCTCGGATGCCGGTTGGCGCTCAGATAGAGGAGGTTCTTTCCGTTTATGGATTGGCCGGCGGCAAGAGCGCGCGCCACAACCGCGTGGTCGACGCGCTGGATCGGGTTGGCCTTGGCGGAGCCAGCATCGAGCATCGGCTTCCTCGCGAGCTATCAGGTGGCCAGCGGCAGCGCATCGCTATTGCCCGGGCCTTGGCGATGCAGGCGAAGCTAATCGTGTGCGATGAGCCGGTTTCCGCGCTCGATGTTTCGGTGCAAGCTCAGATAGTGAACCTTCTAATGGAAATGCAACAGGTATTCGGCTTGAGCTACCTGTTCATCTCCCATGACTTACGAGTCGTGCGGCATATTAGCCATCGCGTTGCTGTCATGTACCTCGGTCGTATTGTCGAAATCGCTTCCACGGCCGACATCTTCAAGAATCCCCATCACCCTTACACGCAAGCCCTTCTGGCGGCGGTGCCTACGACACGCCGGCACCATCCCTCAGCCGGGCCATTGCTCGGTGGCGAATTGCAGGATCCAGCATCGGCATCGTCTGGCTGCCGATTCCAAGGACGCTGTCCGTTCTCCCGCGACATTTGTCGGTGGGTTGAGCCCGCGTTGGTGGAAGTTGGCCAAGGACGCCAGGTGGCCTGCCACCTGGCTGTGCGGGCAGACACTGAAGGCGGTGGCCGCGCATGAGCGCTCGATTCCTGATTGTGAGAACTCTTCGGGCCCTGCTGACTCTGATTCTCGTCGTCACATTTGTTTTTCTGATGCTTCGCCTCGCTGGCGATCCGATCAAAATGCTGCTGCCCGAAGACACTCCCGCAAGCGTCGTCGAACAGTATCGCGCCCGCTGGGGCATGGATGCACCGATTTATGTTCAGTATATTCGGTATGTAGCAAGCGTTCTGCACGGAGATTTTGGCATGTCCTTCCGCGACGGACGTCCGGCGCTCCAAGCGGTGACTGAGCGAATCCCCGCAACGTTGACGCTTGGTTTCGCGGGACTGGCCGTAGCGCTTCTTGTCGGCTTGCCGGCAGGCATCGCCGCAGCAGTGATGCGAAACTCCATTGTCGATCGTAGTGTCATCTCCTTCGCAGTTGTCGGTCACAGCGTCCCAACTTTTTTCTTCGGGATCTTGCTCATTATGCTGTTTTCGATGTCATTGCGGTGGCTTCCGAGTTCAGGAAGCGCAACCTGGGCTCACCTTGTTATGCCGGCGCTGACTATAGGACTGTGGAATGCAGCAACACTTGCGCGTTTCACGCGAGCGTCAATGCTGGATGTACTGTCACAAGCATATATGAAAACGGTATTAGCGAACGGATTACCCTCGTCATGGCGAATTTTACGCTATGCCCTACCAAACGCCGCAATTCCTATCGTCACAATGCTCGGACTCATTGTCGGGCAACTACTAAGCGGTGCAGTAATCGTTGAAACGGTTTTTGCTTGGCCTGGTATTGGCCGGCTCACGGTAACCGCAGTCGCAGGACGTGAGGTCGCTGTAGTGCAGACCATCGTCTTTCTCTCGGCGCTGGCCATGGTGATGGCCAACCTCCTGGTCGATCTAATTTACGGCTGGCTTGATCCGAGGATCGGCTCGAAGACGGGGGGAATGTCGCGATGAAAGAGCAAGCCGCTACAGACCCGATCGGTCGCAGGACGACTTTCGCATCAACGAGACGGCTCCCAAGTCTCGTGATCGCGGGCGCAATATCATTTCTGCTGGTCGCGGTAATGAGTGGGGCGCTCGCAGACATTCTCGCGCCGCAAGGCTACAATGATCAAAACCTACTCATCCGCCTCAAGCCGCCATCGTTCTTGGGTGGTCCGCACGGATACTATTTTGGAACCGACGAACTTGGTCGCGACGTGTTCAGCCGCGTTCTGTTTTCTCTGCGTTTTAGCCTGCTAATTGCGGTTACTGGAACTTTAGTAGGAGCGGGATTCGGCACACTACTTGGCTTTCTGGCGGCTCATTTTCAGGGTCTCTGGGAGGATATTCTTTCAGCGCTTGTCGATTTCCAGGCCTCTATCCCGTTTATGATCTTCGCCCTGGCCGCGCTGGCATTCTTCGGAAACAGCATATTCCTTTTTGTCATCTTGCTCGGACTCTACGGCTGGGAGGTCTATGCACGACTAGTTCGCGGTCTGGTCCTCTCTGCGAAAGAGCTGGGATACGTCGAGGCGTTACGCAATCTTGGTTTTCATCCAATCCGCATATACTCTAGGCATGTTCTTCCAAATATTGGCGGGGCGTTGCTCGTGCAGATTACGCTCAACTTCCCCGGCATTATTCTCCTTGAAAGCGGCCTGAGTTTCCTCGGCCTTGGAATCCAGCCCCCGCTGACAAGCCTTGGCCTGATGATCGGCAGCGGGCGCGAATTCATGACCACCGCTTGGTGGACTGCGGTCGCCCCCGGAACAGTGATATTCCTGACCGCCCTATCGGTAACGCTTGTCGGCGATTGGTTTCGCGACCGGCTGGATGCGATGCCTTCAAATTGAATTCAACTGATACGATAAACTCAGTCGAGAACGCTCGGGTGTGCCGCAGATAGGAGTAGCTAGACAGTGCTTGAACGAAAATCGGGAGAGGCGCTTTGGCGGCAAATTGGCGAAAAAATCGTCGAGGATATCTCCACCCAAGGTCTAGGTCCCGGCTCGCGTCTTCCGACAGAGCCAGAACTCGCATCCCGCTTCGACGTTAGCCGAAACACAGTCCGCCGCGCCATGTCGAGGCTCGAAGATGATGGCCTCGTTCGCATCGAACAAGGTCGTGGCACGTTCGTTCACGATGGGATCATCAACTATGAGATTTCGAAGCGAACGCGGTATTCAGAGAATCTGAAGCGTCAGGGCGTCGATCCCGGCAAGATATTGAAGCGGGTCGAGGAAATGCCGGCGTCGGACCAGGTTTCGCAGCGCCTAAAAATCAAAGCGGGCGATCGTGTGGTTGTCGTTGAGGGTGTTTCGTTGGCGGATGGTGTCATTATCGCGTTCGGGCAAATGTACTATCCGTCCGAACGGTTCCCTAGGTTTGCTCAACTTAAATTGGAGCAAGGGTCAAGTGTACATTTGAAGACCTACGGGATACACGATTATACCCGCCTTCATACCGCTATTACCACTCGCCCGCCGACCCACTATGAGGCGCGCGTGCTTCAGCAGCCGCGCTCCCGCTGGGTCCTCTGCACACAGAAGGTTGATGTCGACGAGACTGGACGCCCGATCTGCTACTCGGAATCCGTCTGGGCCGGCGATCGTGTGCAGTTCATCGTAGAGAGTGATGATGACGATACCGCATAGGGCCGTGCCGGCATTGTTAAGTCAAGACACAGCCCCCGCAAACACCCGTCGAAAATAGATGTCAGCTTGTCGTCTGGGTGCAGCGCAAAATTAGGACAGAACATGAAAATTGATAGCGTGGTTTGCTCCGGTGGCCGATCGGGTTACTTTCACATTGACTTCGCAGCTGTGAAGGCCGGCGCGGTGGCAGACGGGTTTATCTATCGTGGCAACCCGGAGACACCTGGGTTTGTCAACATCGTAGAGCCTGCTGATGCCGTCTCAATTATGTTGATCCTCGAGGACGGCCAGGTAGCATTTGGCGATTGCTGCGACGTGGTTTTCGCAGGCGTTTCGGGGAGAGATCCGCTTTTTCGGAGTAGCGAAGGGCTGATACAGCTCGAGGGTGCGGTGACAGATCGTCTGTGTGGTCAGCCTCTCTCCGAATTCCGTCGGTTGGCCAAAGAGTTCGACGATTTCGCTCTCGGCGGGCAGCAATTGCCCGTGGCGTTGCGATATGGGTTGACGCAGGCGATTCTGCACGCAGTCTCCCTAAATCACAAAGAGACGATGGCCGAGGTTCTCGCACGCGAGTATCAGACGTCAGTCTCAACAAGCCCCATCGCAATCTCTGTGAGCTGTGAGCCGCACAATACTCTGCAACTTGATCGAATGATTCTCAAGCGCCCAGAGATACTGCCACACACATACTTCACGGATATCGAGAGCGAAATCGGGTGGAATGGAGAGAAGTTGCTTGAGCATATCCGTGAAATCTCATCTCGTGTAGCTGCCATCGGCGGCGAGAGTTATCGACCAACCCTTCATTTCGATTTCTATGGGTTACTTGGCGACATGTTTGCTCAAGACATCGGTATGGTTTCCGCGTTGATCGGCCGGGCCGCTGAGGCCGCAGGATCACTTCAACTACTTGTGGAGACACCAGTGTTAGAAAGAACCAGAGAAGGTCAGATCGAGCGGATGAAGACGCTTCGACGTGAACTTCAGATATCCGGCATCAATGTAGGAATAATCGCCGACGACTGGTGTAACAATTTGTCTGATATTCGTGCATTTTGTGATGAGAAGGCCGCCGATTACATTCAAATCAAGATGCCAGATCTAGGCGGCATCAACAATTCTATGGAGGCAGTGCTCTATTGTAAGCAGCATGGGGTTGGTGCATTTCTGGGTGGATCAGCCAACGAGACAGATCAATCGGCACGCATATCCGTTCATGTTGCGCTTGCGTCAAAGCCAGACTTCATTGGATCAAAGCCTGGATTGTCAGGCGACGAGGCGCTCATGATGCAGACCAACGAAATGGCTCGCACCCTCGAACTTATCCGGAAACGAAGGCGGGCAGCGTTAGCGGCTTGATGCTGGTGCCCACAATTCAGGTAGGATCATTCTGATATTCGAAACTGTTGGCGGCTCCGGCGAACGCGAGCCGATCGAACCCGGTTCTGCCTATCGCTTGATCACCGGGCTCGTGTTTTGTGTACCCCTCCGGTGACGCTTCCGATTACCCACATCGTCGGCTTGATCCAATGGAGATGCCGAAGGCGATGTCGTGCAACCGGGTCATGCCGCGCCAGACGACCATATTGCCGGGAGGCGGATCATGGTTGCGGGCGAGATAGCCGCCAAGCATGGCAATTTGCAGCAGGTAAGCGGCGAGCGTGGGCCGTTGGAGGCGCGGTCGCGTTCGGGACGCGTCGATCCGGTCGAGCGCAGTGATCTCGGCGAAGGTGAGAACGCTGTCGGGCGCGGCGTCTGGCTTGGCGCGCGCCGACATAGTGATGAAGAATATGCGCTAGCCTGAATATCTCAAAGTGAGGGGTGCATCGGCCCCGAGAATCTGAGAAACTGCTTTTGCAACAAAGAGTTATCAGATCCAAGGACGGGGTCCGATGCAAACACACTGTATCTCTGACCAGCTCGAATTTGAAGGCTTCGACGCCCACAAAGTTGTCGCCGGTTTCGACGGCGGGGCGATCGGGCGATCACCTCGGATGCCGGCGCCTTGCTGCTTCGCCACGCCGACGGGGCTATCGGCCTTTTCGACCGGGTGGCCGCTTGCTTCATCGACCACCGCGATC
>NZ_VLKT01000087.1:0-2500 GCF_007830515.1 Mesorhizobium tianshanense
GGCCGGCGCTTCGAGAGCTGGGTCGAGACGCAACTGGCGCCCGAACTTGAGCCCGGCGATGTCGTCATCCTCGACAATGTCGGGTTCCACAAGAGCGAGCGGGCCCACGAACTGGTGCGCCGACGCGGCGCATGGATGCTGTTCCTGCCGCCATACTCACCTGATCTCAACCCGATCGAAATGGCTTTCTCGAAGCTCAAGACGCTGCTGCGCAAGAAGGCGGCCAGAACCTTCGAGGCGCTCTGCCATGCGCTCGGCGACATCTGCGACCTCTTCGACCCCACTCAGTGCCGAAACTTCTTCAAAGCTGCTGGATATGAGGCCGATTAATCGCGACACGCTTTAGAGAAGGAGCCGTGGGCCCTTCGGCATAGAGGTCCTGATCCTGTTCTGGTGTCCGCGACAGCAATCCTCTGGCCGGTTGTTGCCGGCACATAGGAGGTCTAAGCAGGCTCCATGAAGTCTCCAAGCGAAGCCACCGATACATTCTGCCCGCAGTCGCGGCGCAGGTTCGTGCTGATCGCGGCGATCCTGGCTTCGGCGCTCGGCTTCATCGACGGTTCGGTCCTGGCCATAGCCACGCCGGCGATCCGTGTCGATCTCGGCGCCAGCCTCGCCGAGGCGCAATGGATTTCCAATGCCTATGCGCTGACGCTTTCGGCGCTCATCCTCGCCGGCGGTGCCGCTGGCGACCGATTCGGTCTGCGGCGCGCTTTCGTGGCGGGCATAGTCCTGTTCATTGCCGCCTCGCTGGCCTGCGCGGTGGCACCGAACCCGGCGGTGCTTATTGCGTTCCGTGCACTCCAGGGCATCGGCGCTGCCATCATGGTGCCCGGCAGCCTCGCCATCATCGCCAAGGCCTATCCGAAGAAGGAGCGTGGCAGGGCGATCGGCATCTGGGCGGCGGCCTCGGCGCTGACGACGGCACTTGGCCCGGTGCTGGGCGGCCTTGTGCTGTCGGCCTTCGGCGACGGCATCTGGCGGGCGATCTTCGCCATCAACCTGCCGCTTGGTCTTGTCTCGATCTATCTTCTGCTCGCCAAGGTCCCTGCTGATGCGCCGACGGAGAAGCGCAGCCTCGATCTTGGCGGCGCCGGACTGGCGACGCTGGCATTTGGAGCGCTCGCCTACGGCTTGACCTCGATGAGTGACAAGGGCGAAGGGCTTATATCGGGGGGCGAGGGGCTTATGTCGGGGCCGAGCATTGCCGCGGGCGGGGTGCTGCTCATCGCTTTCATCGTCTTCGAGCGCCGGCAGCGCGAACCGATGATCGATCTGTCGCTGTTTCGGATCGGCGCCTTCGCCGGCGCCAATGTGGCGACTTTCTTCTTATACTTCGCGCTGTCGGCCAATCTGTTCTACCTGCCGATGCTGCTGATTGCCGGATGGGGACTGAGCGCGGCAGAGGTCGGCTTCATCTTCCTGCCGCTGTCCGCGTTGATCGCGCTGTTGTCGGGGCCGGTCGGCCAGTGGTCCGACCGGATCGGTCCGCGTTTTCCGATCGCCAGCGGCAGTCTCGTCGTCGCCGCCGCCTTCGCCGGGCTTGCCTTGCTCGCCTATGCCGGCATCCACAATTTCTGGATGGGGGTATTTCCGATGATGGCGCTGATGGGACTCGGCATGGCGTTGGTCGTGTCGCCGCTGTCGACGGCGATCATGACGGCGGTCGAGGACAAGGATACGGGTGCTGCTTCGGGAATCAACAATGCCGTCTCGCGCATTGGCGGCTTGATCGCGGTGGCGGCGATGGGTTCGCTGGCGGCCGGGGTCTATGCGGCAGTGCTGAACGGCGGTGCCGGCATTCCGGGTTTCGGCGAACCGGCGCCGGCAGGCCTGGCACCGGATCTCGATGCAGCAAGGCTTGTCGCCAGCGACGCGGCGTTCGCCGCCGTCGCCTTGGTCACCGCGCTGCTTTGCCTGCTGTCGGCGATCGTGGCGTGGACGACTGTTTCCGGCGAGCGACTGCCATGGTGGCGTGGATCTGAGAATCCGCAACACTGAGGATCAGGACTCAGAAAGGCGCCAAGTTCGGCTCAGCCTTCGATCTTGGCGCTCGCGACCCTCAGCGAATCACTGTCTTCCTGCTTGAGCAGATCATCGATGCGCTCGCGCTCGCGCTTGAAGGCAACGAGGTCGTCGCCCTTCAGCACCTTGCCGACCGGCAGGCGGACGCGCATAGAGTCGACCTTGGTGCCGTTGACGATCAGTTCATAATGAAGATGTGGACCGGTGGAGAGGCCGGTTGAGCCGAGATAGCCGATAACCTGGCCCTGGCGAATGCGAACACCCGGCGCGATGCCCTTGGCAAAGGCGCTCTGGTGATTGTAGGACGTCTCGTAGCCATTGGCATGACGGATGATGATCTGCTTGCCATAGCCGCCGGCCCAGCCCGCCTTTTCGACGACGCCGTTGCCGGCGGCAATGATCGGCGATCCGACCGGAGCTGCCCAGTCGGTTCCCGTATGCATCTTCACATATCCCAAAATGGGGTGACGCCTGG
>NZ_VLKT01000087.1:7500-19881 GCF_007830515.1 Mesorhizobium tianshanense
GCACCCCGACAAGGGGAGTGAAAGAGTACCTGAAACCGATTGCCTACAAACAGTGGGAGCCCGCAAGGGTCACCACGTACCTTTTGTATAATGGGTCAGCGACTTAGTGTGACGAGCAAGCTTAAACCGATAGGTGTAGGCGCAGCGAAAGCGAGTCTGAATAGGGCGTTCAGTTCGTCGCATTAGACCCGAAACCGAGTGATCTAGCCATGAGCAGGTTGAAGGTAAGGTAACACTTACTGGAGGACCGAACCCATAACTGTTGCAATAGTTCGGGATGACTTGTGGCTAGGGGTGAAAGGCCAATCAAACTCGGAAATAGCTGGTTCTCCGCGAAATCTATTTAGGTAGAGCGTCGACCGAATACCCCAGGGGGTAGAGCACTGGATGGGCTAGGGGTCCTCACCGGATTACCAAACCTAACCAAACTCCGAATACCTGGGAGTACTAGTCGGCAGACACACGGCGGGTGCTAACGTCCGTCGTGAAAAGGGAAACAACCCTGACCTACAGCTAAGGTCCCCAAGTTATGGCTAAGTGGGAAAGGATGTGAGGATCCCAAAACAACCAGGATGTTGGCTTAGAAGCAGCCATCATTTAAAGAAAGCGTAACAGCTCACTGGTCTAAATAAGGGTCTTTGCGCCGAAAATGTAACGGGGCTAAAGCCATACACCGAAGCTTAGGGTTTGCAGCAATGCAAGCGGTAGCGGAGCGTTCTGTAAGCTGATGAAGCCATACCCGTGAGGGGTGGTGGAGGTATCAGAAGTGCGAATGCTGACATGAGTAACGTAAGGGGAGTGAGAGACTCCCCCGCCGAAAGTCCAAGGGTTCCTGCTTAAAGCTAATCTGAGCAGGGTTAGCCGGCCCCTAAGTCGAGGCAGAAATGCGTAGACGATGGGAACCACGTTAATATTCGTGGGCCTGGAGGAAGTGACGGATCATTGAGGTAGTCCAATCTTATCGGATTGAAAGGGCTGCTGCGTGGTTCCAGGAAATAGCTCCTCCTTATAGACCGTACCCGAAACCGACACTGGTGGACTGGTAGAGTATACCAAGGCGCTTGAGAGAACTATGCTGAAGGAACTCGGCAAATTGCACGCGTAACTTCGGAAGAAGCGTGACCCTTTCATGCGCAAGCATGGGAGGGTGGCACAGACCAGGGGGTAGCGACTGTTTATCAAAAACACAGGGCTCTGCGAAGTCGCAAGACGACGTATAGGGTCTGACGCCTGCCCGGTGCTGGAAGGTTAAGAGGAGGGGTGCAAGCTCTGAATCGAAGCCCCAGTAAACGGCGGCCGTAACTATAACGGTCCTAAGGTAGCGAAATTCCTTGTCGGGTAAGTTCCGACCTGCACGAATGGCGTAACGACTTCCCCGCTGTCTCCAGCATAGACTCAGTGAAATTGAATTCCCCGTGAAGATGCGGGGTTCCTGCGGTTAGACGGAAAGACCCCGTGCACCTTTACTATAGCTTTACATTGGCATTCGTAGTGGCATGTGTAGGATAGGTGGTAGGCTTTGAAACCTGGGCGCCAGCTCAGGTGGAGCCAACCTTGAAATACCACCCTTATCACTATGGATGTCTAACCGCGGCCCGTTATCCGGGTCCGGGACAATGTATGGTGGGTAGTTTGACTGGGGCGGTCGCCTCCTAAAGAGTAACGGAGGCGCGCGATGGTGGGCTCAGAACGGTCGGAAATCGTTCGCTGAGTGCAATGGCATAAGCCTGCCTGACTGCGAGACTGACAAGTCGAGCAGAGACGAAAGTCGGTCATAGTGATCCGGTGGTCCCGCGTGGAAGGGCCATCGCTCAACGGATAAAAGGTACGCCGGGGATAACAGGCTGATGACCCCCAAGAGTCCATATCGACGGGGTTGTTTGGCACCTCGATGTCGACTCATCGCATCCTGGGGCTGGAGCAGGTCCCAAGGGTATGGCTGTTCGCCATTTAAAGCGGTACGTGAGTTGGGTTCAGAACGTCGTGAGACAGTTCGGTCCCTATCTGCCGTGGGTGTAGGAATATTGAAAGGATCTGTCCCTAGTACGAGAGGACCGGGATGGACGGATCTCTGGTGGACCTGTTGTGGCGCCAGCCGCATAGCAGGGTAGCTATATCCGGACGGGATAACCGCTGAAGGCATCTAAGCGGGAAACCCACCTTAAAACGAGTATTCCCTGAGAACCGTGGAAGACGACCACGTTGATAGGCCGGGTGTGGAAGAGCGGCAACGCTTGAAGCTTACCGGTACTAATAGTTCGATCGGCTTGATCGTTCTCATTCCTTATGCCCATTTCCAGCGACAATCCTTTGGATTGCGCCGAGATGGATGGCACAGAAAACAGCTTCTCGAGCAACGTGCGTTTTGCCGACCTGGTGGTTATGGCGGAGCGGCTGCACCCGATCCCATTCCGAACTCGGCCGTGAAACGCTCCAGCGCTGATGGTACTTCGTCTCAAGACGCGGGAGAGTAGGTCGCTGCCAGGTCTGCCAAGCGCACGTTGTTGAAATCTTCTCCTTACGAACAGGCCCGCCATCGGGATCTCGGGCCGCGCAAGCGGCCCTTTCATTTGGCGAAAGCTTGAATCCAGTAAGTCAAGGCTTACTTCTAAGGTTGACGCGGGGTGGAGCAGCCCGGTAGCTCGTCAGGCTCATAACCTGAAGGTCACAGGTTCAAATCCTGTCCCCGCAACCACCGATCCAGACACTCCCGCGAGCCCAGCTCCGGGAGTGTTCTTTTTTGTAGCCCTTCCAGTCGTCTGCCGCTCGATCCAGCCGAGAATCGTGCTCAGTTCGCCGTACAGCGTGACGTCAACTACGCCTCGGCGTGTGCCCGGGCGTAGCTCGATCTTTTCGATGAGGCTGCGAATGGCGTCTGCCGCTTCTGCCCGATCCTCCGTGCGGTTAAGAGCTTCTGTCAGCCTTCCAATTTTCTTTGCATAGATATGCGCGGCGCTCGGCAGTCGGTCCGGCACATCGTCGGGCACTTCCGTAAGCAAGATGGAAAGTTCGGCCTTACGAGCTTCTAGTGTCCTGATACGGTCCTTCAGTTTGAGCGGGGGTATGCCGGCGAGAATTGCGTCGACCGCTTTCTCCAGTTCCCGCTCTGTCTTTTCCAGTTCTGCGCGCGAAAATTGGGCGTTAGTGCGTCGTTCGCGATTGAGGCGGTTCGTTTCCTCCGCATAAGCGCGCATCGCCTCAGATGCCACCTCTGGTGCCATCATTCGATCCTTCAGGCCCGCCAACACGCGTTCTTCGAGTTCAGAACGTGCAATGGTGCGGCTGTTCGAGCAAGAACCGTTGCTTATATGCGCCGAGCAGCTGAATCGGTTCGCGCCCCGTAGCGAATAGGGGCCCCCACACCTGCCGCAGAAGATTAGGCCCGATAAGAGCGACTTCGGACGGCGTGCGCTATTGAGCCGATTGTTGGCATGATGCTCGCGCACCGCGTCGGTGACATTGGCAAATTTCGTGGAGATATCGGTTTGCCGCCGCTTCACCGCTTGCCACAATTCGTCCTCGATGATGCGTAGGTCTGGCACATTGCTGATGATCCACTCGGATTCTGGGTTAAGGCGCGAGACGCGCCGGCCGGTCGACGGGTCCTTCAGGTAGCGCTGGCGATTCCAGACCAGCCGCCCGATATAAAGCTCATTGTTGATGATACCAGTGCCACGCTTCAGGTGACCTCGAATGGTCGTGTCGTTCCAGAGCTTTCCCTCGGGGCCGGGGACGCCCTCGTCGTTAAGAGCTTTGGCGATCGCACGGGGTCCGACCCCGGTTGCAAAGTCCCGGAAGATCCGCCGGACGATATGTGCTTGATGCACGTCGATCTCGCGATCGCCGCGGATTGGGTCGCCGTGCACGTCCAGCTTCTTAACAAGGCGATAGCCATAGCAAATGCCGCCGCCGGATTTGCCGTTCTCGACGCGGCCGCGCAGTCCCCGATGGGTTTTGGCGGCAAGGTCTTTCAAGAACAGGGCGTTCATGGTGCCCTTGAGGCCGACATGTAGCTCGCTGATCCTGCCCTCGGCGAGCGTCACAATCGAAACGCCAGCAAAATTGAGATGTTTATAGAGTGTCGCGACGTCGGCCTGGTCGCGGCTGATGCGATCCAAGGCTTCCGCCAGCACTATATTGAACAACCCCCTTTGGGCGTCCTGCAAAAGCATCTGGATGCCTGGCCGAAGGATCATGCTTGCGCCCGAGATGCCGGCGTCCTTGTAAGTACTGACGATTTCCCAATTCTCGCGCTTTGCCTGCTCTCTGCAAATGTGGAACTGATCCTCGATCGACGCCTCACGCTGATTGTCGGTGGAATACCGTGCATAGAGTGCGATCCGGGTCATAGGTTGGTTTCCTATCTGCTCTCAGGCTGCCTCCTCACGACGAGTTGGCCGAATCAAAACCTCTGCCGAAATGCCAAGCTTGTCGTGTAGATTGCGGATCATCTCAATGGACAGCCCCCGCTTGCGATTGAACACCTCGGCGATGCGATTGCGGGTTCCTATCATCGGCTCCAGATCTTTTCGGGTGAGGCCTTGCTGCTCCATGCGAAAACGGATCGCCTCGATCGGATCGGGCGGATCCATCGGATAATGCTTCGTTTCGTACGCTTCGATCAGCGTGGCCAAGACATCCAGCCGATCGCCTTTCGGTGTGCCGCCCTTGGCCCCCCAAAGCCGTTCGACTTCGGCAAGCGCTGCCTCGTAGTCCGCCTCGGTGCGGATCGGCTTGAGATCAGTTGCCATGCTTCACCTCCGTCACGTCGATCTTATCGTAAGCCTTGTGGGTGCCGATCCATTTAATCCAGACGATGCCCTTCTCAAAGTCAACCGACACCACGAGGCAATAGTCATTGCCTTCGATGTTGAAGACGATCCGCTCGGCGCTGACGATGCTTGCCGTGGCGTAGTGCTTTTTAACGTCGACAGAACTCGCCCATGCAACTTTGCTGACTTCATCGAACCAGGCATCGAGCGCGGCCTTGACCGCCGGCTGTTCTTTCTGCCCTGACAGGGCCTCGACGAATTCCCGCAAGCTGCGGCGGGCGATGATCCTCATTGTTTTCTCCTTACCATGGTCCCATTCTGGGATCAAGGCGTTCGCGCTATCTACCGATAGACAATAACTTTCATCGAGCAATTATGCCCTCGGATGAGGCGAAGACTTCCTGGGCGATCAGTGCCCGCGATCGCTCGCCCTCGTCTTTTGGGGGACTTCCTGCGTCGCGTCGAACTGTTCTCTTGCCATCTGTCGACCAATCAACCGGGCAAGGCGAAGCAAGGCTCGATCGAGGGCAGGGGCTTGCTTAGGCTTCACTACCTCGGTCTGGATCTTTTCGGTCTTGACGGCCACGCATCTGCTCCAGCCGGAAATCGGATGGCAAGCATCAAGACCCAGGAAGTAGTGCACGAAAAGAGGCGCAAAGCGCTTGTGCGGCATTGCGGCGGCTATAGCGTAGAGATGGGATGGTCGGCTGCGCTTGCAGATGACACGTGGCTGCTCCTGGAAGACCGGAGTTTGTTGTTAGCTTAGTGCTGCGAACCATTCGCCAACGCGTTTTTTAAAGGAATGGCGAGCAATAGGCCCGCCAGAGGATCGGTTGCGAACGACCTCGCAATATGGGCGAAAGTCCGGCAACTATCGGTCTGTGCTCTTCGGTTTATGACCAGCATCGACGAAGGCAGGCGAAATTTCACTCTCGCGCTCAGCGAGTAGGTTGAAATCGGCGATCGGACGCCGGTCGAGCGTCTTGTCGACCGCCTTGCGTCGCCACTCATTCATATCGAGGACGTAAGTGGCCCACATGCCGTAGCGCGCTGCCATCGCGTAGTTCTGAACGGTCAGATACTGGCCGTTCACGGGGTAGGGCGAGGCGACCCGCGCCCATCCGACACGCAGCATTTCGAGGGCGAGATCCTCGCCGCCCGTTGCGCAGCGACCGAGCGGCACACCGTCATGGCTGTAGCCGAGAACAGCACATTCGACGCTTTTGTTGCCGACGGTGCGTTTCAGCCATGCCTTGGCGAGCGGACCGCATGGGACCGGGGGTGGCGCCTTGATCTTGTCGCGGGTCTCCCATTTGGGATTGAGCGCCCATTGCGGCAGCTCGCATGCATCGATGTCGGCGAGGCGAACCCGTTGTGCATATTGCGGATACCAAAGCGTTCGGCCGTCCATGACGGCTACGCGCCCGTGAAATACGGGAAGGGACTGCACTGGCGCTGGAGCGCGCGGATGAAGGCGATCCACTCCAATGTTTCCATCGAGATAGCGACGCACATAGTCGAGAAGATGATCGGCCATTCACGCGCTACCATTCTTCGATCGGCAGCCGCCGCTTTTGACGCACCGGGTGCTCCACCGGGCGTCTTGGCGTTTTTCTGGAGATTGTGGTCCACGACAGCAAGCGCGACGCAACGCTCGAGATCGGCAAGCTCAGGCAAGCACTTTCTCAGATGGATATTCGTCACGGTCGGCCACCGATCGTCCGGTCGATCCTGGGTCCATGGCGAGCACGGCATTGAGCTTGCCCAGGAGACGCTCGACCACACCACCCTGATGGACGCGGCCGCGGTCACGATATCGGATGCCGATACCGTATTCCTCGCAGCCGCGCTGAAACGCCCGCCCCTTGAACTCCTTGGCTGAGTCCGTAACGAGTCGGCGTGGTCGGCCGAGCATTGGCCAGTCAAGGCCGCGGCCATCCACTCCTCCTTCGGGCACGTTGCGTGCGCAAGACACGGGGCGTCGGACAGCACCGACGGCTTTTCCAGGGACAGGCAGAAACCCAGAATGCAGCGCGAGAACACGTCGGTGAGGATGGTCAGGTAGGCGCGGCCGACGAAAATGCCGGCGCCGTCGACCGCCTCCACGAAGTTGATGTCAGTCGGCGTGTAATCGATCTGACAGACGTCGAGCGGGCGCGGGGCATGGATATAGCCCGGACGCGGCCTTAGCCGACGAAGAGGTTCTGTCGCAAACTATTCGGTAAGCTGATTCAGGCATGACGGCACTTCAGTTTCTGAGGAGCCCGTCTTGTTCAAAGGCCGTCATTTCGATCAATCTGTCATCCTACTGTGCGTGCGCTGGTACCTTGCCTGCAATCTCAGCCCTCGCGACCTGGAGGAGAAGATGGCCGAACGCGGCCTGAGCGTCGATCATTCCACCGTGCATCGCTGGGTCGTGCACTTTTCGCTGCAACTGCTGGAGCGGTTCAACCAGCGCAAGCGATCCGTCACTGGCAGGTGGCATATGGATCAGACCTGCAGCAAGGTCCGCGGACGATGGATGTATCTCTATCGCGCCATCGACAGCATCCACATGATGCGCAATCGACAGGCGAGGTACGCCTACAATCCCTTCGATCGCCGAGCAGTTCGAAATCCTCGCTGCCTGATAGATAGGCAAAAACTCCCTGTTCACGGCCTACCTCACTTGGTATGCTTCCTGCCACATTGGCCCCCATGACCTCCTTCATGAGGCGATCGCTCGCAGGCTTCCAGGTCCAACCGCCCCGATCGTCACCGAGACGGTTTCCGAAAGCACCGCGATTGTGCAGCGCCGCGGCTTTTCCCGCCTCATGGACAAGCTGGTGTCCAGGGACATTCCTCTCGTGACTAACCTCGACCGGCTCGGCCGCGACGCCAAGACGAGCCGATCGAGCATATACTGACATTTTCCAACGTTTTCTATCCGCTCAGGAGCGCGACGCCGGCCGCACTCCCATTTCCTTGAGCAACCGGCCCGCGCCGTCGATCTTGTCCATGGTCCAGAGCATGAAGCGACTGTCGACATGGATGCTGCGATTGCGGTCCGCGTCGGGGGCCCAGTCCGAGATCACGCCCTCGAGCGTGCCATCGAAGGCGAGACCCACAAACTCGCCGCGCCCGTTCAGCGTCGCCGAGCCGCTGTTGCCATTGGTGATGTCGACCGTGGACATGAAGTCGACCGGCAACGTGCCCAGCGCCGGCGCGACATATGGGCCATAATCCTTGGCCCGGATCGCGGCGACGGCGGCATCCGGCGCATCGAACTCGCCCTTGCCAGTGTGCTTGGCCAGAAGTCCCTCGGCCGTGGTGAAGGGCGTCCAGATCTGCCCGTCGCGCGTTCGCCCCGTCACCTTGCCCCAGGTAATGCGCAGCGATCCATTCGCGTCGGGATACACCGGCCGGCCGATCGCATGCCGATAGGCACGCAGGCCCTGCATATAGGTCGCGCGCGCCGCTTGCCTGAGGCCGGCGCGGTCCTTCGCCGCGCGCTCCGCAGCTATGTCGCCTGGATAGAGCGCCACCGCCAGTTTGATGAAAGGATCGTCCGACGCCTCGAAGGCAGTAGCCGGCTTGCAGAGCCAGCCGAGCCGCGTGGCAGTGTCGGCGAGTTTGGTGTCTGCATAAAGTCGGTCAAGGCCGATTTGGTCCAGAGCGGTCTCGAACGCAGTATCGCGGTCCTTTGCGTCCAGCCGGCGATATTCATCGAGCGCGGCCTCGAACAGCTTGCGATCGATGTCGGGCAGATAACCGCGTTCGATCTGCCTCAGTTGATCCACGGTCCCGTTACGGTCACGATCCTGAAAGCCGCTTTCGCGGTCCTCATCGGGCTTCTCGTGCTCCTTCGCCCAGCGATAGAGAGTGCGCGCGGATGAGAGGATTTGCGCACGGTCCAGCAGCGCCTGCCGCAGCCCCTCGAGCGAGGCCCGGCTGTTCTCGGCCACCACAGCGTCCAGTTCGCGGATTGCTGCGCCATAGCGCGCCTGCCGCGCGGGATCGTCAGCGACCCAGTCGCGATAGGCTTTCTCCTCGTTGGCCTTGCGAGCGTTGAGCCCAATCGCATCGGCGCCGGCGAGATCGCCCGCCAGCTTCTTCTCGTAGTTTTCCACGCCTCGCAGGATGGGGGCGTAGCGGATCTGCGCGTCGCGATTGCCTACGGTGGCTTGCTTGATCTGGGCGGCATAGTCCGACAACAAATGCTGCAGCAGCGGTTCGTAGTGCGCGAAGTTGAACCGGACTTCGCCGGCGGTGCGCAACCGATTGGTCGTCGCCGGAAAGCCGGCGACCATCACGAAATCGCCTTCTTGGACGCCTTCACGGGCGATGCGCAGCCAGCTCTTCGGCCGGTAAGGCACATTGTCGCGCGCATAAGGCCGGGAGGAACCATCAGGAGCGACATAGGCGCGATAAAAGCCGAAGTCGCCTGTGTGGCGCGGCCACATCCAATTGTCCTTTTCGCCGCCGAACCTACCGATGCCGAGCGCGGGCGCATAGACGAGGCGCACGTCTTGAATTTCGAGCTTCTGCTGGAGATAGTAGGAGGCGCCGCCATAATAGGCGGCCACGTCGCAGCGGCGATTGGGCTGTTCTTCACATGCGGCGATCAGCGCCTTGCGGTTCGTGTCGAGCCGCTCATTGCGGGCAAAGCCGTTCAGCTTGTCCGAAACGCCCTTGAGCATGCCGGCGGTCACATCCCGCATATCCTCGATCACATAGATGCGGCTGCCGGGCGCCGCGGCCAATTCTTCACCCAGGCTCTTCGCCAGAAAGCCGTTTGTGAGATAGTCTTGGCCCTCCTTGCTGTTGTACTGGATCGATCCGAACACGCAGTGATGATTGGTTGCGACCAGCCCTTGTGGACTGACGAAGGAGGCGGAGCATCCGCCCAGTGATACGATCGCGTTGAGCGGGTCAGCGTCCAGACGGCGCAGCTGGGCGGGATCGATCTGGAGCCCATCCGCGCGCATGGCCGCGCCCACTTCCGCAGTCTGGCCCGGCATCCACATACCTTCGTCCGCCGTCGTAGCGGTGACCGTCCAGAGCAAGGCGATGGCAGTTGCTTGGGCCAAACATTTCAAATTCGAGTTCATGCTGATCTCGCCCCATCCTGATTCTGTTCTCCGCAGACTCGATGACTATCGGGATGGCCGGCGTCCGCCAGCGCCTGCGCTGCTGCCACTCCGTGAAGACTGAGTGGATCGTTAACGCAAGAATCCGGATGACGCTCACCTCTCATTGTATCGGTTCCGTGCAACGTTTGCGGATCATCCGCAGCACTAATCGTGCCAAAGGAATAAAGCTTTCAATTACAACGTGGGGAGCCGCCCCATCTATGTCCGACCTCCGACATTCGTTGTAGACCCGACGCTGTCCTCGCTAGCCATGAAGCGCCGTTACCAACGGTTGTCGCTTGGCCATTAATTGTGAGAGTGCTGTCGTTTCGGTTAGAGACCGGTGATTTCTCTGGGTCAGGCAGCGCGCAGAAAAGGTGTGTCGCACTGCATTTAAATGCGAGAATGCGGCGGTCGTCACGATTACTGCGCTCAATTATGAGACGCGAGGGAACGAAATTCTCAAATTTGCTGCAATATTGAGATTCATCGCGCGGTTCGCTATTGACTATTGACCGAGGCGGCCAGCATCGGCGCCAAGGGAATGCTGCAAAATCTGGTGGTGGATGCGGAGGGCCAGACGACCGGCTTTATTTCGTCACCATCGGCGAAGGCCGCAGACTGGCGCAGTTGCAGCGCGCCAAGCGCAAGCAAATTGGGAAGACGGAAGCCGTGCGCTCCGTTCTGGATACCGCGAACGACGCCCACGAGATCAGCCTTGACGAGAACATCACCCGCGAGGCTGGCCTCAAAGTAATTCGGGACTAGGCCACAGCCGACGCCGAGCGCACCCAGGCCATGCTGGACAGCACCGGTAATCAGGCGGTCATGCCGGACATGATCGAGGGCTTCGCCAATGTCGCTCGCGAAAGGCTGCGGCTTGAGGGAGGTGGCTATTGGCGGGATCACCTGCGCACATTGGCGCAGCGGGTCGAGGTCGCCGATACCGAAGTTCGTATCATGGGATCGAAGTCGGAACTGTTGCGCACGCTCGTAGCCGCTTCAAGCGTAAAACCGGCGGCCTTCGGGGTTCATAGTTCTGTTCTGAAATGGCGCGCCTCATGAGATTCGAACTGTCTTCGTGCGGATGCTCGGATCGGACGAGAGCGAATGGCAGCTTTCCAGCGTCTCCCATCCTCAGCGGAACGGACCGTTTCCGGCCCAGACTGCCTGTCAGCAATGCGCCCATAGAACTAAACCGCTCGCGCGGTAGGGCGCGGCGGCATCGCTTGCGCAGGCATTTTGTTGTCGGAGCTGCGCCTCCTGCCTGAACATCGTGGGGTTTCCCTCTAACCAGGAGAGCCCCATGAGCACTCAAAGCAACGATGGTCCCGCCGTCAGCCCGCTGCGTCAGCGGATGATCGAGGACATGACGATCCGCCAATTCGGCGAGCACACCAAGCGCGACTATATCCGCCAGGTGCGGGAGTTCGCCGCCTTCCTCGGCCGCTCGCCCGATCAGGCGGAGCGAGAAGATCTGCGCCGTTATCAGCTCCGTCTCGCCTCGCTCGGGGCGAGCTATGCGCGAATGAACCTGTCGAACGCCGCACTACGCTTCTTCTTCCACGTGACGCTTGGCCGCGCCGGGTTCTGC
Organism: Mesorhizobium tianshanense; assembly: GCF_007830515.1. Lineage (GTDB taxonomy): Bacteria > Pseudomonadota > Alphaproteobacteria > Rhizobiales > Rhizobiaceae > Mesorhizobium > Mesorhizobium tianshanense. The sequence goes on from NZ_VLKT01000087.1 coordinate 18,978, forward strand.
GACCGCATGGCGCGGCTGCCGACACCGGAACGGCTGCCGGTGGTGCTAAGCGTCGAAGAGGTGGCGCTGCTTCTCGCCCACGCCTCTAATCTCAAGCATCGCGCCGCGCTCAGCCTCGCCTATGGCTGCGGTCTGCGCGTGTCGGAGGTTACCCACCTCAAGGTCTCCGACATCGACAGCACCCGCATGCTGATCCGCGTCGAGCAGGGCAAGGGCCGCAAGGATCGCTACGTCATGCTGTCGCCGGATCTGCTCGACCTGCTACGCCGGTGGTGGAAGGTGAAGCGGCCGAGGGGATGGCTATTTCCTGGCCGCGAGCCCGGCCAGCCGATCACCACACGCCAGATGGACCGCGCCTGCCGCACGGCGGCAACGGCGGCCAAGCTCGACAAGCGCGTTTCCATGCACACCTTGCGGCACTCTTTCGCCACCCATCTTCTGGAACGCAAGGTCGATATCCGCGTCATCCAGGTTCTGCTCGGCCACAAGAAGCTCGATACCACGGCCGCCTATACGCGTGTGGCGCTGAAGACCCTGCGCGAGGTGGAAAGCCCGCTATCGCTGCTGATGCCACCGCCTCCGTCCTAAGGCGCAGCACTCGATGGCGCGGCCTTCGCTCGAGGTCGCGGACATCCTGCGCGCGCATGGCGATGCCTATCTAAGCGCCCACGCCGGACACCTCAGCCTCGGCCAGCTGAAGGTGATCTCGGCGATCCGAGTCTGCCGCACCGCCGCACTCGGCGGCCATGTCACGCGCTGCGAGGACTGCGACCGCATCGAGATCGCTTACAACTCCTGCCGCAACCGGCACTGCCCGAAGTGCCAGGGTGCGGCGGCGCGGGATTGGCTCGCCGACAGGCAGACCGAGCTGCTGCCTGTCGCGTACTACCACGTCGTCTTCACC
>NZ_VLKT01000088.1 GCF_007830515.1 Mesorhizobium tianshanense
GATCAGCGCGCCTCACGGCGGGCTCAGTCCGGAATTCCGGACACGGCACAGATCTCCCGAGGTAAGATCGACCGCCTTCCCCGCACACCCGCCGGATTTACCACCCCGGTCCTTGATGACCATGGACTTCGCGGTCATGTGCCCGCTCGTCCGGCCGGGTAGGCCTCGTATCCGGTTCTTGTCCATCGGGTCGCGGGTTTGCTCCACGCTTCCTTCAGACCCCGCCTTGCGACGACGCCCTTGCGCTTCGCTAACCCTTCGCCGCCATCAGGCTGGGTAGAGGACTTACACCTCCAAGCTGTCGATCATGCTCGGCACACACAAAAAACCCGCCTCGGTGGCGGGTCGCAGGTGCAAATCAGCACTGTATCGAAATCACTAGCATAACTGCCGGCACAAAGCAAGAACAAATATGCTTTGCCTCGGGCCAATCAGCTTTGCGCTGAGCTCGCGTTTCCCGCACCCGCTGCCCTCTTCATCTCGCTCCAAGCTTGACCTTGCCCGCAATTTGTGGCGATGACATCGTCATGAACCTTGGCGCCATGTCATGATGAACCGTTTCGAAGGCCCCGGCGGCAAGGAAGCCCGTATCCGTTACCTCGACGGCGACTTTCAGGTGACCAGCCCTGGCGCCTTCGTGCGCTGCGCGGTAACCGGCGAAAGCATCCCGCTCGACGAGCTCAAATACTGGAGCGTCGCCAGGCAAGAACCCTATGTGAGTGCCGCCGCCTCGCTGCGCCGCGAGATCGAAGCACATCCGGAACTGCGCAGCCGGCGCTAAGGCGGAACGAAGACCGTTCCGGCAGGTACGGAATCAAAACCATTCGGCAGCGATCCTTCGCGCCCCCAAGATCGACAAGTCCTGCACCGTCGCAATGCGGGAAAGTCAGCCTTGCAGCTTGCGCTGCCGCCAGGCATCCAGGGTCTCGTCGATGATGCGTTCGGGCACATGGTCGGGGTCGAACACGGTGTCGATCTCCAGCACGTCGAGCTGTCCGAGGAAATCGGCGGGCGCGGCATCGTGGCGCAGCCGGGCGGCGTCCTTGGCGGTGGTGATGAGGCCAAGCCCGGCACGGCGCGCCGTCATTGCCAGTTCGGCAAGCTCGTCCTCGCCATAGAAATGATGATCAGGAAACGACCGGGTCAGCGCGACTTCGCCGCCGGCCTCACGGACCGTGTCGAAGAATTTGTCGGGATGACCGATGCCGGCAAAGGCCAGAAACCGCTTGCCGGCCAATCCCGCCTTGCTGCTTGGCCGTGTATGCGCCTCGAAGATCGGCCGGCCGGCACGCGCCGCCTGGCGGACAACCGCATCGGCCGCAATGCCCTCGCCCATCTTCAGCAGCGCGCTGGTGAAAACCAGTTGGTCGACGATGTCAGCCCTGAGCGGACCGCCAGGGATGACGCGGCCATTACCGACGCCGTAGCGCGCGTCGACGACGACCAGCGCGTAGTCGATATGGATGCGCGCGCTCTGGAATCCGTCATCCATGATCAGGAAATCACAGCCGTGTTTTTCCAGCAGAAGACGCGCACCAGCGGCCCGGTTCGGCGTCACCGCGACCGGCGCGTGTTCGGCCAGAAGCAGCGGCTCGTCGCCGACATGCCTGGCGGCGTCGTGATGCGGATCGACGACATGCGGCTGCGCGAACGAGCCGCCATGGCCGCGCGACAGGAAACCGGGATTGAGCCGCATGCGCCTGGCCTGTCCGGCCAGCGCGATCGCCACCGGCGTTTTGCCGGTGCCGCCGACGGTGAAATTGCCGACGCACAGCACCGGCGCGCCGATCTTTTCGCGCGCGGCCGAGCGCATGCGGCGGCCGGCCACGAGCGCATAGATCGCGGACAGCGGCGCCAGCGCCAGCGCCCGCCAGTCCGGCTCCTCCCACCAGAAGGGTGGTGCTTCGCTGGCCACTTTAGCGGCCGTTGGCGCCCTGCAGGCGCGACTTGACGACCAATGGCTGGATGTAGGGTTCGAGTGACTTCAGCGTGCAGGCCAAGGCGCCGCGCATCTCGTCGACGGTCGCCGCACCAGCGGCCATCATCTCGTGGCGCGCCACCTCGTTGGTCAAAAGGAAATTGACGGCGCCGGCCAGCATATCGCGGTCGCGCACCAGCTTGGCGCCGCCGCTGTCGAGCAGCCGCTGATAGGCCTCGCGAAAATTCTGAACATTACGGCCGGCCAGCACCGCCGTGTCGAGCATGGCTGGTTCCAGCGGGTTCTGGCCGCCCTCGGAGGTGAGCGAACGGCCAACGAAGGCGATTTCCGTCAGCCTGAGATAAAGCCCCATCTCGCCGATCGTGTCGCCGAGCAGAATGTCCGTGTCGGCGGTGATCCTGTCGCCCTTGCTGCGCCGTACCACTTTCAGGCCCATGCCGGAAATCTGCGCGGCAAGCGCTTCGGCACGATCGGGATGGCGCGGCACGACTATCGTCAAAAGACCGTGGTGACGCCTGTGCAGTGTAGCGTGAACTTCGGCGGCCACCACCTCCTCGCCGTCATGGGTCGAGATCGCCGCCCAGGTCGGGCGGGTACCGATCTGGCGCTTCAGCGCGGACAGCGCCCTTTCATCGGCCGGCGGCGGCGTGGTGTCGACCTTGAGATTGCCGGACACGGTGACCGGCCGGGCGCCGAGCGAAAGGAAGCGCTCGCCGTCGATTTCCGACTGGGCGACGACATGGGCGAGATTCTCGAACAGCGCCTCGGCGATGTTGGCGCGCTTCTTCCACGATTTGAACGAACGGTCCGACAGCCTGCCATTGACCAGCACCTGCGGCACACGGCGCGCGCCGAGCTCCAGGATGGTCATCGGCCAGATCTCCGATTCGGCGATGATTGCCAGGTCCGGCCGCCAATGGTCGAGGAAACGGCTGACCGCCGGCTTGAGGTCGAGCGGCACATACTGGTGGATGATGCGGTCGCCGAGCCGTTCTTCGGCAACCTGCGCGGAGGTGACGGTCCCCGTCGTCAGCACGATGTTGACACCATAGTCGAGGATGCTCTTGACCAGCGGCACAACCGCGATGGTCTCGCCGACGCTTGCCGCATGGATCCAGATCAGCGGCCCCTCGGGGCGCTCGCGCCCGGCGATGCCATAGCGTTCGCGGCGGCGAATTCGGTCTTCCTTGCCCCTGGAGGTGCGCCAGGCGACATAAGGCCCGATCAGCGGATAGGCGGCTGCGCCTGCGAAACGATACGCCGTCAGGAAGGTGCGCGCCCAGCGCTCGCTCATTTCGAGCCATCCACGAGGCGGTAGGCCTCGACGGTCGCGGCGTTGAGCGCGGCCGTGACCTCCTGGCGCTTGCGTTCCATTTCGGCCTCATCCGCGTCGGCCGGAACGAACACTGGCGCTCCCACGACGATCGAGGAGCGGCCGAACGGCAGATTGATCGTGGTCTTGTCCCAGCTGCGCTCCAGCACCTTGCGGCGGCTGGTGGTGATGGCGGCGGGCAGGATCGGCCGGCCCGAAAGCCGCGCCAGAAGAACAATGCCAAGCCCGGCGTCGCGCGGCGTGCCATGCGGGATGTCAGCGATCATGGCGACGTTCTTGCCGGCAGCGAGCGACTTTTTCAGGGCAAGCAGCGCTTTGGCGCCGCCCTTGTCGAGATGCTTCGAGTTTTCGCGCCCGCCCGAGCCGCGCACCGCCTCGATGCCGAACCTCTGGAGCATCAGCGCATTGAGCTCGGCGTCGGCGCTGCGCGACACCATGGCGACCAGCTGCCGCCCCTTGGGATAGTAGGCCGGGGTCAGAAGATGCTGACCGTGCCACAGGGCAATGATGCCCGGCTCGAACTGCCGGTAGGGGCCGCCCGATATCTGCGTCGATCCGTCGACCACACGGTTGGTCAGGCGGATGAGGCGAACGAACTGCGCGAACAGGCTGGCGATGGCGTTCTTGACGAATCGCGACTGCGCCAGCGGTTCGCGTATTCTGCGCCAGAATGTCTTCGAGGTGCCGCCACGGCGCCTTCTGCCCGCGGACCTCGTGGCCAGCCCTTTCACTGCTTCATGGTCCATCGATGTTAACTGGCAGCCTTGTTGTCGGGGTCGAGCAACCGGTGCAGGTGAACGACGAAATAACGCATATGGGCATTGTCCACGCTGGCTTGGGCCTTGGCCTTCCATGCCGCTTTCGCGGACTGATAATCGGGATAGATACCGACGATGTCGAGCGCGTCGAGGTCGCGGAATTCGGTCCCGCTCAGATTCTTGAGTTCGCCGCCGAACACCAGGTGCAGAAGTTGCTTCTTTCCGTCTTCCGCGGCCATGTCGATCCTTCACATATCGTGAGTTTGTGACAGGTCTAGACCAAAGCCGGCGACTTTGGAACCATTGAAAATGCTTAACTGTCCAGCCCGGCGATGACGCCGGAGAGGACGGCGAGGAGTTCACCGCTGCCGGCAACCAGCGCGCCGTGGCGGATCACTTCGCCGGCATAGCGCGGCGCGCGGCCGTTCTGGTCCAGCAGCGCGCCGCCGGCCTCGCATAGGATGAGGTCCGCCGCGGCGATGTCCCAGTCATGTGCGTTGGGTTTGACGAAGGTCGCGTCGAGCGCGCCATTGGCGACCATCGCCAGCCGGTAGGCGAGCGAGGGAATATGGGGCACGCGGTTCAGCCGGCCCCGCCATTCCGCCGGCATCAGGCCGATCAGTGGCTTCGGCCCGCCGATGTCGACCGTCGCTGCTGGGCGGCGCGCGGCAATGCGACGGCCGTTCAGGAACGCGCCCTCGCCGGGCAGCGCCCAATAGGTCTCCTGCGTGGCCGGACATTCGAGCACGCCGGCAAGCGTGCGGCCGTCCTCGACCACCGCGACACTGACGCACCAGGAGCGAAGGCCTTCGAGGAAGCCGCGCGTGCCGTCGATCGGATCGACGACGAAGGTGCGGCGGGCGGCAAGCCTTGCCGGATTGTCGGCCGTCTCCTCCGAGAGCCAGCCATAGCCCGGCCGTGCCGCAAGCAAGGTCTGGCGCAGATAGGCGTCGGCGGCGTGGTCAGCCTCGCTGACCGGCGAGGTGCCGCCCTTCATCCAGACTTGCGGGTTGTTGCCGAAATAGCGCATGGCGATGGCACCCGCCTCGCGGGCAGCGTCGCGCAGGACGGCCAGGTCCTCGCGAACCCCGGCGGATATGACCTGGTCAAGCTCCGGCAAGGGTCATGCCTTCGATCAGCAGCGTTGGCGCCGCGGTGCCGAAATTGCGATCGAGATCGCTCGCCGGGACCATGCTGAGGAACATGGTCTTCAGGTTCGAGGCGATGGTCACCTCGGCAACCGGATAGGCAAGCTCGCCATTCTCGATCCAGAAGCCGGAAGCGCCGCGGCTGTACTCGCCGGTGACCATGTCGACGCCCTGGCCAAACACTTCGGTGACGTAAAAGCCCGATTTGAGCGACTTGATGAGGTCTTCGGGCGTCCGCTCGCCCGGCTCGATGGCGAGATTGGTCGATGACGGCGAGACGGAGGAGCCGTTGCGCGAGCCGCGCCCGTTGGTGGTCAGCCCCAATTCCCGCGCGGCCGAGGTCGACAGGAACCAATGGTTGAGCACGCCCTTCTCGACCATGAGCAGCTTTTCGCCCTCGATGCCTTCGCCGTCGAACGGGCGCGAGGCCTGGCCGCGGCGCCGGAGCGGCTCGTCGGTGACGGTGATCGCGGCCGCCGCCACCTGCTTGCCCATCATGTCGCGCAGGAAGCTGGTCTTGCGCGCGACGGACGCGCCGTTGATGGCGGCGCCGAGATGGCCGGCGATGCCGCGGGCGACGCGCGGGTCGAACACCACGTCGACCGGACCGGTCGCCGCCTTGCGCGCGCCGATGCGCCGCGCGGCGCGTTCGCCGGCCTTGCGGCCGATATCCTCCGGCGCGTCGAGATCGGAAAAATGCTGGCGCGAGGAATATTCATAATCGCGCTCCATGCCGGTGCCCTCGCCGGCAATGACGCTGGTCGAACGCGAAAAGCGCGACGCGACATAGTGGCCGACGAAGCCGTGCGAGGTGGCGAGCACCAGCCCGCCAAGCCCGGCGCTGGCGCCGCTGCCGGCCGAATTGGTGACGCCCTTGACGGCAAGGGCCGCCGCTTCCGCGGCGAGGGCCGCTTCCTTCAACTGGTCGGCGGAGACTTCCGTCGCATCGAACAGATCGAGGTCGCGCGGCTTATCGACGAGCAAGGCCGGATCGGCGAGGCCCTGATAGGGATCCTCAGGGGACACTTTGGCCATGGCAACTGCGCGCTCGGCGAGCGCTTTCGGATCGGAGGCGGCGGTTGCCGAGACGCTCGCCACGCGCTTGCCGACGAAGACGCGCAGCGAGACATCCTCGCTCTCGGACGCCTCGGTACCCTCGACCTTGCCGAGCCGCACCGACACGCCGGCCGAGCGGCCGCGCACCGCAACCGCGTCGGCGGCGTCGGCGCCGGCGCGCTTGGCGGCCTCGACCAGGGCCGCGACGCGGTCGGTCAATTTCGCTGCGTCGAGCTTGTCCGTCATGCACATGATCCCGTTTTTCCGCCGGCTATAAGGGCGGCCACTCAGCACCATCTATTGTTCCGATGTGGCTTGTGCAATGGCAGAAGTGGCAAGCGGGATGGATCAGCCATCGGACATCGGCTTCAGGCGGCATGATGGACGCGGTTCCTCAAAGGCTGCTTCGCGCCAGGTTCGGACTGGCCGACAGCCCGTTGAGGCCGTGTCTCGATCGCATGCGGGCGTTCGATTGTGCGGACGTTCGATTGCGGTAGCGCCGCCTGTGTCCTTTCTCACTCATGGTCGGCATCTGTCCGGAATAACTAAATTAGCAATTTCTTGTGTAAGTCCGGGAACTTTGTTGCTTGCGTTCCATTTTCAATCGCATGCGAGACTCTGTGATCCAAAGCATCAGGACTGCGGTGAACGTTTCGCCGCCGCGCTACTCGCTTGTCCTTCCAATATACAACGAAGAAGAAGTGCTGCCTCGACTGATCGAGCGGATCAGCTCCCTGATCGACCGGCTGGACGGAGAGGCTGAGGCGATCTTCGTCGATGACGGAAGCGTCGATGGAAGCGTCGAGTACCTTCGGAAGGTCGTCGCTGCCGAGCCGCGCTTCCGGCTGATCGAGCTTTCCCGCAATTTCGGGCATCAGATCGCGATCACCGCCGGCATGGACGCCGCTGTGGGTGATGCCGTCATCGTCATGGATGCCGACCTGCAAGATCCGCCGGAGGTGGTTCTCGATCTGGTGGCGAAGTGGAAGGAAGGTTTCGAGATCGTCTATGCGCGCCGCGTCAAGCGCGAGGGCGAATCCTGGTTCAAGCGCGTGACGGCGAGTCTCTTCTACCGTCTGCTGGAGAAAATGACGTCGGTCGACATCCCGCGCGACGTCGGGGACTTTCGCCTGGTCGGGCGCAAGGCGCTGGAAACCTTCAAGCACATGCCCGAACACGACCGCTTTGTCCGGGGCATGTTCGCCTGGATGGGATTCAAGCAGACGGCGGTGCCTTTCGAACGCCCGGCGCGGACCCTTGGCCAGACCAAATATCCGTTCTGGAAGATGATGAACCTGGCCGTTCACGGCATCGTCAGCTTCTCCGAAAAGCCGCTGCGCATGGCACTGTGGGGCGGATTGGCGATCTCCGCGCTTGCGGTGGTGTTCGGTGCCTACGCCATCTTCGCCTGGGTTTTTGAAACCGGCATCATTGCCGGCTGGACATCCACCGTGGTGATCGTGTCGCTCCTTTGCGGCATCAATCTTTTCATGACCGGCGTGGTCGGGCTGTATGTCGGCGGCATCCACGCGGAGGTGAAGCGCCGTCCGCTCTACGTGATCGATCGGGTCGCCGGTTTCGACAAGGCCATACGCGCCACCGCCGCCCCTGACGGCAGCCGTCGATCGTTTCGAAAACCCAGGAACGGAGCCTCGGCTGATGGCCGAACTCTTCGACAGCTATAAATCGAATTACGGCGAGGCGGTCGCGGGATCCATCCGGTTTTCCGGACTCAAGCACGACTTCTTCCTGATCGCCAAGGCCGACCTGCTGCGGCGTCTCGTCGTCGAGCGAGGGCTTCGGCAGGGCGGTGCCAATGTGCGGGCGCTGGATGTCGGCTGCGGCGTCGGGTCGCTCCACCCTTATCTCGAAGGCGCGTTCGAGAGCCTGGATGGCTGCGACGTCTCGGCGGACTCGATCCTGCGCGCCGGCCAGGACAATCCTGGTGTGAGCTACAGGGCCTGCACCACGCCGAGCCTGCCCTATGAGGACGGCGCGTTCGATCTGGCTTTCGCCAGTTGCGTCGTTCATCACGTTCCGCCCGTCTCCTGGCTCGATTTCTTCCGCGAAATGCGGCGCGTCGTGCGTCCGGGCGGCGTCGCCTGCATCATCGAGCACAATCCCTATAATCCGCTGACGCGTCTTGCCGTGTTCCGTTGTCCGTTCGACCGGGACGCCGTCCTGCTCGACGCCGCCAAGGCAGCGTCCCTCTTCCGGGAGGCGGGCTTCAGCGATATCCGATCCGAGCACTTCCTGCTGCTGCCGTCGGCCCGGCCTTTCGCCAAAAAAGTCGAGCGCCTGCTCGCTCCTCTGCCGTTTGGAGCCCAGTATGCGTGCAGTGCGCAGGTCTGAGGCCCGTTCGACCGCCGGCGCCGGACTGAGGCTGCTGGCGCGCTTCGGGTTGGTCGGCATCGCCGCGACGATCCTATATGCTGTCCTGGCTGTCGCTTTGGGCAGATCGATCGGCTTCACACCCGTCCAGGCGTCGCTTGCGGCTTACACCGCGGCCGCCGTGTTTTCTTATCTCGCCCACAAATCGGTAACCTTCCTGTCGAGCGGATCGCATCGATCGGAAGCTCCGCGTTTTCTCCTGCTGACGGCGACAGGTTTCGCCGTGGCTTACGCGGCGCCGGCGCTTCTGACGGCGAAACTCGGCCTGCCGCCCATCATTGCCGTTCTGGTTACATGCTCGCTCATTCCGGCGATCAATCTTCTCATGCTCGACCGCTGGGTTTTTGCGCAGCGAAGACCCGGCCCGCAAGGCGATCGCTCCACCTAATCCGCTTCAACGGCATCCAGCCGGAAGGACACCAGCTTGATGGAGCGCTTGTAGATGTTGCTGGCCGCCGGAGTTGGCGGAATGCCGTCGAGATAGTCGAAGGCAATTTCGAGCGTATCGGCCTTGCCGAGCGCCGCCGGCGGAATGACGAACGAGATCGTTCGCGGTTCCTTGCCCGACAGCGTCACCGCATGCGCCCGAACGCCGTTCACCGAGATCACCACCCTCTGCGTAATCTGTGGTGGACGAATGACGGCGGCCATTTGCAGCGTGGCTGCCAAGCCGTGCCCGAGTGGCGGTATCTCCAGGCGAAGCCGCGAGGTCTCGCCCAGGGAATGGGTGCCGTCGCCTGCCGACCCCGACCAGCCGCAGACCTTTATGCTGGCTGCCTGTTTGGCGCCGTCGCTGCGGAAGGATACCGTCTGGCCAAGTGTGTAGCTGCCGGTGGCATCGCGGTTGAGGCAGGTCGTCGTCCGGTCGATGTAATAGGCGCGATAGTCGGCGTTGACGTTCGGGTTGAGAGCAAGCGCAAGGATGACGATCTCCGACCCGGCCAGAATTGCCGCAAGCGCGTAGCCGCCAAGCCAGGCTGCGCGCCGATACGGGGCCGGAATGTCAGACCAGGGCAAGGTAGCCTCCGGTCCACGCCACGGTCAGGAAATAGCAGGCGCCCAGGAAGAGAGCCAAAGCCGCCAGGTACGTCAGCCTCGATGCCGACAGCAGGGCGGCCAGCAACATTGTCAGAGGCGCAAGGCCAACGACGTATCTGACCATCGAGGCCAGGTTGGTGATCAGCGGCAGGATGATGCAGAGCGCGCAGAACAGCGCGGCGCCATATTGCCTGCGGACCACCAGCACCGCCGACAGCGCCAGTCCGGTGACCGCGGCCAACGCGCTCCATTGCGGCGCCGTGGGCAGCCATCCGGTGGTCGGAACAGCCGAGAGCCCGTCGCACAGAAAGACGAGCGGGTTGCCGGCCACCCGTCCGAACGCGCGCTGGACGTGCAGGAACGCAAAGCCGTCCCCGACCGTGAGATAAAGGAACAGGATGTAGGCGAACAAGCCAGCGGGCGAGATGAGAATAGCGACCAGCAGATCCGGTCGGCCAAGCACCCAGCGCGGGAAGGACAACGTCGATCCGCCCTGCTGGCGGTGTTCCCTGAACATCTGAATGACGGTCGCAAACACAACAAGGACCCCGACGAGCCTCGTTGCCGACAGGAGGGCGGATGAGATACCCGCGGCGAGATAGCTGGAGCGTTTGAGCGCCAGAAAGACGCACGAGGTCAGGAGCACGAAAAGAGGTTCGGTCAGGAACGTCGTGAAGTGGAACGAGAACGGGCCGCTGAGCAGAAACGCGCAATACAGCACGTAGGCCCGCATGTTCTTCTCGAGCAGCGGCCATGCCACCAGACAGGCGGCGTAGCTGCAAATGATGGACGTGATTGTCGCGACCAGTATCGTCTGGAAAGGGAAAACAATCCGGATTGCCGCCACCAGCATCGGATAGAGTGGGAAGAAGCCCCAGCGACCGACATTGCTGTGGTTTGGAATGGGAAAGCGCTCGTAACCCTGTTCGCTGATGCCAATATACCAGGCGCAATCCCACCGGCAGAGCGCACGGGCATAGGCCGCGAAACCTGGCTCCTCCGATACTGAAGCAAATGCCGCATAGCGAATGGCCAACCCGCTGACGACGAACAGGAGCGGCACCGCCGCGACGGCTACCGCAATAGAGCGACCACCAGCGTTCGGACGCACGACATCTTCGAGCGCCAACTCTGCCTCCACCCATTCGAGTGGCTGGCGCCACCCTCCCCTCTAAATTAGCGCCGTCGGGGCAAATTCAAGACATGCCTTTCGTCGGCGGCATCATCTCCGTCCCGGATCACAAGTCCCTCAGCCAGACGAGCATCTCGCCGGGATCGCGGTTGTCCCAGGCAAAGTACGGAACGGCCGTGACTTTCGTCTCCTCCACCGCCGGCGGTTCGGGGCGATAAAGCCCGTCCTCCCAGTTTTCAAACGCCTCTTTTTTGGCGACGGCTGAAAGCGTGACGACCCCACCCAGAAGGTTCGGCTGCTCATGCGCCTCGATCTGTGCCGTCCGCGGCAGGGCGATGCGGTGCAGCTGGCCGGCATTGTCGGTCTCCTCGACGCAATAGATCAGCGGACCGCGCGCAAGCGCGACGCGGCCGATGTCCTGCCGCACCTGCGGGTTGGCGTAGAGGCGGTCGACCGCCATTTCGAGATCGAGTTCCACCCGGTCGCCCTTGCGCCATTCGCGGCGGATCGCGGCATAGCCGTCGCTGGTGACGGCATCCAGATCGACCGCCTCCCCGTTCACCTTGAGCGCCGCCTTGCGGCACCAGGCCGGCAGGCGCAGGTGCAAGGTGAACTCGGTCGGCGCCTCGGGTTCGACGGTCATCGAGACCGCGCCGTCCCAAGGATAGTTGCTGGCCTGGGTCAGCTCTATTTGCCGGCCGGCGATATCGAAACGAGCCGTTCCGTTTCCATAGAGATGGACCGCCAGCGCGTCGTCCGAGAGGCCGTAGAAATAGCTGCCGATCGAGGCGACCATGCGCCCGATATTGGGTGGGCAGCATGGGCAGCGATGCCATTTCCAGCGGTTGTGCTTGCCGCGGCTTTCCAGCGGATTTTCGTAGAAGAACAGCGAGCCGTCGAGCGACAGGCCCGAGATCGAGCCGTTGTAGAGCGCCCGCTCCATCATGTCGGCGTAGCGCGCATTAGGCCCCATGCCGAGCATGCGGCTTGCCCAGAACACCAGGCCGACCGACGCGCAGGTCTCGGCGTAGGCGGTTTCATTGGGCAGGTCGTAGTCGGCTGTAAAACCCTCATTGTGCGACGACGGCCCTATCCCGCCGGTAATGTAGAGGTTCTTGGTCGTGAGATCGTCCCACAGCCGGTCGAGCGCCACCCGCAGCGTGTCGTCGCCATATTCGGTGGCGATGTCGGCCATGCCGGAATAGAGATACATCGCCCTGACCGCGTGGCCGACGACCTTGTCCTGCTCGCGCACCGGTCTGTGCGACTGGCTGTATTCGTAGGTCTTGAAATGATAGGCCTTCGGGTCGGCGCCGCGAGCACGCGCCTCCTCGTCGAAATAATGCGGCTCAAGCCCGCGCTGGTCGATGAAGTATTTGGCGAGGTCCATGTACTTTTTCTCGCCCGTGACCCGCGCCAGCTTGACCAGCGCCAGCTCGATCTCCTCATGGCCGCAATAGCCCTTCCTCTTGCCGGGCTCGGGACCGAACGTCTGCGCGATATGGTCGGCATAGCGGCACATGATGTCGAGCAGCTTGCGTTTTCCGGTGGCCTGGTAGTAGGCGACCGCGCCTTCGATCAGGTGGCCGGCGCAATAGAGCTCGTGGCAATCGCGAAGATTGGTCCAGCGCAGGCCGGGCTGGATGCGCTGGTACCAGCTCGACAGATAGCCGTCGGGCTGCTGCAGCTTGCCGTAGATGTCGATGACGGCATCGATCTTCTTCTCCAGATCGTCATTGCGGCGGCGGTAGAGCGAGTAGGCCGCGGTCTCGATCGTCTTGCCCCAATCCGAGTCCCAGAACATCTGGGTCGTCACCGTCGAGCCGGTGAACTCGGCACCGGGGCTGGCTGCCTCGTCGGGCGATGGCGAGTGGAACGGAATGACGACGCCCGGCGACGGCCGATCCGGGTCGATCTGCTCCAGCATGCGCGCCTCGACGCAACGGTCATACAGGATGCCGGCGGTCCTGGTGGCGACGGCGTCGACGCGGTCGCCCCAGAAGCCGCGCACATCGACCTGCGGCACGGGCAACGGACGAAAGGCGAGCTTCGGCTTGCCCGATGTGGCGGCTTGTCTGGCGGATTGCGATGCGGTCATGAACTTGCTCCGTTCGTCGAATGTGGTCACTTCACGGCCCCTGCCATGAGGCCGCGGATGTAGAAGCGCTGCAGCAACAGGAAGAGCACAAGGCACGGCACCATCATCACGGTCACGCCGGCCTGCACCGCGCCCCAGTCGATGGCGCCGAAGCGGCCGGACTGCAGCGCCGTCATCATGATCGGCAGCGTGAATTTGGACTGGTCGGTCATCAGCACCAGCGCCGCCAGGAATTCGTTCCAGGCGCCGAGGAACGCGAACAGCGCGATGGTGACGATGCCCGGCCAGACCAGCGGCAGCATCACCCTGAGCAGCATGGTGACATTGTTGGCGCCGTCCATGCGGGCGGCCTCCTCGATCTCGCGCGGAACCGCGTCGAAGGCGTTGCGCATCATGAAGATCGAGAACGGCAGCTGCAGCGTGACGTAGACGCAAACCAGCCCGGTCAGCGTGTTGTGCAGGCCGATCTTGGTGAGCACCAGGAAGATCGGCGTCAGGATCGACTGGAACGGGATCATGATCGTCGACAGGATGACGACGAAGAGCAGGTTCTTCAGCGGAAAGCGGAAGCGCGAGAAACCGTAGCCGGCCAGCACGCCGACGATCACCGACAGCACCACCGTCATGACAGAGACGTAGATGCTGTTTTGCATCGGCAGCCACAGCCCGTCGCCAAAAGTGTTGAGCGTGGCATAGTTCTCGACCGAGAAGCCCGTCGTCGGCCAGGGCGGCAGCGGCGGCTTGCGCGCCTCCTGCGCCGGCTTGAAGGCCGAAAGCACGGTCCAGACGATCGGCGCCAGGAACAGCAGCGAGGCGACGATGCCCGTCGCGTGCTCGGCGATCTGGGTGCCGATGCGGCTTTTGCGGCTCATCGCCTGCGCCATCAGTCGACCCCCTCCGGTTGGCGCAGCAGCCGCAGCTGGATGAGGCTGAGCGCGACCAGGATGACCAGCAGGACCATCGACAGGGCGGCGCCATAGCCGAGCTTGAACGACACGAACGACTGGTTGAAAATCCAGTAGACGGCGGTCAGCGTCTGGTTGCGCGGACCGCCGCGCAGGATGATGTAGAACTGGTCGAAGGCGAGCACCGAGCCGGCAACCGACAGGATCAGCGCCAGCGCCAGCGTGCGGCGCATCAGCGGCAGAGTGATGGCGCGAAACCGCGCGAACGGCCCTGCCCCGTCGATCATCGCCGCTTCCTGCAGGTCTGGCGGGATGGATTGCAGGCCGGTCATCAGGATGATCATGGTGAAGCCCGCCACCTTCCAGACGACCATGGCGATGATCGACCAGAAGGCCGGCTGGAAGGTCGCCAGCAGATTGACCTTCTTTTCGGTCAGGCCGAGTTCGAAGGCGGCCGGGCTGAACAGGCCGGCATCGACGTTGAGCAGCCACGACCAGAGCAGGCTGGCCGAGGCGAAGCCGATGACGGCCGGCATGAAGAAGGACGTCCGGTAGAAGCCGGTCAGCGGCCGCGGCCTTTCGATGAACAGCGCCAGCGGAAAGGCGACGGCGAAGATCGCGATGGTGACGATCACCGTGTAGTAGCCGGTGAAACGCAGCGCGTTCCAGAACCTGGTGTCGCGCAGGATCGCCCAGTAATTGTCGAGGCCAATGAAGCGGTGCACGCCCATCAGCGGCCAGTTGTGCAGCGACATCCACGCCGTCATGCAAAGCGGGATGATGAAGAAGACGACGACGAGCGCTACGGCCGGCGCGACATAGAGCAGGCCGATCCACTGCCGGCGGCCGGCGCCGACCAGCTTTCTGGGGCGCGCCGGGGTGGTGATTGTAGCGATGGAGGTCATGGCCGTTCTTCCATTAGCGCTGCGTCCCCCTCCCCCTCGAGGGGAGGGTCCGGCCGAAGGCCGGGGGTGGGGTCCTCCGCGACGCGCGCCGACACCGAGAGAACGTCGAGCACTGCCGCAACGACCCCACCCGGACCTGCGGTCCGACCTCCCCTCGAGGGGGAGGTAGAGTCGGCGCTACTGCTGCGGCGCCGAATCGATGATCGACTGCATGGTCTCCTGCGCGTTTGATATGGCGCCGTCGACGTCTTCGCCGAAGAAGACCTCGTTGACCATCTGGTTCCACGGACCGTTGGCCGAGTTGATCAGGTCGTTGAACACCACCGAATAGGGCGTGCGGCCCTTGGCCATGGCCTCCGCGGCGACCTTGTAGCGTGGGTCGAGGTCCTTCAGCGCCTCGTTGGCGATGTCGCCGCGCACCGGAAGGCTGCCATATTTCGCCAGGATGGTCTGGCCTTCGAGCGAATAGGCGAAATCGAGGAACTCCTTCACCACCGCGACCTTGGTGGTGCCCTTGGTGACGACGAAATTGTCGCCGCCGGCAAAGGACGACCAGCCGCCATCCTTGCCCGGCAGGAAGGTGACGCCGTAGTCGATATCGGGATATTGCGTGTTCAGCGCGCCGATGGCGAAGGCGCCGGACGGCGAGATGCCGATGTTGCCGGCAGCAAACGCGGCAAAGAAGTTGGAGCCGGTGTCGGTCTGCGCGCCTGCCGGCACCAGATCCTTCTTGACCATCGAGCGGTAGAGGTCGATGGCGCCGCGCAGCTGCGGGCTGTCGAGCGTCGCCTTCGAGCCGTCCTCGGTGAGGATGTCGCCGCCCGACGCCCAGATCAGCGGCGTGAAGGTGAAGATGTTGCAGCCGCCGCAATTGCCGGAGAAGTAGAACCCCTTAATGTCGCCGCCGAGCGCGTTGACCTTTTCGGCGGCGGCCTCGATCTCGGCCCAGTTGGTCGGGCCTTTTTCGGGGTCGAGGCCGGCCTGCTTGAACAGCTTCTTGTTCCAGATCAGCACCGAGCTGTCGGCGGAGAACGGCAGCCCGTAGATACGGTCCTTGTAGGTGCCGGTCTTGACGTGCGCCGGCGACAGGCTGGCGAAATAAGGCAGCGATTTCGCCCAGTCGGTGATGTCTTCCAGCTGGCCGGCGGCGGCGAAGGACGGCGTGTAGATCAGGTCTAGCGAGAGCGCGTCGGGTGCGGTGCCGCCGGCGGCGGCGGCGCCGTATTTCGGGATGATCTCGGCATTGGGGATGATGTCCAGCTTGATCTGGTTCTCATGGCCCTTGTTGAAGGCGTCGACGATGCGCGGCATGAAGTTCGAGCCGTCGGCACGAACCCAGATGTTGGCGGTCTCGGCGGCTGCGGCGGGCCCAACTATTGCTAACGAGCCGATAATGCTCGCGGCAAAGGCGAGCCCGGCAATCATGGTCTTCATGGTTTTCCTCCTCATGGTTCTCCTCCCTGTTCGGCCGCGCCGCCCTGCAGGCGCGCGCGGCCTGTCTCAGCCGTCCGGCGGACGGCCGCATGACTGACGCACCACCAGCCGGCACGGCAGTTTTCTTATGCCCGGCGCGGCCGGTTGGCCGCCGACGAGCGAAAGCAGCGTAAGCCCGGCCTCGCGCCCGAGCGCGGCCAGGTTCATATCGACGGAGGTCAGCGGCGGGCGGGTCGCCTCGGCCACGATCTGCCAATTGTCGAAGCCGATGACGCCGACATCGTCAGGCACGCCGAGCCCGCGCTCGCGCAGCGCGTCGATGACGCCGCGTGCGATCTGGTCGTTGCCGCAGAACACGGCGTCGGGTTTTTCGCTCCCAGTCTTCGACAGCTTGCCCTGGCCGTCGAAGAGCTTCTTCACCGCCTCGTGACCCCACGCTTCCGACCACGATCCGAGCAATGGTTCCATGACCGGCAAGCCTTTCTCGGTCAGCACGTCACGATAGGCCTGTGCCCGCTCGTGCACCACGGCAAAGCTCGCCGGCCCGGTGACATGGGCGATGCGCTTCCTGCCCAGCCGGCAGAAATGCTCGACCGCCAGGCGCGCGCCGCCTGAATCATCGGACACGAACGCGATGGCGCCGGGATCGGGCTGGGTGAAGGCATAGATCACGGGAATGCGCAGATTGGCGAGATCGACCGGCAGATGGCGATCGATGCGCTTGCCGGTGGCGATGATGCCGTCGACGCGCTTGTCGAGCATGGCCTCGACATGCAGCTGGGCGAGCCGCGTGTCGTCCTCGACATTGCACAGGAACACCGAGACGCCGGCATCGACCAGCGCATCGGAAACGCCGGACATCAGCGGCAGCGAGAAGCGGCCATAGGTATCGTTGGTGAGCAGCCCGACGGTGAAGGAGCGCCGGCGCAAAAGGCTCTGCGCCAAGCTGTTCGGGCGAAAGCCCAGCCGCCGCGCCGTCTCGCGAATACGCTCGCGCGTCTCGGCCGTCATCCGCCCCTGCCCGTTCAGTGCCTTGGAGGCCGTGGCCACGCTGACGCCGGCAGAGGCGGCCACCTCGCGGAGGGTGACTGGGGCTGGCGCTGGCGAGGCGTCGGAGGACATGGTGAGCGAAAGATTCCTTAGTTGGGAAAAGGTTTTCTCTTGTTGGCCTGCGAGGCGCTGATTGGTGAGGTCAGCGGAGCGGAGGCGATTTGGGAAAAGGTTTTCTCAAAGGAGATTAAGGGAAGGATGCGGGAATGGCAAGAGGGATAGATTTGGTCTTGGGCGTGTCTAAGATTTCTTGATAGGTGCCGAGATCTAGGACCGCTTTGCGCCATGTTCAGACATTCGCGGTGCTTCTCCAGAGCGGACGTTAGCTCATCGGTAGGAGTCGACCTGCGGACCATGCCTGATGGTAGGTGTAAGGGAACGGCGTGACCCCCATGCGATGAAGCGGCGGTAGGCCGCCGCTCCGAATTTGAGCGGCCCGTCCGGCAACGCTATAATTGACCGGCAGGGGAGGTTATCGATGACGCAAATCAGAGCCATGACTGAGCAGGACGTGCCGTCGGTATCGCTGCTCATTGGAGAGTCTTGGCGCAGGACGTACTCGCCAATCATGGGTGCCGAGACCGCGGCCCGGATTCGGATGAAGATCACATGCTGCAGCGGATTGCGGCGGAACTGACAGACACCAACAAAATGTCGTTCGTGGCAGAACGGCCAGACGGCTCGATTGCCGGCTACGCGATGGCTAAGATGAATGAAGCCGGCGACGTCATGCTTGACCGGCTCCACATCGATCAAAGCGAGTACGGCACCGGGCTAGCCGCTAATATATTGCACGCTGTCTTTGCCGCCCATTCCGGCATCCCGAGCATCGCACTCGAAGTGCTCGAGGGAAGCGACCGGGCGATGGCCTTTTACCGCAAACATGGTTCGAAGTGGTCGATCGCAGGGCCGCGTCGCACGGTGCAGAAGGCCATGCATCGTTGATTATGCGCAAACTGCTATCGCGCGCCTAGTCGGAACTCGCGCATCGAACAGTACATCACGTCTTCCGTCCCCAGCGCACCGGCGGCCTCCCCGTTCGCAATCCAAATAGACGTCTTTCAGCTGTTTGATTGGCATGTCAGCGTGAGCGAACGCGAGGTCCTGAGCGTCAGAAGCCGACAATGAAGCCGGACTGATTGCGATCAGCACGGTGCCGAGCGTCACAGGCGCGAGGGACTTAACAACTGACATGATCATTTTGAGATCCTCCCCAGCTCCCGTCGGTCAACATTCAGTCCTTGGGGTCGCAGGTGTAGTGCCGTTCGAAGGTCCCGTCCGCGCGCCGCTGCTTGTCGAAGCCGCGATGTAAGGCTCGATCGCGCGCTCGTGGACCAGCCAAAGGGGATCTCGGCCGAGGCGTAGCCACTGCCGGCGGCCAACCGTTTCGGGATCGGGGCCGAAGCGATCCTGGTGCGCTCGATCGTCGTGCCGGCCGCACCTGCCTCCGCATGACGGATGGCGCGGCTTCGCAAAGCGCACATGATTTCGTCACGTGAGATGCCGATGTCGCCAAGAACGTCATCGGGTAAACTGCTCAACTGGTCCGTTGCCGACAAGAGAGCTTTTCGCTCGGCGCGGAGGCGTAACCACCTGCGAAATGGACCAATGGCGGCAGCATGAATAATAACCATGATCAGATCGTCCCTTCATTGATCTGAATTGACCGGTACGGAACGGCGCGAACGGCACTCCGGGCGAGAGCGTCAGCCGTCCGCGAGGCAAGTTAGGCGTAGTGGTCGATGGATTGGTTTTGCCGCGGCGTGCCCATACGACGGGCGGTGGCTGGCCCCGGGCCACGCATGTAATAAAGCTCCGGGCGGTAGCGCGGCGCGACGAATTTGCGAAACCCTGCAGCAAGTTTTGTGACGGGAGCCAAGAATTTCATGACTGTTCCCTTTCCTTTCGCCGGCTTGCACACGAGCCGGCGGGCCTGACGTTGCAACAAGGATATGACAGTCGAACCAGGCTCGGCTGTGGGAATTCCCACACCGGGGAAAACATTGGCGAAATCCGCTCCCAGTTTGCATCCCGGAAAGCGGGGCCTGCGGCCATCAAATTTCCTTGGATAGGGAGTAAGGTGAAGCACACTTGATTGAACAAGAGACCGTTGTGACAGGCTCTCTGGCCTTCATCTCAAGACTTTGCGATGCCGACCTCGCCGCGCTGACCAAACGGTGGCACGAGCGCAGCTATCGACACAACGAGCTAATCATTTCCCACGGCGACACTGGTCGCGATGTCTTCTTCCTGCTGGAAGGACGGGCTCGCG
>NZ_VLKT01000089.1 GCF_007830515.1 Mesorhizobium tianshanense
ACGGTGCGCGCTTGCGGATCACCGCCGCGAGCAGTTGCGGGTCGGACGCGCACTTGCCCCGCCAAATCCTCTTGCCGTCCTGCCGGATCGAAATTGCCGTCTCTTTTATGGATACGTCGAGACCGATATACTGCTTCATGGCTGTCCTCCGTTCGATGCCTGGGCCCGGTGTCCATCGTGAGCCCGTTCTTCATCCTAGCGGGGGACAGCCAGCCGGCTAGAGCTCCGAACATCGCCGCCACAGCTTTGGTGGCCACCGCTCCCGCGATTACGTCATGTTCGTGCTGGAGGCGCGAAGCGGTCATCCGGCGGAGCTCAGGACGTCGCTCTCGGGCGATTCCGGCCGATGCATAGGGGCCGCTAATAGTGTCATTTCGCCCCTGCCGCAAATGCCCCCAGCGGCAGTTCGAATATTGGCTAGCGCATGACCTCATGCCGCTCTACCGTCCCGAATTGTTTTCTCCGTAGTGTGGCGGCAGCGCGGCACCATCAGGAAAAAGAAAGATCAAACAGGGAGATAGAGGCCTATCTTGATTCTGCAAATCATGCCCCCGACACTGTGCGTGATCAGGAGGCGACCTGCCAGACGGCGACGCCCGCCAGCGCCAGCCCGGCAGCGCCTTCGATGGTTCGGGAAATGGTTTCGAGTGGCTTGCCGGCGAAGAAACCAACCAGGCGTTCCCGAAACAGGATCGACAACACCGCGACGCAGGACAGCGTCAACGCCACGCCGACCATCATGGTGATTGCGAACAGAATGCCGGCGCCGGGAATGCCTCTGGACATCGCGAAGGTCATCACGAACAGCGTCAGCGGGCACGGGATCAGACCTGCCATCACGCCGACCGCCTCGCCCTCATGCCTGTGGTGATGGCCGTGGTTCAAAGCGCGCCAGAGCATCCAGACACCGATCAGGCCGAGCAGCCCACGACTGATATCCTCCAGAAGCGGAGCGCGGCCGACGCTGCCCAAGGCGATGGAGACCAGCGGCAGCGAGAGGACCGCGATCAGGACGGCAATCGTCACATGCGTGAAGGACAGCGCAATCGATACGAGAAGGCCGCGCGGAACATTTGCATCCGAACCCGCAAGATATGTCGCCAGCACGGCCTTGCTGTGGCCCGGCGTCAGCGCATGCGCGGCGCCGAAGACGACGCCCATCGGTAGGAAGCCCATGAACGCCAGCCAGTCGCCTCCTACCGAAAGCAGTTTGATCTGCTCGCCGACCGCCAGATAGATAGTTCGTTGGAACTCGACGAGAATTTGGAACATCAGCCGAGGGTAACAGAAACGAGCCGCTCTGGGCGACCGTTAGTGCCTGTGACCGTCGTGTTCGCCGTGAGCATGTCCATGGCGATGACCCGCATCCGCGCTCGCAAATCTGATATTGGCCGCCGCAAGCGCCGGCATGTGCTCGAACAGCTCGGCTTCCAGCGCCGTGGTGATCTTCTTCGCTTCGGAGACCGGCAGGCTTTCTTCGACGGCGATGGCAATGTCGGCGTGCAGCCGGTGCCCGATCCACCGCGCCTTGGCGTCGACAAGGCGCGCTCCCGGCACATGCGCGGCGGCATGGCGGATTTCGCCGATGACGCCAGGCTCTATGCCGTCGAGCATACGGGTCAGCACCGAGCGCGCCGACTGCCAGACGATGCCGAAGATCGCCAGCGTGATGAGCAGGCCGACGATCGGGTCGGCCAGTGGAAAACCGAGCCAGACGCCAAGCGCCCCGATGACCACGGCAAGGCTGGTCAGGCCGTCGGTGCGGGCATGGTAGCCGTCGGCAACGAGCGCGGCGCTGTTGATTTCCCGGCCGACGCGGATGCGGAACACCGCGACGGCCTCATTGCCGAGAAACCCGACAATGCCTGCCGCCGTCAGCCAACCAAGATGCGTCACCAATCGAGGATTTATCAGACGCTCGATGGCCTCATAACCGGCGACGATGGCGCTGAACAGGATGATCACGACGATGACGATGCCGGCCAGGTCCTCGACCCGGCCAAGGCCGTAGGTGAACGTCGGCGACGGCTTGCGCCGGGCCAGTATGAAGGCGATCCACAGCGGGATGGCGGTGGTGGCGTCACCGATGTTGTGGATCGTGTCGGCCAGCAGCGCCACGCTGCTCGACAGCACCACCACGACCATCTGCATCGCCGCCGTGATGGCCAGGATGACGAACGACCATTTTATCGCCCAGATGCCCCGGTCGGTCGTCGCTATGGTCGCATCGATGACCCCGTGGGTATGCCCATGCGCCCCGCTGCCGTGGTCGTGACCATGTACGGCGTGATCGCGGGATCCGAACCCGAGCCAGTCGAGAATGCGCGCGCCGAGACCGCTCACAGGTATTTCGCCAGTTGCTTGAGTTCCGCCAGCGAGTTGCCGCCGGTTTCCGCGGTGTCCGTCAGGCAATGCTCGATATGATCGTGGATCAGTTCGCGCTTTGCACTGCTGATGGCGCTTTCCACGGCATGGAGTTGCTGCGCCAGATCAACGCAAGGACGATGCGCCTCGAACATGGACAGCACCGCCGCAAGATGGCCTTGCGCGCGCTTCAGGCGCTTCACGATAGCGGGATGCGAATGGTGGATGCCTTCGGACATGCTTCTTTCGTATCCTCCCCCCGGGGATACGGTCAATCCTTTTGGACTCACTCCGCCGTTGAGCGTCCTGCGGCTCCAAGAAAACCGCCGGCCCGCCCGGCAATCTGCCACCCTCCTACGGATAGCTTTGCCGGCCGCCGGCCGCGTCGTATTATTTCGTGACCGTGTTGCGCTGGAACCTTCCTTCGCATCACGCGTTCGGGGCGCTGTATTCGCGATGCCTCATATTTAGGCAACATGGGAGACGGGCGAATACCGGTGGGGAGCAAACAAGCATGGGTTGGGGAGGAGCATGTAATCATGTCGAACCGTGAAATTGGAACGTCCCATACGCTCAGCCTGCGTGTCGCTGATCTCAAGGCAAAGATGCGGAGCGCCCGGATTACCGAGCACGAGATGAAAACTTTTCAGAAGGTCGCCGCCATCATGGGAGGAAGTGAAGGCTCCCTTCGGCTGCATGCCGACGACCTGATTGCAGCGTCTTTCGTTGTCGAGGCGCTGGACGACCACGCGTCGACTTGAGTTGACGGTCGTAAACCTCCTGGCGATCAGCCAGGCACCGCGTCGAAGGCCCGGGAAGTGGCGCCCAGGACCGGCGACCACTTCCCTGGCGCTGCAATTGCGCCTGACGCCCGGCCATCTTCCGCAATATTAGGCAATCGAGGTATTCTACAGCGCGCCCCTCTGTCCTACTGGACAGAGGGGCGCGCTGTCCCGCAATGTCAGCATTAAAATCCTGTTTTGTCTCAATAGGATACAAGCCAGACGTGAATCTGCTTGAGAGCCGCCGTCTCAAGGCGCGACGGCGGCACAGTGGCAGGCCCTCAGTTCCCCCAGCCGGGAAAACGCTCCGGCCGTAGCCATTGCTGCACCGGGTTGTCGTCGCCCGAAAGCACGGCCCCCACCAGCCAGCGCGCCGTGGCCGGTGCTGCATGCATGCCGATCGAGCCCATGCCGCCATACAGCAGAGTTCTGGATACTCGTATACGGGAATACAGATATCCGCTCGGGCGGCTTTCTGTTAGGCAAGGTGCACGTAATAGGAGAATCGATTGCGCGGACTAGGCGAAGGCTTGATGCAGAGACCGCAGACGGTGGCGGAGCAGGTGGCGAATGTGCTGCGCGAATCGATCGCCGACGGCAGCCTGGCGGCGGGCACGCCGCTGCGTCAGGACGACCTTGCCGAGCGCTTCGGTTTCAGCCGCATGCCTGTTCGCGACGCCCTTCGCCAGCTCGAGGCTGAAGGCATCGTTTCGATCCATCCGACCAAGGGCGCGCATGTCGCCAGGATGGACGCGACCGAGATCAGGGAAATCTTCGCGGTCCGCGCATTGCTCGAAAGCGAAGCGCTGCGGCTCTCGGTCCCGAATCTCGCCAAGGATACGCTCGACGAGGCCGGCCACGTGCTCAAGCAGATCGACGCCGAGCCGAATGTCGGTCGCTGGGGAACGCTGAACCGCGCCTTTCATCTGGCCCTCTACAGCGCCTGCGGCAACGCCAGATTGCTCGGCCTGATCGAAGCCCACCACAATGCTGCCGACCGCTACGTTCGCGTCCTTCTGTCCAACCTCAACTATCGCAGCCGCTCGCAGTCGGAACACTGGGATATCTTGACGACCTGCCGCCACCGCGATGCCGAGGCGGCCGTTCGCCTCCTGAAAAGGCACCTCGGCGAAGGCGTGAAAACGCTCGTCGAGGCCGGGCTGGCGGGAAAGTCCTGACCTTTGCCGGAACGACGCAAGGGCAGAACCCAGCCACCCGGCATCGGCTGGCAACGGCCCTCCTCTGGCGCCGGGGCGTCAGCCTTTGCCATGCGCTGTCGAAGCTCGGCCTGGTGCTCGCGCAAGCAGGCGGAGCTAAACTGGTCTCGAATTTCGAAAAGCGGTGTCACCCTTTCAGTGGTGTCGCGGGCAATGGTGTTTCCAGCAATGGCGTTTCGTCCCAGCCGGCACGCTCGAGACCCGATCGTATCCGTTCCCGATCCTCGATGCGCTCCAGGCGAAGGTCTGCAACAATCGCCTGGATAGTCAGGCCAGGTTTCAGTTGCCGTCCTTCCCTGGCGCAGACCCGCGCCTTTTCGGTATCCCCGGCCAGGGCGTAGCACGCTGAAAGCTGTGCCAAATGCCAGGCATCCTTGCGCGGGAGGCACGAAAAGGCGGTGGCTGCTTCCTGGTAGCGGCCAAGAACAAGCAGAGCCTCGCCCCTGTCGAAATAGTACCAAGGCGGGTGCATCGGATTGAGATGGATGGCCTGGTCGAGGAGCGTCAGACCGGTCTCGCCATGGCCGCGAATAGCTTCGAAAAAACCGGTCTGGGCCAAGGTATCGGCGTCGAAGGGATTGAGGTCCAGCGCCCGCGCGAAATGCTGTGCTGCCGCGTTGAGGTCGCCCCGGTAGAGCAGGATCAATGCCAGGATCCGGTGGCACCGGGCCTCGTCGGGGCTGAGGGCCGTGGCGTGGAGAGCCCGGTCTCGCGCCCGATCGAGCACGGATCGGGGTGCACTGCCATATCCACCTATGATCGTATCCGCCAGAGCGAGGTAGGCATGGGCGAGCCCCGAATCCGGATCGCGTTCGAGCGCCTGCAGCAGATGGTCGCGTGCCTGCTGGTTCACCCCCTCGCCATAACTGCGCAGCAACGCAATGCCGCGCAAAATATGGATATAGGCCTCGACATTGGCGGCAGGCGCCGGCGATGTGCGCCGCATGGCCGCGCTCTCGATATTGGCGACTAGCGCCGTCGCGATCCTTTGCGCCAC
This sequence comes from Mesorhizobium tianshanense, assembly GCF_007830515.1. Lineage (GTDB taxonomy): Bacteria > Pseudomonadota > Alphaproteobacteria > Rhizobiales > Rhizobiaceae > Mesorhizobium > Mesorhizobium tianshanense. Next base: position 5,361 of record NZ_VLKT01000089.1, read on the forward strand.
GGTTCTTTGAAAAGCGAAAATCTCACTGGTCTTGAATGAAAACGTCTGCGCCCAGACACTTCGGCCCGACGCTGTTTCGGACAGCACGACGCGCACGTCATAGCCATCGTCGGCACTTTTGACAGCGCCTTCCGCAACATAGTCGACTCCGAGACGCTCGGCGGTCGCCCAGATGTCCTGGTCGGAGTATTGCGCAAGCGCGAAGGCCGAATGGCGCGCCAGCACCGCGATGGTCTTGAAGTAGGAAAGCGCGTTGATGATCTCCTCGACCGCGCCATCGAAGAGCGGCTTTGCCGTCGTATCGTCGACGTCGACGCGAAACGGCAGGACGGCGACCATCGGTTCGGGCGTTCGGCCGACTGCAACCGCGGCGGTGGCCGGCGGCAGCGAAGCGGACAGGCTGTCGGCGGCAGTCTGGAACATGTAGCCGCGCCGAGGCACGGTGCGGACCAGGGACTGCGTTTCGTCACCGATGCATTTGCGCACATCGTGGATGCACTGGGTGAGCGAGTCCTCGGTGACAATGATGCCGGGCCACACCGCTTCGAACAGTTCGTCCTTGCTCAGCACGCGGCCCGGGTTGCGCGCCAGGAAGGCAAGCAGGTCGAAGGTCTTTGGCCTGACCGGCACGATCTCGCCGTCGCGCCGCAACGTGCCGCGCTCGAGATCGAGAACCGCGCTGCCGATCTGTTGTACCAAGCCACTGCACCATCGCTGCGCCTGATCGCACAGCAATCATCGGAGCCGCAGAAGCCGGTAAAGGTCAAGGCCGAAAAATGCCGGGCTGAATGAGGCTGGTCCGAAACAGGCTGGTAACGCGCTTCCAGAGACCTGGCCGTGCTTCGCCGGGGACTATTATCGTACCGCCGGCCGTCAGAGCGTCGAGATAGTGCAGCATCTGCACAGTCTCGCCGCCACAGAATTCAACGCTGCCCGTCGACAGGACCCGATGCACCGCTTCCTGTGCGGTGATCGACGGGAGGGATAGTCCTTCAACCTTCGCATGCATAATCGATCTCCACGGTTGGCGCCGGCAAGGGCGTGCCGGATTGCAATGATCCGAGATAGGCGGCGACCTTGCCCTGCAGCCGCCATAGTGTTGCGTCGCGGATATTGCGGGCTTCGAGCTGAAGGACGGTGCGGCGCAGATAGTCGGCGCAGCTGCCGATGTGGCCGGCGGCGAGCGACAGGATTTCCACCGTGGTCTGCTCGGGTAAGTTCGCCGCATAGGCGGGGCCGCTCCGGTTGGCGACGAAGGCGATGGCCCGCAAATTCCCACCTGCGCCTCGAACGGAGACCCAGCGGGGAATGTTCGTCGGCGGGTTGGCGCTCATCTCCCGGCGCAGCAGCCAGTCGATTGTCGCGTCGATATCACGATCGGGGAGACGGTAGACGACACCGCGACAGCTGCCGCCACGGTCGAGCGCAAGCATCAGGCCCGGCCGCTCGCGCGTGCCCCGCCAGCGGGTCAGCCATAGCGAAAATCGCCGATGCCAGCCATGTACGGTCGCCGGCCGTTCCTCGACGAATTCGAAGCAAGGGTTCCACAGCAGCGAGCCATAGGCGAACACCCAGACGTCACGCGGGCGTCCGGCAAGCAGTTGCTTGCGAATGGCGGCATAGTCGCGGTCCTCCAGGCTGCGCAGTCCCGGCGCCGGGCCGGCGTCTTCGATCCTATAATCGATCCTGGCAAGGAGGTCTTCGGTAAGGGCGATTGTCATGGCTGCTCATCGGGTTTGTCTCCCGCGAGCATCGCCGCGGCATGGCCTCCGCGTCCTGAACGGACGCTGATATTGTGCTGAAATCGAATGGAGCATCAGCTGTGGAAAAAGAGGATGCCGCCTCGCTCCTTGGCGGCGACATTCTGTTCCCTCTCCCGTGGACAGAGCCGGCTACCGGCTATACTGGGATGCCCCGGACACAGGAACCCACGCGTAAGATCCATGGCGCCACGACCCGGAATCGGCCGGCCACGCCCCGCCGCTGGAGCCAGTCCTCCAGGCGTCAGCCTTTGCCGTGCGTTGTCGAAACTCGGCCTGTGCTCGCGCAAGCAGGCTGAGGTTCTGGTCGCCGAAGGGCGCGTCCGAGTCGCGGGCAAGGTCGTGCGCAACGGCTCGCTGCGGGTCGATCCCAGCCGCGACCGCATCGAGGTCGACGACAAGCGCGTCGTCGCCGAGCGTAAGGTCTATCTGATGATCAACAAGCCGCGCGGCCTGGTCACCACCCGCGACGACCCGCAGGATCGCGGCACCGTCTATGACTGCCTGGCCGGGCTCGCCCTGCCCTTCGTGTCGCCGGTCGGTCGCCTCGACAAGGCCAGCGAGGGCCTGCTCTTGATGACCAACGACACGCGCTTCGCGCAGCGCCTGCTCGACCCCGCCTCGCACTTCGCCAAGATCTATCACGTGCAGATCGGCGCCCTGCCCGACGAGGCCATGCTGGCCCGGTTGCGCGCCGGCGCCACGGTCGACGGCGAGGAATTGACGGCGCGGTCGATCGACATCCTGCGCAGCGGCACCAGCACCGCCTGGCTGGAAATCACCCTCGACGAAGGCCGCAACCGCCATATCCGCCGGCTGCTCGGGGCGCATGATATCGAGGTGCTTCGCCTCGTGCGGGTGGCGATCGGCCAGTTGCAGCTCGGCGACCTTGCCAAGGGCAAGGCGCGCCACCTCACGACCGAGGAGCTGGCGCCGTTTCAGGCGTGATGTCCATCGCGCCTGCAGCGCGCGATCCAAATTCGATTTCAGGCTCTACTTCGCGTCGTGGAAGATGATGCCCACCGTATGGCGTATGCCGGAGCGAAGCCGGCTGACGCCGTGCCTGAGATTGACCCGGTAGCTGCCTTTGCCGCCCTGGACCGGGCGATTGTGGACCGCGAAAACAACGGCATCGCCCTGGCGCAGCGGCACCACCTCGGCACGGCTCTGCATGCGCGGACGCTGCTCGGTCAGCACGAACTCGCCGCCGGTGAAATCCTTATCCGGTTCGGACAGCAGGACCGCGACCTGCAGCGGGAAGGCAAGATCGCCGTAGAGATCCTGATGCAGGCAGTTGAAGTCGCCGGGACCATATTGCAGCAGCAGCGGCGTCGGCCGTGTCTGGCCCTGGTCGTGGCATTGCTTGAGGAACGCGGCGTGTTCGTCCGGGTAGCGCTGGGCAAGCCCCAAGCGCTCGTTCCAGTCGTTGGCGACCGCGGCGAGGCGCGGATAGAGCGCGCTGCGCAGGCCGCCGATCAGCTCCGGCAAGGGATAGCTGAAGTAACGGTACTCACCCTTGCCGAAGCCGTGCCGCGCCATATGGACATGGCTGCGGAAATGGCTTTCGTCCGGATAGAGCGCCGCGATCTGCCTGCACTCCTGCGGCGTCAGCAGCTTTTCCATCACGGCGCAGCCATAGCCGCTCAGCTCCTCGGCCAATGCCTGCCAATCATATCCGGCGACGCGCGCTTGTGCCGATCGGACCGCTGCCGCTGGAACCGCGTGTATGGTCATGGCATGCCTCCTCTGGCTTCATAGGCTTCTGCCGACAGATGGGTGAAACAGCGCACGCAAACCACCCGTTTCCTGCCAATGAGGTTACGCACAGAGTTGAAGCTGCCGATCTCCGCTTGAGGGAGATCGGCAGCTTCGCCGTCTCGCCCTAGATCAGCTTCTCCAGGGTGATCGGCAGATCCCTAACTCGCTTGCCGGTGGCATGGAACACCGCATTGGCGATCGCCGGCGCCACGCCGACGATGCCGAGTTCTCCCACACCCTTGCCGCCGAGCACGGAGGAGTGCGGGTCGGGGATGCCGACCGAGATCACCTCGATGTCGGGGATGTCGGCATTGGTCGCGATGAGATAGTCGGCCAGATTGTTGTTGACGATGCGGCCGTGGCGGCGGTCGACGATGCCTTCCTCCAGCAGCGCCTGGCCGATGCCCATGATGATGCCGCCCCTCCACTGGCTTTCGGCGAGCTTGGGATTGTAGAGCCGGCCCGAATCCAGCGCCGACACCACGCGCGACACGCGAACCGTGCCAAAATCCTCGTCGACGCGCACTTCGATGAAATGCGCGCACCAGCTGTGGCGGGAATAGTCGCCCTCGGTGTGCGACAGCGCCGTTGCGATGGTGGTGTAATTCTTGTAGCGATCCTCGACCGTGGAATTGGCCGGCATGGTGTCGCCCATCGCTTCGATATGGTCGCGCCCGACACTGCCGAGCAGCTCGGTGATCGAGACCTCAGGGCCGTCGCCGCGCGGCGAGGCGATGCGGCCCTTAGTGACGACCAGCGTGTTGGCCTGCAGCGCATGGAACGGCGAATTTGGATCGCTGATGGCGAGCCCGACCAGCTGGTCGAGCGCGGCTGTCGCCGCCTTGTACACGGCGCCGGTCATCACGCCGGCCAGCCGCGACCCGCCGGTGACGCCGGCGCGGGGATAGCGGGAGTCACCCAGCTTCACCACGACGTTCTCGGCCGGCACGCCCACCACCTCGGCGGCGGTCTGCGCCAGGATCGTATAGGTGCCCTGCCCCATGTCGATGCTCGAGCTTTCGACCTCGACCGAGCCGTCGGCGAGGATGCGCACGACAGCCTCGCCATAGGCGCGCCGCACCGGATAAGTGCCGGCGGCAACGCCCCAGCCGATCAGCTGGTTGCCGTCGCGCATCGAGCGCGGCTCGGGTGTGCGCTTCGACCAGCCGAAGGCCTCGGCGCCGGCTGCGTATGCCTCGCGCAGCTGCCGTGTCGACCACGGCTTTTTCACCTCCGGATCCTGTTCGGCATAGTTCCTGAGCCGGATTTCCAGCGGATCGATGCCGACCTCGTCGGCCAGCTCGTCGATCGCGCTTTCGATGCCGAAGGCGCTCGGGTTCTCGCCCGGCGCGCGTAACGCACCCGGCACCACCGTGTTCACCCGCACGACATTCTGCCGCGACGAGAAATTCGGCGTCGCATACATGATCGAGGTTACCGAGCCGAGCGGCTCGACCCACATGCCGTCGACCGAGGTCTCGTTGACGCCGCGGTGCACGATCGACTGGATCCGTCCCTCGGCGTCGGCACCGAGCGCCACTGTCTGGCGCGTCGCCGCCCGTCCGCCATAGGCGGTGAAGGTCTGCGGCCTTGTGACCGCGAGCTTCACCGGCCGGCCGAGCATCTTCGCGGCAATCGCCGCTACCGCGCTATAGCCATATGCGAACGCCTTGGAGCCGAAGCCACCGCCGATATAGGGCGAGATCAGGCGCACATTCTCGAACGGCACGCCGAACCATTCGGCATAGGTCCGCGCCATTCCGTCGAGCCATTGGCTGGGCTCCCACACCGTCAGCTGGTCGCCCTCCCAGTGCGCGATCAGGCCATGCGGTTCGAGCGGCGTCTGGTACTCGCGCGGCGTGTTGTAGGCGGCGCAGATCCGCACGGGCGCCGAGGCGAAAGCCGCCTGCGCGTCGCCCCATTCCTTGGTCATCGCGTCGATCGGAATGCCGTCGCCGGCCTTCGGATCGCTAAGGTCGACGATGGCCGCCATCTCGTCATAGCTGACCTTGACAAGTGCTGCGGCCGCGACGGCCTGCTCGAAACTCTCCGCCACCACCGCCGCGACATGCTGGCCGCTGAAGGTGATGTCGCGCGCCAGCGGGTAATAGGGGGCGTCCGGCGGCGGCGTGCCCAGCCAGTCCGTCGCGGTGTTGAGGCGCAACACATTATCCGGCGTCAGCACCAGGAGCACGCCGGGTGCGCTTTCGGCGGCGGCGGTGTCGATCGAACGCACCCGGCCCGCCGCAATCGTGCTCTCGACGAGAACGGCATGGCTGAGCCCGTCGAGCTGCTGCTCGACCGCGTATTTTGCAGCGCCGGTGATCTTGGCCGGGCCGTCGACGCGCGACAGCCGCCCGCCCACGGCTTCCGCGAGGACGGCGCCGTCCGACGCGTCGCCCCTCTTCGAATCGCAATGTCTGGTTCTGATCTCGTGAACGGTCATGCCGTTTCTCCCACTTTCAGGATGGCGCGGGCGACAACGCGCGGCGCCAGTTCGATCTTGTACTGGTTGGCGCCGTGGTCGACGGCGCCTTCGATGGCGAGCAGGCTGGCGCGCCTGACCGTGTCCGGTTCCAGCAGCTTGCCTTTCAGCGCCTCTTCCACGGCGCGGGCGCGCCACGGTTTGGTGGCGACACCGCCGAGCGCCACACGCAAATCCTTGATCGTCCTTCCGTCAGCTTCGAATTCGACACCGACGGCGGCACCTGCGGCGGCGAATTCGTAGGATTGCCGGTCGCGGACCTTCAGGTAGGTCGAGCGCCGCGCGGCTGCGGAAGCAGGGATGCCGATCGCGGTGATCATTTCGCCCGGTGCGATCGCATGCTCCCTGTCGGGCGTGGCGTCCGGCAGCAGAAAAAAGTCGTCGGTTGCGATCTGGCGGTCGCCGAGATGGACGATCGCGTCGAAGGCGACGAGCGCCGTCGCCAGATCGCCCGGATAGGTGGCGATGCAGGCCTCGCTGGTGCCGAGCACGGCATGGCCGCGGGTGACGCCGCCGATCGCCGAACAGCCGCTGCCGGGCGAGCGCTTGTTGCAGGCGGGGAAATTCGCCGGATCGCGGAAATAGGGGCAGCGCGTACGCTGCATCAGATTGCCGCCGATGGTCGCCATGTTGCGGAGCTGCGCCGACGCCGCCTGCCACAACGCTTCCGAGACGGCGGGGAACCGGCTCTTTATGTCGGCATCGTCGGCGACGCTGCTCATCCTTGCCAGCGCGCCGATCATGGCGCCCTGGTCATCGACCGTGACCGTATCCAGCCCCTTGAGATGGGTGATGTCGACCACGGTGTCAGGTTCGGTGACGCCGCATTTGGCGAGATCGATCAGCGTCGTGCCGCCGGCCAAGAGCATGGCGCCGGGCAGCGCCGCCGCCTGGCGTGCCGCATCGATGGAATTGGCGCGCAGATACGAAAAATCCCTCATGACGCAACCTCCAGTGCCGCCTGGCGCACGGCGGCGACGATGTGCGGATAGGCGCCGCAGCGGCAGAGATTGCCGGCCATGTATTCGCGGATCTCGTCATCCGAGCCGGCATGGCCCTCGCGGATGCAGGCGACCGCCGACATGATCTGGCCCGGCGTGCAGTAGCCGCACTGGAAGGCATCCTGTTCGAGGAAGGCGGCCTGCACCGCGTGCAGCGTGCCGTCGCCCTCGGCAAGCCCTTCGATGGTGGTGACCGCCCTGCCCTCGGCCTGGGCGGCGAGCGTCAGGCATGCCAGCACGCGCTGGCCGTCGACATGCACGGTGCAGGCGCCGCATTGGCCGTGGTCGCAGCCCTTCTTGGTACCGGTCAGGCCGAGATGGTCGCGCAAGGCGTCGAGCAGCGTGACGCGCGGCTCGACCTCCAGTTCATGGCGATGTCCGTTGATGTCTAGATGGATGGGGGTTTTGCTTGTCATGAGCGTCTGGCTCCAGTTGCTTGACGCGGAAGGGGAAGATCTGATGCCCGGCCGGCGAGCGGCAAGGTCACCAGATGGCTAAGTTGGCTGATCTCCCCCCTTGAGGGGAGATGGCCGGCAGGCCAGAGGGGATCGTCTCGCATAACGCGCCAACCTCCACCTGTCGCAAGGAGGAGGCCGTGCCCGGTCGAACCGACCCCCTGCCCTGCCGGGCCTCTCCCCTCAAGGGGGGAGATTGGCAGCTCCACTGCCTTCGCCAATCTCCAGCAGCGAGCAGTAACAGCTTGCAGGCTCTCAACACGTGACATACCGGTCTCCCTGATTATATGATAAAGGTGCTCCACTAAAACGGAGGCGCCTCCGTTTATTACGTGGGGGCTGATCCGGCGCGGTTCAAGCCCTGTATTGGCAGTGGAGAAAAAATTGGCGTCGCAACCGCGCCGCCAAGCTATGAGACGAATCCGCAAAGCTGCTGCGCGCGTGTCGTCAAACGGAATCGACAACGCCGAAACCGGTTGCACATTCGACACCAGAACGTCTGGCGGAGCCGAATTCGTTCGGCAATTCACTGTGGCTGGAAATCCTCCTCCGCTGCCGGTTTGAAACCGTCCGACCTTCTGCGGCGTCAAGAAACGGCATCAGAATAGCGGTTCCCGCCCGCCTGAATAAAAGCTAACGGAAAAATTAAGCATTGATGGCACTGTGATCAGTCTGCGCAATGTAACCAGTCTGCCCGAATGAAGGTCAGACAACGGCTGGGTGCTTGCCCATCGAGAAGAAAGGATTGCTGCATGTCATCCTTGCTCAACACAGGACTTTTGCCGCTTAGGCGCAGTCTGATCATGCTGGCAGTTTTGGCCCTCGGCATTCTGCCCGCGAGGGCGTTGGAGCCCGCTGACCTCCCGGAGCCGCCAGACACGGTGGCCTTCAATGTTCAGAAGGACGGCAAGCCAGTTCCAGTTACCTTGCGACAGCTGGAAAAGCTCGGTCTCTACAGAGTCACTACTCCAAGTCCATTTGAAAAGGGGCAGCTTACATTTGAAGGCGTTCTGTTCCGCGATGTGCTCAAGCTCGTTGGATTGGAGGGCGAGGATTCCGTGACGCTGCGCGCGGTGGACGAATACGTGCAGATAATTCCGCGCGAAGATTGGACGGAAGGTCCCCTCCTGCTTGCCACCCGCCAGAACGGAAAATTGCTGACCCGGCGAACCCAGGGTCCCACCAGGCTGGTCTACCCGCTCAATGACCACCCCGCCTTCGATACGCCAATCCGCAAACCACGATGGGTCTGGGTGATCGAGACGCTCGAGCCCGGCGGCTGATCGAGCTCCGGCGTGGCTCGCATGGTACGGTTTGGATCGAGAGGCTGGCGCGTTCCGCTCACCTACGGGACCGCCATTGCGGCTGCGGTAGCCTGTTCGGCCGTGTTGATCACCGTATTGTTTCTCAGCCTCAGCAAGATCGAATCGTCGCTGCCTCGGTTCGGCTTCTTCGCCGTCCGCGAGTTCCACATTGCAATACGCGATGTAACCCACCTCAGGGACATGACTTCGCTCGCCCAGGCCGCCCCAGGGTCCGCGGACAGCCTTGAGCAATTATCGGCGGCGAACGACCTGGTCTACATTCGTTTCAAGCGGATCGACGGCACCGGGACAACGAGCGAAATTCCCGCCTACGCAAGTATCGTGCCGCGTGTCGCCGACGCGGTGACACGACTTGATGCCATGATCGCGGCAGGGCTGCCTCTCGACGAAAAGAGCCTGAAGGAAATGGGGCTTGAGCTCGAGCATCTCGTGGAGAGGATGAATGACGAATATTATAAATATGGAGATGAGATCAACGAAGATCTCTATTCCACAGAAAAAAGTCTGAATAGATTCAATTACCAGATTGCTTTCGCCTTGGCGGTTTTGTCGCTGCTGGCGATCGGAACTGCCGTATTGCTTATCGGTCGTCGGGAAACGATAAAGAAACTGGAATTTCTGGCCTGGCGCGACGCGACGACGGAATTGAAGAATCGCGCCTGGATGTCAGCCAACAGGGACGTGATGCTGGATCGGGCAAGGCTCGCCGGCAAGCAACTCCGGCTTTTCCTGATAGACCTGGATCATTTCAAGAGCGTGAACGATACGTTCGGTCATCACATCGGTGATCTGCTGCTGAAAGCCGTAGCCGAGGTCCTGCAATCGGTCGAACGGCCCGACGAAGTGGTCGCTGTCCGTTTGGGCGGAGACGAGTTTGCGATCATGGCGATTGGCGACCGGCACGCCGCAGCGGATGCTCTCGGAGATCGGCTTCGGCAGCAATTGAACCGGTTTGCCGAACTCGAGGGCCATCACGTGCGCATGGGAGCCAGTATCGGCATGGCATGTTTTCCCGAGCATGGGTCGGATATTTCCACCCTGCTGCGCAACGCAGACAGCGCTCTTTATGTAGCCAAAGCTGAAGGACGCTCTGGTTTCGTCACGTTCTCACCTGCAATTCTCAATCAGTTCGACATGCAGCTTGGCGAGGAAGCTGGCATCAAGCGGGCGCTCAACTGCGACGAGTTCTTCCTGGTCTGGCAACCGCAATTCGAGCTGGCGACCGGCCGCATGACCGGCGCCGAGGCGCTTGTGCGTTGGCGCGACCCCGCTGCGGCAGCGATTCGTCTGCCGGTGTCGTTCATTCCAACTGCCGAACGAAGCGACCTGATACTGGAAATCGACAAGGTTGTGTTGAGCAAGGCTTGCCTGCAGGCAGCTCGATGGATGCCTGTTTCCGCCGATGATTTTGTTTGCTCCGTCAATCTTTCGGGCAAAAGCCTTCAGAACGATGCATATTTCGCCCACCTCCTTCTGGTGTTGCAACAGACAGGACTGCCGCCGTCGCGCCTGCAACTGGAAATAACGGAAGGGGTATTTATCCAGAACAGCCGAAACGCCTTGAACGCCCTGGCGGAAATTCGAAATATCGGGGTCGGCCTGGCACTCGACGATTTCGGGTCCGGCTATTCAAGTTTCGGCTACCTTGCCGATTTCAATCTGGATCAGCTGAAGATCGACCGATCGTTCTTGAGCGGTCTGGAATCGTCGAAGAAGAAACAGAACATTGTTCGAGGCATTATCGCGCTGGCCAATTCCCTCGGTTTGACCGTCGTGGCGGAGGGCGTGGAAAACGAAACGCAGCTTGATTTTCTGATCGCCGAGCGTTGTCACAGCGCTCAAGGGTTTTTCATGTCACAGCCCATCGAAGAAAATTTGCTGACGAAACACCTGATCGCCAGGCAAGGCCGGATGAAAGACGCGGACAAGTTCAGGCTGAGCCTTTCTGCCTAATGCATGCCGCCCAAAAGTGCGCAGCGGTTTTGGGATAACGGCATGCATAAACAAGAACTTAAAGCGCGTCGCATGAATCCTTTCAGACGCGACGCGCTTTAGCCGGTGTCCGGCCATTTTGCCGATCTGCACTGGCAGTCGGTCGCGGCCCCGGGGACAGGCTTGCGAGCTCGAAGGACATGACATACTCGATCCCGTGACTATATTAACGGGGCCTGCCGGACCCTCCCTGCCGAGTTCAAGCCCGGACCGATCTTGGAGAAAAAATTGGCCTCGCAGCCGCCCGCCACGCTTGGAGACAAGGCCGACGCCGCAGCGGCAAAGCCGCTGCGCGCCGACGCCCAGCGCAACCGCGACGCGCTGGTCGAGGTCGCGGCAGCGGCCTTTGCGACGCATGGCGTCGATGCCTCGCTGGAGGAGATCGCGCGCCAGGCCGGCGTCGGCATCGGCACGCTCTACCGGCATTTTCCGACGCGCGAGCATCTGGTCGAGGTGGTCTACCGGCGCGAAGTTGAAGCGCTGTGCCACGCCGCCGACGAGCTCGCCCTGCATCATCCGCCCGACGTCGCGCTCGAACAATGGATGCAGCGCTTCGTCGACTACATCGCCACCAAGCGCGGCCTGGCCACGAGCCTGCGCATCCTGCTCAACACCAATTCCACGCTGTTCTCGGACATGTCCGGCAGGGTGTCGCTAGCCTTGCGGCGGCTGGTCGACGCGGCAGTGGCCGACGGCTCGATCCGCGGCGACGTCGACAGTTCCGATGTACTGCACGCGCTGGGCGGCATCTATTCGGCGCCCGACACCGAGGACTGGCGCGACCGCTCGCGCCGGCTGGTCTCGCTGCTGATGGACGGGCTGCGGTTTGGGGCGGGGAAGCCGGCGAAGGTGGGTAGCTGAGGGGCAAGGCGCCGAAAGCTCGGCGATAGCGAAGTCCGTGGCGCCATTGCGGACGTTGGAGTTGCTGCAATCGAACCGTTAGCCAGACCCGGAAGGCAGACAGTGCCTGCCGGGTAACTGTGATGACAGTTGCCCGTATCCGCCCTTGGCTGCCGCCCGATGCGCGGTGAAGCAAATCGACAACACGGCAGCCTCACCTTCCTGCCGCCAAACGGAACCCGCGTTTTGATCCATGTCATTGCGGGCACAGCGTCCAAGGCGCAGCGATAACAGCATGAACCGTCCCCATCCCAATTGTAGGGAACGTATATGCTTGAGATTCCAAAGCCGATCGTGAAGGAGGTTCCTTCCGGAACGCGGGACAAGGTCGTGGGGAAGACACGGCGACCTGTAACGGCGCGCATGCTCGCGTCCGCCATCGTGCTGGCAATCGCCATCGGCGCAGGTGTCGGGGCGTGGACAATGTTCCTGCGCCCAATCGAGGTTCAAGTCGCGGCCGCCGAGCGCGACGTGCCGGTGCAGGTCTTCGGCCTCGGGACGGTCGAGGCGCGCGTGACCTCCAGGATCGGCTTCAAGGTGTCCGGCGTGCTCGTCGATCTTCGCGCCGATGTCGGCAAACGTGTCGCCAAAGGCGCGGTTCTCGCCCGCCTTGATGACCGCGAGCAGAGTGCACAGGTCGCCCGGGCAAATGCGATGGTCGAACTGGCTGATGCCAATCTTCAAAGGGCTGCGGCAAGCGTCGAAAAGGCTCAGGCGAACTTTGCGAACGCCAAGAGCATCAACGAGCGCCGGCAGGCGCTGCTAAAGAACAACAACACCTCGATCGAAGCGGCGCAGACGGCACAGGCGGCCCAAGATGCGGCGCTTGCCGATGTGAGCCTGGCGCAAAGCGACGTCCTGGTGGCCAAGGCCAACATCGGCGATGCTGAAGCTCAGCGGCAGCTGCAATCAACCATGTTGGAGTTTTACACCCTCGCGGCTCCCTACGACGCCATGGTGACTGCACGCCTGAAGGAACTCGGCTCGGCGCTCGGCGCGGGCGAGCCGGTGTTCACGCTGATCGATCCGAAAACCGTGTGGGCGCTCGCTTATGTCGACGAGAGCAAGGCCGGCAAGATCGCTGTCGGCGAGTCAGCCGAGATCGTGCTGCGATCTCAGCCAGGCCGGCGTTTCGCCGGCCACGTGGTGCGCATCCAGCCGGAAAGCGATCGCGTCAACGAGGAACGGCGGGTAGAGATCGCGTTCGACACGCTGCCGGCTGACTTGTACCTCGGCGAACAGGCCGAGGCCCACATCACGACCGTCCGGCTTCCGCAGGCCCTGTTGGTCCCGGAAGCGGCGATCACCGGGCTCGGCAACAATCAAGGGACCGTATGGACCGTCGAGGACGGATATCTGGAGCAGCGCAACGTGACACTCGGGCACCGGTTGCTCGATGGACGCTTTGAGATCGCCGGCGGCGTCCCGGAGCACGCGCTTGTCGTCACGACGTTGCGCAGCGG
>NZ_VLKT01000090.1 GCF_007830515.1 Mesorhizobium tianshanense
ATCGCCCGGCTCGAGCCACGCCGCTTCGGACCCGTTGCCGCAGGTGAACTCCGCTTGGACGACTGCTCCATCCCGCTCGGCTTCAGCGTCGGGCGCGGCGGTAGACCTTTCAGACGCCGGATCTCATCCTTCAGAGCCGCATTCTCGGCGCGAAGCCCGGCCACCTCTGCCCGCAACTGCAGGATCATGTCGAGCAGGTCCGTAGGGGTCGGCGTTCGAGAATCTGGTGGATCCGCCATGGCCTGACAGAATCACGCCGCCCGCCAAACCGCCACCCTCTCTAACCCGATACACCCGAGTCATAACGCCGCGTCCGCCACCGGTTTTGCCCCGGTTACTATAGCTTAAGCTAGGCTGTGGAGGGGTTGCGGTGTATGTCGCGATAACAAGCTGTGATATTGGACGGTCAGGTGCGGAACGCATCGTCCAGCCGGCAATTCAGGTCCTCGTAAGTGGCCGATTAGAAAGCCGGGTGATCTGTTACTGAAGCCGACTTCGGGTCCTGAGCGGTCGCGCCATCCCGCAGCCGTCTAATATCCGACTTCCAATCAACCAGCGCTCATGACCCCGAGCTGCCCTTCATCAGCCGGTTTCGCTTCCGTTGGAGCAGAATTTCCAAAACGTCTCTAACAAGAGAAGGGATGGGAATCATTTTCCGCTCCTATTTGGTCAGCACGACATGGGTAGCGTTTTGCGTGGGAACGTGCTCGGTGCAGCGATAGCCGAGGTTGGTGATATCGATATTGGCGAAGAGGTGCTCGCCAGAGCCGAGGAGTATCGGCGATATCGCAAGGTGCATCTCGTCGATGAGCCCGGCGCGCAGATATTGCCGGACAGTCGCCACTCCCCCGCCGAGCAGCACATCCTTGCCGTTGGCGGACTGGACCGCGCGCTCCAGCGCTGCTTCGATGCCGTCGGTTACGAAGTGGAAGACTGTGCCGCCCTCCATGGTGACCGGTGCACGTTCATGGTGCGTCAGCACGAAGACGGGGCAGTGGAACGGCGGATTGTCTCCCCACCAGCCCTTCCATTCGTCGGGCCAAGATCCGCGAATCGGCCCGAACATGTTTCGGCCCATGATCCACGCGCCGACATTCCTGTGAACGCGCGCCGCGAACTCGTCGTCGACACCTGCCGTGCCGTCTTCTTTTCCGTGCACTCGCTGAAATGTGCGGGTCGGGATAAACCAATCGTGCAGGGCCTCGCCGCCGACGCCCAGCGGATTTTCAGGGCTCTGATCAGGGCCGGCGCCGTAGCCATCGAGTGACAGGCTGAAATTGCCAACGCGAAGTTTGGTCATGGTAGAAGTCCTTCCTCATAACTGATTGCGAAATGCAATCGGTTATATTTTTTTGCACAACTGATCCTATATTGCAACCGGTTTTCGCGAGAAGTGCGCGCATTTGGATATCGAGCGACGGTCGGCAGCCCGCGCGGGCTGCCTTTCGCATCGTTCTCGACCGTCGCCGAATCCGGCCCACTCGAGGCGTCTCCTTCGTCACACGGTTTGTGAAAACGGATGTCGAAATCTGAATGCCCGCGCGTTGAGAGGCCGCTTTCGCTCCGCTAAGCATATGCCATGACGACCATGATTGAGGACATCGTCCGGCCGCTCGCGCTGACGGCCGGCCTTCTCGCCCGCTACTGGCCGCAACTCCTTCTCGTCGGCGCCATCGGGTACATCGCGCGCGACCTTCTGCTGGAGGCGGCGGTGACGGTGGGACTTCAACACCCGCTGGGCGGGATGCTCATGCTGTCGCTCGTGGTGCTGGCGAAGCTGCTGGTCGTGGTGACGATGTTCGCCGTGTTGCGGTCGGGCCTGCCCGCCCTGGCCGCGCTGCGGCAGGCGCCGGCCGGCACGGCGAAGGGCGCGGGCTGGCTGCGGGGCGGGGATCATATGCTGGCGGTCACGGCGGCGGTGATTCTGCCGTTCTTCGCCTACTACGCGGCGTGGGGCTTTCTCGGCGATACGGTGCGGGAATATTCGCGACTGGCGCTCGACCGCGTGGCATTCGGCGAGAAGCTCCAGATCTTTCAGCTCTTGCAGTCGCGCGGCCTGATCGCCTCGGTTGTCGCCTGCTGGGCGATCCGCTGGGCCGCCAAACGCATGAACGACCGCTCGCAGGCGCCGTGGTGGCGTCTCGTGATCGTGGCGGCGGACGCAAGCTGGATATTCATCGGCCTCTACGCGCTCGACATCTGGAAGGACGACTTCATCAGGTGGCTCGGGGCGGGCTCGCTGCTGGAAGAGCTGAGCATGGGCATACCGTCGTTGTCGATGACGGCCCACGCGGCGGAAGGCTTCACGCCGGTCGAGTTCCGACAGCCGAGCGCCTTCGAGCAGGCGCAGAACCTCTTCTTCTACGCGCTCCTGCCGATGATCTGGCTGGTCATGGCGGCCATCATCAACGGCTACGATCTGTCGCCAGCATCCGCGCCCGCGCACGCCGCGCCCTCGGGCGCCACGACCTGGCGGAAATGGCTGCATGATTTCGCCGCCCATTTCCTTGGCGGCTACCGCGCGCGCTACCGGCCGGTCTGGACCTGCCTGACGCTGACCGTCAGCGCCGGGCTTGCGACGCTCGTCACATTCATCGTCGCCTATCGCGCGCTCAACTGGCTCGGCGCCTGGCTCTGGTACGGGGCGACGCGCACGCTCGGCCCCTACGATCTCTCCACCTGGCAGGTTGTTGTCGGCGTCATGAGCGTGTTCATCGGCAGCCCGAGCGATCTCGACGGCGGCATCCTGCTCGACGCCGTGCGCATCGCCCTCCTGGCGGCGGTGCTCGAACACGCGGTGGCGACGCGGACGCGGTCGGCCGGCCGGACGCAGGCTGTCTCTACCTGAAGAGCAGATAGGCGGGCAGGGCCCCGGAGAGGGATACGGAAAGCGCGAGGCTCTCCGCGTCTTCGGGGACGACGAAGCTCTCGGCCATCATGACCGTATCGCCCGGGCTGAGCTCCTCGAACAGGCCGCAATGCGGTTTGTCCGCGGCTGCCGGCTTGGCCTTGCGCACCGCGCTCCCGGGCAGGAAGGCCGGCTCCCAGCGGCGGCCCCAATCGTCCGTCAGGGCGACCTGGCACCGATTTTCCGCAAGCTGCTTCGGATCGTCGACGGTCGCCTCGAACTCGGCGAGGACGACGGTCGTGTCGGGGAGGCTTCCGGGCAGGCGGGCAAGCCCGGTCAGCCGCCAGTCCGCCCCGGCATAGCGCTGCAAGGTCCCGCTTTCGACGGCGATGGGATTGCGCATGTCGCGCAGCCGCTCCCGAATCGTATCCCCTGTGTGCACCAGGATCGCGGCCGGCAGGACGACCGCAAGCGCCGCAATGCTGAACCAGTAGCGGCGGCGTTCGCCGGTATTCGCGGCGGTCGCCGTCATTCGGCCTCCAGCGTCCAGGGCTGGCTCCGGTTGCCCCGGCCGAGCGTGACGGCTGGCCGGATGTCTTGCGCCCGCACGTCCGTCATCTCGATCCACGCTTCCTCCGCGAGCGGCGTCAAGGCGGAGCGGGCGATCAGCAGGGTGGCGCCGGAGAGCTGGCTTTCCGGAACCTCGAACGCCATCAGCATCGGCCTCGGGATGCCCGGCTCCAGCCGCTCCGATCCCAGCATGCCCGACATGGCCGAGAAGCGCTGGCTGAGCGCATGGCGCACGCCGTTCGGGCCGAGCCATTTGGCGGATGTCAGGGAAAGGCTTTCCTGCTTGGCGGCGGCCGCGGCTTCGATGATCACCCAGACGCCGGAGGTGGTATAGGTGCGGGTGCGGCCGAAGCTCGACGCCATGACCTCCCGTGCCAGATGGACGTCGGCGACGCCGATGGCGAAGGCGCTCGTGTCCACCCTTTCGCCCTGCCTGCCGGCCACGGGAACGGGAGAGATGATGTCGCTGTAAAGAGGCGTCGTGCGCTGCATCCCGTAGAGCATTGCCGCAGCCAGCAGCACCCCCGCCAGCCCCTTGATGGCGCCGATCATTGCGCCATCTCCGCTGCGGCCGGTGAAACGGAAAGTTCGACGGCGGCGACCGGGTCGCGGTCGAACCACCCGGAAGCGCCGTAGAGATTATCGCGGCGCTTGTAGATCTGACTGCCGATCAGAAGCCGCAGCGTGCGCGGCGGGGGGAGGGCGGGCGGCCATTCCCAGGCCGCGATCATCCGTTCCGGCATGCCGGGGCTGATGCCGCCGGCGACCCAGCCGTCCCGCGTCAGATAGACGATCGGGTCGGGCAGGTTCGGGACCGGCGGATCGATGGCGAGCAATCTTGTGAGAACGTTGCTGGTTTCCGCCGAGCGGTTGTCGGCGTCGAATTCGACCATTACGAAGGTCTTCGGCTCCAGCGGCTCGATACCGGTTGGCGGCGTCGGGCCGGCCCGCGCCTTGCGGACCGTGACGATCCAGCGGCCGGTGTCCACCGGCTCGCCGGCGGCAACGAGGGCCACGCCCTCCGGGTTGGCCGCATCGTAGACCGCCATCGCAAACGAGGCGGCCGCCGCCGCTGTGCCGCCAATGCCAGTGATGAGAATAGCCAACAGACGCTGCCGTACCGTCATAGCCTCTCGATCGCCATGATTCCTCCACATGCACGATACGTCAGAAGATACCGCGAATTAAATCCCAGGAATTGGCATCTCGGTCAAATTCCGTCACGTCGCCAAACACAGGCCCAAACACAGACTTTGCGCCATCGGCCCGCTCAACCGGAGCTCGTTCATGCAGTGGATGCAGGCCCTGGGGCGCGGAATCCGGGGAATGGCTTTGCTAAAGTGAGAATCCGGCTTTAACCTCCTGCAACGTATTTCCAGGTCGAAAACCCGGTTTGACCTGTCCGGGAGCGCCACACAGAACGGAGCCATCTTCATGAGCGACAGCCAGGTTAGGACTGCGGGAGGGGACACCATTCGAAGCCTGCATGCCGACCTGCCAGTCAACGCCACGTTCCATATCTGGCTTAAGGCGACCAAGCCGGGCATCCAGGGCTCACTGTCTTTTTCTAATGTCCGTGGCAAGTTCGGCGAGGTGAGCGTTGCCAACGCCGAAGAACATGAATTCAGAATTTTTCACGTCTTCGGCGGCGGCAGTGTCGAACTGGATTACGACACGGATCAAACCTCGGTATCGGTTGCCTACTGGTTTGCGGCCGACGTGCTGGAGACAGGTATCACGGTTCTCCACACCAATCCGGGAAATGCCCCGCCGAACATCCCCGACAGCTATCATTTTCGTCCGCCGTTCGGCTGGATGAACGATCCAAACGGATTTGGCCGGTTTGGCGGTCGCCCACATCTCTTCTACCAGCATTATTCCCACGGGCTTCGCTGGAATACGATGCATTGGGGGCACGCCGTCTCTTCCGATTATTTGCGGTGGCGTCACATGCCTATCTTCCTGTTCCCATCGGAAGATCTTACCGCAAGGCCCGACAGACGCGGCGGTGCGTATTCCGGCTCAGCCATCCCGCTTGCCGATGGCCCGGGCATTCGCGTCTTTTTTACCGAGCAGGTACAGGACCGTATCCCGGAACAGCAAATCCAACTCACTGCCACCTCCAGCGACCTCATCATGGCGGGAAATGCGGAGGTCATCCTGCCATACCGCCCGCTTGACGAGGGATTGACATCGGATTTTCGCGATCCATACGTCTTCAAGGGACCGGATGGCCTTTGGAAAATGCTGCTGGGCAGCCAGAGCGATGAGGGCGGCGTTGTCCTGCTTTACGAAACCCATGATCATACGGCCGCCACCGGCTGGACATATATCGGCAAGCTTCTGGTCGAGAAAAGCTATCGGACGACGGCGATCGAATGTCCCTGCATGCTGCCGCTCGACGGGCCAGCGACCGACCCCGCGACACGCTGGGTTCTCATTCTCGGACTGATGAACGGCGAGGACCAATCCACCCGGCGCAAGAACCTGACCGTGGCTGTTGTAGGCTGGTTCGATGGTCAGACCTTTGCCAAGGAATTCGAACAGGAACTGGACTTCGGGACGGACAATTACGCCTTCCAGGCCTTCGTCGACGGTGATGCCATTGTCGGCATAGGGTGGCTTGCCAACTGGGTCGACACCGGATCGGAGATCGATTTCCCCACAGCCATGACGTTGCCTCGCAATATCCGTCTGTCTGCCGGCGCGCTGCATACTCCGCCCATCGGAGCCGCCGAGAGTTTGCGGAGCCACATTCTGGACCGGACACGCCTTGCAGCCGGAGAGCAGGTAACCTTTGTCAATGGCGCCGTCGAAATCCTGTTCGAGTTCGAAAAGCCGGGTGCCCATTTCCAACTGAAACTCAATCATCCAACCGTCCGCCTCGACGTCGTCCTCGACGATGAGGGGCTTGCCATTTGCCACGAAGACGGCGGCGCGGCTCAATCTCCTCACTATATCGCCAAGGGGGCCCGTCCAAAACGGCTGCGGATATTCCTCGACTACGGATCGATCGAGGTCTTCGCGGATCACGGTCGTTGGGCAGGCACGAAGCGGATCAGCGGTTTTGAGCCGATACAATCCGCACGTCTCATCGCCGAACCGGGTGCCGTTCTACATGCGACGGTATGGGCGCTCAAACCTTGACAGGGAGATCAGTACTTCCGGGTCAGGATTGGGCGTCCTCAAACACCGACCAATGAACGAGGCCTTCAACGACGCCAAGGGCAAACTGTTCCTTCGCACTGTAAATCAGCGGGTTGTCCCGAGCCATGTCACGCAGTTCGGGAAGCGCGTTGGCGACGACAATCCCGCGGGCGCCCGGCAGGGCGAACATACTGCGATCGTTGTTGGTATCGCCAGCGACGAGCACCTCGTCCAGGCCGATGCCGAGTTCATTGCAGAGCCAGGCGAGCGCCTGCCCCTTGTCTGCTGAACGCGGCAGGATGTCGAGATCGCGTCCGCTCGAATAGACCATCGTCACGGAGAGGCCGGCCTCCTCCAGCGCGCGCTCTATGCCGGCAAGGACGTCCGGACTTGCGTCGTGCAGGTACCAACTCGATTTGAAGGCGTGTTGATAACCGTCGGGCTGCCGGACGGTGTCGTTGAGCGATCCGAGCACTGCATCGACCTTTTCAAGAGACCAGCCTTCCGAAAGCCTTTCATTGAAGTGCCCCAGGCGCGATGTGTGCCGCGGACCGGCGAGCATCGTACCGACGCCCCCGATCACGTAGTCCGGCGCCGGCAGGCCGACTTCGTCGACGAAATTCAGAATGTCGTCGGCCAGACGACCGCTGTTGTAGACCAGGACCGGTCGGTGCTCGGGGTCGAGCGCTTCCCATCTGGAACGAAAGCGCGACGTCGCCGGCGCATGGCCGGCCAAAGTCCCGTCGAGATCGCTCGATAAAAGCGCGATCGGTCTCAATCGCCGTCGTTCCACGGCTCGTCCCAATCATGGTCGTCGACCGCCTTCAAAACCGGACGTCCCTCGACAAGGCTGACAAGCTGCTGCGCGATACCTGTCCAGGTGAACAGGCTGCGCGCCTTGTGTGCACCCATGCGGCCTAGTCGGCCGTAGAGGCGCGGGTGCTTCATGGGCTTGACGATCGTGATGCCGAGGTCTTCCTTGTCGAACGGATCGCCGAAGAGCGCGTGCCGGCCGTAGCTGATCCCGCGATAGAGGCCGCCATGGATCGTGACCACGGTGGGCGTTCCGCAGGCCATGGCCTCGATCGCGGTCATGCCGAACGGCTCGTAGCGGCTCGACAGGACGAACATGTCCGCCGCCCGATAGGTGTCGGCCAGATCCTCGTCGGCAACATAGCCGGAGAAGACGACACGATCCTGCAAGCCCAGTTGTTCAACCTGTTCTTTGAGCTGGTTCAGGATCTTCTGTTCCTGCTCGTCCATGTTCTCGCCGCCGACAGCGAGCCTCAGCACCGCATCCGGCACACGCGGCGCGACCACGGAAAACGCATCGATCAAAAGGTCGTAGCCCTTGTTCGTGGCGAGCCGGCCTAGCGCCAGGATCGTTCGCCCCTCGAAGCCGAGCCGATGGCGGATCAGCCTGCGGGAAGCCTCGCTGACGGGGAAGAACCGGTTGTCGTCATAGCCGGGCGGGATCATGTGCACGCGGTCGCGCTCGAGACTGTAGTCCTCGACCAGCATATCCACCTGCTGCGGCGTCGTTGCAATCACCATCGCGCAGCTTCGATAGATGATCGTCTCGTGCTTTATGCGCTCAGTGAAATTGAACTCGGCTTCGAATGTATCGGCCTTGTCCGGGTAGTCCGTCTTCATCTGGCGCTGCTTCCATATGCCGAGGGAATGCGGCGTATGGATGTGCGGGACAGTGAGCGCTTCCGACAGCCGTTGCCCGGCCACGCCCGCATCCCAGTAGTGACTGTTGATGAAGTCGTAGGAAAGGTTTTCCCTTCGAATCAGACGCAGGGCGTTTTCACACCATTCGAGAAGGTGGCGGTGGAGATATTCCTTGGGAATGAAATCGGGTCCGCCACAGCCGACGCGCAGGACACGAACTCCGTCCGCCACGTCATCGACAGCAGGCTGGTCTTCAAATCGCCGCGTCCAGATATCGACAGCATAGCCCAATTGGGCCAGCTTTTTGGCCAGTTCCAGGACATAGACCACCTGTCCGCCCGTATCGGCCGCGCCCAGTGGCGGGTTTGCTGCCACGTAGCCATGGGTTGAAATGAGTGCAATTCTAGGTATCGCCGCATCCGAGTTGTCGTCCGGCATCTCAATCCTTCTCTTCGGTTGATCTTTGCATGTCCGCGGTCGAAGCATGCGCCAGTTCGGTTATATAGGGTTCCGGTCTCCATCGGCAAACATTGAGAGCGCGCTCAGGTCGCAATTTGACGCGCGGTGAAGGCAACCGGTTCTGTCTGCAGCGCCGCGCGTCCTTCCGGACGCCCAAAGGACGCTGTAGCAATTTATCCTCCCGCATGATCCTTTCAGAAAATCGATTCCGATTTTCGGGGTCATGCGTTAGACCTGACAGGCACCTTTTCCGAAATTCCGACGGCTGGAGGCGCTGGTGGAAGGCCAGGACGAACAGACGACCGGCGCCAGGGCCGCTGACGACAGCCACGCCGACATCTATGGCGAGGACGGCGCCATTTTGTCGTCGTTCCTTGCCCAGATCGGCGCGGCGATCGCCGATCGCGATACGCTGACGCTGAAGCGCGAAGTCGACGACCTGCATCAATCCGAACTCGGCGACCTGCTCGAGGCGCTGCATCCTGAACAGCGCCGCGCGCTGGTCGAATTGTTGGGCGCCGACTTCGACTTTTCCGCGCTGACCGAGGTCGACGAGGCGATTCGCCGCGACATCGTCGACAATCTGCCCAATGCGCAGATCGCCCAGGGGATGCAGGACCTCGATTCCGACGACGCGGTCTACATTCTCGAGGATCTCGAAAAGGAGGACCAGGACGAGATCCTGTCGCAACTGCCGTTCACCGAGCGGATCAGGCTGCGCCGTTCGCTCGACTATCCCGAAGAGACCGCCGGCCGCCGCATGCAGACGGAGTTCGTCGCGGTGCCGCCGTTCTGGACGATCGGCCAGACCATCGACTACATGCGCGAGGACCAGAACCTACCTGACCGCTTCAGCCAGATCTTCGTCATCGATCCGAGCTTCAAGCTGCTCGGCGCCATCGATCTCGACCAGATCCTGCGCACCAAGCGTTCGGTCAAGGTCGAAGAGGTCATGCATGAGACCAGGCACGCCATTCCGGCCACGATGGACCAGGAAGAGGCGGCGCGGGAATTCGAGCAATACGACCTTCTCTCCGCCGCCGTCGTCGACGAGAACGAGCGGCTTGTCGGCGTGCTGACCATCGACGACGTGGTTGACGTCATCCAGCAGGAGGCCGAAGAGGACCTGCTGCGCATGGGCGGTGTCGGCGACGAAGAACTGTCGGACAGCATTTTGTCGACCTCGCGCTCGCGCGTTCCCTGGCTGCTGGTCAATCTGGGGACGGCTTTCCTGGCGGCTTCGGTGATCGGCCTGTTCGACCGCACGATCGAGCACATCGTGGCGTTGGCAGTGCTGATGCCGATCGTGGCGGGCATGGGCGGCAATGCCGGCTCGCAGACCATGACGGTCACGGTGCGGGCGCTGGCGACGAAGGACCTCGACATCTACAATGCCGGCCGCATCATCCGTCGCGAGATGGGCGTCGGCTCCATCAACGGCATCGTTTTCGCCATCCTGATCGGCATCGTCGCGGCCGCCTGGTTCCGCGATCCCAACCTGGGCGGAATCATCGCGGCGGCGATGATCATCAACATGTTCGTGGCGGCGTTGGCCGGCATCCTGATCCCGCTGCTGCTCGACCGGCTCAAGGTCGACCCGGCTGTGGCTTCGGCGGTTTTCGTGACGACCGTCACCGATGTCGTCGGCTTCTTTGCCTTTCTCGGCCTTGCCGCATGGTGGTTCGGCGTGCGCTAGAGCGAACGCGCGGTTACGCCTTCAATTGACTTTTACGTAAATGCCATGCGAGGTTTCGGCGGAAGAGGGGGCGCAGGCCGATTCCGGCGCGGGACGGGCCCGCCTGGGACGCAAACCGACGCGGCATAATGGGCGATTGCGCGGGTCCAGGCATTTTGGAGTGACGATGCGGGAATATTATTCGATCACCGAACTGACCCGCGAATTCGATGTTTCGACGCGGACGCTGCGCTTCTACGAGGACGAGGGGCTGGTGCAGCCGATACGGCGCGGCCGCACGCGGCTGTTTCGCCCGTCGGACCGGCATCTCATCCGCCAGATCATGCGCGGCAAGAGGCTCGGCTTTTCGATCAACGAAATCCGCGAAATCATCCAGATGTACAAGGAGCCGCCCGGCGAGGTCGGTCAACTCAATCTGATGATCAAGCGCATCGAGGAAAAGCGCGAGGATTTGCGCCAGAAGCGCCGGGACCTCGAAGAGACCCTGGCCGAACTCGACCAGGCCGAGGAATCCTGCGTCGAGCGGCTGGTGGAGCTCGGCGTCAACACCTGACCGATCCCCGATGTCTCTTCGCCAAGGCACTCTCTAACCGGCGATCAATCATGTTCATCATTCTCGCTTGGCTGTTCGCCGCCGTGGTCGCCATCCACAATCTGGAGGAGGCTGTTCTTCTGCCTGCCTGGTCCGGACAAGCAGGGCGTTGGCATCGTCCCGTTGGGTCCAATGAATTCCGGTTCGCGGTGTTCGTACTCACGGTTCTTGCCGGCGTTGCCGCCTTGACCGCCACCGTGCAGGGACGGGAGAGTTTCGGCGCCTATGTCCTGACCGGTTATGCGCTGGCGATGCTGCTCAATGTGGCCTTTCCGCATCTCCTCGCCACATTGGCCATGGGCCGCTATATGCCGGGCACCGCGACCGCTCTCGGCTTGAACCTGCCGGTCAGCGCCGCCCTGCTGCATCAGGCGTTTCGCGAGGGCTATATCTCGTCAGCGCGTTTCGCCCTGGCGGGACCGGCCGTCGTCTTGGCTATCGTGCTATTGATCCCGGCGCTGCTTTATGTCGGACGAAAACTGCTGCCGGACTCGGGAAGCGCGCCGGGCAAGGCTTCGGGCTGATTTCGCCGCCATCAGATCCAGCGCCGCACCCTTTTCGCGTAATCGCGGTACTTCTTGCCGAATTTCGTCGCAAGAACTTTTTCCTCGCCCTCGATCGCCATCTTCTGCGTTGCGAAGGCCGCGATGATCGCCAGCGGCAGGAACCATGGAATCCCCGAGACGAGGGCCACGCCGATCAGTAGCAGCGTATTGGCCAGATATATCGGGTTGCGGCTGACGGCGAAGGGGCCTGATGTGACCAGATGGTCCGGCACGGCGTTTGGGTGGAGCGTCGTCTTTGCCCGGATCATGGTGCGGATCGCCGTGAACCAGAGTGAGACCACGCCGAGCAAGGTCACCCAGCCGGCCGCGAACAGGATGTCGCCGAGAAGGCCGCCGATCCATGGCAGCGGGTAAAGCAAGCCAAGCGCGATACTGACGGCGATGGCCGCGAGATAGATCAGCGGCGGCCACGGTATGAGCCCCGGTTTCGGCTGATGGTCGGTCATGGTGCTCCTCCCTCCATCAAAGTGCTGTCGGCTTTGGCGGTGCAGGCGCCGGCGAGTTCGCCGAGATGTGCCTGCCATTCCGCAGCCTGGTCGTTGCGGTAGAGCCGATCAAGCGTGGCCTCGCGTTCGAGCGTATCGAGCATGCACTCACAATAGCTGGAGCAGAACTCCGTGTCGCGCGATTGCTCGCACGACATCTGGCAATCTTTCAGGAAGGTCAGCTGCCTGGTTTCGACCGGCGCCGGCATGATTTGCGAAAACAGCCAGATCGAGCCGATCAGAACCGGCTGGTGGATCAGATAGAAGGCGAGGCTGTTCCGGCCGATAAAGACCAGCGGATTTGTCCAGCGACCGGGCGTCAGGCCCGCCAGCCGCGTCAGCCCGCCGGAGGCGGAGGCGAGCTTTGCCACCGCGATGCCCGCGAGCACGGCGCCGAACCACGGCAACAGCGGGACATAGTCGTTGGAGCGCGGATTGGTTGCCGACAGGCCGACCCACCACAGGGCCGGATGGTCGAAGATCTCGGACCTGAGGTAGAGGGGTGCGGTGATGACGAAAGCCGCGACAACCAGCGTCAGCAGCACCGGCAACCGCAGGAACGCCAGGCCGAGCAGGCTGGCCAGCGCGATCTCGTGCAGGATGCCGAAGAAGATGAAGCTGTCCGGCGTGGCAAGCCTTGTGGCGGCCGATATGGCGAGCGCCGCCCCGGCGACCATGGCGAAGCGCTTCCAGAACCCGTTCCAGCGGATTTGTTTGCCATGGGCGAGGAACAGGCTGACGCCAACTAGGAACAGGAAGGTCGAGGCGATGCAGCGTGCGTAGAATTTCCACCAGCCGAAGGCGGTCAGGCCAGGATCGGCGTAGCCGAAGAATTCGAGATCCCAGGTGAAATGGTAGCTCGCCATGGCAAGCAAAGCGATGCCGCGGGCCACGTCGATGGCGACGATGCGTTTCAGCTTCGGCGAATCCTGAACGGAGGCGGTCGGCGTAGGAATGCTCATGGTCTCGCAATCTGATTCAGCACTGCAAGACGACTATCATGGTTGCCCCGGACAAAAGAAGGCGGGCCAAATCCCCTCGATGTTCACGGCTTGGATGAAAGCGTTGTATGCTGCTCGCGCACCCAGTTGTGGAAGCGGTGTAGATCATACTCCTCGGGCATCAGCACGCCGGCCCTGTGGCGCCTCGAGCGCAGGCCGTTCTGGTTGACCTCGCAGATATCAGCGTCTTCTTCGAGCACCTGCCTGCCGAAGGCGACGATGTTGTCGAGGTCCGCCGTTGGATCGGCGAGCGCTTCGGGCGAAAAAAGCCATTCGGCGGTCAGTTCGGTCTGCTCCGGTCCAACCGGCACCAGCCGCACGGTCCTGACATAGTCGACATGGCCGACGATGAACATAGACGGCAGGTTGGTCGCATAGGTCTGCCCGGCGGTACGCTCGGAGGGCGTCAGCTCGGAAAAGACCGGACCGTGGACGTGGCCGTCGCGCGACCAGGTCTCGGCCCCGGCCCGCAGGCCACCGGAAAATTCCGGCGCGTCATTGTCGGCGTGACGGGCCCATTCCGGGTCGTCATGCCGTCCCATCAGGCCGCGGCCATAGATCGGCACCAACCGCGACAGGTCCTTGTGAACGCCCGGGCAATGCAGGCACTCGTTGAAGTTCTCCCAGAAGATCTTCCAATTGCAGTTCATCACCTTGCGCAGCACATGGCCGGTCACCAGCGTTTCCAGCGGCCAGTTGGCAAGATTGCCGGATGTGGGATCGAAGGATGCTTCAGCTGAACCGGCGGCGTCTTCCACGAGATTGACGAAGACAAAACCGCGCCACACCGACAGCGCCACGCGGTAGAGCGGATGATCGGCCTTGTCGAAGCCTTCGGGCAGCGATTTCGACGGCACGCGCACGAGATCGCCGCGCAAGGAATAGGACCAGGCGTGATAGGGGCAGGTGATGAGCCGCGCCTTCAGCCGTCCTTCGCTTTCCCGGCAAAGCTGTGAGCCGCGATGCCGGCAAGTGTTGTGGAAGGCGCGAAGGGTGCCGGTCTCGTCGCGCAGCACGACGATCTCCTGCGTGCCGACACGGAATGTCTTGAATGCCAGCGGCTGGGCAAGGTCGCCCTCGCGGCAGACGAGCAGCCAGTTTCGATACCAGATGGCGTCGAGATCGCGCTGATAGGCGTCCAGGTCCCAGTAGTCCGACGCCGGCAGCGTCGGCTCGGCCCGGGTCAGGCCGTTATAGGGGTCATGCTCGCTGTGGTTGGGCTGCATGGCAGGCTTCCTGTGATGTGCCAGCCGACACCCGGCCGCGAAAATTGTCAATCGCGGTGACGGCATTGCGAGTCTCGGGCGGGACGCATAATCATGCGGCAAGAAAAGGGATATGGAACGTGGCCACACGACAGATGGCGCTCACGCCGGCGCTGGTCGCGCGCTGTTGGCGCGAGGTCCAGGATGCTGGACCTGACCCGGATGCCATGCATCTGGATGATGGCGACTATGACGCGATGCTGGACGAGTTACAGGCAGAACTCCCTGCCGCCGAACCGTTGTGGCTGTTCGGCTACGGTTCGCTGATCTGGAAACCCGAAATCGACCATGTCGAGGAACGTGTCGCCGTGGTGCGTGGCTGGCACCGGTCTTTTTGCATGAACATGACGCGCTGGCGCGGCACCAAAGATCGCCCTGGCCTGATGATGGCTCTGGACCGCGGAGGGCAGTGCAAGGGCATCGCTTTTCGGCTAACCGATGGCGATCGGCGGCAGCAATTGGGCAGGCTTTTCCGACGCGAAATGACGCTGAAGCCGACAAGCTATAAGCCTCGTATTCTCAGGCTGGCGAGCGACGGCGGTCCGTTGAGGGCGCTGACTTTCGTCATCAATCGCAGCGGCATCACCTATGCTGGTTCGCTCGATGAGCACGAGGTCGTCGAAAGACTGGCCACGTCCTGTGGACACTGGGGATCGGGCGTCGACTACCTCTACAACACGGTGAAAAACCTGGAAGAGCGCGGCATTCACGACCGCCATCTTTGGCAGCTGCAGCAACTGGTCGCCAATCGGATCGTCTCATTGGAAGGCTGAAGCCAAATGGCGCATTCCAGCTGGCGGCCGGCGGAATTTGGTTTGCCGGGCGCGACGATTCTGCCTATAGTCGCAGCTGTCGTCGGTTCCGTTAGGGACCGCGCATGATCCCGGAACCGAAATCGGTTCCGGGAAGGTCATGCGCAGAGTCTAAGTGTTAGAGCGTCCTTTGTGCGTCCATTCGGACGCACGGTGCTCTAAAGGGAATGCGGTGAGGGCGAATTGTTTGCCCGATGCCGTGGCTGCCCCCGCAACTGTGTGCGGTAGTCCTCTCCATATGCCACTGAAGTTTCGTCTTCGGGAAGGTGGGGAAGGGCGCTGATCCGCGAGCCAGGAGACCTGCCGGCGACAGGGAAACTGACTTCTATGCCCTCGGGTGGAGGGCGAAAGGACAAGACATGAATACCGCTTCCGTCTCCCTCGGCGCTTCCGTCTCCTCGCAGTCGCGCTTCATGCAGCTGGCGCTTGCTGCGTTTCTCGGCATTTTCGTCATGGGCTTTGTCGGCTTCTCGCAAATCGATGCGGTGCACAACGCCGCCCACGACTATCGCCACTCGATGGCATTTCCCTGCCACTGACGAAGGGCTGACATCATGACACTGTTTCGCAACGTCGTGTTCATCGCGGCGATCGCAGGGCTCGTGGCCGGCGTCGTTCTCGCCTGCATGCAGGCCTATGCTACCGTGCCGCTCATTCTGAAGGCGGAAGTGTACGAACAGGCCGGCGGCGGCCACACGCATGACCATGCCGCGGCGCCCGCCGCGAACGTCACCGATACCGATGCCATGACCAGCGCGGCACCTGCAGAAGCTGCCGCTCGGGAAGGCGAAGGCTGGGCGCCGGCCGACGGTTTTGAGCGATTCGCCTTCAACGTCGTTGCCAATGTCGTCACCGGCATCGGCTTTGCGCTGATCCTGGTCGCCGCTTCGGAATTCGCCGGCGGCATCGGCAATTGGCGTCAGGGCCTGTTCTGGGGCCTTGCCGGCTTTGCCGTGTTCACGCTGGCCCCAAACCTTGGCTTGCCGCCCGAACTGCCGGCAATGCCGGCGGCCGATCTCAGCCAGCGCCAGATCTGGTGGACGGCGACGGTGGTGGCGACCGCGGCCGGTCTTGGCCTGCTTGCCTTCCGCAAGTCGTTGCCGCTGGCGCTTGTTGCCGTGGCGCTGATCGTGGCGCCGCATATCGTCGGCGCGCCGCAGCCCGACAGTTTCGAGTCGCCGATCCCGGAAGGCCTGCACCACCAGTTCGTGGTGGCGGTAACGCTGACCAATCTGGTGTTCTGGCTGGTGCTCGGCGTCGTCGTCGGCGTGGTGCGTGGCCGTTTCACCGGCACGGCGACCAGCCTGCGCGACAGCTTTGCCTGATCGCGTTGCTCCCGGCGGGAAGCTGACCTTCATTGTCGGCGGTGCGCGCTCCGGCAAGAGCGCGCACGCCGAAGGACTGGTAACGGCCTGTCCGGCGCCGTGGACCTATATCGCCACCGCCGAGGCTTACGACGACGAAATGCGCGAGCGCATCGCGCTGCACCGGTCGCGGCGCGGCGAGGGCTGGACGACCGTCGACGCGCCGCTCGATCTCGTCGGCGCGATCGAGGCTTTGCCCGACGGCCGGCCTGTCCTGATCGACTGCCTGACGCTGTGGCTGTCCAACCATATGCTGGCCGAACGCGACATCGAGGCCGAATGCCAAGGGTTGGCGGATGTGCTGTCGCGGCCGCGTGGGCCATGGTTCGTGGTTTCCAACGAAGTTGGGCAGGGGATCGTGCCCGACAATGCGCTCGCCCGCCGGTTTCGCGACGCCGCCGGCCGGCTCAACCAGCAGGTCGCGGCAGTGGCCGATACGGTGCTGCTGATCGTGGCGGGGCTGCCGCTCAAGGTGAAATGACATGGCTGATACCAAGCACATCAAAGACAAGCCGATTGACGACAGGGATGAGGAACGCCACCGCGCCAAGATGGCCAAGCGCAAGGCGGTGCAAGACGCCGAGGTCGCTGCAAAGACGGTCGAGAAGGGGCTGCTGATCGTCAACACCGGACCCGGCAAGGGTAAGACCACTGCCGCCTTCGGGCTGGCGCTGAGGATGCTCGGCTATGGCAAGCACGTCGGCGTCGTCCAGTTCATCAAGGGCAAATGGCATTCCGGTGAGAAGGACGCCTTTGCCGCTTTCGGCGACCGGGTCGTCTGGCACGCGATGGGCGAAGGCTTCACCTGGGAGACGCAGGACCTGAAGCGCGACATTGCTGCCGCCGAGGCCGCCTGGGCCAAGGCGCTCGAGCTGATGGCCGATTCGTCGATCAGCCTTCTGGTGCTCGACGAGCTGAACATCGCGCTACGATACGACTATCTCGATCTCGACAAGGTGGTCGCAGCGCTGAAACGGCGCCGCGAGGGCCTGCACGTCGTCGTCACCGGCCGCAACGCCAAGCCGGCCCTAGTCGAGGCGGCCGATCTGGTCACCGAGATGGGCGTGACCAAGCACCATTTCTCGGCGGGCGTGAAGGCGCAGCAAGGCATAGAGTTCTGATCGCTCGGCAAGCTGGAGATTGTTCGTGGAACAGGCGGCAATCGTCTATCTTCTTCTCAACGGCGGTCAGTTTGGAGCGTCGCAAGAACGCGAATCCATTCTCGTTTTGGAGGATAGGCTAGAGCAAGTTATCAGGGATGCATCGGTCGGCGAGTTTGATGGCGACGAGTTTGGTGAAGGCAACTGTATCCTCTATCTGTACGGGCCAGACGCTGAACGACTTTTTGTTGCAATCGAGCCCGTACTGAAATCTTCTTCCGTAGCTGCCGGCAGGTATGCGATCAAAAGATTTGGCGAGTCGACCGTGAACAATCCGGGCCCTAAGCGGCGACCGACTTCGGCCGAAGTTGAAGCAGGGCGATCAAGAGCGACAAAAAATCCTTCAGCCACCTGAGCAGGAGGGAGAAGTTGTAGCCGGCGGCGGCCAGGATGGCGTTGAGGGCGTCGCCCTGGCGGCCGGCGAGGTAGTTGCGGCCCATTCTGTGTTCGCTCTTGATGTGGCCGATGACGGGCTCGACCGCCGACCGCCGCCGCATCTGGCGCTTGATGGCTGGGGTGACGCGGCGCTTCTGGCCGGCGGTGAAGACCCTGAACTTGTGGCTCTGCGGTGCGTTGTGGC
>NZ_VLKT01000091.1 GCF_007830515.1 Mesorhizobium tianshanense
CGCCGCGGCTCAAACGCTACAACCGCCTGATCGCCAGACGGCGGGCTGCGGTGGAGACCACTTTCGCCATGCTCAAGCGCCGCATGAAGCTGACCACGATCCGCTATGTCGGGCTGGCCAAGGCAGCCGCCCAGGTGACGATGGCGGCCATCGCCTTCAACATGCGCCGATGGGCCGCCATCACAGGATAGGTGCGCCCGGATTCCGGCCACACAGGGCCGGACCGCCGCCTGAAACCCCAGACAGGACACCCCAAAACCCAAAAACAAACGAAAACCGGCGCCAAACCCGTTCCCGCCAGCGCTCTCCTGAAACTGCGCAACGGTCCCGCAAGGGGGGAGATTGGCTGCTTCCCCCTTGGCGCCCCTGTTGCGACGCCGGCGATTGGCGAAAGTCTATGCGGCATCCGATCTCCCCCCTTGAGGGGGAGATGTCCGGCAGGACAGAGGGGGGCGCCTGACGCATGCTTTCCTCGTCCGAACATCCCGTTCCCTCCCGCTACCTCAAGATGCCGCATGCCGGAAAAGGCCTTGCCGTCGGCCTGTTCGGCGGCTCGTTCAATCCCGCCCATGCCGGTCATGCGCTGGTCGCGGAGATTGCGCTCAGACGCCTGGCGCTCGATCAGTTGTGGTGGATGGTGACACCGGGCAATCCGCTCAAGAGCGCGCGGGAGCTGGCGCCGCTGGCCGAGCGGCTGCGCCTGTCCGAGCGGATCGCCAGGAACCCGAAGGTCAAGGTCACCGCCTTCGAGGCAGCCCATCATGTCCGCTTCACTGCCGACACGGTGGCTCTGGTCAAGGCGCGCAATCCCGGCGTCGACTTCGTCTGGATCATGGGTGCCGATTCCTTGCGCGATTTCCACCACTGGCAGCGCTGGCGCCAGATCGTGATGACGTTCCCGATCGCGGTAATCGATCGCCCGGGCGCCACGCTGTCGTTCCTGTCGTCGGTCGTTGCCAAGACCTTTGACTACGCGCGCGTCGACGAGGGCGACGCGCCACGCCTCGCCCGCATGAAAGCGCCGGCCTGGACCTTCATCCACGGTCCGCGCTCGTCGCTGTCGTCGAGCGCGATTCGCAAAATGGCGCAGGGCTGAGCCTGCACGGACTTGCCTTCTCCGCAAGGGGAGAAGGCCTACCCGGCCATGTCGCATTTGCGGCGGCTTTTCTCCGATCCATGGGCGATCCTGTGCAGGCATGACGATTCTCGAGCGAAACCAGACAAGGCGCGACCCGGAGCAGCGCAGGCCGTCGACGCCGGCGATCGCGATTGCCAGCGTCGTGCTGTCGATGGCACTGGTCGCGGTCGGCAACGGACTGATGTTCGCCTACATTCCGGTCCGGCTCGGCGCCGAGGGTTTCGATCCGACCTGGGCCGGGCTGATCGTTACTGGCCTTTCGGCCGGCGGCCTGGCAGGCTGCATCCTGACCGGGCCGCTGGTGCGCAGAGTGGGGCATGCTCGCGCGTTCATGGTGCTGTCGGCGCTGATCGTGCTGTCCAATGCCGCCGTCGGCGCCGGGCCGCACCCTTTGTCGTGGATCGCGGCACGCGCGCTCTATGGCTTTGCCATATGCGGCCTGTTCATCGTCGCGCAAAGCTGGCTGAACGACGTCGTCGCCAACGCCATACGCGGCAGGGTCATGGCCTTCTTCTACGTCGCCTATGTCGCTGGGCTCGGCGTCGGCTACTCCACACTGGCGCTGATCGATATAAGGGCTGCGGACGCGCCGCTGATCGGCATCGCCTTCACCGCGCTGTCGATCCTGCCTGTGGGACTGACGCGGCTCGCCCAGCCGCCGCCGCCGCAGGCGGCGTCGGTCGCGCTTGCCCGGGCCTGGCGGATTTCGCCGGTGGGCGTCGCCGGCATGGTTGCCGTCGGCGGCCTGTCGATGACGATTTCGGGCTTCGCGCCGATCCATGCCACGGCCAAGGGCTACAGCCAGGCGGATGTGGCGCTGCTGCTGTCGGCGATGCCGGTCGGCACGTTGATCCTGCAGATCCCGCTCGGCTGGATTTCCGACCGCACCGACCGACGCTTCGTGCTGGTCGCCGCTTCGGCGCTTGCCTTGGTGGCGGGCCTGTTCGCCCTCGGCTTCGACAGTGGTGCGCTGGCGGCGCTGGTCGTCATCTATGTGGTCTGGGACGGCGCGTCGGAATCGATCTATTCGCTGGCCAGCGCGCATGCCGCCGACCGCTCCGGCAAGGATGATATGGTGGCGTTGTCCAGTTCGCTTCTGTTTGCGTGGTCGCTGTCCGGCTTCATCGTTCCCGGCATCGTGACCGGGCTTTCCGCTGTCTATGGAACGCAGGCCTTCATCTATGTGGCCATCGTCATTGCCGCCGTTTTTTGCCTGTTCGTGCTGTGGCGTGTGGTGGCGATGTCGCCTGTTCCCGCCGCCGAGACCGGCAATTTCGCGCCGATGACGGCGCAGGCGCCGCTGCCGGTCGATCTTGCCTTTCCGTCGGAAGAGCAGCGCCGCGCGGACAAGTAGACCTACGCTGGGAATTGATCATCTCACTGTCTGGTGCCAGCTTCCGGCCGTGGCGCTTCCGGCGGCGGCGCGGGAATCGAAATGCCTTCGCTGTCGAAAGCCTGCTTGGCGCGTTTGGTGAGATCGATCTGGGTGGCGAAGAAATCCGCAGCCGAGGTCCAGTAGCGCAATGTGATGGCGACGTTGCTGCCGCCGACGGTCGCCACAAATGCAATCGGCGCCGGCTCCCGCCTGATGCGCCGCTCGGTGGCGGCGACGCCAAGCATGGTCTTTTGCGCGAGATCGATATCGTTCCACGAGCCGATGGTCAGCGTGATGTCGCCGCGGCGGGCACCGTTGCGCGTATAGTTGCGGACAGGCTGGTTCCACAGCGTCGAATTGGGGGCGAGGATGTAGACGCCGTCAACCGTTCTCAGCGTGGTGGCGAACAGCCCGATTTCCTCGATGGTCCCGGCGATGGCGCCGACCTCGACATGTTCGCCGATGCGGAATGGCCGCAGCGCCAAGAGCATGATGCCGGCGGCGATGTTCTGCAGCGTACCTGCAGTGCGAGGCCGATGGCCAGGCCGATGGCGCCGATGGCGGCAATGATCGAGGCCGTCTGCACGCCGAACTGACCGAGCACCATGATGACGACGAGGATCAGGATGGCGTAGCGGGCGATCCTCGAGAAGAAGTGGCGCAGCGTCACGTCGAAGCCATGGATATGGCCGAGGCCGGCATAGATCGATCGCTGGGTGAGGCCGGCGACGATGTAGCCGACGACCAGCAGGATGACGGCACCGACGGCCGAGAAAGAGTAGGAGACGATCAGGGTACTGAGCTGCGCAAGGCCGGACTGCACGATGGGAAGAGCGTTTTGAGGGTCGCTGGGCATGGGGAGATCCAATGGGGTCGCTGAGCCGATAACCCTGCGAAGTGCGAAGAGTTCCGATTTTTCTCCGGCGGCGGAACCGGGCGATCGGCCGGTCATTCGGCGATAGCAGGGGCTGCCGTCTTGAAACTGCAACGCAACTCTGCCTATCTAAGGGTGTCACCTGCTTTAAAGGGTGATTTGGTTGTTCTTGCTGCGAAAGGAAATACACTGAGAACAGCACTGCGGAAGAAGGCCGATATCGTGCCTTCGCCGGCCGGGATCAGCGTAAATGACGCCGTGTCCCGCGCCATCAAGACAGTCCTTGCCAGTCTGGAAGACTCCAAGGCCGAAAACATCGTCTCAATCGACATTCAGGGAAAATCGAGCCTCGGTGACTATATGGTCATCGCGTCCGGCCGATCGCACCGTCATGTCTCGGCTGTCGCCGATCATCTCCTCAAGGCGCTCAAGGATGCCGGGCTCGGCACGGCGCGCGTCGAGGGGCTGGCTGGCGCCGACTGGGTCCTGATCGATTCAGGCGATATTATCGTCCATGTCTTCCGTCCCGAAGTCCGCGACTTCTACAATCTCGAAAAGATGTGGCAGGCGCCGGACCTCGAGGAAGAGACCCTGCACTGAGCCGTATCGTTTTGATGCATGTCGTAGTCTCAAAACCGTGACCACTCCGGGGTTAGGTCGAGGGCAGGCTTCTTGGGCGACATGCATTAGCGGCTCTTTGAGGTAGGGATGAAGATTACCGTTCATGCCGTGGGCCGAATGAAAACCGGCCCCGAGAAGCTGCTCGCGGACCGTTACTTCGAGCGCTTCGCCAAGAGCGGCCCGGCAATCGGGCTCGAATTCGCCGGCATTGCCGAGACTGCGGAAGGCCGCGCCCAGAGCGCCAGTGAGCGCCGGCGCGAGGAAGGCCAGAAACTGCAGACGCATTTGCAGCCGGGCACCGCGCTGATGCTGCTCGACGAGCGCGGCAAGAACCTTTCCTCCGAGGAATTCGCCGGCCGCATCGGTCTTTGGCGCGACGGCGGGCGCAAGGCGCTGGTCATCGCCATCGGCGGCGCCGACGGCCACGACCAGCCGCTGCGCGATCAGGCCGATCTGATGGTGTCGTTCGGCGCGCTGACATGGCCGCACCAGTTGATCCGTGTCATGTTGGGCGAGCAGCTTTACCGGGCCGCCACGATCCTGTCCGGCCATCCCTATCATCGCTCGTGAGTCCTTGCAGGCTCCAACCGAAACCGGTGGATTGGCGCGAGCCGCCCGGATTTTCGCCTCAATGCGTCACGAGATTGCTCGCGGTCGGCGGGCTCTCGAACATGGTTGATTGTTCGTTAACGAAGCCACGCATAGAGTCGGGCTTCAATGTCTGAAGGTTGGAAATCGCGAACGGGCTTTTGGCGCGCACGCTGCGGCTTGGCAGCGGCGGCGCTCGTGCTGTCGCTCGGTGCTGCGCGGGCGCAGGACAGGCTCGACATGGTGCCTGACCCGGACCAGAGCCGCGCCGAATACGAACGGGTATCGAAAGAGATCACGCTGTCGTCGGAGCGGCTGGCCAAGCTCGCCGCCGATATGGCGACGGTCAAGAAGGACCATGCCTCGATCACCGCAGCGCTGATCCAATCGGCGATGACCGAGCAGAAGCTCGGCCAGGACATCGAGGATATTGGCGCCAGGCTGGAAGGGCTGAAGGGCGAGGAGCAGAAAATCCGCGCCTCGCTGGCCGCAAGACGCGACGTTCTGGCAGAGGTGCTGGCAGCGCTGCAGCGGATGGGGCTCAATCCGCCGCCGGCCATCCTGGTCAAGCCGGAGGACGCGCTGTCGTCGGTGCGCAGTGCCATCCTGCTCGGCGCCGTGGTGCCTGAACTGCGCCAGCAGACCGGCATATTGCTGGTGGATCTCAAGGAGCAGTCTCGGGTGACGGCCTCGATCGAGGCGGAGCGGGCGCGGCTGACGGCGGCGGTCGGCGAGCAGACGGCGGAAAAGAAGCGGCTCAGCATGCTGCTCGAAGCCAAGCAGAAGCTCGAGGCCGAGACGGAGGCGGCGCTGGCTGCGGAAAAGCAGCGATCCGCAGCACTTGCGGCCAAGGCCGGCAGCCTGAAGGAACTGATCGCCTCGCTCGAGGCCGACAAGGCCCGCAAGGCAGCGGACGCGGCGAAGGCAGCCGAGCAGAAGACCGCGGACGCCGACAAGGCCCCGGCACAAGACAAGGCCCCGGCACAAGACAAGGCCCCGGCACAGACGGAACTGGCGGCCCTGCCGGTGCCGGAGGCCAACCGTCTCACCGCCGCCGCGCCGTTTTCGGCACTTCAGGGGCAGATCGCGCTGCCGGTCACCGGCAAGATCAAGCGGCGGTTCGGGGCCGACAACGGTAACGGCGCAGTGATGCTCGGCGACATGGTTGCGACACAATCGGGAGCCATCGTCACGGCGCCAGCGGACGGAAATGTGCTTTATGCCGGACCTTTTCGCTCCTATGGTCAACTCTTGATCCTGAACGCGGGTGACGGCTATCATGTCGTTTTGGCGGGGATGAGCAGAATCAGCGTCGCGTCTGGTCAGTCGGTGCTCGCAGGAGAGCCGATCGGCGCGATGGGTGAGGCCCGGGTGGCGAGCACCTCGGCATCGAAGAATGGAAATGCCACGCCGGAACTCTATGTTGAGTTCCGCAAGGATGGAAAACCCGTCGATCCGGCCCCATGGTGGGCGGACCGTTTCTCTGGAAGGACGTGAGATGATGCGGAAATTGTCGCTTCTGTTTGCCGGTGCGCTGATGGGCGCATCCGCGATGAGCCTGGTCTATGGTGCGCCCGGCTCGACGGCGAACGCTGCGGGCTCCGAGACCTATAAGCAACTGGCGATCTTCGGGGACATCTTCGAGCGGGTGCGGGCGCAATATGTGACGCCGCCCGACGACAAGTCGCTGGTCGAAAACGCCATCAACGGCATGCTTACCTCGCTCGATCCGCACTCCTCCTACATGAACGCCGAAGAGGCGCAGGACATGCGTGTGCAGACCAAGGGCGAGTTCGGCGGCCTCGGCATCGAGGTCACCATGGAGAACGACCTGGTCAAGGTGATCACGCCAATCGACGATACGCCGGCCGCCAAGGCGGGCGTGCTTGCCGGCGACTATATTGCCAAGATCGACGGCGAGGAGGTCCGCGGCCTGAGCCTCAACGACGCCGTCGAGAAGATGCGCGGGCTGGTCAACACGCCGATCAAGCTCACTATCCTGCGCGAGGGCGCCGACAAGCCGATCGAGCTGACGGTGGTGCGCGCCATCATCAAGGTCAAGGCGGTCAAGGTCCGGGTCGATGACGACATCGGCTACATGAAGATCACCTCCTTCACCGAAAAGACCCTTGACGACCTCGAGAGCGCCATCGACACCATCAAGAAGCAGGTGCCGAACGACAAGCTCAAGGGCTATGTGCTCGATCTGCGCCTCAATCCGGGCGGGCTGCTCGACCAGGCGGTGAGCGTCTCCGACGCCTTCCTCAACCGTGGCGAGATCGTCTCGACCCGCGGCCGCGATCCGAAGGACGTCACCCGCTTCGACGCACGGCCCGGCGACGACATCGACGGCAAGCCGCTGGTCGTGCTCGTCAATGGCGGTTCGGCCAGTGCGTCCGAAATCGTCGCCGGCGCGCTGCAGGATCTGCGTCGCGCCACGGTGGTCGGCACGCAATCCTTCGGCAAGGGTTCGGTGCAGACCATCGTCCCGCTCGGCGAGAACGGTGCGCTGCGCCTGACGACGGCGCTCTATTATACGCCGTCCGGCAAGTCGATCCAGGGCAAGGGCATCACGCCCGACATCAAGGTGGACCAGCCGTTGCCGCCGGAACTGCAGGGCAGGGATCTGACGCGCGGTGAGTCGGACCTCAAGGGCCACATCAAGGGCACCGACGAGGGTGACACCGGTTCGGGTTCGGCAGCCTATGTGCCGCCGGAGCCGAAGGACGATCTGCAGCTCATCTTTGCCGAGCAGTTGCTGCGCGGCGAAAAGACCGATCCGGCGTTCCCGCCGAATCCGGACAAAGCTGTCTTGAACCAGTAAGGGCTGTTTTGAACCAGTAAGGTCGATCGGCCGGGCAAACAGGTCTGGCCGCCTGATCGAAGCGATGCGATGCTGCCGGGGCCGCGAGGTTCCGGCAGTTTGATTCGGGGGACCCGCGGCTGGGGTGCCGTGCGTCCCCAGGGACGTGCCAACAGTTTTGGATCGCGCATGAATCTTTGCGAAAAGTGGTCGCACTTTTCGGCGGTCATGCGCCCGGGGATGCGGCTTGGCTGATATCGGCAAGGACATCGAACGCCCGCTCGGACAGGCCGTCCGGCCGCCGCGCGCGGCGCGCGGGTTCAGCGCCGGCGCGGTCGCGGCCACTCTCCTGGTGCTGGCCGTGATCGGTGTCTCCAGCGCGATCGCGCTGCGCGAAAAGCCGTTTCGAAAACCGCAAGAAGCCGCGGTTTCGACTCCGAAGGCGACGGCGGTGGTCGAATCCGCAGCAGCGCCGACCACTGAGCCAGCGCCTGCTCCTAAGGCCGAAGCGGTGCCCAAGACAAGTGGACCGCAGATCATCCATATGCCGACCGAAGAGAGCGGTGGTCCGCCCGGGGTGGCCATCGTCATCCACGACCCTTCCACGATCGGCCAGAACCTGAGGATCGCGCACATTCCCGACAGGGCGCTGGTCGAGACCAGCGAGACCGGCCCGTTGCCGGTTCGCGCCGCCGACGGCCGACGGCCGTTCGATGTCTATGCGCGGCCGTGGTCCGGCGCGCGCGGCGCGCGCGTAGCGATCGTCATCGGCGGGCTTGCCGTGTCGCAGACCGGCACGCAGGCGGCCATCGCCAAGCTGCCAGCCGAAGTGACGCTAGGCTTCGCGTCGCAGGGCAACAGCATCGGCCGCTGGATGCAGGCGGCGCGGCAGGAAGGCCATGAGATCGTCATGCAGGTGCCGCTCGAACCGTTCGACTATCCGAACGTCAATCCCGGCCGCAACACGCTGACGGTCGCGGCGACGCCGGACGAGAATTTGAAGAATTTGCGCTGGGCGCTCTCGCGGACGACCAATTACACCGGCATCATGAACTATATGGGCGCGCGTTTTTCGGCGGATGCGGCGGCGATGCGGCCGCTGATGGCCGAGCTCGGCAGGCGTGGCCTGGCCTATGTCGACGATGGTTCGTCGGCGCGCAGCCTCGCGTCCGACCTGGCGCTCAAGGACGGCGTGCCCTTCGTTGCCGGCGACACGTCGATCGATGCCGTACGGGACCGCGGCGCCATATTGAAAAAGCTGGACGAACTGGAGGCCACCGCGCGGGCGAAGGGCTTTGCCGTCGGCATCGGCTCGGCCTTCGACCTGACGGTCGACACCGTGTCGTCCTGGGTGATCGAGGCCAAGAAGCGCGGTGTCGAGATCGTGCCGATCTCGGCGGTGGCGATGGATCCGGAAAAAGGTTGAGCATGGCGAAGAAAAAGCCGGTCGATCCCGAAACGCTGCCTTACCGCCCCTGTGTCGGGCTGATGATCCTCAACGTAGACGGGCTAGTCTGGGTCGGGCATCGCATTGCCGAGCCGGACAGCGAATTCGCCGGCGCGACCCAGCTCTGGCAGATGCCGCAGGGCGGCATCGACAAGGGCGAGGAGCCGCTGCGGGCGGCGGAGCGGGAGCTGTACGAAGAGACCGGCATGCGCTCGATTTCGCTTTTGGCCGAAGCGCCGCACTGGATCAATTACGACCTGCCGGCCGATCTGGTCGGCGTCGCCTTCAAGGGCAGGTATCGCGGCCAGACGCAAAAATGGTTTGCCTTTCGCTTTCACGGCGACACGAGCGAGATCGAGATCAATCCGCCTCCGGGCGGTCACACCGCCGAGTTCGACAAATGGGCCTGGCGGCCGATGCAGGAATTGCCCGATCTGATCGTGCCGTTCAAACGTCGGGTCTATGAGGACGTGGTGGCGGCTTTCCGGCATCTGGTGGCCTAGGGTATGTCGATATTCAGGTGATGCCGAACGGCGGTTTCCCGCGCTTCCGGTGCTCACGTACTTTGAGTACGCTCCGCTCCGGTTCTCAGAATCCACCATTCTCGGCGCGGCCTGACCTGAATCTCAACATACCTTAAGGTGGCCGCGACAGTTGCCGCCTGGGTGTGGTGGCCTTATTGATGGCCAATCCGCTGCAGACGGGGTTGGCATGAACGACGCCTCCAAAAAATCTGAAAGGGTTGCCGTCAAAGTCGCGCCGATCAGCGAAGCGGCGGCCGGCGCCATATTGACCGTCGATCTCGGCGCCATCCGTGCGAACTACCGGCGGCTCAAGGCGCGGCTGGGCGGCGTCAACTGCGCGGGTGTCGTCAAGGCCGACGGCTACGGGCTCGGCGGGGCCCAGGTGGCGGCGGCGCTGGCGGCCGAAGGCTGCGCTATTTTTTTCGTCGCGCATCTGGCCGAGGGTGTCTTGCTGCGGCAGGCGCTCGCTTCACGGCCGGCGATCTATGTGCTGAACGGCATTCACCCGGGCGCGGAAGGCGA
This sequence comes from Mesorhizobium tianshanense, assembly GCF_007830515.1. Lineage (GTDB taxonomy): Bacteria > Pseudomonadota > Alphaproteobacteria > Rhizobiales > Rhizobiaceae > Mesorhizobium > Mesorhizobium tianshanense. Next base: position 9,893 of record NZ_VLKT01000091.1, read on the forward strand.
AGCCGTCGAAGCGCAGCTGGGCGCGGTCATCAACAGCGTCGGCCAACTCGCCGCCTGGCGCGCGGCGGCGCAGCGGGCGGGCCGTAAGCTCAAGGCTGCAATCCAGGTCGACAGCGGCATGTCGCGGCTCGGCATGGCGGCAGTGGAGGTGGAAGCGGTCACCGCCGATCCGCAGGGTTTCGACGGTATCGACGTCACCTTCGTGATGAGCCATCTGGCTCGCGCCGACGAGCCCGAGCATCCGGCCAACGAGCAGCAGCGGCTGGAATTCGAACGGCTGCGCAAGATGCTGCCGAAGGCGCCGGCCTCGCTTGCCAATTCCTCAGGCATCTTTCTTGGGCAGCCCTTTCATTACGACCTCGCCCGTCCCGGTGCGGCGCTCTACGGCATCAATCCGACGCCGACCGAACCGAACCCGATGCTGCCGGTGGTACGGCTTCAAGCAAAGGTGATCCAGACGCGCAGGCTCGATGAGGGAGCCGGTGTAGGCTATGGCCATGTTTTTCACGTGACCGACCCGCTGGTCGCTGCAACGATCTCGCTTGGCTATGCCGATGGCTGGCATCGACGCGCTGCCTCGGCCGCCTGGTTCGAAAACGTGCGGTTGCCCTTCCTCGGACGCGTGTCGATGGACTCGATCGTTCTCGACATTTCGGCGCTGCCGCCAGACAGGCTGAAGGCAGGCGATCTCGTCGAACTGATCGGGCTGTCGCAGACGGTGGACCAGGCGGCTGGCCATGCCGGCACCATTGGCTACGAAATCCTGACCAGCCTCGGACACCGCTTTCACCGTCGCTATGTGAATGGATAGCGCGCGGGCTTTTTTCTTACGCATGTCGTCATGCCAGAACCGCTGCGCACCTCGGCTCAAGTCCGAAGGCATGCTTTGGGTGACATGCTTGGGCACTTGGCGGACGCCGCAAAATCCGGCAGACAGAGAGCGACGATGACCCTGGCCTAGCGCATGACCGCGAAAATCGGTTTCGATTTTCGGCCCTGGGGGGCATGCGAAGTGCTACGGCGTCCTTGCGCGTCTGAAAAGACGTGCGGCGCTATAGAGCAAGACGTAGTTGTGGAGAGTTGTGCGATGAAGATCTTCGTGCTGGGCGGCGGCGTCATCGGGGTCACCACCGCTTATTATCTTGCCGAGGACGGCCATGAAGTGACGGTGATCGACCGCCAGAAGGGCCCGGCGCTGGAAACCAGCTTTGCCAATGCCGGCGAGATCTCGCCCGGTTACGCCTCGCCCTGGGCCGGTCCCGGCGTTCCGCTGAAGGCGATCAAATGGCTGTTGATGAAGCATGGCCCGCTGGCGGTGCGGCCGACTCTCGATCCGCATATGTGGATATGGCTGGTCAAGATGCTGCGCAACTGCACGGCCGAGCGCTATGCGGTGAACAAGGCGCGCATGGTGCCCGTGGCCGAATACAGCCGCGAGACGCTGAAGGCGCTGCGCGAAGCGACCGGCATTACCTATGACGAGCGTACCAAGGGGACGCTGCAGCTTTTTCGCACGCAACAGCAGCTCGACGGCACAGCCGGCGATGTCGAGGTGCTTAAGACATATGGCGTTCCTTACGAGATCCTCGATCCCGACGGCTGCATCGCGGCCGAGCCGGGACTGGCGGGGGTGCGTGAAAAATTCGTCGGCGGCCTGCGGCTGCCGGGCGACGAAACCGGCGACTGCAAGATGTTCACCGATCGTCTGGCGGAGCTCTGCGTGGCGCGCGGCGTCACCTTCGAATACGACATGTCGGTCAGGCGCATCATGCGCAAGCGCAACAGTATCGCCAGCATCAACACGAGCAAGGGCTGGAAGACTGCCGACGCCTATGTGATGGCGATGGGCAGCTATTCGGCCAAGTTCATGCGCATGCTGAAACGGTCCATACCGGTCTACCCGGTCAAGGGCTATTCGATCACCGTGCCGATCAAGGATGCTGCCGCAGCACCGGTGTCGACGGTGATGGACGAGACCTACAAGGTGGCGATCACCAGGCTCGGCGACCGCATCCGGGTCGGTGGCACGGCGGAGATTTCTGGCTTCGACCTGAGGCTGCATGAATCGCGGCGCCGCACGCTGGAACATTCGGTCGGCGACCTTTTTCCAGGCAGCGGCGACATGCGGTCGGCGACCTTCTGGTGCGGGTTGCGGCCGATGACACCGGACGGGCCGCCGTTGATCGGCCGCACCGAGTTCTCCAATCTCTATCTCAACACCGGCCATGGCACGCTCGGCTGGACCATGGCCTGCGGCTCGGCCAAGGTCCTGGCCGACATCATCTCCAGCCGGGTGCCGGACATCGACGTCCGTGACCTCGGACCGGAGCGATATGTCAGGTAGGATAAGAAGGCTTTATTCCATCCCTCGCCTTTGAGGCGGTGAGAAACTTGCCGCGCAACTTGGGGCAAGCTCCAACACACTTCGCTCAAAACTGCGCAGCGGTTTTGAGGACATACAATTTAACCACGTCGGATGAATCCCGTCAGACGAACAATCCGCGTTCCCGTTCCACCGCCTTGGCGATGAAGCTTGCGACGATCTGGACGCGCCGCAACGGCCTGACCGATTCGTGATAGACCAACCAGTAGGCGCGGCGGATGGGCGCCACGATGTCGACAGCCACCAGTTCCGGCATCGAACGGGCGACGAAAGTGTGCAGGATGCCGATGCCGGCGCCGGAGCGCACCGCTTCGGCCTGGCCGAGTGCCGAGGAGATGGCGAAGCTGGTGCGCCAGTCGGCGCTGAATTCGGTCGCATAGTCGAGCGAGGGGCTGACGATCAGGTCCGGCACGTAGCCTATGAGGGTGTGCCGGCCAAGCTCGGCGACCGTCTCGGGCAGGCCGTGCGCCTTGGCGTAGGCGCGGGAGGCGAACAGGCCGAGCGTGTAGTCGACCAGCTTCCCCGCCACCAGCCTGCCTTCCGTCGGCCGCTCCACGGTGATGGCGATGTCGGCTTCGCGCCTGGACAGTGAGAAGGACCGCGGCACCGGCACCAACTGGATGGTGAGTTCGCGGTGAAGCGCCGTCAGCGCGCCGAGGCGCTTGGCCAGGAAGGCGACGCCAAAACCGTCCGGCGCGCCGATACGCACAGTGCCGGAGACATCGTCGCCTTCGCCCGCCACGGTCGAGCGCGCGGCAATCATGTCGCCTTCCATGCGCTCGGCGATGTCGAGGAAGCGCTCGCCTGCCGGCGTCAGCTCACTGCCGGTGGTCAGCCGGCGAAAGAGTTTCGTGCGTAGCGCGTCCTCGAGCGCGGCGATGCGGCGCGAGACGGTGGCGTGGTTGAGCTCCAGCCGCCTGGCCGCGCCGAGGATCTGGCCGGCACGCGCCACCGCCAGAAAGATGCGGACGTCATCCCAGTTCATGGGAACGGTCCGTTTTAGTAACGAGCGCCACGCTCCCGCCTACCCCCCTTGCGGGGGAGATGTCCGGCAGGACAGAGGGGGACGTGAAGAAACTCAACTTAATAATTCCAGCGATGACGGAATATCCTACCATTTGCGGCAATTGATGCACAGGTGCTGATCGTTATGTATTCTCCGCACAACGGTTGCGTTTTCGCTCGCGTTGCCATCGGCCGCGCAAAGGCGGACAATGCCCCATCACAAATGCAGGGAGAGAAACCATGATCGAATACGGTCATTTCATCGGCGGCAAGCGTGTCGCTGGAACCAGCGGCCGCAAGCAGGACGTCATGCAGCCGATGGACGGCACGGTGCGCGGCACGGTGGCGCTGGCTTCGCAGGCGGAATTGCGTGCGGCGGTGGAAAACGCCAAGGCGGCGCAGCCCGGCTGGGCGGCGACCAATCCGCAGCGGCGCGTGCGCGTGCTGATGAAGTTCCTCGAACTGGTCGCCAGGGACTATGACGCGCTGGCCGACATTCTGGCGCGCGAACATGGCAAGACCATCGCCGACGCCAAGGGCGACATCCAGCGCGGCCTGGAAGTGGTCGAGGTCTGCATCGGCGCGCCGCATATGATGAAGGGCGAGTTCACCGACGGCGCCGGCCCCGGTATCGACGTCTATTCGATGCGCCAGCCGCTCGGCGTCGTCGCCGGCATCACGCCGTTCAATTTCCCGGCGATGATCCCGCTGTGGAAGATCGCGCCGGCCATCGCTTGCGGCAATGCCTTCATCCTCAAGCCATCCGAACGCGATCCGGGCGTGCCGATGCGCATCGCCGAGCTGTTCATCGAAGCCGGCTTGCCGGCGGGCATCCTCAACGTCGTCAATGGCGACAAGGACGTGGTCGACGCCATCCTCGATGATCCTGACATCAAGGCCATCGGCTTCGTCGGCTCGACGCCGATCGCCCAGTACATCTACTCGCGCGGCTGCGCGGCCGGCAAGCGCGTGCAGTGCTTCGGCGGTGCCAAGAACCACATGATCATCATGCCCGACGCCGACATGGACCAGACCGTCGACGCGCTGATCGGCGCCGGCTACGGCTCGGCCGGCGAGCGTTGCATGGCGATCTCGGTGGCCGTCCCGGTCGGCAACGATACCGCCAACCGGCTGATGGAAAAGCTGGTGCCGCGTGTCGAAAGCCTGAAGGTCGGCCCGTCGACGGATTCGTCCGCCGATTTCGGCCCGCTGGTGACGGCGCAGGCACTGGAGCGGGTCAAGGGCTATGTCGACACCGGCGTTAAGGAAGGCGCCAAGCTGGTCGTCGACGGGCGCGGCTTTTCCATGCAGGGCTACGAGAACGGCTACTATATGGGCGGCTGTCTGTTCGACAACGTGACCGCCGACATGCGCATCTACAAGGAAGAGATCTTTGGACCGGTGCTCTCGGTGGTGCGTGCGCCGACCTATGAGAACGCGATTAAGCTCGCCAACGACCACGAGATGGGCAACGGCGTCGCCATCTTCACCCGCGACGGCGATGCCGCCCGCGACTTCGCCTCGAGGGTCCAGGTCGGCATGGTGGGCGTAAACGTGCCGATCCCGGTGCCGATCGCCTACTACACGTTCGGCGGCTGGAAAGCGTCTTCCTTCGGCGACCTTAACCAGCACGGACCGGACGCGTTCCGCTTCTACACCAAGACCAAGACGGTGACCTCGCGTTGGCCGTCCGGCGTCAAGGACGGCGCCGAGTTCGTCATCCCGACGATGAATTAGCAGGACGATTAGGAATCCCGAATTAAGAGGGAAGACGAAAAAGGCCCGGCCAGAAACCGGGCCTTTTTCTTGTCCGGTCGCGGCCCGTATCTGTGTGAACGCTAATGTGATGGAACCGGGCGGGCAGCAGAATCCTTAAGCTGCAATCCTGCCGCGAAGGAGGTGCGGCAGACCAACCAACGGCGCTGGCGACAGCTTCGGGGCATTGTCTGGCGCAGGGAGGTGTCAGATGGCACGTCTAGTGGCGACGATACTTTACGCTGCGGCTGCGACGTTTTCAGCCGCCCCGGCAATGGCGGCCGAGCAATGCGCGGCACGAGGAGACATGATCAAGGCGCTCGGCGAGAAGTTTCACGAAAATCCGACCGCGCTCGGCGTCGTCAATTCGAATGTGATTGTTGAAGTCTTCGTTTCCGATCAGGGCACCTGGACCATCCTCGCCAGCGATACGCGAGGTCAAAGCTGCGTGGTTTCGGTGGGTGAGGGTTGGGAGAGCGCGCTGAAGGCAGCGGCCCTGCCAGGCACCTGAGCGTGCCCTTTCTTGCTGCGGCCGCTGTTTCGGAATAGCCGCCCAGGCCGCGGTTCTCGGCGACGACTTTGAAACGGATCCACAGGCGCCCGTTACGGGCGCCTGCTTGCGCTTTTTCGTTGCCGACACCATATATGGAACATAGTGGGAACATCTGGAATCGTCCCCTGATGACAGACCGGAACACAGAAAGGAACGACGCGATGGTGATGACGTCGGAACCGGCCTGGATCGTTCCGGCAAGATGAGGCGTCTCCCTTTGCCGGAACGTGATGGCAAAGGAGGTGCCCTATGGCACGCAAATCGCTGTTGGGTTGGGTGAAAACCCTGGTTCTTGCTGGCGCCCTGGTTCTTGCTAGCGCATTGGCGGTGGGTACGAACGCCGCAAGCGCCCAATATCAATACTGCGTTGAACATGGCGACCTCGTCGCCCACCTGAGCGAGAAGTTCCAGGAAAGACAGTTTGCTATCGGGCTGATCGGTCATATGGCGATTATGGAAGTCTTTGTCGCCAAAACCGGAACCTGGACGATCATCGTCACCGATGTCGCCGGCAGAAGCTGCATCGTTGCGGCTGGCGAACATTGGGAGAACGTGGTGATCCCGGCCGACCGGGACGCATGACGGTCAGGACGCATTGATCGCATGCGGTCTCAGCGCGTGGCAGCCGCCTCGGCATGGCCTCGTAGCAGCGCCATCAGGCGCTTGGCATCCTTGCCGGCGGCGTCTTCGTCGCCGGCGAGGATCGAGCGGATCAGCGCGACGTGGTGCTCGGCCGATTCGGCGAGCCCGGTATCGGCCTTGTAACGGAACCAGAAGCGGCGGCTGTGGGTCTGCAAGGGAGCCGCCAGCCGCGCGGCGAAGGGGTTGTCGCCAGCCAGTGCCAGCGCTTCGTCGAGCGCCTTGTCGGCCTGAATGAAGGCCAGCACGTTGCCTGATATCACTGCCTTCTGCATGGCCAGTGCCGCATCGTGAAACAGGTCGGTGGCCTCACGGGTGACGAAGCGGGCGGCCGAGCGGGCAAGAACCACCTCGACGCCACGCCGTGCATCGAGAACGCGCAACCAGTCGCCGGGATGGAGCGGGGCAATGGCGATGCCGGCGCGGGGCCGGACGTCGAGCAGTCCCTCCCACGCCAGCCGCTGGATCGCCTCGCGCACCGGCGTACGGCCGAGCCCGAGCCTGTCGATGAGCGCGCTTTCCGTGACGAAGCTCGCGGGCGCCAGCTCGAGCGTCACGACCATGTGTTCGAGCGTGCGATAGGCTTTCGCAGCGACCGGTTCGAATGCGGAACTTGTTTCGTTGAATATCAAACGCGAGCTCCTGATATATTTTTGATATATCATAGCGAATTCCGCGTTGACAGTCCGTTTCTTAATAAATATACGACTGATATATCAGATGGAGCAATGACTATGTGGACCGGAGTTTTTCCCGCCGTCACGACCAAATTCACCGAAGACGACCGCCTCGACCACGCCGAGATGGAGCGCTGCTTTGCGCTGCAGATGGAGGCCGGCTGCGACGGCATCATCGTCTGCGGCTCGCTCGGCGAGGGGCCAATGCTGTCGCATGACGAGAAGATCGAGGTGTTGAAGACCGCGCAGAAACTTGCAGCCGGCAAGCCGGTTCTGCTGACGGTCAACGAAGCCGGCACCCGCGAGGCCGCGGCGATCGCGCGCCGCGCCGCCAAGGAGGGCGCCAATGGGCTGATGGTGGTGCCGAGCCCGATCTATCACACCAATGCGGAGGAGACGGTCGCCGCGCTGCGCGCTGTCGCCGAGGCCGGCGACCTGCCGGTGATGATCTACTCCAACCGGCTCGCCTATCGCGTCGACGTCACTGTCGACCAGATGGAGGAATTGGCAAAGGACAAGCGTTTTGTCGCCATCAAGGAATCCTCCGACGACATCCGCCGCTCGACCGAAATCATCAACCGCTTCGGTGATCGCTACGATCTGTTCACCGGCGTCGACAATCTCGCGTTCGAGGCGCTGTCGGTCGGCGCCATCGGCTGGGTGGCGGGTCTGGTCACCGCGTTTCCACGCGAGACGGTCGCCATCTACCAATTGATGAAGCAGGGCCGCCGCGAGGAGGCGCTGAAAATCTACCGCTGGTTCCGGCCGCTGCTCGACCTCGACGTGTCGACCTATCTGGTGCAGAACATCAAGCTGGCGGAAGTCTTGGCGATCGACACCAACGACCGCGTGCGCATGCCGCGCCAGCCGCTGTCGGGCGAGCGCCGCAAGACGGTCGAAAAGATCGTCAGGGATGCGCTGGCGGTGAGGCCGAAGCTGCCGACGTTTTGAGGTAACCGGGGCAAAACCGGTGGCGGACGCGGCGTTATGACTCGGGTGTATCGGGTTAGAGAGGGTGGCGGTTTGGCGGGCGGCGTGATTCTGTCAGGCCATGGCGGATCCACCAGATTCTCGAACGCCGACCCCTACGGACCTGCTCGACATGATCCTGCAGTTGCGGGCAGAGGTGGCCGGGCTTCGCGCCGAGAATGCGGCTCTGAAGGATGAGATCCGGCGTCTGAAAGGTCTACCGCCGCGCCCGACGCTGAAGCCGAGCGGGATGGAGCAGTCGTCCAAGCGGAGTTCACCTGCGGCAACGGGTCCGAAGCGGCGTGGCTCGAGCCGGGCGATCATCACCGAAGAGC
>NZ_VLKT01000092.1 GCF_007830515.1 Mesorhizobium tianshanense
TCTCGATGCAAATGGCCGGCAATCCTTCGGCGCGAATACCGTCATAAAGCCAGGCCGCCAGCGAGCAGGCTTCGAGCCCGATGCGGTCCAGCGGCAGATCGATTTTCCGCAAGGCCTCATAACGCGCCCTCGGCTCACTCGCCACCCGCCCTTCCTTCACAATCCGGCCGCTCTCGTCGACGACGCAGATGGCGGTCTCTTCCAAAGACACGTCAAGTCCGGCAAAATACTTCATGGCTGCTCCTCCTGATGTTTGTGGCGATCTACATCGACCACGTTCTCACATCTCGACAGGAGCAGCCGCCCTCAATTTGGCTCGGGCGAGACCCCAATCACCCCATCTGTTGAAGAAGGATCACGTTTGGCCTGGAGAATGGCCTCGTCGCCATTGTGATGCGAAAGTGATTTCGATTGAGCCGTCGTCGAGCAATTCGGCGTGGCCGTCACCGCTGACTTCGTCCATCTCGTCACAGCCGCCCCATGTGAAGAAGACCATCGCTTGCAGAGCGCCGAAGGCAATCTCGCCATTGTTGTCGGCGCCAATGGTGATCGTGGCGGGCCCACCGAGGTCGGCGAAGGGCACGGCTGACGAAATGGGCGCTGAGGCAGGCCTCCATGCCGACAACGCACGGCGCAAGCTTTTTGAAGGTATCGACGAGGGCCAGCCGCTTGATCTTGCGGCGGAACGCGATTTTACCCGTCAGTGCCAAAGCCGACGAGATGGAAGACTTCCTTGCCAATATCGATGCCGATTGCGACCGTCGTGTTAGTTGCAGCGGGCCGCGGTCGGCGAACTCGTAGGTCTCGACATATTAACCGACCAGGCCGGGCGAGATGTTGTTCTTCTCCAGCATGATCTGCTTGCGCTCGCAAGAGAACGACAATTGCTGGCCCGCTCACCGGATGGCCCCGCTCATTGGCTGGCGATCACCATGCGGTTGCCCTCGCTGTCGCGAAATTCGGCCACCGTGCGGCCTGGCTGCCAGGGCGCCTCCTGCGGTTCGGTGATGATCTCGACGCCGCCCGCCTTCAAAGCAGCGATCGTGGCCTCGACATGCTCGTCGACCAGCACCAGCACCGGCTCCAGCACCGGCTCCACGCCTGGCGTGTCGTCGGCGCGCCTCACGAAATGCAGGTTGGTGACGGCGCCGGGCAATGTCAGCTCGATCCAGCGCCAGCCGCTATGGCCCATCTTCTCGTCGGCCGCGACCTTGCAGGCGAGGTGCCTGGTGTAGAACGCCTTGGCGCGGTCCTGGTCGAACACCGGCAGTTCGGCAAACTGGATATGCATGGTCGTCTCCCTCTTCTTGATGGCTGCCGCGCAGCCACCCACAGGTGAAGGACGATGTGGGCAGCCAAAAAGATTCGCCGCATGCGAGAATCTTTTTGGCAACGCGAAACGTCTTTGGTTCAGGTCAACCATTTGAGGAGACGGACGATGGGCTACACTCTCATTCGCTACAGCGTGAAGGACACCGAGCTGGAAGCAAACCGCGCGCTGGTGGCGAAGGTGTTCGAAGCGCTGGACGAGGTGGCGCCGCGGACGGCGCGCTATCTCGTGCTCGAACTGGAGGACGGCGAGTTCGTCCATGTCGTCGGCGAGGGAAGTGCCGAACTCACCGAGCTTGCGGCATTCAAGGCGTTCACCCAAAACCATGCGGAGCGGCGCTCGACCCCGGTCAAACGGTCGCCTGTCAGGATCATCGGCAATTACCATATCCTCGAGGACGGCAAGGCCGGAAAGAATGGACGTGATGAGCACACAAAAACTCGACCGCCCCGCGCTGGAGGCGATGCTCTCGGGGTTGCGTCCGAAACTGCATCGCTACTGCGCCCACATGGCCGGCTCGGTGATCGACGGCGAGGACATCGTGCAGGAGACGCTGCTGAAAGCGCTGCAGGCGGTCGATGGCAGCGTGGCGGTCGAGCGGCCGGAACAATGGCTGTTTCGCATCGCCCACAATGCCGCGCAGGATCATCTGCGCCGGCGCCAGCGGGAGAGGTCGCGCATCACCGAGGCCGACATGACCACCATCGAGGATCCCTCCGGCAATGCCGACGCACGGCTCGCCGCTGCCACCAGCCTGCGCAGCTTCATGCAGCTTTCGGTGGCGCAGCGCGGCGCCGTGATCCTGGTCGACGTGCTTGGCCTTTCCCTGCACGAGACATGCGACGTGACCGGCGCGACGCTGGCCGCGACGAAGGCGGCGCTGCATCGCGGGCGGGCGCAGCTGCGCCTGTTGGCAGCGGAGCCCGAACAGGTCGCCGCGCCCCGGCTCGACGCCGATGACGAGCGGCGGCTGCGCCGCTATGTCGATCTGTTCAACGCGCGCGACTTCGACGCGGTGAGGGCGCTGATCGCCGAGGACATCCAGCTCGAAGTCGTCAACCGCATCCGCATGCGCGGCAAGGCGCAGGTTTCCACCTATTTCGGCAATTACGACCGCGTGAACGACTGGGCGCTGTCGCTGGGCTTCGTAGACGGCCGGCCGGCGATCCTCATCCGCGACCCGCGGGCACCGGATGGGCCCGGGGAGCCGGACGGCGTCGTGCGCGGCTTCATGCTGGTCGAATGGCGGGACGAGCGGGTCGTCCAGATCCGCGACTTCCGCTACGCGCCCTGGTGCCTGGTCGATGCGGAGATCAGCACTATGGAAGGGTGAGGGGAGGGCTGGAATGGTGCGAGATGGCGCGCGAAGGCGACATGGCCAAGGTTGCGCCACCGGCTTCGCTATTTATTGAGGTGGCTTCTGGCACAGCCTGCGGTCACGGGCAGAACCTTCCGCCGCGACCCGGAGGCGACTTCCCTGGTGGAGCTTCGAATGCCCGCTTCGCTGAAGTCAGCCGTTGAGCAGACCCGAATCCCAAAAGCAGAGATTCGAGTGAACAGGCGAGGCGGACGTTTGCGCCCAAAACCGGAGCAGTCAGTTGGGATGAGTTTGGTCTCCAGCCGCAAAGTGAGCGAGCTGGTCAGCATAGACCTTCTTGAAGGCTGGGCGAGCGCAAGCGCGGTCAATGCATGCTCGGAGGTTCGGATAACCCGGCATGTCGACGCGCAGCGTTAAGCGCAGCACGTCCGCCATCAGTCGAGCGCCGCCTCCTCGCAGGCCCATCTCAGCCGGAGATCACGCACGCGAGCGCCCTTCTCGCCACCAGGCACCCAGTCATATGTCCAAATGGTAAGCATGCTTCTCCCGCGAATTCGCACTGGCGGTACCCAACGCTCACGAAGATTGATGGTTCAGAGTCCGCCAAGCGCGCCCATATCGACCAGCTAGCGCGGGCAGGTGCGAACGTCCACCTCGTCGCTTGGCAGCAGACAGAAGCTGCAAGTCTGTTTCCGGCCCTCCATTGAAATCCCGTCACACTTGTAACTCTCACCTCCCCATCCGCCCGAGATAGCGTTTTCGTATCGAAACCGTTGGAAACGGCGAATTCGACCGGAGGACCGCAAATGACGATGTTTGCAGCAAAAGAGAAAGCCACTTCGTTGCTCGGGCAGGCAGTCGATCTTGCCGGCTGGCTCGGGCTCGCCGCCGCCCCGACCTTCGCACTGATGGCCTGGATTTCTGCCATCGGCTCGCCGGCCATGACCATGTGCTCTGCCGCCTCGGCTTTCATGCCGATCAACGACATGGCCCTGATGTATCTGCTGATGAGCCTCTTTCACGTATCGCAGTGGCTGAAGCACTTTTCCGCCCGTTCGCATCACCGCAACACTTCCGTCACCCAAACCGAAGGAGACTGACAATGCAACACGCTGTTGTTTCACGCGATGACTGGCTAACCGCCCGCCGGGACCTCCTGCGAGCGGAGAAGGAAATGACCCATCTTCGCGACAAGGTCGCACGCGATCGGCTCGCCCTGCCATGGGTGCGTATCGAGAAGGAATATTTGTTTGACACGCCGGATGGTCCGCGCTCGCTCGGCGATCTCTTCGACGGCCGTTCACAACTTCTGGTACAACATTTCATGTTCGCGCCGGGATGGAAGGAAGGCTGCCCGAGCTGCTCATTCATGGCTGATCACACCGACGGCATGAACAAGCACCTGGCGCATCACGACGTTACCATGATCGCCGTCTCGCTGGCGCCGCTTGCCGAGATCGAGCGCTATCGCAGACGTATGGGCTGGCAATTCAGGTGGGTGTCCTCGAACGGCAGTCCGTTCAACTACGATTTCCGGGTCAGTTTCACGCCCGAGGAGGTGGCCACCGGGCACATCGACTACAATTTCGGCGAATGGCGGGAGACCGGCGAGGAATGGCCTGGCCTGAGCGCCTTCTACAAGGATGAGGCTGGCGATGTCTTTCACACCTACTCCACCTTCGGCCGCGGTGTAGAGGTGATGATGGGCACCTACGCCATGCTCGACCTCATGCCGAAGGGGCGCAACGAAGCCGAGGGAATGGACTGGGTGCGCCGCCACGACCGCTACGCGTAGCCCCGCCGGCGGACGGTGGAATGATGCCCGGATGGTAAACGAGAAATATTCGTCACACCGACAAAGCGGCGCGCAGTTTGTGCCCAACCTCCTTTGCGCGTCACAGCGGTTCCAGCTATCCTGAAGAACCAACCCGGGATGGAAATTTTGCAGCATGGCGAAGATCGTCTTCGGAATGAACCAGTCCCTGGACGGCTATGTCGACCACCAGGAATTACCTGCGCCAGGTCCCGCGCTCTTTCGTCACTGGATAGAGCACGTGCGCGACCTGGCCGGCAGTGTGTACGGCCGCCGCATGTACGAGGTCATGCGCTATTGGGACGAAGACCGTCCTGAGTGGAGTGCGGAGCAACACGAGTTCGCGGCGGCGTGGCGGCGCCAACCGAAGTGGGTCGTGTCGCGCTCGTTGAAGTCAGTCGGCCCCAACGCCACACTTGTCGAGGATGACGTCGAGGCGGTGATACGTGGCCTGAAAGCTCGGCTCATTGGGGAGATTGCAGTTTCCGGACCAGACCTGGCACGAAGCCTAACCGACCTTGGTCTTATCGATGAGTATCGACTCTACTTCCACCCCATCGTGCTTGGTCGCGGCAAGCCATTCTTTGCCGGCCCACGGCCGCCGCTCCGCCTCGTGGCCAGCGATTTAATCGGCGAGGACGCGATCAGGTTGACGTACGTTCCTGCTTAATCACGCAATCGCCCGACAGACTGCGCCGACGCGTCAGGTCCGCTTTGAGATCGTAACGAAACGACTGTTTGTCGGTATCTTCGTCCCGATAGCGGACCTTCCGCTCGGGTAGAAAGCTGCCGTGCACGTCGCCTTGTGGAACGAGCAAGGAACGCCATTGGCGGGCATTCTGCGAATCGACGCAAAGATCCGCTTAAGACGGGACCGGGCACGGGAGACGACGCCTTCGGACTGATGTGCATTGCCTAAGAAACGCCAGCCGATCGCGATGAAAATTTCGAGGAGGACAACGGCGTTTGGCGCGCCCAGTCCCGCTCGGCGACAACCTGGGCCGAAGAGCCGAGCGACGTCAGGCGAGCTTCCTGAGAAGGAAAACATCGTTGCTCGCCATGTCGTTCAGTGAGCACCTCAATACCAACTGAAGTTCCAGCTCTTGAACATTGCGGACGCTGACAGAAAGTCCATCCATGGACAGCCGCTCCAGAATATCCTTTCCGTAACGGCGAAGGTGGTCTTCCTGATAATAGACGCGCACGCGTTCGGAAGTTGGGAGGTCGCCTTCGATGGTTTTGGATCCCCAAAGAGGAACCTGAATCACGGCGATGCCGTTCGGGGCGAGGGTACGGCGGATTTCGCTCAGAGCCCTTCGGTCATCAGGGACGTGTTCAAGAACGTGCGAGCACCAGATGAGATCGTAGGTGTTGTCCTCAAACGGCATCTCCTGAATGTCGACCTTAGACACTGGAGTCGGCGACAATAATGGAATTGCTTGCAGCGTTTTTCTGAGATTTCACGCCAATCCCGCTAACCATCAAGCTGTCGCACATCAGGAATGCCAGACCTGCACGCCGCCATTAGGCAGTGATGATGTGGTTGCGCCATTCCGGACCCTACACGGTGGGGGGGCGTATCTTGGCCCGAACGGTGCCGGCAGAAGCGCGTCGTAATTGGTGTTGAAGAAGAAGGGATCGACGCCCTGGCTCGACGCCGATGACGGGCGGCGGCTGCGCCGCTATGTCGATCTGTTCAACGCGCGCGACTTCGACGCGGTGAGGGCGCTGATCGCCGAGAATATCCAGCTCGAGGTGGTCAACCGCCTGCGCGGCAAGGCCGAGGTGTCGACCTATTTCGGCAATTACGACCGCGCCAACGATTGGGCCTGTCGCTGGGCTTCGTCGACGGCCGGCCGGCGATCCTCATCCGCAACCCGCAGGAGCCGGACGGCGCCGCGCGCGGCTTCATGCTGGTCGAATGACGGGACGAGCGGGTCGTCCAGATCCGCGACTTCCGCTACGCGCCCTGGTGCCTGATCGACGCGGAGATCGGTACGGTCTCGACTTCTTCAGCAGGCTGCGACGATCGCCCGACGCCACAGCGATAGCCGCGCCAAATTCTACGCAGAAACCAGCCTCTTTTCCGCCGCGAAGGGGCTCAGGCCGAGCCATGTCTGCATATGGCAGGCGATCTGACGATCGCCGGTGAGCACGAGACTTCCGTCGCTCATCGCTTTGTTGACCGTCGTCACCCCCATCCAGATCGCAGTCATGGTGCGCAGGTCGGTGGTGACGTAAAGGTCGATATCGAAGCCGGGATCGACCGAGCAGAGATCTACCTCAGCGCCGGGCTGGATGAGAAGCCACCACCGCCGGCGAGCGGCAGGCAGTTCGGGGTATAGGAAGTGAATCACGCAGCGCCGCGGCGGCAACGTCGTGGGGTCGAGATTGCGGTGCATGTCCCACATCAACAGCGACGGATCGAGATGTTGCAGCGAGACATCGGCTTCGAACCAGCGCTGACCCCATATGCCGATCGCCTCGACCACCGGCTTTAAGTCCCGTCCGGCAGGCGTTAGGTGATACTCAAGAATTCCCGGCTCGGTCCGCGAAGCAACACGACGGACGATGCCGGCCTCCTCGAGATCGCGCAGCCGCTTGACCAGGAGCGCCGGCGACATGCGCGGCACGCCGCGGCGCAGATCGTTGAAGCGAGTCGAGCCGGCCACCAATTCACGCAGGAGCACGACCGTCCAGCGCGTGCACAGCATTTCGGCAGCCAACGCTACCGGACAGAACTGTCCATAGCTGGCTTGTGCCATGATGAACCTCCTTACCAAGTGCACCTGACGCTACGGCAGATGGCGGATGTTGGCTAGTTCAGATTCTATACCGGGGCAGTTCAATTCCTGAACTGGAGCTCGCCTCCTGCCTTGTGCCATCTTCCCAATGGTTGCGCCTAAGTCGACGCTCAAGGATGGGAGGATCACCGGAATGGCGGACCAATGGCTTTTCAAGAGCGAAACCTACGATAACTGCAATTGCGCGATGAATTGCGGTTGCCAGTTCAACTTGCCGAGCACCCGCGGCTATTGTCAGTCGGCCTTCATCGGCAACATCGTTGAAGGCCACTTCAACGACACGCCCCTTGCGGGCCTGAACTGGGCGGTGCTGTACAAGTGGCCCGGCGAAATCAAGGACGGAAACGGCCGGCGTCAGATCATCATCGACGAGCGTGCGGATGAGGCTCAACGGATCGCGCTCGAAACCATTGTTTCGGGCGCGGCGTGCAGACCGTTGAGCAATCTCTTCGCGGTCTTTGCTTTAACATGCTCGGATTTTTGCGAGACGTTGTTCCTGCCGATCGATCTCAAGGCGGACTTGGACGCACGAACCGCGAAGGTCGCGATCCCTGGCGTCTTAACGAGCAGCGCCAGCCCGAAAATCAACGAGTTCACGGGCGAGCCATTCCACATCGCTCTGGCACGACCGAGCGGCAGCTTCGAGTTTACCTACGCGGAACTCGGACTCGGTACGACCTCGGTCACCGGTGACATGGAAATGGCGTTCGAAGATTCATGGGCGCATTTTTGTGTTCACCATTTCAATCAGGATGGCTTGGTTCGAGAAAGATCAAGGCTCGCGGCATGGCTTCTCGCCTGCTGAGTCCAACGGCTTGAGACATGTCGATTGATGCTGCCGTCGAGAGCGCCGTCAAGGACGACAGGATTATCGTCCTCGCCAGCCACCGCGCCCCGCGCAGTCTCAGGGCGTAGTGGTGTGCGCGTGGGTTTCGGCCAGGCGCCCGGCAACGTATTCGTCGGCGGTCACAGGCGGATATTTGGCCGACCGGTTTTCGCCGATGCAACTCGGCAGCAGAAGCGTGTCGTAATTGGTGTCGAAGAAGAAGGGGATCGACGCTCTGGCTCGACGCCGATGACGAGCGGCTGCTGCGCCGCTATGTCGATCTGTTCAACGCGCGCGGGCCGGCCGGCTGGCCGAGGCCCGCTCCGAATTCAAGGCTGCGGCCAAGCTCGCCCGCAATGAGCGGGAAGGGCCTTTCTCCTCGCCCGCGCAGACGCTAGTGATTGACAGCATCGCTCTCTGTGTCTGAAGCGCCGCTCGGCAACACCGAAAGCGCCAGTCCGCTTCCGGCCCAGATACCGCGTTCTTCTCTTGAAACTACCGCTCGCCGTCCATCTCGGCGAGCTTGCGCACGCGGCGGCGGAAATCCTCGTCGGTCGAGAACTCGGCCGCGAGATAGGCCGTCACAAGGTCCTTGGCGAGCCAGGCACCGACGATCTGTGCGCCGATGCACATGACGTTGACGTCGTCGTGCTCGACCGATTGGTGGGCCGAATGCACGTCGTGGCAGACCGCCGCACGGATACCCTTCACCTTGTTAGCCGCGATTGAAGCGCCGACTCCCGTGCCGCAGACCATCAGGCCGCGCTCCGCCTCGCCCTCGATGATCGATGACGTCACCGTCCTCGCAATGTCCGGAAAGTCCACCGGATTGGGATCGTAGGATCCAGCGTCATGCACCTCGTGTCCCAGCGACTTGATGTGATCGATGATTGTAGCCTTGAGCGGGAAGCCGGCGTGGTCGGAACCGATGACGATGCGCATCTTCAGAATTCTCCAGGGTGTTACTGAGCGATCATGCGGGGCAGCCACAAGGTGAGATCCTTCGCGAAGGTCAGGATCGCAAGCGTGGTCAGCAGCGGGATGTAGAACGGCAGCAGCGCCTTGAGCAGTTGCCGGATCGAGACCTTGGCGATGTCGGCCACCAGAAACAGCGACAGGCCCAACGGCGGTGTCAGCAGGCCGAGCATCAGGTTGAAGATCGTCACGATGCCGAGCTGAACCGGGTCGACGCCTGCCAGCACCAGCGGCGGCGCGATGATCGGCACCAGCAGCAGCGTAGCCGTCGTGGAATCCAGGAACATGCCCGCCACGAAGAAGATGAGATTCGCGATGACGAGTAGCATCACCGGATCGCGTGAGAGGCCAAGCAGTGCGGCCGCGAAGCTCTGCGGCACCTGCTCGACCGCAAGGATCCAGCCAAAGAGGGCCGCTGCCGCCACGATGATCAGGATCGCCGAGGAACTGCGCGCGGTGAGCACGGCCGAGTTCCACAGATGATCGAGGGTCAATTCGCGGTAGAGCAAGGCGCTGATGAGGATGACGTAAACGGCGGTGATGGCCGCCGCCTCGGTCGGCGTGAAGGCGCCCGATGTCATGCCGGCAATCATCAAGGCGGGCGCGACGATCGCGGGCAGCGCCGGCAGGAAGTCGCGTCCCACTTCCCACAGCGTCGGCCAGTGGTCGGCCCGCGGATGCTTGTGGATTGTCGCCACCA
Organism: Mesorhizobium tianshanense; assembly: GCF_007830515.1. GTDB lineage: Bacteria > Pseudomonadota > Alphaproteobacteria > Rhizobiales > Rhizobiaceae > Mesorhizobium > Mesorhizobium tianshanense. Next base: position 9,767 of record NZ_VLKT01000092.1, read on the forward strand.
CGAGCACCGTCAGCATCAGGAGCGCAGTGCACAGTATGGCGGGCACGATGCCCGCGACCAGGAGCTGCACGATCGAGACGCTCGTCACCGAGCCGTAGACGATCAGGGGAATGGACGGCGGGAAGATCGGCCCCAGCGTCGCCGAGGCGCCGGTGACGGCACCTGCGAAGGAGGCGTCGAATCCGCGCTTCTTCATCGCGTCGATCTCGATGCGTCCGAGCCCGCCGATGTCGGCGAGTGCGGCGCCCGACATGCCGGAGAAGACCAGGCTGCCGAACACGTTCACCTGCGCCAGACCGCCCGGCACGCGGCCGACCAGCGTGTAGGCAAATCGGAAGATGCGGTCGGTGATCCCCGACAAATTCATCAGATTGCCGACGAAGATGAACAGCGGAACCGCAACCAGCGGGAAGGAATCGAGCGCATAGGTGACGCGCTGTGCAAGGAGGCCGAGCGGAAGGCCTTCGATGATTACGTAGGCGATGGACGGCAGGAGGATGGCATAGACCACCGGAAAGCCGAGCATGAAGAGCGCCAGGAAGGCGATGACGACCGCGAAGCCCATGTCAGACCGCGATGTTGGTGTCGGCCTGCGGCGGCTTGCGCAGGTGGAGGAGGTGGACGAGAGCTGCGCCGGCGAAGCCGAACAAGGTCGCGCCCAGGAAGATCCAGAACGGGATGCCGAGCGTCGGCGTCGCGTTGACCAGGTTCCTCGAAATGTTGATTGCCGTGACATAGGCGAGGAAGCCGGTCGCGGCGACGGCACCGATCGAGATCGACCAGTTGACGATCCCGCGCAGGCGCGCCGGCATCGCCGCCTTGAACTCGCCCATGACGATGTTCTCGCCGTTCTGCACCACCAGTGGATAGGCGCAGAAGACCAGGCAGATGAGCAGGAAGCGCGTGAACTCCTCGGCCCCGATGAAAGGCAGCACGAAGACCCCGCGCATGATCACCTGCGCGGTCGGCACGAGCACGAGGCCGGCCATGATGATGACGACGAAAGCTGTAAGAATGCGTTCGGCGATGCGCATCCCATCCTCCCTTCCGGCCGGCGAACCGGCGCTGGCGGCGACAATTTACCAAAGGGGTCGGCCGGGGCGCGAGCCCCGGCCGTCGTCGATCACTTGATCGCCTGGATCTGCTCGATCAGCGGTGTGAAGTTCGGGAAGTCCTGCGCGATCTGCTTGTTGACGCCGTCGCGGAATGCGGCGATGTCCAGCCCGTCGGCCTCGGTGATGATGGTCATGCCGCGTCCTTTCAGCTCTTCGACGAGCTTGACCTCGCCATCCTGGGCCATCTGCAGCGACTTCTTTGCCTCGTCGTCGAGCACTTTGGTGATCGAGGCGCGCTGCGCCTCAGTCAAGCCCTGCCAAACCTCCTCATTGACGAACACGGCGAGGACGGCACGCATGTGGCCGGTCATCGAGATATGTGACTGCACTTCGTTGAGGTTGTTCGAGGCGATCATGGTGAGCGGGTTCTCTTGCCCGACCACCACGCCCGTCATCAGGGCGGTCGGCAGTTCCGCGACCTCGACCGGAGTCGGGATAGCGCCGAACCCCTTGACCATCGAGACCCACAGCTCGAGCGGGACGGCGCGGAACGGCTTGCCGGCGAGATCGGCCGGCGTCTTGACCGGGAAGTTGGACGAGATCTGGCGGTCGCCGCGGTAGATGCGGCCGATGATGCGCACGCCCTGCGCGACGAGCTTCTCGTTGATCGCCTGTAGCGCGGGTGACGTAGCCGGGTCGGTCGAGGCAAGCGCGTGCGCGCCGTCGCGGTAGATGAAGGGCGCGTTGAACACCGCGACCTCAGGCACGAGGCGTGCGAGCGAGGCGAAGTCGTGATGTCCCATCGAGATCGAGCCCATCTTGACGCCGTCGACCATCTCGGCGACGCCGCCGAGTTGGCTTGCCGGATAGACCGTCACCGTCACTTCGTTGTTCGTCGCGGCGGCGATGCCTTTCGCGGCCTCGGCGGCGTAGATCGTCTGGATGTCGCCCTCGGCGCCCACATGCGCGTAGCGCAATTCGGCGGAGAGTGCAGCGCTCGTCATGACGAGCGCGACGGCTGCGCCCGTCAGCGCATTGATGATGGTCCTGTGCAGCATGTCGGAAATCCTCCCTTGATTTTGATGCCTGTTGCTTAGGTCTGCGGCCTCCGGGCGAAGGCCGAGATGAGGCTGCGGCGACGGAATTCGTCGCCGATGGCGAAATGGTCGCGGAGCTTGCGGTCGGCCGCGTCCGGATTGCGATCGACAATCGATAGAAACACTTCGCGGTGCGCTTCCACGAGATAGTCCACGATGCCGGGCTCTGAAACGGTCACTTCGCGCCGCTGCACGTGGCTTCGGCGCAGCAACTCGCCGATCGCGCCGTAGAGCGTGGTCAGTGCCTCGCTGTGCCCCGCCTCGACGATCGCCTGGTGGAAAGCGAAGTCGGCTGTGCCGCCCTCGATCGGATCGTGCAGCGTGTCCATCAGCCGGGTGAGCTTCGAGCCGATGCGCTTCAGATCGCTTTCCGTCGCGCGCTCGCAGGCAAGCCGGATCGCCTGGCACTCGATCGCGATGCGTGCCTGCATTACGTCGTCGAGAATGTCGGGCTGCTGAGCGAGGCTGAAGGTGAAGAAATCCGAGAGGACGTTGATATCGGCCTGGCGGACATAGGCGCCCTTGCCATGGCGGATATCGAGGAAGCCGAGCATGGCGAGCGAGCGCAATGCCTCACGCAGCAGCGGCCGAGACACGCTGAGCCTCAGCGACAGTTCACGCTCGCCCAGCAAGCGCTCACCCGGCTTCAAAGTGCCGTCCAGCAGGGCGTCGCGGAAGAAGGTGAACACCTTCTCTACGCCCGATAGGTCGTCGCCCTCGGCAAGCATGGTTGACATCGGCCGCTCCTCCTCCCTACTGGCCTTACAGTGGTCTGACCACTGTTTCCCGAACGAAGAGTCGATGTCAAGCAGGAAGATATCAGCGGTCGACGAAAGCCTGTTCCTTGCCTGGCTTCGTACGAAAGCGAGCTGCAATTTCTGGCGACGGTCGCGCTAGAGCGGGATGCGTTCAAACTGAACTGAGCAACCCGCTCTAAATATTTGTTTTTACGCAATTCCGGACGGAAAACCGCTACGCACTTTTCCTGGAATTGCTTTAGGGGCGGGCCTCCAGCACCATGTTGAACGGTGTCTCCGTGGCGCGACGGAATCGCTTGAAGCCGCCGCTGGTCACCACCTTGCGCAGCCTCGCCTCGCCGGCCTGGGCGCCAAGCCCGAGCCCGACTTCCTGCGACAGGGACGCGGGCGTGCACACGAACGTGGAAGCGGCATAGTAGACGCGTCCGACGGGATTGAGGTTCGCCGCCAGATGATCATGCGCGAACGGCTCGACGATCATCCACGTGCCATCCGACTTGAGCGATCCGTGGACATGGGTGGCGGCTCCCGCTGGGTCGCCCATGTCGTGAAGGCAATCGAAGAAAGCGACGAGGTCATAGGTGCCGGGATAGGTCTTGGCGGTTGCGACCTCGAAGCGCGTGTTGGCGCCGACGCCGGCTTCCTCGGCGGCCTTGCGGGCGCGCTCGATCGAAGGGGCGTGATAGTCGAAGCCGACGAAGCGCGAATTGGGGAAAGCACGTGCCATGAGCACCGTCGATGCGCCATGACCGCATCCGACATCCGCGACGTCCACGCCGCGTTCGAGCTTCTCGACGACGCCTTCCAGAGCCGGCAGCCAGGAGTCGATCAGATTGGCATTGTAGCCTGGACGGAAGAACCGTTCCGTGCCGCGAAACAGACACGCGCTATGGTCGTGCCATGCGACGCCCTTACCGGACTGGAATGCCTGCCTCACCTTTTCTTCATCGAGCCACAGCGAGGATAGGACCTCGAATGCGCCAGCCATGAAGGCCGGGCTGTCTTCATCGGCGAACACCAGCTCCTGCTCGGCGTTGAGATAGAACGCGTCGTTGGCTTCATCGTAGTCGACGTAGCCCGCGGCCGCCTGCCCGGAAAGCCATTCCCTTACAAGGCGTTCCTGGGTGCCGGTGCGTGTCGAAAGTTCGGCGGCCGTCATCTTGCCGCCTTCGCGCAATGCCTTGAACAGGCCGAGCCTGTCTCCCAGCAAGACTCCCGCGCCGGTAGCGATCGCACCGAGATCACCGACCATTTTCCCCAAGAATGCGTCCAATTTTTCCTGACTGGCTTCAGACATCGGAATCTCCCTTGGGCTTGGTCTCTCCAACCGCGTTCGGTGAGGCCGATCCTGGATTCGGATCGGCTCCGGCAGCGGCCAAGCTGCCATAAGGCTGGTGAAGTTTACTTGAGCATGAGGGCGGCGGATAATGCCGAATTGTCATCGCGGCGATGCAGGTGAGACATCGGCGGGAGCGTATCATGGAGATGCACGAAATCCGCTATTTTCTGGCGGCCAGCGAGACTCTCAACTTTCATCGCGCAGCGGACCTCGTTCACGTCGGCCAGCCTGCGCTGACGCGGGCCATACAGAAGCTGGAGGCGGAACTTGGCGGCTATCTTTTCCACCGCGAGAAAACTCGCGTGCGGCTCACCGATTTTGGCTGTCTGATGCGCACCCATCTGGACGAAGTGCTCCAGCGTTCGGAGACCGCGAAGAGGACCGCCAGGAGCTTCCTCTCCCTGGAAACCGCGTCGCTGACGCTCGGTGTTATGTGCACCATCGGCCCGTTGCGCTTCATCGGTTTCCTCAATGCCTTTCGGGAGCGCTATCCCGGCGTGGAAGTGACCGTGATCGAGGGCGCGGCAAGCCATCTCACCGAGCTTCTGACCGAGGGCAAGCTTGACGTAGCCCTGCTGGCCAGGCCCAAACCATTCGACCATGGCCTGAAGGCGGAACCTGTTTACCGGGAGCGCTTCGGGCTCGCCTTCTCGACCGGCCATCCTTTCGAGATGCGCAACACGCTTCATCTTACCGACGTCCGCGGAGAAGCCTATCTTGAGCGTATCAATTGCGAATATGGCGATCACATAGACGGCCTCTGCCGGGATATCGGCTTCGATATCCGCAGCGCCTTTCGCAGCGAGCGCGAGGACTGGATCCTGGCGATGATCGCCGCGGGCATGGGCGTCTGCTTCATCGCAGAGTACTCGGCCAGCCATCCAGGCGTCTGTCATAGGCCCGTCGTCGACCCTGAAATCATTCGCGAGGTGTCACTCGTTTCAGTGGCCGACCGCTTGCCTTCACCTGTTGTCTCGGCTTTCGCCAAGGCGGTGAAGGAGTACGACTGGCAAACGGCCCAATAGGAGCTCCGGTTAAAGTACAGGAGCATCGCGTGGCATCAGAAGCCGACGCGTCTGCCGACAATGCCCTCGAGATCGTGCTCGAGCTTTTCGCTCTCGGCGGCTGGGAGCGCCGCCAGCGGCGGCAGCGGCGAGGCGTAGGAGGGGTCGGCCATCATGGCGGCAACCATCGCCTTGATGCCGGGGATCAGCGGGCCGGAAGCCACGCGCTTTCTGATCGCGGATGCGGTGGCGAGCGCGTCGGCATCGCCGTCGCGCCAGGCCGCGGCGCAAAACCTGCTCGAGAGGTTGACGGTGGCGGAGATGCATCCGGCGAAGGCGCCGCCTCTCGCCTCGATCAGCGAGCCCTCGTCGCTGGGAAAAACATCGAAGTCCGGCACCGCAGCGGCCACCGTCCGGGCATAGGCCAGGTCCCCTGACGAATCCTTGAGGCCGTGGAGGCGCGGGCCGACCCGCTCCCGCAGTGCCGCCACCAAAGCGGGGTGGAACGGAACGCCTGATAGCGCCGGGAAATGATAGAGGTAGAGCGGCACCGCCTGCGCCGCCGTCATTTCCGCGACGGCGCTGAAATAGGCGATTACGCCGTCGTCGGGAACGTTCTTGTAATAAAAGGGCGGCAGCAGCAGCGCGCCGGCGAAGCCCAGTTCCCCGGCATGGCGGGTGAGCTCGATGGCGTCGGCGACCGCCGCGGCCCCCGTGCCGACCATCAACCGGTCGCGCGGCAAGGCCTTGGCGGCGGCGGACATCAGGGCCTTGCGCTGGGCGAGGCCCATCGACGTCGCCTCGCCGGTGGTGCCGCACACATTGAGCGCGTCGCAGCCGTCGTCCAGAAGCCTGCCGGCCAGCCTGACGAAGCGGTCCAGGTCGGGCTCGAAATCCCCGGTGAACGGGGTTGGAATGGCGGCGATCACACCGCGCAGCCTGCTGTTGCCTGTCATTGCGGTTCTTTTCGTTCGAGGATGTGTTGATTCAGCCGGCCTGCCGAAGCAGCATGGCTCGGGCGCGGCGGATCATTCACATGCGGATGCGGTTCGTCAACCAAGAGCGGGACATGCCGCGACACTGGCCGGAGAATGCGGCGGCGCAGAATGGAAGCAGCAGCGATCCTTCGCGGCCCCCTCTGTCCTGCCGACATCAAGTATAATCGAGCGCGGCTCACAACTCCTTTTCGGCCAGTTCGCGAAACGCGTCGGGGACCGAGCGCGACAGGCCGAGCGCGACCGAGGCATAGCCGACCGCCTCCCAGCCGAAGCGGTCGCGGATCTTGTCGATGGCCCGGTCGGCGGTCCAGCGTGCCGCGCCCTTTCTGGTGCCGGGTCGGCGTCTCTCGTCGTCGAGGCCGAGCGGCAGCTCCAGTTGCAGGCCCGGTTGCTTCTCCAGGTGCGAGACGGCGATCGCCAGCAGCGAGATGGTCTTTTCGTGCGGATGATCGACAAGCACCTTGCGCACCAGCGCCTCGGCGATCTCGGCCAGCATGGCGGTTGCCGAAATCGGCTGGTCGAGGGTGATCGAGCGCGTCACCGAACGCAGGTCGGCGAAGCGAACGCGAACCGTCACCGTGCGGCCGGGCCGCGATTTTGCCCGCAGCCTGGTGGCGACCCTGTCGGCCAGATGCAGCAGGGTGGGCACGAACACGCTCTCCTCGGCCGGTTTCCTGCCGAGCGCCGATTGCGCGCCGGCCGATCGTGCCCGGCGCTGCGTCTCGAGCTTGCGCGGATCGCGGTTCCACGCCAGCGCGTTGAGCTTTTCGCCCGCCGCCGGGCCGAGCAGGCGCTCCAGCGCCCCACCGCTGGTCTTCGCCAGCTCGCCGATGGTGTTGACGCCGATGCCAGCCAGCCGCTGCCTGGTCACAGGGCCGACGCCCCACATCAATTCGACCGGCAGATCGTGCAGGAACTCCAGCTCGTGGCGCGGATCGACTACCACCAGCCCGTCCGGCTTGGCCACTTGCGAGGCGATCTTGGCCAGATGCTTGGTGCGCGCCACGCCGACCGAGATCGGCAGGCCGAGCTCGGCCCGCACGCGGCGGCGGATCGAGCCGGCGATCTTGGCCGGCGGGCCGAACAGATGGGTGCAGCCGGCGACGTCGGCAAAGGCCTCGTCGATGGAAATGCGCTCGACCACCGGCGTGAAATCGCCGAGCACCTTGATGGCTGCATCGCCCAGCCGCTGGTAGTCCTTGAAATGGCCGCCGACGAAGATCAGCCCGGGGCAGAGTTCGCGCGCGCGCCGCCCCGGCATGCCGCCACGCACGCCGAACGCCTTGGCCTCGTAGGAGGCGGCCAGCACGACGCCGCCGCCGACGGCGATCGGCTTGCCGCGCAGGGCCGGGTCGAGCAACTGTTCGACCGAGGCATAGAAGGCGTCCAGATCCGCGTGGAGGATGTTGGCTTCCATCCGGCCCGTTCGCCCGCGGCGGTATGAACGCCGCATTTGTCTCGAGGGTGGTTTCGTATGGAACATAAAGAGAACATTGCAGGCGGATTGTCAAGGAGCGCAGATGACAGAGCAGGGCTCCGAACTCAGGTTAACGCGCTTTCGCTGTTGTCGATTGGCTGATTCCATGGGCGCTCATTGATTCGGAGCGCCCGCCATGACCATTGCTGCCCTCGAGGGGTTCGAGAAGCCGCGCCTGAAGGCGCTTCTGGACCATTTTGCCGCCATAGAGGACCCGCGCGAGCCGTGGCGAGTCGCCCATCCGCTGAGCGAAGTGCTGTTCCTGGTCGTCTGCGGCACGATCTGCGATTGCGACGACTACGATCTGATCGCCGACTGGGGAAAGGCCCATCTCGACTTCCTGCGCCGCTACCTTCCCTACCATCATCGCGTGCCTGGCGGG
>NZ_VLKT01000093.1 GCF_007830515.1 Mesorhizobium tianshanense
AGGCCGCCGCATGATGGGGTCAGTAGAGCGAGGCGTCTCAATCTGTTGAATGACCTTGAGAGAGTTCGTCCCAGGATCGTGCCTGCTAACGAGATCGCCTTGCCCATCGTCCCCACGGGAACGATCCGGATCACGCCCTTTCGGGTGGAATCAACTCCTCCTTCGTTGGTCTGTTGTCCCTATTTCATGCCGATACGGGGCCGGGTGCCTTGCCGAAGCGGAATTCTGTCCCGTCGCTCCACATGCGATGCAGAATGACAGCGAGCTTGCGGGCAACAGCAACTCGGGCTCGGGCCATACCGCGCCGCTTGGCGAAGTTTTCCTTCGCTGATCCGGACAAGATCGACCGGCTGTCGAACCAGTTTCCGGTCTAGAACGGCGCACCCCGGCTGACATATCCGATGATCGTTGTCGATGAGTTGGTGCGCGGTACGACTATGTTTGTGTCGGCGCGGTCGTCTGATCCTGTATCGGGCGAAGGACCCGAAAGGTGGCGCACAGCCGAATCAACGCCAAGAGCGAGACTTTGAAGACCGACGGCCGAGCGGTGCCGCGCGAAGGCGGCGACTGGCAGGTGTCAAACGTGCGGTGCCGTGCCAATCGGCAGCTTTGCCCATTCCAAGATTGCGGGTCCCTGATATATTACTCTGACCATCTCGTTCGCAGGATTCGTTTTGCGCATATGCAGCCGGCAACTCGAGCGAGAGCGTAAGCAAGCCTTCCTTCCCGCCGACGCGCCGAACCTCGGAGGTGTTATGCTAGTACTGGTTGTCGGCCTCGTGATCTTCTTCGGAATCCATTCTGTTCGGATCGCCGCCGGCAGCTTTCGTGATGAGCAAATCGCCACAAACGAGCGGCGCTGGAAGGGACTTTATTCGCTCCTATCGATCATCGGCTTCGTGCTGATCGTCTGGGGCTGGAGTCTTTATCGGCCCAATGCGCCTGAGATCTACGAGCCGCCCTATTGGGGCCGCCATGTCGCGTCGGTGTTGGTGCTCGCCGCATTCGTCATTCTGGCAGCCGCTTACTTGCCCGCGGGTTCAATCAAGCATCGGCTGAAGCACCCGATGCTGGTGGGCATCATCCTTTGGGCCATCGGCCACCTCCTGGCCAATGGCGACCTTGCCTCGCTCCTAGTCTTCGGAGCGTTTCTGGTTTACGCGATTGTCGATTTCATTGCCGTCATTCCACGCGGCGATCCGGCACCCGCGGTCGTGCGACCGCGTAGCGACCTGATTGCTGTGGGCATCGGCTTGGTGGCTTTCGCATTGTTCGGGCTCTGGCTGCACGGCTGGCTATTCGGAGTCTCGCCCTTCGCTTGAACGTCCGCAGCGACGGCGCGCCTTCGAGGATGTCCTGGGGAATCCCACCAGTTGCCGCGGATCGAGCGCCTCGCAGACGCCACAGGGAAACAATGCTTGACATAAGGTCGGCACATCAGAATTTTGATCCATAGACGGCTCCAGCCAGCAACATTGCGGTAATTCGGCTCGGATCGCGCGTTGCTTTGCCAACCGCGCGCGACGCTGCAAACACGAGCGGTACGGGATACAATTACTGGAGCGAATGCGTCCCCGGGATGGCTCAGATGTCCTCCGTCGCTTCTCTCGCCGAGGTGGGTCCGCCCGCTGCTGGGGCAGCTACGGAATTAGAACGCTCGCGGTAGGGTTTGTCCCGAGCGTGGGCAAGAAACCGCGTCTCATGGTCTCTTCCGAGCCGAAGCCACAGCGCGTTGAGGCCTGTCCGACGCATATGCCCTGCTCCAGCAACCGGCGGGCGGTCTGGATCCGTAACTCCTCAATGGCGCGCGCAGGCGTCCGGCCCGCTGTTGAGTGTGATCTATGATTACTGCCCGAACGTAGATAAAGCGCTGCAAATCAAGCTGACACCTGAGCGTATCGAAAGCAGCATGAAGCGCAGCGATGATTGCCGAGCCATCGCAGAGCTTGAAAGGCTTCGCGAGACTTGCGGCGACGAGGGGAGGCCCGGTCGAAGGCCGCCGGAATCAGCAAATCGTGTCTTTGCCAATTACTTATGGTCAAAGTCATATGGGATCAGGAGTGCACTGAGTTTGGGCGCCGATCGATGATGGCGCTGACCATGCGAGCCGTCACCGGTGCCAACGTTAGGCCGCGATGCGGCGATCGCCGCAGCGTTCTTTTTACGCATTTTGTGGCAGCGACTGCCAGGCAAAGCGCAAGAGCCAGGGCATCAGCGCCAGCAGGGCCGAACGACGGATCGACAGCGGGCTGTAGCGTTTTCAGTCGGACGGCCGGGCATCGGCCAGCCTCCGCGAAACAAGATGATAGTGGCGACCTTCGTACATCGACATGATGGCCTCATGCGCGGACTTTGCCAGTTCCCTCTCCGGCGAGGCCATCGCTTCTTCGATCGCTTCGATTGAGGGGTAGTCGATTTCCAGGACCAGAAAGATCTCGGGCGCGTCTGCGTCGCGCCGAACGGGCCTGTACAAGCGAACATTCTGCGCGCGCGGCAGTCTTTGCCAGATCGGCAGCAGGCGCTCCTCGACTGCCGAAAAGAACGCATCTTCCTGTCCTTCCAGGATCTTTCCTTCGAACAAAGCGGTCCTGGTAAACATCGGCTGGTTCATTCCCTGCCCGAGGGCCCGTGGACAAGGCGAGGCGGAAGCGTAGGCCGTCGCCTGCCGAATGACGGGCGGATTGCCCACCCGCCATCGTCGCGCATGCGGAAATGCCTGCTCGCAGGCAGCCAATCATTTCACCGCCTGGACCGCCTTGACCAGTTCGTCGCCATTGGCCGCCACGTAGCTGTCCCAGGTCGGTTTAGCCGCTTCTTGGAACGCAGCCTTGTCGACGTCGCGATTGATCTCCAGTCCGGCGGCAGCGAGTTCGCCCAGGATGCTCTCCTGCTTCTCGATGCTGAGCTTACGCTGCATGGCGGTCGCCTCGGCCGCCACCTCCATGACCACCTTCTGCTGCTCGGACGTGAGCGCGTTGAACTTGTCTAAATTCATAGCCAGCGCCAGGGCCGAATAGGCGTGTTCGGTCAGCGACAGATATTTCTGCACCTCATAGAACTTGAACGAGTAGGTGATGTTGACCGGATGCTCCTGCGCATCGACAACGCCGGTTTCCAGCGCGGTGTAGAGTTCGGCTACGGGGAGCTGCTGCGGATTGGCCTTCAGCATTGCAAAGAGCTCGTTGAGCGCCACCGAATTGTTGGTGCGCATCCGCAGCCCTGCGACATCTGCTGGCGTCTTGATGGGATGCGTGTTGTTGGTCACATTGCGATAGCCGTTTTCGGGATAGGCAAGGCCTTTCATGCCGAACTGCTCGAACTCGGCCAGGCCCTGTCGGCCGATCTCGCCATCGAGCACCTTGTAGGCATGCTCGCGGCTTTGAAACATGAAGGGAAGCTCCAGGCCACCCAGCCTCGGCATCATCCCGGTGAAATTGTTGAGGCCGGACATCACGATGTCGACCACGCCCGAGCGCGCACCGCTGATCATCTGCTGGTCGTTGCCAAGCTGGCCCTGCGGGAAAATCTTCACCGTGACTTCGCCGCCAGTACGCTTGGCCACTTCGTCGGCGAAGAAAACGGCCAGGTTCTGCTGCAGATCCGTATCCGGCGCAGCATGGGCGAATTTCAGTTCGACGCCGGCAATGGCTGCCGAAATGCTTCCTGCGAGCATCGCCAGCGCGGCTATTCCTGTTCTAATTCTATGCATATTCGCGACTCCTCCTTGGTTACAATGGTCGAACTATCCGGTGAACCATCTCATCGGCACAATGATGAGATCCGGGAATAGGATGAAGAGGGCAAGCAGCGCCATGTAGACGCCGATGAAGGGCGCGACGCCGCGTATCGCCGTTTCGAAACGCACCTTGCCGACGCCGCACACGACGTTGAGCACCGTCCCGACAGGCGGGGTGATCAGGCCGATCGACGTGTTGATAACGAACATCAGACCGAAATAGACGGGATCGATTCCGGCGAGCTTGACCACTGGCATCAGCAGCGGCACAAGAATCAGGATCGTCGGAGTAAGGTCCATCACCATGCCGACGAGCAGGACCAGCACCATGATGGCGAGCATCAGCAGTCGCGGGCTGTCGATCAGCGGCTCAAGTAAGGTTGCGACCTGCTGCGGCAGCTGCGCGACGGTGATAAGCCACGATGCCACCATAGCGCAGCCGACGAGGAACATGACCATTGCGGTGGCGCGCGCCGAACGCACCAGGATTTTGTAAAAGGCCGGCAGCGAGAGTTCCCGATAGATCAGCGCCGACACGGCGATGGCATAGACGGCCGCGACGACTGCAGCCTCCGTCGGGGTGAATATTCCGGTCTTTATGCCGCCAATGATGATGACCGGAAGCAGCAACGCCCAAGCGCCATCGCGCAACGCGACGAGTCGGTCCTCGGCCGAAGCCTTCTGGGGCGTTTCGATCGCTTCGCCGCGGACGATGAACCACCAGGTCGCAACGAGCGCGGCTCCCATCATGAGGCCCGGTGCAATGCCGCCGAGAAATAGCTTCGAGATCGAGATGTTGCCCGCAACACCGATGATGATGAGCGGCAGCGATGGCGGGATAACAGGGGCGATGATGCCGCCCGAAGCCAGCAGCCCGACCGAATACTTTTCGGGATAGTGCGCGTTCCTCATCATCGGAAGCAGAATGGCGACAAGCGCGGCAGCGTCGGCCACGGCCGAACCCGACAGGCCGGCCAGGACCACCGCTGTTATAATCGCGACGTAGCCGAGTCCACCCTTGCGGTGACCAACCAGCGACATGGCCAGTCGGACGATTCGCCGCGAAAGGCCCCCGACCGACATTGTTTCGCCCGCGACGAGGAAGAAGGGAATCGCGATCAGCGCGAAATTATCAACGCCGTTGACCAGTGACTGCGCCAGAATATCCGAGCTGAACAGGTCCATATGGACCATGAGGGCGATGGCACTCAACAGCAGCGCGAACGCCACGGGCACGCCGAGCAGGATCGCCCCGATCAGCACGAACAGGAAGAGGAAGAGCGTCATGCCGGGTCATTCCCGGCAGAGGCGCCGCCCGCGGGCGGGCGCCGACGGAATACTCTTACCAACGCCACCGCCGCCATCAGTAAGCCGCCGACCGCTCCGGCGAGATAGACCGCGCCGACGGGAATGCCGCTCATCGGCTGCGGATTGGCCCAGTTAGCCATCGCCTGCCGGTAACTGCCCAGCGCAAGCATTGCGCAGCACAGCACGATCACCACCGAGATCAGACGCGGGACTATCCGTTCGAGTCCGGCCGGCAGCGCCTCAAGCATGGTCGTAAGCTGCAGGTGATCGTCGTTGCGCAAGCAGGCAACAGCGCCCAGCATGACGATCCAGACGAAGAGGAAGCGGGACAGTTCGACCGAGCCCAGGATGCCGCTGGCGAAGCCGTAGCGAAGCACGACATTGGCGAAGACGATAACGATCATGGCAAGCATCGACAGCGCCATGACGGCATCCATCAGCCTGAAACCGCTATCAACAAAGCGACGCAAACGCTCCATTCGCGCTATCTCCTCCCATCGGACAGCCATCAGCCGTCGGAACGTTATGTTATCGATAACATCGAGTCAACGGTGAATCGACTTTCGACGACTGTGTAGCTGTCTCTGCGCCTGAAGCACGGTCTCTCCAACGAAACCGATCGATGGAAACCATGCAGGCTAGCTGGGGCGTCATGGTTTTCGAGTGGAGCGGTGGCGGCCGGAACCTTCCGGCCTGACGCGGCCATTCATCCGGCAGGGCGCTAAGTCGTCTGGCGCGCAATGATCTTTGGGGTGATCCTCGTCACCATACGGACATCGGTGGATTCAGGATTGGAAAGCAAGCTCAATACGGTATCGGCCGCATGCGTGCCGATCGCCTTTGCGCTCGCATCGATCGTCGTGATCGCCGGAACGGCATGCTCAGCGAGGTCGTAAGCTCCGAACCCGCCAATAGCGATGTCTTCGGGAACCCGGATGCCCTTTCGCTGGCATTCGGTCAGCGCACCAAAGGCCGAGAGGTCGGAAACGCACATCACGGCCTGCGTGTCGGGCCAGCGCGCGATCATCTCGCGCATGGATGCCGCGCCTTCGCGCATGGTGATGGGCGGCGGCCCGGAGGCAATCAACCGGCTCGAATCCAGTCCTCGGGCCTTGACTGCTTCGAGAAAGCCGCGCCGACGGTCGAGGCCGCGCGTGTCGCGGGAGGTGTCGCCGCCTATGAATCCTAGCCTTGTGTAGCCGCGCTCGACGAAATGATCGACCATCAGCTTCGCCGCTTCGGCATTCGAGAATCCGACCACATGGCCGATTGGCTTCGCCGGCAAATCCCAGGTTTCCACCACCGGGACGCCTGAATGTTCGAGCAGCTTTCGGCATCGGTCGGTATGGGTTCCGCCCGTCACCACGATCGCTTCGGGGCGGCGGCGTAGAAACTGCTCGATGAGCCGTTCCTCCTCGTCGACGCTGTAGTCCGTATAGCCGAGGAGAATTTCGAGGCCGCTGCCACGCAGCCGCTGGGACATGCCCCGCAGGGTATCGGCGAAGTTGGCGTTGTTGATGGAGGGGATCGTCACCGCCACGAACCCAGTCTTGCGCGACGAGAGGTTGGCGGCAGTGCTGTCGAGGACATAGCCCAACTCGTCCGCCGCCTTAAGGATTCTCTCTCGGGTCTCCTTGCCTACCGAGGCATCGCGTTTGAAGGCGCGCGAAACCGTCATGGACGATACGTTCGCCAGTCGCGCAACATCCAACATCGTGGGGGTCTTGTTGTTGCCTGCCATGACTGCCCGACGTTATCGATATCAGAAATCTAGGCACAACCCGGGCAAATGTCTACTGCACGTGCGGCGCCTTACGGAGGAAGCTCTGATCATGCATCCGACCCATCAGATAACGAAGCTTTTGGCCGCCGTCACATGATGATGGATGCGGCCGTCGAAGAACAGCGCCACCAGTTCGCCCGTCTTGTCCCGAGACTTGAAGCGGGCCTCACAGCCCATCGCGCGCTCGAGAGCGGCCCGATCGGGATAAGTGATCGCCAGGATCAGCGGAAACTCTGGTGCGCCATCGTCGCGCTCCTCGCTGAACATCACCCGGACCTCCTGTGCCCCGTCGAATGTTGTCCAAAGCGGAACGAGTTCGTCGTTGACAAAAGCACGAAACGCTTCTGTTTGCCCGTCCTTCACAGAACCCTCGAACAGCGCGTAGCGTGTAATCATGCAGCATCTCCTTTTGCTGGACCTTCAAAAAATTTCATCAGCGCGGCATTATCGGCGCCGCCGAGACCGGCCGAGGTCAGCAGGCGATGGATTTCGGCGCAGAGCGAGGTCAGGGGCATGGCGGTGCCGGTGTGGCGAGCGAGATCCTGCACGCCCTCGAGATCCTTTACCATGTTGTCGATTCGGCCCGTGGGCGAGAAATCCTTGCGCGCCATCTTGCCCATGAATTCTTGCAGGATGGCGCTGTCGGCGCGACCGCCCTTCAGCGCCCCGGGGATAGCGGCTGCGTCCACGCCGGCATCGAGCGCAAGCTGCGTCGCTTCCGCAACGGCCATGAAGTTCAGCGCGCACAAGACCTGGTTGATGAGTTTGGTGGTCTGGCCGGCGCCGCTCGGTCCCATATAGGTGAAATTGGCGCATAGATGCCGCATCACCGCGCGGGCCTCCTCGAAATCGTTTCGCTCGCCGCCGGCCATTACGGCGAGCTGGCCGATCAGCGCCTTTGGCGCACCGCCGGAGAGCGGGCAATCCAACCAGCGCAGCCCCTTTGCAGCGGCCTCCACGGCGAGAGACCGCGTCGAATCCGGATCGATCGACGACATATCGATAATCACCGTCCCAGGCGCAGCTCCCGCAGCGACCCCCTCTGTCCCGAAAATGGCGGCGCGCACTATCTTCGCCGAGTTCAGGCTGGTGATCACGAAGGCGGCACCAGCCGCGGCCGCGGCTGCCGACTGCGCGGGTTTCGCACCCTTCGCGGCGAGCGCTGCCAGCTTCTCCTTGTCGAGGTCGAATGCGTGGAGTTCATTTCCTGTCTCCAGCAGCCGGGTCCCGATTGCGCTGCCCATCACGCCAGCGCCGATCAATGCTACCCTGTTGGTCATGAGCCGTTCTCTCCCGTTTGCGAGGCGATCCGCGCTACGATTTCGTCGGTCGATGCGTCGATCTCGATAGACACCGCATCCTCATCCGCGGCGGGTGGTTCCAGCGCCGCGAACTGACTTTCAAGCAGGCTCAAGGGCATGAAATGCCCGGAGCGCGCAGCCATGCGTCGTTCGATGAGTTCGCGGCTTCCGGCCAGATGAATGAACAGCACAGGCTCCCCGGCTGCTTCGCGGATCACGTCGCGATAGACCCGCCGTAACGCTGAGCAGCCGCAAACAACGATACCCTTCTGGGCTGCAATCTCGGCTCCGATCCGCCGCAGCCACGGCCAGCGGTCCGCATCCGTCAAGGGCTCGCCACGGCTCATCTTGGCGATGTTTTCCCGCGGATGAAAATTGTCGCCGTCGAAGTAGATGCCATCGAGCCTGGGCGCGAGCGCTTCGCCGACGGTGGACTTGCCGCATCCGGCCACGCCCATCACCACGAACAGCCGAGGTCGCTCAGAGCGATGCAGTGATGCCGCCGTCGACATATAAAATGTGTCCATTGACGAAGCTCGATGCTGCCGAGGAGAGGAAGATGCAGGCGCCGACGAGTTCATCGACTTTTCCCCACCGTCCCGCAGGGGTCCGCTTTTGCAGCCAATCGCTGAAGGCCGGATCGTCGACGAGCGCCGCGTTGAGCGGCGTGTCGAAATAGCCGGGCGCGATCGCGTTGATCTGGAGTCCGTATTTTGCCCAGTCCGTGGCCATGCCCTTGGTGAGGTTGCCGACCGCGCCCTTGGTCGCCGTATAGGGAGCGATCGACGGGCGCGCCAGCGCGGTCTGCACCGAGGCGATGTTGATGATCTTGCCCGCACCGCGCCGGATCATGTGGCGCGCCACAGCCTGGCCGACATTGAAGACGCTTGAGATGTTCGTTCGAAGGAGTTTCTCGAACGCCTCGGACTCAAACTCCTCCAGCGGCGCGCGATGCTGCATGCCGGCATTGTTGATCAGGATATCGATCGGGCCGATCTTCGCCTCGAACTTGTCAACCGCCTCACGCGCCGCGCCGTGGTCGGTGACATCAAATACAAGTTGGTGGACGACCGCGCCGCCGGACGCGAGCGACGCCGCGGCGGCTTCAAGCTTGCGCGCTTCCCTGCCGTTGAGGATGACGGCCGCCCCGGCGTCGCAAAGGCCGCGCGCTAAGGCCAGTCCGATACCCTGCGAGGAACCGGTGACGAGCGCGGTCTTCGCGTCCAGGTCAAACAGCGGGTTCGTAGCTGGCACGATTGGGTCTCCCTCTTTTCTCCTCGACACTGCTCGCATTGTCTGTATATGTTATCGATAACACATACAAGTCGTTGGACGGAGCATTCTTCAAAATGAGCAAAGTGGCAATCCTGCAGGTCGGACCCTACCCGGCATGGGACGAAGGCCCGCTGGGCGAAAAATTCACCCTGCATCGCTATTTCGAGGCTAGCGACACGGCGGCGTTTCTGAAAGCCCATGGCTCTGACATCAGGGGGATCGCCACGCGCGGCGAACTCGGGGCGAATAAGGCGATGATCGAAGCGCTGCCGAAACTCGAAATCATTTCTGTCTACGGCGTCGGCTTCGACGCGGTCGATCTCGCCACGGCCCGCGAGCGCGGCATCCGGGTCACCAACACGCCGGACGTGCTAACCAAGGACGTCGCCGATCTTGGCGTGGCGATGATGCTCGCACAGGCGCGCGGCATGACTGGCGCTGAGACCTGGGTGCGCGGCGGCGACTGGGCTTCGCGCGGGCTCTATCCGCTGAAGAGTCGGGTTCACGAAAAACGGGCTGGCGTTCTCGGCCTAGGGCGGATCGGCTTCGAGGTGGCGAAGCGGCTCGCCGGCTTCGATATGGACATCGCCTACAGCGACGTGGAACCCAAGACCTACGCTCCTGACTGGACATTCATCGCTGATCCGGTGACGCTCGCACAGCATTCCGATTTCCTTTTCGTGACGCTCGCCGCGTCAGCGGCGACGCGTCACATCGTCGGCAAGCAGGTCATCGACGCCCTGGGGCCCGACGGAATGCTGATCAACATTTCGCGCGCTTCCAATATCGATGAGCAGGCGCTGCTCGACGCGCTCGAGAATGGCAGGCTCGGCTCAGCCGCGCTGGACGTGTTTGAAGGAGAGCCGAAAATCAATCCGCGCTTCCTGGAACTCGACAATGTCCTGCTGCAGCCGCATCACGCCTCAGGAACCGTAGAAACGCGCAAGGCGATGGGAAAGCTCGTCTATGACAACCTCGTGGCCCATTTCGAAGGCCGCGATCTGCTGACGCCCGTTTTGTGAGGCCCCCGATGAAAGCCGTCGTCATCCACCAGGCCAAGGATCTGCGCATCGAGGATCGCGAGGTCGAGGAACCCGGCCGCAGCCAAGTCCAGATCAGGCTGGCAACGGGCGGCGTCTGCGGCTCCGACCTGCACTACTACAATCATGGAGGCTTCGGCGCGGTGCGGCTCAAGCAGCCGATGATCCTCGGTCATGAGGTTTCGGGACGTATCACGAAGTTGGGAGAGAGTGTGCAGGGCCTGTCGGTCGGCGATCTCGTCGCCGTTTCGCCGTCGCGTCCTTGCCGCTCGTGCCGCTTCTGCAGCGAGGGCCGGCACAATCAGTGTCTGCACATGCGCTTCTACGGATCTGCAATGCCGTACCCGCACATACAGGGCGCGTTCCGTGAAGTACTGGTGGCTGACGCACTACAATGCATCCCCGCAGGCGGGCTGAGTGCTGGCGAGGCGGCGATGGCGGAGCCGCTTTCCGTGACGCTGCATGCGACACGGCGGGCCGGCGAAATGCTCGGCAAGCGCGTTCTGGTGACCGGCTGCGGGCCCATCGGGGCGCTGTCCATTCTCGCTGCGCGGCGCGCGGGCGCGGCGGAAATCGTGGCGACAGATCTGGCGCAATTCCCGCTCGATCTCGCACGCAGGATCGGCGCCGACCGCACGCTCAATATGAAGGACGAGCCGGATGGACTCGCCAACTATACCGGCGACAAAGGCTATTTCGACGTGTTCTACGAGTGTTCGGGAGCTCAGCAGGCGCTGGTCGCCGGCATTGGCGCTCTGCGTCCATGCGGGATCATCGTCCAGCTCGGGCTGGGCGGCGACATGACGCTGCCGATGATGCAGATCACGGCGAAAGAATTGGAACTGCGCGGCTCTTTCCGTTTTCACGAGGAATTCCCGGTCGCAGTGCGGCTGATGCAGTCCGGCCTGATCGACGTCAAGCCGCTGATCACGCATACACTGCCGCTCGCCCGCGCCGAAGAGGCCTTCCAGATCGCAAGCGATCGCAGCCAGGCGATGAAAGCTCAGATCGCCTTCGACGCGGCGGGTTGATGCCGGCGGTACCTCCCTCACGGCATTGCTTTGGGGACATCGCCGGGCACCCTTGCTCAGATCCCGGGAGCAGCGCTGGCGGGTTGAAACTCCGGTCGGGCTACGCCCTGCCTGCGTTCCAACCCGCCAGCATTCTCATCTTGATTTGATTTCGGTAACGCTCGCAGCTTCATTGTCGCGCCGACTCCGGGCTCCACAATCAATCCGCTGTGCTGCGCAACTGGAACTGGCTGACGCCGATGGCGATGGCGATGTTGACGCCGCTCTACCAAATCGATTTAGCGGCACGTCAACCGGCGTATGTCCTAGATACTTGTTGCCAGCTTCCGCAGATATGGTTAATATATTAGCAATAGGAAATGTTTTCCCGCTTGCGGTCGTACTGGAGCACGACAATGAGTGCTGCCGATTTGCGCAGGCCAAGTATTGCGGCGGTTCCATGCGCCGCAAAAGGCCCTTCACCCGGCAGAGTCTTGGGAGGCCCGGCGGCTTAAACCGCTGCTGGCGGCCTCATAACTTCCGCATCTCCCACAGCTTAATCGATCGAGCCGGATCGAGGGCTTTCTTGCGCCCTCATGCTGCCGACCAGTGCCAGAGATGGCCTGCGCAGCACACTCTAGCTCTGGCAAATTCGGAGGAGAACATGTTTGTTGGATATAGCGGTTTAAAGATGGCCGCGGCTGCGGCTTTCATGGGTGGGACACTGTTGCTTGGAACAGGCGGAGCGCTGGCGCAGAACCTCTGTCCCGGTGTGTCGGCGACGCAGTGCACAGACTTCTGCGGCGCCGCTGGCGTGGCCTCTTGTACAAAGACAGGGTCGGTTCCGGACTGCGTATGCAATGAGACCACGAAGGATGTGAATGGCAATGCGTTCGGCACGGCAACGGAGGATACGGCTGAAGGCAAGGGCAACATCGGCAACAAGACCGAGACGGACTGCGATGGTAATCAAGGCCAATGCAAGCAGTAATATCCAGAAACATACAATATTCATCTATACGACGGGCTTCTGATAGTCTTGTCATATAGGTGGCGTAAATTCTATATGCCAAGAACAGATCAAAGTCGGAAGGGATTACCTTTCCCTTCCGACTTGGAGGTGGTCAAAACATGATGCGCAGCATTCTGTTCGTTACGGCATTCCTCGGCGCGGCCGTGACGCCCGGGAGTTCGACGGGACCGACGCCATCGGCGACTTCCGGCCAGGTTTTGTCGGCCTTCAATCACCTCTCAGCTCTCCTCAAGCCGTCCTCCATCAGGCCCGATACCCCCGCCTATCGCTCGCAAGCCGTGGAGCGCGGCGATATCGTTACAACGGTGCAGGCGGCTGGCACGCTGAACGCATTGGTTATGGTGGAAGTCGGTTCTCAGCTCTCGGGTCGGGTGAAGGAACTATATGTCGACTTCAACTCCAAGGTCACCAAAGGCCAGGTCATAGCCCGGGTTGAGCCGGAGATTTACGAAGCGAGAGTGGCGCAAACCCTTGCCGAACGGGAGATGGCCCAAACGCAGGTTTCCGTACAGCGGGCGCAGATCGAGCGGGCCAGGGCAGAGATGGAGACCGCCGAGGCCAGATATGATTCTGCCGCGGCGCAGACTGCACGCGCCGAAATCGCGCTCGATGGTGCGGCGCAGGAAGTGAACCGCAAACGTTCCCTTGCCAAGCAGAAGATCATCGCGCTGGGTGAATGGGAACGGGAGAACACCGCGCACAATTCTGCCAAGGCGCAGGCGACTGCCGCCCAGGCGGAAGAACTGTCGCAATCGGCGGCCGTTCGAGCCGCCAGGGCGACACTCAACATGGCCGAAGCGGAGCTCGCCAACACACTTGCCCAGGTGAAGCAGAAGGAAGCGGTGCTTCAGCAGGCCCAAATCGATCTTGACCGCACCTATGTACGCGCGCCGGTCACCGGCACAGTGGTCAATCGCGCCGTCAGTGGCGGTCAGACCCTGGCGGCCAGCCTGCAGACACCGATCCTGTTCACCATAGCTCAGGACCTGACTGAGATGCAGGTGGAGGCTTCGGTGGTGGAAGCCGATATTAGCCGTTTTGCGCTTGGGCAGCCGGTTACCTTCACCGCCGATGCCTATCCCGACCGAATTTTCACCGGCACCGTGAAGCAGATACGCAAGGCGCCGCAGGTCGTTCAAAACGTCGTCACATACATAGTGGTGGTCGGTACGGAAAATTCCGATGAGTTGCTGTTGCCCGGCATGACCGCCAATCTGAGCGTGGTAGTGGCTAAGCGACAGGGCGTCTTGAAAGTGCCTAATGCGGCCCTGCGTTTTCGGCCGCCGAGTGATACCGGGGACGAGGCGCGCTCAACCGCGCCGGCCATTGCCGAAACGGGCGTAGAGGCAGGGAGCCCGGGCGAGGCGTTTGTATTTGGGCCAGACGGCGAGCCGAAGCTGATTTCGCTCCGGCTTGGAATCACCGACGGTCGTGCAACAGAGGTGCTGGCAGGCGACCTGACCGAGGGGCAGCAGGTCATTACAGGGCTTGCCACTGCTCCGCGTCGGGACGATGACGCGTCTTCCGTCCTGGTCAAGTTCCGGTTGCGGTGAGGCATCCATGGCCCTGATCGAAGTCGACCGGCTGCGCCATTGCTACCGTGTCGGCGGTGGGCTGGTGTGGGCGCTCGAAGGGGTGAGCCTGACGATTAAACGAGGCGAATTCGTCGCGGTGATCGGACCTTCTGGGTCAGGCAAGTCCACCTTCATGAACATTCTGGGCTGCCTCGACAGTCCCAGCGAGGGCCGCTATCGGCTGAACGGGGTTTACGTCGGCGGACTCCATCACGATGAGCTCGCTGCAATCCGCAATCGCAACATCGGTTTCGTGTTTCAGTCGTTCAATCTGCTGCCGCGGGCCAGCGCACTGGAAAATGTGGAACTGCCGCTTGTCTACCGCCGCATGTGGGCTGGAGAGCGGCGGCGCGCAGCCCTGGCGATGCTGGCCAGGGTAGGGCTCGCCGATCGGGCTAGACATACTCCTGCCGAACTCTCGGGCGGACAACAGCAGCGCGTTGCCATTGCCCGCGCTCTGGTGACGGAGCCTTTGCTTCTGCTCGCCGATGAACCCACTGGTGCGCTCGACAGCCAGACAGGGCTGGAGATCATGGCAATTTTCCGCCGCCTCAATGGAGAGGGCCTGACCATTGTGCTGGTCACCCATGAGGCGGAGATAGCTGCCCATGCCGATCGCATTGTGGCCTTTCGAGACGGTCGCGTTGTGTCCGACACCCCTGTCGTCCAACAGGCCCGATCTTTGGGTAACGCTCGCCATCTATCGCTGGCTTACAACAATGTCCGGTAGCACAAGAACGGCCCTGCGATCATTGCGCTCCCATCATCTGCGCAGCGCGCTCACCATGTTGGGTATCATCATCGGAGTCGCCGCCGTCGTGGTGATGATCGCGATCGGAGTTGGTGCGCGCGAACGCATCGCAGCCCAGATCCGCAGCCTCGGCGCCAACCTCATCAGCATCAGTCCGGGCAGTGCGAAGATGGGCAGCGTCCGGCTTGGGGCCGGTGGCGCGCCGCGGCTGAGTGAAGAGGACGCGGCGGCGATCGGAATGGAAATCCCCGGCGTCGTGGTGGCGGCGCCACTCCTGCACGCCCGCGAGCAGTTCACGATCGGCTCCACCAATTGGCAAGGCGTGCTTCGCGGCGTGACGCCGGAATATTTCTCAGCGCGCGAATGGAGGGTTATCGCGGGGCAGGAGATGACCCCGGAGGACAACAAGCGCGTGGCCAACGTCGTGCTCATCGGAACGACGATGCGGGAGAAGTTGTTCGGAAAAGCCGACCCGCTAGGCGCCGCGATCCGCATCCGCGATGTGCCGTTCACGGTGATCGGATTGCTGGAGCGGAAGGGGCAGAGCGTATGGGGCGACGATCAGGACGATATAGCACTTGTGCCGCTGAGGACGGCACGACGTCAGTTCATCGGTACGAGCCGCGCCAATCCGACCTTCGTACACAACATCACCGTCAAGTTCGCCGATTGGGCCTCGGCCGAGGACACGATGGCAGCGATCCGCCAACTCCTGTGGCAGCGCCACCGGTTGCGGACGGGTCAGGAAGACAGCTTCATGGTGAGCAACCTCGCCGAAGCTGCGAATGTCGAGGGTTCGACCACACGCGTGGTGTCGCTGCTGCTTTCGGCGGTGGCCTCAATTTCGCTGGTGGTGGGCGGGATCGGCATCATGAACATCATGCTGGTGACGGTAACGGAGCGGGTCCGCGAGATCGGACTGCGGCTTGCGGTCGGCGCGCGACGGCGAGATATCCTTGCCCAGTTTCTCGTTGAGGCAGTAACGCTGGCCTTGCTCGGAGGTATTCTAGGTGCGGCTATCGGGACTGTTGCTGCAATCGCCGTTGGCTCTCTCGCCCAATGGCCGGTGATCATCGACCTCAGCGCCGTCATGCTGGCTATCGGCTTTGCGGCGGCAGTAGGCGTCTTCTTCGGCTACTATCCCGCCCGCAAGGCCGCAAGGCTACAGCCGATCGAAGCGCTGCGCACAGAATGATCGGCACGGATAGCTGAATCCTCTTCGTCCCCACAAAATCGAGAGCGTTTGGCGCCACAGCGCGATAATCGGTCAATTTCGAAGCCGCAAAGGCACGGTAGCTGCACGGTTCGGAACATTGTGCGGCACCAGGTTGGTGCCGGCAGATCCTGTCACCGTTCGAGGTCATCGCTATCGCGCCCACGCGCTCGCTGCGCCGCGATATCGGTCTCGATAGCCTTCAGCTCGACGGGCGTATCCGGCCGGGTCGCTTCGACGCGTTCGCGCTGCGCGGGCGCCTCGATGGCCCGCGGCTCACGGCCAAGGCGGGAAAAGTCGGATCGGGCAGTGAAGGTGATTTCCGCTTCATCATCGGGCAGTCGCTCCGGGAGGTCAGTGCGATCGACGGCAATGATCCGTTCGTCCGAGACGATGCTGGCGACACGGTCGTCGTGCCCGAGCACCTGGCCGGTCACTTCTTCGCCTGGGCGGGCTGTGCGGACGTTGTGTTCAAACGGTACCTCGCCGCGCGCCTCGAGATCGGAAAATGCGGCGCGAAGGGCTTCGCGGCGGTTCGGGTCTACCGCGTCCTCGAGCACATGTTTCATGGCGGCGCTTGACGGGTCGTTCGTGGTTTCGATCGAAGCCTCGATCATGCGCGGTTTGGTGATGACCGTGAAATCGACCTCGTGCCCGTAGTGACGGCCAAGCTCGGCAATGAACACCTCCTGCGTGCGTCCGTTGCCCTCGCGAAAAGGATGCACATAATTGAGCTCGGCCATGACCTGGCCCGCACGCTCGGCGAACTGCTCTGGCATCGAGCCGCGCAAGACATCGGGATCACGGATAGGCTTCAACGCCTCGTCGAGCCCCATCTCAATGCGCGAGCCGTGCAGGAATGCGGTGCCACCTTTGGAGAGGCCGCTGATCGGCTCCACGCGCTGCCCGTCCACGATCGGGCTTTCATTGCGCGTGTGGCCGGCCCATTCGAAGACGTCCTGAAAGATATGGCTATGGATGGCCTTTAGATGCGCCTTGTCGAACTGGCCGGTCGGGCCGTCGCCTTCGGCAATTTCCGCCATGCGGAAAGCCGTGGCGCGGTATTCTTCGATCCGCAGCTCGGAATGGGTCTCGATGCCGAACCTGTTGCGCAGCACGTCGACACGATCGGGATTATCCGAGGTGTTCGGATAGAAATAGGAACCTTTGGCAGGGCTCTCGGACATCGGCGGGGCTAATCGGGATAGGGGGGAACCTTGCGGTTCCTCCCCTCCCACACCACCCTGCGTACGGGCCCGTACAAGGCGGTTCGGTTGGTTATGCGGCATTGGCAGGGGCGAGGAAAGCGAGGCCGATGCTTGCGAGGAAAGCGTTCGGCAGGGCAATGGCGAGCGCTGGGCTGTTGCTGATGCGCCAGGGACCATGCGCGCTGCCGGCGGTTTGTGCCGCCAGCTCGTGCCCGACGCCCCGGCGACGCAGCTCCGCAAAGCGGGTGCGCCCGCGCTTCCATTGCTTCCATGCAATGGATCGAAGCCTTCGCCTGATCCACTGGTCGAGGCTGCGCAACACCGACGGGG
>NZ_VLKT01000094.1 GCF_007830515.1 Mesorhizobium tianshanense
ATCATATCTGCAAAGTTGTGGATGACCTGGTCCGGGCTGCGCGGATCATCGATGCAGCGCGCCAGACGGTCGGCCACCCGCAGTCGTTTCTCCACCTCTGCTAGAGCCAGAACGCCACTGTCCGACGACAGCATGCCGCCGTCGAAACGGGCGACGACGGACTTGCCGCCCACTGATGACAAGCCGCTCAGCGGCAGCGTAAGATCATTCATGGCGGGTGTGGTCTCCGGAAATGATTCGGATCGGCCTTAGCAACCAAATCCTAGGTCATTTCAACGGCTTGAACCACATCCGCCAACCCGCCGTGAATTTTTCAGGCTAGGTCCTGTCTCACTGGTGCTGACGCCGGACAGATCATGAAGGAGGCGGAGACGACCCGGACATTGGCCGATAATTTAATTTCAGGCGACTGGACCAGGCGTCCATTCGCCCACCGATGTGAAACGTCTTGCGCGCGCCTTTCGCAACGCCTCCGTTAAATCACGATCATCCATTGGCCCACCCTGGTAAAGGACCACTAGATCTTTAGCCAATTTTTCAGCGGCTAGACTTCCTTTGGCGATTGTTCGCTGCTCGCAAATACGAACAAAGGTGGTCTGTAGCAGCGCAATTTCGGCTGGAAAAAAAATTCCTGTCCGTGAAGCATAATGATCGATCATAATACCCTCCCGGCTTTGTGCGGAAACTTTGTCACCGGCTGGCCAGTGGCCAGCGACCGTACCCCCTTGGAACCTACACGCAACAAGTCTCTATGCTGCGCTGCGAATAGCCACAGAACCAAGCTGGACTAAGGGCCGGCGCCGGCCATTTGCGCGGATTAACCCGGCCGCGTCCGACCGGGCGACGGGCTTGATGTAAACTCTCATTCCACCACGTGATGGGACGGGAGACGAAGGAAGCGACGCTCAAGGGCGATCGTTCGTGTTCGCCAACGACGCAGAAGGGTGGGATATTGCCATTCGTCTCGTCGATCGGAACGAGCACGTAGCGCCAATTGTTGCCGTTGCTCGTCGCCGAATGAACAACCGCTCCTCCGACGAAGCGGTCCTTCCCACCATGCGACGCAGAAGGGTGGTGATGAGCAGACCTTCAGGCTGGGTGGTGGCGACGATAGAGCGGATCACGGGCAATCTTCGACATGCCTCCCTGATCGCAGAAATCCGTCACCTCTCGGTTAACTTTGCGGTGCCCTCAAACAATCCCGCTATAAATACGGCACGAAGAAGTTGAAATCTGATCAGCTTTTTGTGACGTCTTGATGAAAACTTTTCTACTTTGCCTTGTTGATCTTCTTGCGGCCCAGAATCCTAAGCACAAGATTTCTTCCGGATCTTAAAAACGGGTAGAGAACGCGCGCCCTATCTGGATCAGAGAAGACGCGAGCCATAAACCGATTGGCGAATGAGGACGAGCCGCTGGCAAGTGACAGCATTTGCATACACTGAGCACCATGATACCAGCGTCCGCCGATTAGCGCGGCCATGCCGTCGTCTAGATCAAAACGGTCGCGCGCCTCCAGAGCCTTTGGATCATCGGACCGGGCATCCACCAGCTGGACATGTCCGAAGGCCTGACGAAGCCTGACCATCTTGACGTACTGGCTGCAGAATGGGCATTCGCCGTCATAGACGATCGTGACGCCCTCTCCGGATTCACTGACGGACATCGATCCTGGGCCCCAAGGTTTGAGTCATGACTCGCCGAACGATCTTGCCATCTGCGACATCCAGGCAGACGGTATCGACCACATATCGATATGCCACGATGTCGCGAGGGTCCTGCGCCTCGAAATCGCGGTGCAGGAACGGCATGGAATAGTGATGGTGGGGATAGAGGTTGTAATCAACCGCAATAACCGAGTTTGCCAAATTCTCGGCGCGATTGTGCTGCCCAAGAATAAACAGCGCCGGACGGGCCGTATCGTAGTCAGGCGGCGTGACTGGCTGTTCGACCGGATAGGCGCACTCGTTGGTAAGTTTCATGACCTCATAGTTGGACGAGGCAACTTCCGAGGACTTTGGCTGCACGTCCCTTATCCCGATCTGGCCGAAAGCTGAGGTCGGAACGTGGCCGGATTCGTGACGATACTCATGAAAGCTGAAGTGGCGGGCATAGAGCAGGTAGGAGGCATCGCGAAAGAAGCTTGGGGCGACCCGCACCCAGTCACCTTCTTCCGTGAGGGCCTCGAAATGTGCCTGCCGGATTTGCCTTGAATCGTACCAGCCGAGCCGCGCGTTATAAAAGACCACGTGGCCGAATATCGTGACAAGGATCCCGGTTACGATGGCGATTGTGGAAAACGAATTTTCCTTCATTCTCGTCAGAGCCGCAACGATCAGACTGTTCAAGATGATCCAGTGCAGAAAAAGGGCGCCGCTCAGAAGGAAGATCCCGATATGCATGAGATCGAAGAACGCGGTCAGGCCGATGAGCCATCGCCGGCGCCAAAACGCGACAAAGCATAGAAGCTGAGCAGCAAGGATGACGACATTCATCGGAATCTGGACAGCTCTGAAGGCTTCGTAAGCAAGAGTGAGCAGGGATTCAGAAAAGCCCAGCGGGGCCGCGCCCAGACTGTACCCGGCCAGCATTATGGAGCTGGTCGGGTTCTCGAGGACCCAGCTCAGGGGCCCTCCGTCAAGCGTGATCTTGGCCATCCCGGACATGAAGTAGTTGCCGAAATGGGCGCCGATCCCGGCAAGCAGCAGTATGCCGGCAGCTTGGGCTGCGAAATTCCTGGTTCCGAGTTCGTCAAGGCTGGGTAGGTTCCTGGTGACGGGCTTCAGCCGGCTCACACTCTGCAGCAGGCTCAGGACTATCAGGCCACAGGCCAGGAAGAGACCGACCTCAATCAAGGGCGCATAATCGTTGCGGCCCAGTTCCGCAGCACCGGAGACTGCCCGCGTGACATCCTTGTGGAAGGCGAAATAGACCATCGGGAAAATGGCGAAGGATGGCCGTAGGATCGACAGAAGGCCTGCGGCAAGCGCGATCAGGCGTGCATATTCGAGCGCATTGCCCAAGGCCTCTGCGCGGGCCGCGTCGGCAATGCCGGGTTCGTCTCCAAGCCCAAAGCCGAAGAGGCCGAGCGTTATCGCCAGGCCGACGACGATTGTACGAGCAGGCCGCGCCTCTGAAGGATAGCGCACGAATGCAAAAACGCAGCATAGCACCGCCAACCCGATCGCGCCGGCCGTGGCAAAGGCAGGATCGTGCCACGCCACGCGGGAGGCCGCTTTTTCGTAAAGCAGGATCGGAACGAGCCCGCACAGGAACGGGAAAAAGCGAAAGGCTGCAAGAACCCAACGCTCAACCGGTGAACGCTCGATGCCGACTGACGGCCAAGGCTGGGCGCTGCCCGCTCCGACACTCACACTATGCGTCTCCGGTCTTCCGGAATTTTCGCCTTACCTCTTCGGTTTTCGGTACCTTCCGGTGACGGGATGAGCCCTGTCGTGGCCGGATATTGCCGACATCCCGCGTGTATGGTCACAACACATTGCTGCACTGTTGCTGCACTGCAACAAGACGAACCGTACTACAACCTAGGCATACAAGGCAACGATGTACTTTCAAGACACCTCGCCGTGGCCCAATATGCGCGCGTAAATTGCACCAAGCAGTCGATGGCCTCCATTCCATCGCTGACCTCTTCTAATTGTCTAATTTAGTGTTCGACCAGCCAGAATCATCGTGCCGTAGTCGCCCCGGAGATGTTGCAGGCTTAAAAAAGTGTTGCCCAGCTACCCAAAGTTGTGGCAAATATCATGTTGCATCGCATCAATAATGCGATGCAACATTGAAATTGCCTCGCTGACCTGCATGAGGCCTGATCGTATCGGCTTCGGCTGCACCGGACCAGCGTCTGAAGAGGCCATACACAATGGTACTCGACATCCAAGTCGAACAGGTCGCCAGCGAGCACTATGATGCCGTCGTGATCGGCTCCGGCTTCGGTTCAGCCTTCTTCCTGGACGAATTCGTCAGACGGAGGAAAGCTCGTGTTCTCGTCCCCGAATGGGGGCGCCATAACACGCATGAATGGCAGTTCGAACACGGCTCAAACAGCGACATCCAGGACGAGGAGACCTATTCCGGCAACGCCAGCAAGCCGTGGAACTACACCATCGGCCTGGGGGGCGGTACAAACTGCTGGTTTGCGCAGACGCCGCGGTTTCATCCGAACGATTTCAGACTGAAGAGCCCCTACGGCATCGGTCTCGACTGGCCGATCAGCTATGACGATCTCGAGCC
The DNA here is from genome assembly GCF_007830515.1 of Mesorhizobium tianshanense. Lineage (GTDB taxonomy): Bacteria > Pseudomonadota > Alphaproteobacteria > Rhizobiales > Rhizobiaceae > Mesorhizobium > Mesorhizobium tianshanense. Next base: position 4,255 of record NZ_VLKT01000094.1, read on the forward strand.
CTTCTGCTGCGAGGCGGAGGCGGTTTTGGGAGACCCAGATATGGCCGCCGTAATGCCGCGCTCCCAACCCTTTCCTCAGCCGTCCCATCGCATGTCCGCGCCGGATCGGATGATGAAGGCGGCCCGGCCCGATGAGCATTTCGTCATGCCGACGGCGCGGGCGCGCGTGGCAACGGAAAAGCGGCCCGCCTGCTGTGCATCTTTGCGCTGCTGGCTGTGTCCGGCGGACGCCAAATTCACCGCCAATAACGGCTTGATGCATGCCTTTGAAAATCCCGATGTCTCGGTCTGTCTCGGCTGCGAAGTCCGGCGGTTCGGTCATGCCGGCAACTCCGTCCATTCGGTCATATTCTCGAGCGGGCGGTCCGGCCGCAATCCCTGGAGGCAGCATAGGACGGAGAACAAACCTACGCCAGTGATATCCAAGGAACTCGTCATGTAGGCCCACCCACCAACCCCATCAGCGCTTCGTACCCCTATGCCCTTTGGTGGGTGACTTCCGGTTGAGCATGCCCCTTTGCCAAGAGGAGAAACTGCTATGACTGTATTCTATGACAGCAACCGTCCAGATGCGTTCGTCGGCGGAGGCGGCTTGGACGGCGTAAGTTACAAGGCTTCTTCCCGTGGAGTCATTGCCGATTTGGCCTCCGGGCATGCCTACAAGTTGCTTTCGATACTGCCGCTCGGCGACTCCATCACCCATGGCGTGATCGCGAGCTCTTCGAATACCGAAAGCGGCGGATACCGGAAGTTCATGCTGGAGCAGCTGGACGCACTCAACGTTAAGATCGATTTCGTCGGTACCTTGTCCAATGGCCCCGCCAGCATGCAAGATCGCGATCACGAAGGGCACCGCAACTGGACGCTGAATCAACTGAACGGCATCGACGACGGCGTGCTGGCAGCTACCAAGCCCGACGCCGTGCTGCTGATCGCCGGAACGAATGACAGTTCGACCGATAGCGTGCCAACGATGCTGCAGGATTTGCGCAACCTTTTGCTCAGCCTGACCTCCAGCGATCCCGCGTTCACCGTCTTCGTCGGATCCTTGCCTCCCATTCGCGTTGGGCAGCAATCACAGGCGCGTGCAGACCGGGTCGACGCCTACAACGATTCAATGCCCGGTCTGATCGCTGAACTGGCCGCCCAGGGGCATAAGGTCATCTTTGTCGACATGCGTGACCTGACACCAAATGACATAACGGCACCGCCGCTTGACAGTGGGTTACATCCGACCGCCGGCGGCTATGCGAAGATCGCCTCGCATTGGATGGGCGCTTTGGAGCAACACTTCGGGCTGGACGGAACCGGCATCGGAACCGACCGAGATACCTTCACGAGCATCGAAAATCTTACAGGCTCTTCCTTTGCCGACCAACTCGCCGGAGATGAGGGAGTCAACATGTTGGATGGCCTCGGCGGCGACGATCGGCTGGAGGGCCGCGGTGGTTCCGACCAACTCATCGGCGGCCTTGGCGCCGACACCCTCGTCGGCGGGCCGGGAAACGATGTTTACTATGTCGACAACATTGGCGACAAAACCATCGAGCGGAGCGGCGTGGGCCTCGATGAGGTGCACGCCTATACAAACTGGACCTTGGCCGACAACGTCGAAAACCTCTTCCTGAGGTCGGCCGCCAATCTGACGGGAAAAGGCAACGGGCTCGCCAACACCATGGTGGGCAACGGCGGAGCGAACACGCTCGAAGGCCTCGACGGCGACGATCGGCTGGAGGGCCGCGGCGGTTCCGACCAACTCATCGGCGGCCTTGGCGCCGACACCCTCGTCGGCGGGCCGGGAAACGATGTCTACTATGTCGACAACATCGGTGACAAAACCATCGAGCAGAGCGGCGAGGGCCTCGATGAGGTGCACGCCTATACAAACTGGACCTTGGCCGACAACGTCGAAAACCTCTTCCTGAGGTCGGCTGCCAATCTGGCGGGAAAAGGCAACGGGCTTGCCAACGCCATGGTGGGCAATGGCGGAGCGAACACGCTCGAAGGCCTCGGCGGCGGCGATCAGCTGGACGGTCGGGGCGGGTCGGACCGGCTCATCGGTGGCCCTGGCGCCGATATCCTCACGGGCGGAACGGGAAACGACAGCTTCGTCTTCGCCGCCGGCCACGGCCACGACACCATCACCGACTTCGATTTCTCCGGCGATGATCTCCTGGAGATTTCAGGCTACCAGAGCTACAGCGAACTCCGGCAGGTCGGGAGCGACACGCTGGTCGTCTTCTCCGACGGTGACATACTTTCGCTAAACAGTATCCCTGCCTCAAGTCTTTCGAGCGGCGATTTTCTGTTCGTGTAGAGCAGCGATAGGAGCCCCAGGAGCGTCGCGCCCGTCATGATCCCAAAGCCGCCGATCTGGAAGAGCGCAAGAATGACACCTTGACCGAAACCGGACCAGTAGGTGGGTGTGTCCTGAACGATCAGCCCGGTCACGCAGACGGCCGAGGCGGCCGTGAACAAGGCCGTCAGCAACGGGGCCCCTCCTGGGTCCGCACGCGAGATCGGTAACATCAGCATTGCTGTGCCCGTAAGGATGGCAAATTGGGATGCCAATGGCACCAGTCGAGCGGGATGCTGTATCGATTGTCGCAAATGCCACCCCCTATTGCTTGGCCCCCGAACAAGGCGGAACTACCGCTCTACAGCACACTGCCCGGAGTTGAGCGGCTCAGACGCCCAGTGGCCGCCAAAGCGCAAGAATAAATGCGAAAGCGGTCATTTAACGCCCAAGCCATGAAGGTCGAAATGGGGTCACGATTTGCCCTTGAAGTTCCCCGGGGCGAGAACTTGAAAAGCGTCGGAAAATGCTCTCTACGCCGGCCGACGGATGCCCAGTCTCCTCATTTCTCTATAAACCGTGGAGCGGCCAAGACCCAGTTGCCTTGCAGCTTCAGCCGGTGACACTTGGGCGTTGATCAGTTTGATCGCGGCCTCGACCCTCGTCATGTCGAGCGGTTGCCGACCGGGCCGTTTTCCCTTCGCCCTTGCCGCTGCCACGTGCTAGACATCATGGGTCGCGCGAAGGCACCTATTTCGGCCGAGGAAATCGCCGCAACGTTTTCATCACCTGAACAGACCCGTCACCGACGTGCGAGATGTGCTTCAGTCCTTGGCCCGGCTCGGCCAAGCGGAAAGCTACGACGACGGAAGCAGCTTCTTCCGGGTGGCATAGGCGCTACGCTTCGATATCACCATCGTCCATCATCCAACGCTATAGATTATTTAGTGGGGCCTTCGGGATGAGGCAGACGCCGCTGCCAGAAAGCTGTGTCCCACCGCGCCGCGGCGGCATAGTGAGCAGCGAGCGCGGAGGCGTAGTTGGCAAAGCCCTGCGAGGCGATCATCGCGTAGCGCGTGCGCGCGAGTTCGTCACGTCCGTCGACCATGTCCGACGCCGCATAGGCGGCGAGGATACCTGAGCGCAGCGCATGCACGATCCCGCGCGACGAGAGCGGATCGGCGGCGAACAAGCTGTCGCCCGCCGCCACCCAGCGCTCACCAGCGGCTGGATCGACCGTGGCCGTTCCCGCCGATTTCACCAACGTTGCGGTTTCACGTGCGCCAGGAGGCAGGAGCGGTGCGATCAGCCGTGTTGCAGCCATTGCGTGGTACCAGGATTTCGGGTCGCGCAGTTCGTGACCGAGGTCGGGATCGGTCAGGCACGCCACCACCCGGCGTCGGTCAGGCAAGTCGGCGCTGTACCACCAGCCCTCGGGGCGCGCCTCGATGACCATTCGACAATCGCCCGGCGCGCGGTCGAAGAAGCGGGTATACGCGGCGAGGTGCCCGTGCACCCGGAGCTTCGCGCCGAAGGATCGCGCCAGCTTCCAGCTCCGGCCGGCCGCCCAGATCACCGCGCTGGCGACGATGTCACCGTCGGCCAGGTTGAGCCGCCAGCCCTGGCCTTCACGCACCGCCGAACGCACCGCGCTGCCAAGCCGCACCTGCGCCCCTGCTGCAGCTGTCGCCTGTACCAGGAGCTGATCGAACCGTGCCCGGTCGAGTTGCCAGCCCGCGCCCTGGGCGGAGAATATGCTGTGCCGCTCGTCGTGCGCCTCGCCAGCCCATGCCGAAGCGACCGCGCGGTTGTCCACGAAAGCCGCGGCAAGGAACGGTGTCCAAACGCCGAGCTGGCGCAGCAGCCCCTGCGCCACCGCAGCCAACATCTCACCCGGCTTTGGCCGATCGTGCCGTCCCGCCTCGAACAACACCACGCGCCGTCCGGGTGCGTGGCGCCGCAGCATCAGTGCGGCGGCGGCTCCTGCCGGGCCGCCTCCGACCACAGCAAAATCAACTCGCGCGGGCCGCATAGAACGACGCCACCATCCCGGCCGGATTCGTACCGCCGCTCTCGCCGGAATGCGGGATTGTGCGTACCACCGAGCCGACGATTGCGGTTACCTCGAGCTTGTCGGTGCTGTTTGGCCAGACGGGCACGAGCCAGCCGATATAATCGTAGATCCACTGCTCGCCGCCGACCACGCCCTTGCCCTGGAAGCGGACCTGCATCGGCGAGCCGTAACCGAAGCTTCCACGCAGATCGAGCGACCAGCCCGGCCCGCCAATGGTTCCCGATAGCTCGGTCTCGGACGCCTCCGAAATGGCCAGCGTGCCTTCGCCAAACAGCAAGTCGTTGGCTGCCCTGGACAGGTCAGGATCGTTGTTGAAGCTGCGATAGCTCCAATTGCCGACAAACGGATTGGTCATGCTCCTTCTCCCGAATCTTCGACGCAGATGTATTTGACCCCGGGCGAGGGCTGGTCGAGCCCGCCGCCAGGATTACGCACGACGAAGCCGAGCTTCGACCATTCGGTCACCATTTTGAGGTCGCCGGCAAGCGTCTGCGGAATGCCGCGCGCCCAGTTGCGGAACTGAAAATCCTTGCCGACAGGGTAGTAGGCCTGCATCGGCCGATGCGCCGGCCACCACAAAGTCTCCCACACGCGCCGCTCGCGCTCCAGCAATGTGTTGCCGACGCTGTCGGGATAAAGGACGTTCCATTCCTCGTAGGTGACGTCGATCGTCTGGGTGGAGCATTCGTTGAAATCGGCCTGCCAGGGCAGCCCGCTGAGCTTGGTCAGGTCACCAGGCTGCAGCCCCACGTCGAAGTCGCTACCCAGCGACAGCGGGTCGGAGGCATAGGCGATGTAGCCTTCCTCGCTTACGCCTGCTCCCCACCGGTTGGCGTTCTCCTGCGCCGCGGTCAGCGCGAAGCTGTACCATTCAGGGTCGGCTTTGATCCGGTACGGCTCGCGCCAGATCGTCGGATTGCGGATTATCCAGGTCACTTCACCACCCGGGCAGAAGGCGCCTCCGAGCCCGTTCGACAGAACGCCCTGGTCGAGACCGCGTCCGCCCGGCACGTTCCAGTCCTTGTAGGGCTGCCACGGATCGATCGCGGGGGCGAAGCCGGCATCCACCTCGTCGATGAAGATGCCCGCCGCCCATTGTCTGAGCAGGAACAGTTGCGTGTCCGTCAGCCGCAGGAACTTGTTCACCGTCTTGTTGGTGATCGGATTGTCGCCGGCGAGCAGCGGCATCAGCGGCAGATGATAGGTACGCGTTGCCGGATTGGCCTCGAGCCGGAACAAGTTCTCCTCGCCCGGCTTGCGCAGCAGATCGAACAGATATTGCCGCGCGGCACGGCCGGGATCGGTCGTGGCGTCCTTGGCCGCGGCAGCAAGCGCGCGGTCAAGCAACTGGCCGGAACGATATTCGAACGCCAAGCGGCGCAGCGCCGCCTCGATCGGCTCGTCCGGATCGGTGGTCCGGTCCGGTTCGCCCGGCTCCTGCCGCGACGAGGATCGGGCGAGCGTCAACATCCGCTTGCGCGCTGTAGCGGCCGCAGCGATGCGCTCGATCACGCTCGCGACATCAGCGTCGAAGGCGCTGCGCGCCTCGGCATAGGCGGGGTCGGCCACTGTGTCGTTGTCGCCGAACACCTTTTGCCAGCGCGCCGCATAGCTGCGCGGCGCCTCACCATCGTCAGGCGGGCAGACCGCAGCGGTGAAGGCCGCCGCTGCCGCTCTTAGCGTGGCAGCGGCATCGCCAACCACGGCATCGGCCGCCGCGCCCGGCGCCTGTGTTGCATCGAGCAACATCAGGCTCGGTTCCACCGCCGCCTCGAGCAGCCGTCCGTCGACATGATCGTCTTTCGCGAGCCCTTCCTTTTGCGCCAGCGCACGCGGCGCTATGCGCGGGGGGATGCACAAGCGATAGGGATCGAACGTGCCCCGGCTCGATTGGTTGTGCGGAAAATTCGACTGCTGGAGGATGTTGGCGAAATAGGAGAATTCATCGGCGCGAAAAATGATCGGCCAGATGTCGCGCCAGAACCAGGGACGATAGGCCGGGTTCCACTCCACCGGCCCGGCCTTCCAATGCAGCAGGGCCGCCGTATCGGTGGGATCGATCTTCTGCGGCGCGTTGAACGTTCCTGCCGTGCCATACATGTCGGTACGGTAGGCAAACTCGCGGATTGACATGTCCTCGACCACGTCTTCGAGCGTGATCATGTCGAGCACCTCAGGTGCATAGCGGGGATAGCCGACCAGCACCCAGGCGGGATATTCGACATCGATGTAGCGCAACGCCTGGACGCGCTCCTCCATCATCACCAGCCGGGCCATCACCGGCCCGTCCGAGATGTCGTCGAACCAGCCATCGCTGTTGGCGTAGGTCTCGATGCGCGGATGGCCGAAGCCTGAGAGGAACGAGCCGCTGTTTCCATGCCCGCCGAGCACCAGCAACCGCCCATTGTCGTCCGTCATCATGTCGCCCAGCGTGTCGATGTCGTTGGGCGCCATCCCGGTTGGCGGGAAGGTGACCGCATAGGCCGGGTTGGTGTCGCGCCCAAAACTCGCCTTGCGCCGCGCGGTACAGTCAACGGCTTGCGGGCCAGCGTCGATGACCAGCTTCTGCCGTTCAATCGGATCGGTGATATCAGGATTGCGCAGCGGCGAGCCGTCGGGATAGCCGGCTTCGCCGCGCAGCCCGTCGAAGGTGAACCACGCCGCCTTCTTGTTGGCGAGCTGCACCCGCCACTGGATATCGACCAGCTTGCCTCTGTTACCGCCGCCTTCGACATGGTCGCCGATCTTCAGCGCTACGCCGTCCGGATTGGCGTCGTCATAGACGAAGATCTGGAAGCGCGCCGCCTGGCGCTTGATGCGGCCCTTGCTGTCCTTGAAGTGCTTGATCGGCGCGTCGCCCTTGGCGGCATTGCCGTTGGCGTCGCATTCGATCGGCATCTGCGCCGGCTTTTCCGGCGAGATGCAGAAGGCTTCGGGACTGTCGCCGAGCCGGGCGATGCCGACCGCCGGGTGGATGCGATAGATCGATGGGTCGGCCATGTGATTTCCCCTGCGCCGGCGCCGGCCTCTGGTCAGTCGAGAAAGTTGAGCGAGACCCCATCGAGCCGCAGCAGCTCACGGTCTTCCTCATAGGAGGCGCCGATCACGACCAAGCTCACCGTGAGGCTGGTGGCGCCAGCCGCGATCAGCCGGCGTGCCGCGCGCGTCACATCGATGCGGTGGTTGCGCGGCGTGTTCATGCTGCGCTCGCGCAGATCGAACTTGCGGTTCTCCGCTCGCGGAATCTCGCAATGCCCAGGCCCGCCAAAACATTCGCCATGGCCGAATATCGCGGCGTAACCGGCATAGCCTGCCACGTTGAGCGGCGTGCTGGCATCGGCATCCGGCGTGTTGAGAAACACGCGGATGAAGCAGGAGCGCGGCAGCTGAGGCACGCGGTGCAGCCGCACTTCGGCCGAGCGGAAGCTCTTCGTCGCTTCGGGCACCGCAATCGGTGCCGAGACGAAGCGTCCGACTGGATTGGTCAGCCCTACCGGCATGAGGCATCCGCCACGAACATACTCATAGCCGAAGCGATTCATATCGAGCGTATCGCGCACCGCGTAGCTCCACGGCGTCAATGCGGAATCGAGATCGGCGGGCAGCCCGTCGGGATGGTCCTGCTGCCAGCGCCACCAGAGCCGGTCGATATTGGCGTGCACCGGCCAGAAGATCGGGTCGTAGGACGCGGTCAGGTTCGAGAACATGTCGCCAAACTGCGGCTCGGAGTAGAGATCGTCGCGCTGATGGAACTTGCGCCCGGCAACCCGCACCGCCGTGTTGCGATTGGCCGGCGCGTCAGTCTTGAACGCGGGATTCATGCCGCCGGTCCAGATGTGCATTGTATTGTGCGGGTTCTGGTCGAGGAAACCGAAGCTGTCGACATAGAGACTGCCGCCGCCGAAATCGCGGAAGGTGCGCAAGCTGAGGATTTCGTCGATGTCCTCCTGCGCCGGGTAGTGGTAGTGGATGACGCTGTTGATTGTGCCTTTGCCGAACTGGCCGGAATAGCGCAGCGGATACCACAACGAATTGGCGTCGAGCAGCGCGTCGATCAGCCGCTTGCGGTTTTCACCTTCCACATAGCCCTTGCCGCAGGCGCTGCTGACCGCGTCATAGGCCTGCGTCGGATTGGCCCACAGCTTGCCGACCAGCGTGCCTATCTTGGCCGGGAAACCGTGATCGCGCAGGAAACGCACCGAGGCCTGCGTGAGGAAACCCTTGAATGCATCGGGCAGGATTGCGCCGCTGGCCGGATCCTCCGGCTTGTAGCGCGGAGCGGGGAAATCCCACCACGGCATGGTCACATCAGGGCAGAAATCCTGCAAAGCCTGCTCGAATTCATAAAGATACACACGATGCCACGGCAGGAAACGCTCCCAGCCATGCTGACAGTGGTTCTGGTGGATCAAGGCCAGATTGTTGTAGCTGCGTTTGTCGCCGACCCATTTGTTGAGCTTGTAGAGCTCGCGAAATGCATGGCGCAGCCGCTCCTTCTGCGCGTCGTCCAGCACATCGACATCCATTCGCTGACGCAGCTCGCCCTTGGCGTAGCGCCACGCCGCCGGATCGGACGTCGGGCCGAAGACGGGGCCGGCAATCCCTCTCACCTCGATGCGCGCCTCGGTCGTTACGCTCACGTCGCCGCCGAGTTCGATCGATCCGATCAACGCGCCGGGGCAGCCCTCGTCGATCCAGGTCTCGATCCGGTCGATGTCCTCACCGGCGACCGGTTTGCCGCCCCAGGGCAGGCGGGGGAACTGCTTGCCGTCGAATGGCGGCAGCCCGCGCAGCCCGCGGATCAGGGCTGAGCGCGCGCCTCGCCCCTTGGCATCGCTCTTGCCGCAGCAAGTGGTCGAGAGCGGCGCGATCAGCGGCATCCCTTGTAATTGGAGCGCCAGGAATTCCGCCAGCGTCAGTCCCGTCAGGCTGCCGGTTCCCTCGCTGCCGCCCGCCGCGGCGAGGATCGCCTCTACCTCGCTCCAGGTGAGCGGCCCGACGGGCACTGGCTGCGCCTCATTTGTGGCCATCGTGACCACCCATCTGCATCGCGGTGCTCTGGGTTGTGTTGCCCACCTGGTCAGGCAGCACCACGGCAACGTTCTGCATCATGCCCTGGTCCTCATGGTCGAGGATGTGGCAGTGAAGCACGTACTCGCCGATGTAGCGCTCGTAGCGGGTCCGGACTTTGACCGTGTAGATGCCGGAGAAGCCTGCGGGCAGAGACTGCGGGATCAGGCTCTTGATCCACAGCGTATCCTTCCACACGCCCTTGAGCCCGGCATATTGCGGATCGTAGGGCGCACCGCCAGCGTCGTCTATCGCTCCCGGCGCGCTGACATCCTTGCCGTTGGGATCGATGATCGAGACGATCTGGAAAGGATTGACGTGGATGTGGAACGGATGGCTGACGAAATGCGACTGGAGCGTCCATTCCTGCGCCTTGCCCAGCGGCAGCAAGCGGTCGATGCGGGTGGGGTCATAGGGCTTCACGTCGGCCGTGTTGAGCGTGTTACCGACTTCGAACTTGGTGTCTGCGGTGGAGGTGTCGATGAAGAAGGTCAGTTCCTGCGTGCCGTTGCCTTTCACTTCCTCGTCAGTGACGTCAGGGTGCGGCGTGAAGCTGGTAAATCTCGTCCCCGCCTTGAGATCGGCAACGACCACGGACTTGATCTCGTCCGGCATGTTGGCCTCTGCCGACGCGATCAGATTTTCGTTGATATAGGCCTGAACGTCATCGACCGGCGTTCCCGCCGCGACGTCGACGACTGCGAGCAGCTGCGGCCCCGCGTCCAGGGCGTTCACCGAGCCCGCTTTGGGTGCCGAGGCGTCGATCACGCAGTAGCGGCCGGCATCGGGAAACACGACCAGCGCGTCGAAGCGATAGCCGGGCTGGAAGGTCGCAAGCGTTGTCGGTTGCGCCGCGGCCAAGGTGAGCCCGTCGGCCGCGATCAGCGTATACGGCACTGGGCTATCACCACACGTGTCCTTGATGAACGCCCCGGTGGTGTCGGCGCTGAGCAGCATCTTCGTTCCGGGTTCGAGCTTACCCTCGCGCACCTTGACGAACTGCAAGCTGATCGTGTCGCGCACGCCGGCATGGATCATGCGCCAGCGCTCGATCTGGCCCTGCGTCGCCTTGAGGGTATCGTTGGGATTAAACACCTTGCCACTGAGTGAGGTGTAGCGCCCCGATGCTGGCCAGGTACCAGGCCCGAACTGGTCATAACCCTCGATCCCGCCGACATCGCCAGGATCGCAGATATAGCGGCCGTTGACGTCCTGCTTGATCGGCCCAAGCTGTCCGGGCGTGGTCGCGGGCGCGCGGCAGGCATACTGGATCTGCTGCATCACCAGTATGCGCTCAGGGATGGCCGAGGTAGGGATCAGCGTGTCGATGTCCCCATGCGCGGTTGGGCTAGGGAAGCGATTGCCGCGGATGATAAGCGCACCGGCCATCCCGCTCGACACCTGCAAGGCGGTCGAGCCGTGCCGGTGGGTATGGTACCAGAAGGTGCCGGATGGGTGGTCGGACGGGATGTTGTATTCGTAGGTGAACTGCGTCTCGGGGTTGATCGACAAAAGCACGTTGTCGCCATTGCCCGAGGGGTTCACCCACAGGCCGTGGGTGTGGAGATTGGTGCCGTTGAAGCAGTGCGGCGTGTCGGGCATCGTACCGGCGGCTATGCAGCCGGGATCGCCGGGTTGGGGTCCCGCTGGCAGTTGGTTGTCCAGCGTCACCCGCACGGTGTCGCCAGGAACCGCCTCGATCGTTGGCGAGACATAGGGAGCCTTGGGGTCGACGCCTTTGCCCGTGTAGCTGCGCAGATGGACCTTGTCGTATCCGCCGGTCGACGGGTTGTAGAGCTGGCTGTCTGTATAGACGATTTTGAGATCGAGCAGCCGGTCGCCGCGTAGCGGGAGCAGGTTGCCAGGCTTCGGCGCGCCGGGCGCTGCCTTTAGATCAGGCTTGACGGTCTGCGCGCCCTCGTCCTGCAGTATCGGCGGATTGACGATCTGCGCGGTCGCGGGCCGCGTCGCGACCAATCCCAAACCACCAACAAAAATCATCAGCAGTCGCGTACCGCATGACATGGCGCCCCTCCCAAAGACATTGATTCAAATATAGCTTCCGACAACATAGTGATCCAGAATCAAGGGTATGTCTAGCTCGCAACGGGGTAAAATCAAAAATAACTTCTGGAGGAAGATGTATATAAGCGCCTTATCACATATTGGTTCTTTTGCCGGCGTCTAATTGCAGGCCTTATATTTAATCGCGATGCAATCGTTGAATGAAGACTCACTAATAACCCTTGTTTTCTCTGCACAAAACGGTTCTATCCCGTACTTAGCGCGACTTGGCCGTCTTCGATGAACTCGGCCATCCCTTTCGTCGTACGGACAAGGGTTCTTCCGCCCGATCAGCAGGCTCTACGAACCTCGAAAAGCGTCGAAGGCGACATTCCGCCGCTCAAGCCGGAATATGTGGTGAAGGTGTAACAGCTACGTCATTCTTGCCATTTTTTGCATAACGGCCATCTTGAACGCATGAGCACCATGAACATATCCTTGCCCGACAACCTCAAAACCTTCGTCGACCAACAGGTCTCAGAACGAGGATACTGCACACTTCATCGCAAGGTTCTGGCGATCGTCCGGAATGACAAGGTTTGCCGCCGGCTGATGACGATTCCAGGGGGTGGGCCCAGTTGTGGCTCTGGCCTATACCGCGACGATCGACATCCCGGCCCGCTTCCGCAACTCGAAAGCGGTCGGACCGATCTTGGGGTTGACGCCGGTGCTCAATGAGTCGGGTGAAAACCGACGGGTCGGCCGGATCTCATTACGCGGCGACACTATAATGCGAACGCTGCTCTGTGAAGCCGCGCAGGCCCTGCTGAAAGCTCGAAAGCGCTTGACCTCAACCCGCCGAATAGAGAAGCTGGATCAACCGTCGTCTAAGGCCCATCCCGTCTCCGTGCTGCCCTCATCAATGGCAAACAAAACCTGCGGCAAAAGGCATAAGGCGAAAATATTCATCCATCATTCTTGACCACGGTCATAAGAACTTAGCCGCTACAAGGCAATGTCGCATAAGATGCGATCCCGAGCGGTCAGCGCAGGAAGCGCTTTTCATCGGCTTTGACCTGATCCATCCTTTGCAGCCGGAAGATCTCTTCCACCGGAACAACATCATTGTGGACGTTCTGCACGCCACCCTCGGCGACAATCCGGCGAAAGGCGTCCTGCATGGCGGTCGTGGCGGCGCGGATGCCGTAGTTGCCGTAGATCACCATGCGGATATTGCCGAGCGCATTTATGCGGGTTGCGTCGAGATCCGGATAGGCATTCGGCACTATGGTGAGCGGCACATGGCCATCCCAGGCCCGCGCGAAGCTTTCGATCTCGGACGGATCCTTTTTCTTCGAATGGATCAGGATCATGTCGGCCCCGGCCTGCACATAGGCCCTGGCGCGCTTCAGCGCCTCCTCTTCGCC
>NZ_VLKT01000095.1 GCF_007830515.1 Mesorhizobium tianshanense
CTGCACGGCCAGCAGGAAGGCCGCTTCTTCCACGGCTACTACAACTGCTATTGCTACCTGCCGCTCTACGTCTTCTGCGGCCGGCATCTGCTGGCGGCAAAGCTCAGGCGTTCCAACATCGACGCCAGCAAGGGAGCGATCGAGGAGGTTGCGCGAATCGTGACCCAAATCCGCAAGTCGTGGCCCCGGGTCCGCATCATCCTGCGCGCCGATTCCGGCTTTGCCCGCGAGGCGCTGATGGCCTGGTGCGAGCAAAACCGCGTCGACTATGTCTTCGGGGTCGCCCGCAACGAGCGGCTGGAAACGAAGATCGCCCCGGCCTTGGCGGAAGCCTGCCAGTCTTGCAGGGCAAGCGGCCAGGCCACACGCGTCTTCCGCGACTTCCTGTGGTCGACGAAAGACAGCTGGTCCCGCCGCAGGCGGGTCGTGGCCAAGGCCGAGTGGACGACGCTGGGTGCCAATCCGCGCTTTATCGTGACATCCCTCAAGCCGGAGCGCTGGGCGGCACGGGCGCTTTACGAGGATCTCTACTGCGCGCGCGGCGACATGGAGAACCGCATCAAAGAGTGCCAGCTCGACCTCTACGCCGACCGCACCAGTGCCCACACCATGCGCGCCAATCAGTTGCGACTTTGGTTTGCCTCGTTTGCCTACGTGCTCATTTGCGCCTTGCGCCGCCTCGGCCTCGCCCACACCCGGCTCGCCGAGGCCACCTGCGGCACGATCAGGTTGAAGCTGCTGAAGATCGGTGCGCAGGTCCGCGTCTCGGTACGGCGCATCAAGGTGGCGATGGCTTCGGCGTGTCCCTACGCCGACGAATTCGCACTGGCACACGCCCGAATACGCGCCGCGGCCCGATGACGCCGCAGGACCCGAACCCTCCCGCCAACAACAGAGGATACATTGCACAAGCTCAAATCGCCGCACCCACGCGGCGCCGATTGCGCTTGTCTTCGGGATCGGGACACGATGCCAGCGCCTGGCCAGGCCAAAACACCGCCTAACGCCAGATGCGGTGAGAAAAGCGGGTTAGTCGGTGCGCTGAACCACGGCCACATTCATGGTGCTTCTCAACCTGAAGCCAATGGACTCGTATAATCTTATAGCCGCTGCGTTGGTGGCGTAGGCGTGCAGATAGGGAACTTCGCCGCGCGCCGCGATCTGATTTGCCACGAACAGGGACAGCAACCTGCCCAGGCCGCTGCCGCGAAAGTCCGGATGTGAGCACACCCCGCTAAGCTCGGTATAGCCAGGTTGCTTCATGCGCTCACCGGCCATCGCCACAAGTCTGCCCTTGATCTTCACGCCCCAGAAATCCCCGAGACTAAACGCCCCGAGCGTGAACGGGCCGGGTTTGGTGAGAGACGCCAAGGCGAGCATCTCGGCTGCATCGTGCTGCGTCAGACGCTGCACACGCTCGTCGGACACGATCTGCAATGACCGTTCGGCAACCATCTGGACGCCGGAAGCCGCCGAGATCGCGGATAGCCCATCAGGCAGGGCAATGGGACCCGCCTGCAGCATGATCACGCTATCGTTTGGTGGAACAAGCCTATCGAACGCCCGTAGGCTTTCGGTGTCGTTCGCGGCGGTGGCAGCGAACGGGACGATCGACGACGGATATCGCCTGGCGAGGTTGTCACCTTGCGCGAAGGCCTTGTGTCGTGTCCCGAGCGCGCTCCAGACAGGACGGTCGAGGACATGTTTCATTGCACGGCACCCACGGCCTTTCCCACACGACGGTCGATGGGAGCCGCAGCGATGCCGTCCTCGATTGCGGCCAGTTGATCGAGAAGCGGCCCCGAAAGGTCTGCGCACAAATCCGCGACGGCTTTCTCGATGCGTGGCCAGACGTCGCGCTTCGCGGCATCGACGAGCCGTCGACCGTTCCGAGTGAGCGAGACAATCCTGCGCCGCTGGTCATTGTTCGACTGGCTGACTTCGACCAATCCCAGTTCGGCCAGAAGCTTCACGCTTCGTGTGACGCCCGGCTGCGCAATCCCAAGAGCCTGTGCCAGTTCACCAACTGGCAGGGGCCCCAGCCTGTCGAGCGCGGCCAGGAGCGGATACTGGCTCGACTGAACCGGGACATCCAGGCGATCGAGCACTCGCTGCGTATCCGACTGCAATTGCTCGCCTATACGCTTCAACCTGCTGCCCAGGCACAGGAAGCCAAGAGACCGTATGACATCTTCCATAATCAACGCGTCCCATGCTGATTAATAACATGATATATAACAATGCATAGAAAGTCAAAGGACGCGGTCGTAATGCAATCCGATCCGGCTGATAACTCCAGGATGGAGCCGCCGCCATTTGGAGATTTCCCTTCAGTCGGCGCTGATTGCATCCTATATGGCTCTTGCGCGATATGATCGGTAGTCAATCGCGCCAAGGCGACTGATTCGAGGCCGTGGGCCGGCCTCCATTATTCAAGCGGCACGCGGAATCTCGATCATGTCCTCCTTGCGCACCCATTTCGATCGCTTGCTCGAAGGCGCTGCGCCCAAGGTCACCCGGCAAGAGCTGACGCATATTGAGCGCCTAGCGCTGGTCCGCCGGCACGGCGATTTTTCGCTCGCCTATTCGACCGCCGTCCAGCGCAACCTATCCTATTTCGGCGATGCCGACCGGCTACATCGCCATCGGCACCAAGATGAAGCAGCATTTCGCGCTCGGCGATCCGGTGGTTCGCCCGCCCGACAGGCCCGACCACATCAGGAGCTTCGTCGAAAGTGCCGGCGACCCCTGGTTCGTGCAACGGCGCGCGTTCTGGCCGAACTTGGGTACCGGGTCAATCGTCTCGGTGTCGAAATGCGGCTGCTCCTGCCCGCCCACGACTTTTCCGGAAAGCGCAACGAAACCGTGCGCTACTCCGAGCGCTGGCTCTTGAAGAAGGATTCTCCTTTGCCGAGGACAAGCGCACCATCCTTCTCGACGAGATCCGGCGGCTCTCGCAGAATTGGCGGGCCGACCGCATCGCCAAGCGATGGGAGATGACCTTCCTCAACCGCCCCTTTGACGATCATTCTTGGCGTCGACATGCGCCGCTTCGTCCTGCATGGCCCGGATGGCGAGCTCGTTGCTTTGCTCGACTTCGATCCTCTGTTCAGCGGCGGCAAGGTGATCGGCTACGCCACCTCGTTCAAGCGTAAGCATGTCAATGCCACGGCGCATGCCGAGATCGGCCTGACCAAATTCGCGGTCGACCGCTTTCGCGAGCAAGGCATCTCCGTCGTCACGCCCGGCTTGTCGCCGCTTGTCGACATCGGACCCAGCGGATTTGCCGAAGCGACTTCTGGCGCACCGCCTTCCAGCGCGCCTATGGTTCGCCATGGATCAATCGCCGCAAATTCAACCTGCAGGGACAGGCTGCCTTCAAACGCCGCTTCCACGGCATCGAGGAGCCGACCTATGTCGCTTTCCGCAAGGGGACCTTCGTCGAGATGTTAGAGTTGCTCCGACGGATCAAGGCGATCTGAGCGACGCGGCGCAGACCCCAAGATCCCGTGACTTCAAAGTGCCGCTGCGGTGCAGAATTCTGCTCCGCTGCACTCTTCGGTTAGGGTTCCGGCATGGATCCCAGGGTCTGCGCGACGTCGCTTCGCTCCTGCTCCGCCCCGGGATGACGAAGTTGGATTCGTCAGTTCCGCAGCCGGTAGCCGGTCCTGAAGATCCACGCGACGATCGCTATGCAGACAAGCAGGAAAACGACGGTCATGCCGAGGCTGATGCCGATCGAGACGTCGGACTTGCCGTAGAAACTCCAGCGAAAGCCGCTGACCAGATAGAGGACGGGGTTGAACAGCGTCACCGTGCGCCAGACGCCGGGCAGCATGTCGATCGAATAGAAGCTGCCGCCAAGGAAGGTAAGCGGCGTGATGATCAGCAGCGGCACCAACTGCAATTGTTCGAAGCTCTTCGCCCAGATGCCGATGATGAAACCGAACAGGCTGAAGGTGACCGCCGTCAGCACCAGGAAGGCGAGCATCCAGACCGGATGCTCGATGGTCAGCGGCACGAACAACCCTGCGGTCGCCAGGATGATCAGGCCGAGTATGATCGACTTGGTCGCCGCACCCCCGACATAGGCAATGATGATCTCCAGATAAGATACCGGCGCCGACAGCAATTCGTAGATAGAGCCGACAAATTTCGGGAAATAGATGGCGAAGGACGCGTTGGAGATCGACTGCGTCAGCAGCGACAGCATGATCAGCCCCGGCACGATGAAGGCACCGTAGCTGACGCCGTCGATCTCGGTGATACGCGAGCCGATGGCCGAGCCGAAGACGACGAAATAGAGCGATGTCGAGATGACGGGCGATACGATGCTTTGCAGCACGGTCCGAAAGGCGCGCGCCATCTCCATCTTGTAGATCGCCCAGACTGCTCGCAGGTTCATGCGTCCTTCCTCACCAGATTGACGAAGATCTCCTCGAGCGAGCTGTTTTGCGTGTCGATATCGCGGAACTGGATACCAGCCGCTTCGAGATCGCGGAGCAGCGAGGCGACGCCCGGCCGTTCGCTCTGGTTGTCATAGGTGTACGTCAGTCGATCACCGTCCGGCGAAAGCTCCAGCGCATAGCGCGAAAACGTCTCGGGTATGGTGGCGAGCGGGCTGCGCAGTTCCAGCAACAGCCGTTTGCGGCCAAGCGTGCGCATCAGTTCGGCCTTGTCCTCGACCAGCACGATCTCGCCGCGGTTGATGACGCCGACCCGGTCGGCCATCGCCTCGGCCTCCTCGATATAGTGTGTGGTCAGGATGATGGTGACGCCATCCTCGCGCAGCCGGCGCACCATCTCCCACATATCCTGGCGCAGCTCGACGTCGACGCCGGCCGTCGGCTCGTCGAGGAACAGAACCCTCGGTTCGTGCGACAGCGCCTTGGCGATCATCAGCCGCCGCTTCATGCCGCCGGACAGGGTGATCGCCTTGGCGTCCTTCTTGTCCCACAACGACAGGTCGCGCAGCACTTTCTCGACAAACGCGTGGTTGGCCGGCTTGCCGAACAGGCCGCGGCTGTAGTTGACCGTGGCCCACACGCTCTCGAACGCGTCGATGGTCAGTTCCTGCGGCACCAGCCCGATAAGGCTGCGCGCGGTCCGATAATCCCGGCTGATGTCGTGGCCGTCCACGGTGACCGTGCCCGACGAGCGGTTGACGATACCGCAGACGATCGAGATCAGCGTCGTCTTGCCGGCACCGTTCGGCCCGAGCAGCGCAAAGATCTCGCCGCGCTCGATATCGAGATTGATCTCCTTCAGCGCCTTGAAACCGGTGGCGTAGGTCTTGGTGACCCCGGAAATCGAAATGATGGATGGCATGGCTGAAAAACGGCTGCTTGAAAGGAGAACTGTTGATTTTTGGTCCGCTGAATGTCGGTGCGCGCAGCCGGAAGTCAATGGTACTCCTGACAGTTCTGGACATTGGCGGCGCAAGAGACCGGTCGGAAGATGTAAATTTGCATTTCCATGTCCTGTGACCCCAAGATCCCTTGACCCTGCGGCGTTCCGCCTCGCGTGACGCCACGCCGCTTTGACGTTTGACGTATCCGGCATATCTTCTTTGATATAATCGCAGCCGGAGCCCGCCATGGACCCGCTCATGTTGTCGCGCATCCAGTTCGGCGCGAACATCTCGTTCCACATCCTGTTTCCGGCTATCACCATCGCGCTTGGCTGGGTGCTGCTGCTCTTCAAGCTTCGCTACAACGCCACCGGCGATTCCGCCTGGATGCGCGCCTATTTCACCTGGGTGAAGGTGTTCGCGCTGTCATTCGCCATGGGTGTGGTTTCGGGCGTCACCATGAGCTTCCAGTTCGGCACCAACTGGCCCGGTTACATGGAGACCGTCGGCAACATCGCCGGCCCGCTGCTCGCCTATGAGGTCCTTACCGCCTTCTTCCTCGAGGCAGCGTTCCTCGGCATCATGCTGTTCGGCTTTCGCCGCGTCTCCAACCGCATCCACACGCTGGCAACCGTGCTGGTGGCTGGCGGCACCACTTTGTCCGCCTTCTGGATCATCGCGCTCAATTCGTGGATGCAGACGCCGGTCGGCTTCGAGATGCGCGATGGCGTAGCGCACGCCACCGACTGGTGGGCGATCGTCTTCAACCCGTCCATGCCCTACCGGCTCGTCCATATGCTGCTTGCCTCGGGCTTGACGGTTTCGTTCCTGATCGCCGGCCTGTCGGCGCTGCGCTATCTCTATGGCGACCGCTCGGAATCGATGTGGAAGGCATTACGCACCGGTGTCTTCACCGCGGCGGTCCTGATCCCCGTCCAGATCTTCGCCGGCGACCAGCATGGCCTCAACACGCTAGAGCATCAGCCGCAGAAGATCGCCGCCATGGAGGCCAACTGGAACACCGGCCCCAATGTGCCGCTGATCCTCTTCGCGCTTCCAGACGAAGCGGCAAGGGAGAACAGATTCGAACTCACCATCCCCGACGGGGCCAGCCTCATCCTCAGGCACAGCGCCAGTGGCGTCGTGCCGGGGCTGAACGACTATGCCGGCGACCACCCGCCGGTCTTTCCGGTGTTCTGGGGTTTTCGTATCATGGTTGGCGTCGGGGTTCTTATGCTCGTCGTCTCCTGGTCGGCCGCCTTTTTCCTGAGGCGCCGCCACAGCCTGCCGAAGCCGCTGGCACTGGTGATGGTGCCGATGGCGCTGTCCGGCTGGCTGGCGACGTTGGCCGGCTGGTACACCACCGAGATCGGCCGCCAGCCCTGGCTGGTCACCGGCGTGCTCAAGACCGCCGACGCCGTCGGCCCGGTCGCCGGCAGCCAGGTCGCGCTGTCGCTTGCGGTCTATCTCATCCTCTACGCGCTGCTCTTGATCGCCTATCTCGGCGTGCTGGTGCATCTGGCGCTGAAAGCGGCGAAGGACGGCGACGCCTCGCCGTTGCCCGGCGTCATGAACGCGGCGCTGTCGCAGCCGGCGGCGAAGTAGGAGAACGGTGATGACGCTTCCCTGGCCGACATTGCTCCCCCTCATCTTCGCCGGCCTGATGGGCCTTGCCATCCTGATCTACGTCATCCTCGACGGCTTCGATCTCGGCATCGGCATCCTGTTTGCGGCCGCCGAAGACGCCGAGCAGGACACGATGATCGCGGCAATAGGCCCGTTCTGGGACGCCAACGAGACCTGGCTGGTGCTGGCCGTCGGCCTGCTGCTGGTCGCCTTCCCGCTGGCGCACGGCACCATCCTCACCGCCCTCTACATTCCGGTCTTCTTGCTCCTTGTCGGCCTGATCTTGCGCGGCGTCGCCTTTGATTTTCGTGCCAAGGTGCCGGCCGGCAGGAAGCATCGCTGGAACCGCATCTTCTTCCTGGGATCGGTCATCGCCTCGCTGGCGCAGGGCTACATGCTGGGGATCTATGTGCTCGGCCTGGATGTCGGCCTCGGCGGTATCGCCTTTGGCGCGCTGGTGGCACTCTGCCTTGCCGCTGCCTATGCGGCGATGGGCGCAGCCTGGGTCATCTACAAGACGGAAGGCGAATTGCAGAAGAAGGCGGTGCTCTGGCTGCGCCGGGCGCTGGTGCTGACCGCGCTCGGCATGGTCGCCGTCTCGCTAGCCACGCCGCTCGCCAGTCCGCGCATCTTCGACAAATGGTTCGTCTGGCCCGCCATGATCTATCTGTCGCCGCTGCCGATCCTGTCGGCGGTGCTGTTCCTGTGGCTGTGGCGACAGACATTCCATCTGCCCAAGGCGGACGACCGCCATGCGCTGACGCCATTCCTGACGCTGGCCGCAATCTTCACGCTGGGCTTCGCCGGCCTCGCGTGGTCGTTTTATCCCTTCGTGGTGCCCGACCGGCTGACCATTTGGCAGGCGGCGTCTGCGCCCGAAAGCCTCGCCATCATCCTAGCCGGCACGGTGGTCGTGCTGCCGATCATCATCTTCTATTCGTTCTACGCCTACCGCGTCTTCGGCGGCAAGGCGACGGATCTGACCTACGATTGACCGACAGCAACGCGATGGATTCCCGATGAGACCGCGGTGTCGCGGGAAACAGAATATTCACCTTCCGGGGCAATAACCCTTCTTCGACAGAGTCCGGCCCGCTGCTGCGGCGGGCAAGAAGAAGGACAATGCAATGAGCGGTGTCCCCGTCGCATCAGCGAGACAAGATCGGCTGGTCTTGATCCTGATCCGCATGGTCGCTCTGATCGGCGCGCTTGCGTTGGCCGGCCTGCTGCCGTTTCCGCAACAGGCGCATGCCCAGGAGATGGCCAACTGGGCCGGCGTTTGGGATACGAAATGGCGCGGCGCCGGCGCCGAGATCACCTTCGAGCAGACCGGCGCCGACGTGAAAGGCGTCTACCCGCTCTATAACGGCCGCATCGAGGCGAAGGCTGAGGGCAATAACCTTGTCGGACGCTGGTTCGAGGGCGATCGCCAGGGCGCTTTCGTCTTCGTTCAGTCGCCCGACGGCGAGAGCTTCATGGGGCGCTTCGAATCCGCCACCGCCGAATGGTGGACAGGCGTGCGCGTCAGCGCCGTCGAGGACATCCGCGTCGACCAGACCAGCCCGATGACGACCATGCGCTCTTTCCTGCAGACCATGAACGAGAGCGGCGCCGACAATGTGCCGCGGGCAACCGGCGGCGGCATGGGCCTCGCCGCTCGGGCGGCAGGGCTGATCGATGTCGCCGAGGCCGACCGTGGCGACCTCAACATGCCCGATTACACCAAGCTTCTGTTCAACGTCATCGACAATGCGACCATCCGCCTGTGGAGCCTGCCGCGCGACGCGAGCACGGGCGACGAGGTGAGCACCAGGCTTCAGCAGCATGACACCAACGCCTCCTTCGAAGTCACTTTCCGCCGCAGACAAGGCGAGTGGTTCATCGTCGGTCCGCCGCTCGGCCTGCTTCAGGCCAAGCTCGCCGAATTCCAGGCGGCGCGTGGCGAAGCCGTCGACTGGGTCGACGATCCAGCCAAGCTGGCCTCGCCGCGCGATACGTTCAAGGTGCTGCTCAGCGGCGTCACCGAGGCTGGCAACACCGCGCAGGCGGCGCTCAATCTGCGCGACTACAATCCGGCCGTTCGCGCCGACGAGGCGTTCCTTCTCGAGCGCTATCTGAAGAAGGTCATCGATCGTATCGGCTATGTCTACTGGCAGGAAATTCCGGACGATCCCAAAAGCAACACGCCCTATGTCTATTTCGAGCATCCGTCCGGCAACATCGTCGTCGGCCCGGTCGAGACGGACAAGGGCAAGATCTGGCAATTCACGCCCGAGACGCTCGCCAACATCCGCACGCTCTATGCCGACGTGGAGGACGTCCCGGTGGCGCCGGAGTTCGCCGCTTTCGCCAGCGGCGACCCGTTCTTCGCCACGCGCAGCCTGGCCCGCGAGATCAGCCCCGGCCTGCTCACCCGCGCCGGCCCGATGGAACGCTGGCAATGGTGGGTGCTTGGCCTCGCAGTGCTGGCCGGCATTGCCTTTGGCTTCATCGCCAATGCGGTCATTTCCTTTTTTGCGCCCAGCCAGAACCGTTCGCAGCGCTCGGCCTTCCTACGCGTCGTCGAATGGGCGGTGCGCTCGATCTTCCTCGGCCTTTTCCTTTTGGTGGCATTGCGCCCGCTCGGCCTGCCGCAAGTGGTCGCAGCACCAGTAAAGGCGGCGGCCTGGAGCCTGATCGTGATCGGCTTCGTACCGGTGGTCTGGCAACTCATCGGCAGGATCGCCGACCATTACCGCAGGATGTGGCCGGCACCCGGCTATCACGACACGCTGATTTCGTTGACCACCGGCGTTGCGCGCGTTGCCGTGCTGGTCGTTGCCTTCCTGCTGTTGGCCGAAGTGCTTGCGATCCCTTACGAAGGCGTCATCGCTGGCCTCGGCATCGGCGGTCTCGCCGTGGCGCTGGCGGCGCAACCGACGCTGCAGAACTTCCTCTCCGGCCTGACGCTCTATGCCGACCGACCGGTCAGCGTCGGCGATTTCTGCAAGTTCGGCGGCCAGTCGGGCACCATCGAGCATATCGGCATGCGCTCGACCCGCATAAGGTCGCTCGATCGCACCGTCATCTCGGTGCCGAATTCGGACTTCGCCGGCATGCAGATCGAAAATTGCGCACATCGCGATCGTACCCGCTTCGCGACGACGCTGCAGCTGCGCTACGAGACAACGCCCGACCAGTTGCGCTATACCTTGGCCGAGTTGCGCAAGCTGCTGATCGCGCATCCGCGCGTCATCGACAATCCGTGCCATGTGCGCTTTGTCGGCTTCGGCCCCTATTCGCTCGACATCGAGGTGTCCACCTACATCATGACTGCGGACGGGTCCGAGTTCCTCGCCATACGCGAGGACATCCTTTTGTCCATCATCAACATCATGGACGACGCCGGCGCGCAGTTCGCGTTCCCCTCGCAGCTGGAGTACAGCGTCGCCGATCTTCCGGTCGACGAGGAAAAGCGCGTCGCCGCGGAGAAACGGGTCAGCGACTGGCGCGAGGCAGAAAACCTGCCTTTCCCCGATTTCAGCCAGCGTGACAAGCTCACCTTCAACAACACTCGAGCCTACCCGCCGAAGGGCTCGGTGCGTTACCGCGAGATGGAGCCTGCCCCGACATCGACTGAGGCCATCGCAACACAGGAAAAGCTGGGCTGGAGCTTGCCCTGGCGCAAATAGCGGACCTGGCATTGGAGCGACGTGCATCCGCTCCACACGAGGCCAAATCTGCCGCACCAACTATCTGCACAATATTTAGGCTGCCTGCCAGTCGGGTGGCATCGGGTCGTGATGAGAAATTCCCAACCCTGTTGGAAAAGCCCCGATACGCGCTGATTTCGATGGTTTGGCACGTCTGTTGCTTTGCCCTGACGACCAATCGGTTTTGTTCAGTCAAAGGGGAAAATAATGAACCGTCGCAATGCGTGCATGCTGGCCTTCTCCGCCGTGGTCGTAATGGCCATCGCTCCGTCTCCGCAGGCGCGGGCTGACGCCCTGAGCGACATCGGGGCGCGGGGCACCATCCGCGTCGCCGTCCCGCAGGATTTCCCGCCCTTCGGCAGCGTTGGCGCCGACATGACGCCGCAGGGTTACGACATCGACATCGCCAATCTGATTGGCGAAAAGCTTGGCGCCAAGGTCGAGATCGTCCCGGTCACCAGCGCCAACCGCATTCCCTACCTTCAGACCAACAAGGTGGACCTGGTCATATCCAGCCTCGGCAAGAATCCCGATCGCGAGAAGGTCATCGACTTTTCCGAAGCCTACGCGCCCTTCTACAATGGCGTGTTCGCACCGGCGGATGTCGCGGTCGCCAAGGCGGAAGATCTTGCCGGCAAGACCGTTGGCGTCACCCGCGGTGCGATCGAAGACCTCGAACTGACCAAGGTCGCGCCCGCTAGCGTCGAGATCAAGCGCTACGAGGACAATAACGGTACTATTTCCGCTTTCCTTTCGGGCCAGGTCGAGGTGATCGCGACCGGAAATGTCGTCGCCGCCGCCATCCTAGAAAAGAACCCGCCCAAGCGGCCCGAACTCAAATTCCTGATCAAGAACTCGCCTTGCTACATCGGCCTGAACAAGGACGAGCCGGCATTGATGGCCAAGATCAACGGGATCATCGCCGCCGCGAGGTCCGACGGCGCCCTCAACGCGATTTCGCAAAAATGGCTGAAGGTGGACCTGCCGGCTGAGCTGTGATCGCCGCCCGCCGCGTGTGGTCTAGGTCAGACAGCAAGCCATGACCTATCAGTTCGATTTCGGCTGGTTGATCGTTTCTCTGCCGGTGCTGCTCAAGGGCATCCGGATCACCGTGCAGCTCATCCTGATCGGCGCGGTGTTCGGCGTGGCGTTGGGCATCGCCTGCGCCTGGGTACGCGCGCTCGGGCCGAAGTGGCTGAGGCCCGTCGTCGCGACCTATGTCGAGCTGATCCGCAACACGCCCTTCCTCATCCAGCTTTTCTTCATCTTCTTCGGCCTGCCGTCGCTTGGCATCAGGATGTCGGAATTGACCGCCGCCAACCTTGCCATGATCGTGAACCTCGGCGCCTACAGCTGCGAGATCATCCGCGCCGGCATCCAGGCCACGCCACGCGGCCAGTTCGAAGCCGGCGCGAGCCTCGCCATGACCCCGTTCCAGGCCTTCTGGTACGTGGTTCTGATCCCTGCGCTCCAGCGCATCTGGCCTGCGCTGTCGTCGCAGATCGTCATCGTCATGCTGGGTTCGGCCGTCGTTTCGCAGATTGCCGCCGAGGACCTGACCTTCGCCGCCAACTTTATCCAGTCGCGCAATTTCAGGGCCTTCGAAACCTACATCGTCTCCACCTTGATCTACCTGGCGCTCGCGATCCTGCTGCGCCAGCTGCTGGCCGGCCTGGGCGGGATGCTGTTTCCAAGGAAGGCGTCGCGATGAGGCATGCGCCATGATCGAGTTCAGCTTCTGGGACATCCTGCGCAACCTGCTTTTGGCCGCGCGCTGGACCGTTCTGCTCTCGCTGGTCTCCTTCATCGGTGGCGGCATCGTCGGCGCGGTCCTGCTTTTCCTGCGCATCGGCGGCCGGCGTTGGATGCGGCTTCTGTCACGCGGCTACATCCAACTGTTCCAGGGCACGCCGCTCCTGATGCAGCTTTTTCTCGCTTTCTTCGGGCTTGGCCTGTTCGGCATCGACGTTCCCGCGCGGCTTGCCGCTTGTGTCGCGCTCATCCTGTGGACCGCCGCCTTCCTCGCCGAAATCTGGCGCGGCTGCGTCGAGAGCGTCGCCAAGGGTCAATGGGAGGCGTCCGCCAGCCTCGGAATGGGTTATCTCCAGCAGATGCGCTACGTCATCCTGCCGCAGGCGCTGAAAGTGGCGGTGCCGCCGACGGTCGGCTTCTCGGTGCAGGTGGTGAAGGGCACCGCGCTCACCTCCATCATCGGCTTCGTCGAACTGTCGAAGGCCGGTTCGATCGTCACAAACGCCACGTTCCAGCCATTCACCGTCTATGGCCTGGTCGCGCTCATCTACTTTGCTTTGTGCTGGCCGCTGTCGAAGTCGAGCCAGCTCCTGGAAAGGAAGCTCAATGTCGCTCATCGCAATCACTGAGGTGAAGAAGCGCTTCGGCGACAACGAGGTGCTGAAGGGGATTTCCATCGACATCGCGCCGGGCGAGGTCGTCGCCATCATCGGCAAGAGCGGTTCGGGCAAGTCGACGCTGCTGCGCTGCATCAACGGGTTGGAGACCATCGATGAAGGCTCGATCGTCGTCGCCGGTGCCCAGTTCCTGCCCGACGAGACGCATCTCAAGGCGCTGCGTCTGAAGGTCGGCATGATCTTCCAGCAATTCAACCTGTTCCCGCATCTCACGGCTGGCGGCAATGTCATGCTGTCGCAGATGGTGGTGAAGAAGACGCCGAAAAAGGACGCCGAAGCGGTCGCGCGAAAAATGCTCGACCGCGTCGGTCTCGCCCACAAGTTCGACGCATTGCCGGACGAACTGTCCGGCGGCCAGCAGCAGCGCGTGGCGATCGCCCGGGCACTCGCGATGCAGCCCATCGCGCTGCTATGCGACGAGATCACTTCGGCGCTCGATCCCGAACTCGTCGCCGAAGTGCTGGCCGTCGTCAAGGAACTGGCCGCGGAAGGCATGACGCTGGTGATGGTCACCCACGAGATGCGCTTCGCCCGCGACGTCTGCTCGCGCGTCGTCTTCATGCATCAGGGCCGCGTCCACGAGATCGGCGCGCCCGAGGACGTCTTCGCCAATCCCAGGACGTCGGAGCTCAAGCAGTTCCTGGGCGTGCAGTAAGCAGGCATTGTTGCCCTGATCGCTGCTCCTAAGCGCGTCGCAAAAAATCAGCTCTTGTTGGCGGCCAGCACCAGCACCGGCTTGTCGCTGTACAGGCTGGGGAATAGCGTCTTCAGATTCTCTACCTTGGGCAGGTCGTTGTAGACGATGTAGGGATAGGTCGGGTTCAGCGTCAGGAAATCCTGGTGATAGTCCTCGGCCCGATAGAAGGGTTTTTCGGTCTCCAGCGTGGTCACGATCGACTCTGGAAAGACCTTGGCCTTGTCGAGTTGGGCGATGTAGCTCTCGGCGATCTTCTTCTGCGCGTCGCTTTCGGCAAAGATCGTCGAACGGTACTGCGGGCCGCGGTCCGGACCCTGGTAGTTCAGCTGCGTCGGGTTGTGCGCGACCGAGAAATACACCTGCAGCAACTGGCCGTAGGTCACTTTGGACGGTTCGTAGGTGATCTCGACGGCTTCGGCGTGCCCGGTCCGGCCGGTGCCGACCGTCTCGTAGACAGCGGTGTCCTCGGTCCCGCCGGCATAGCCGGAGACGGCGCCGGTTACGCCCTTGACGTGCTGGAACACGCCCTGCACGCCCCAGAAGCAGCCGCCGGCGAAGACCGCCTTCGCGGTGCCGCCGGCGGCTTTCTCGTCCATCGCCGGCGGCGGGATCACCACCGCCTCCTCGGCCGAGATTGCCGGCGTCTGCCACAATGGGCCGCCGGCCGCCGCGAGGATCAGTGCCGCAAGCGCGCTCCTGGCGAAGCTCGTCGATCGTTTCGCGGCGGGTTTTTCAATGCAGGTCATGTCGGATCTCCATGCATGAGTTTAACAATTATACGACAGAACGGTCCGCCGGCGCCTCACATTGCCGTGCGCCGGCGCATTGCGTTGCGTCCGGGTCAGGCTGCCTCGCAGTCCGCAAGGGCCGTCCCCGGCCTGGAGGGAACGGCCCCAGGGCTGCCGGGGCCGGACAGACCTACTTGGCCATGCCCATCGCGTCGCAGGCCTTTGTTGCCTCATCCTTCTTCATCGCGTCGGTCTCCATGGCTGCCTTGTCCATGCACTCCTTCATCTTCTCGGCGGCCATCGGGTCGGCCGGCTTCATCGCGTCGGTGGCCATGGCGTCGGCGGGTTTCATCGCATCCGTGGCCATCGGGTCCGCAGGCTTCATCGCATCCTCGGCGCGGGCGATGCCGCCGGCAAAAAGTGCCGTCGAGCAAAGCGCGAAGGCAAGCGCCGGCAGGGTCAGACGGTTGGTCATGGTGGTCTCCTCTGGGGTTGATGGCGCGCTGATGCGGCCGGCATGTGCGGCGCCGCTCATGCGGCGTTGCGCAAATCTCGAGAGTCTAGTTGGTGGCGGCGGCCAGGATAGGCCCGCCATCCGGCACCTGCACCAGCACCGCGGTGCTGAGCCCGCTCGCGGCGGCCGGCAGTGGCAGCGCGATGGCGTCGCCGGTCCAGGCGCCAAGCCTGGAGAGGGAATGCACGACATTGGCATGCGGCAGCGTGCGTCCGGTGTTTTCGCCGCGCGCCACCGGCACCTCGATGACGCCCTGCCGGTAGCCCACCAGCCAGATATCGGCCTTGCCGCCCGGCACCGCGCCGGCGCCGATGGCGATCTTGCCGCCGTCGAGCGACAGCGACGGCCCTTTCGCGCTGCTGCTGCTCGAAATCAGCTGCTCGATCTCACCGGGCCGGGCGCCGACCGCGTCGGCGTTACCATTGACCACCACTTGCGGCGTGAACGGGCCCGAGCGGCCGAGCGACGGCTCGTAGCGGACCTGGCGCTGGGTGAATTCCTCTCTGCCGAAAGTGTCCTTCCAGCCGAGATAGTCCCAGTAGGTGACGTTGAAGGAGAGCGCCAGCACGTCAGGCCGGTCTTTGACCTTGATCAGGTTGGCGTTGGCCGGCGGGCAGGACGAGCAGCCCTGGCTGGTGAACAGCTCGACCACGGTGAGCGTCTGGGCCAAGGCAGCACCGGTCGCGGCGAGAGCGATCAGGGCAGCGCCGGCGCCGGCCAGCCACGCCTTGCCGGGTTTTGCTTTCGATCCGGTCATCTAGGGTCTCCGTTGCGGCGGGGGCCGGTTGCCGGCCATGTCCACAATTCGCCGCCGCCACGGGCTTCGTTACAGCCTTCACCGCTTCGTGATCGGAAGGCTGGCTATCTTTGCGACGTTGGAGATTGGCGAAGGCCGTCACGACAGCCGATCTCCCCCCATGGGGGGAGATCATGGATCCTGGCAAAGCCGGCGGGACAGCGCCCCCCTCTGGCCTGCCGGCCATCCCCCACAAGGGGGGAGATTGGCAGCTCAGGCGCCTGCCCCCTACTGCGTAAGCACTGTTTGCGAAGGCCGCTGATTGAAGTCGCACTTGCCGGTCACGGTGTAGAAGAAATCGGCGTTGGACACCGGAGCCGGCACGGCGTTTCCGCCGTCTTCCCAGGCCTGCTGGCTGGGTTGGCCGCACGGCACCGCGGTGAAGATGTCCACCTTTTCGCCGTTCGCGACTTCAACGCCGTCGATGTACAGCCGGTTCGATGTGTTCGTGTCATTCGACTTGAGCCTGGGCAGCTGGGCCGATGGCACATCCATCTGCAGATACAGCGCATCCATCAGGCTGACGTCGACCACCGCGCCGGTGCCGTTCGCGGGGTACATGGTGTTGGTGCAGGTGGTCAGGTATTTCTTGTTACCGCTCGTCTGGGTGATCGCCCCAGTGGGCAGGCTTCTCTGATTGGGGTCGTTGGGGTCAAGCTCCTCCTGATATTTTTTTCCGGACCATGTCGCCCCGCGGGTCACTCGCTTCTCTTCGCGGTCGACGTTAGGCCGCCGCATGATGGGGTCAGTAGAGCGAGGCGTCTCAATCTGTTGAACGACCTTGAGAGAGTTCGTCCCAGGATCGTGCCTGCTAACGAGATCGCCTTGCCCATCGTCCCCACGGGAACGATCCGGATCACGCCCTTTCGGGTGGAATCAACTCCTCCTTCGTTGGTCTGTTGTCCCTATTTCATGCCGATACGGGGCCGGGTGCCTTGCCGAAGCGGAATTCTGTCCCGTCGCTCCACATGCGATGCAGAATGACAGCGAGCTTGCGGGCAACAGCAACTCGGGCTCGGGCCATACCGCG
>NZ_VLKT01000096.1 GCF_007830515.1 Mesorhizobium tianshanense
TGACTTCTGCACCGCGATCAGCGCGCCTCACGGCGGGCTCAGTCCGGAATTCCGGACACGGCACAGATCTCCCGAGGTAAGATCGACCGCCTTCCCCGCACACCCGCCGGATTTACCACCCCGGTCCTTGATGACCATGGACTTCGCGGTCATGTGCCCGCTCGTCCGGCCGGGTAGGCCTCGTATCCGGTTCTTGTCCATCGGGTCGCGGGTTTGCTCCACGCTTCCTTCAGACCCCGCCTTGCGACGACGCCCTTGCGCTTCGCTAACCCTTCGCCGCCATCAGGCTGGGTAGAGGACTTACACCTCCAAGCTGTCGATCATGCTCGGCACACACAAAAAAGCCGCCGGGTTGCCCCGACGGCTTCGTTGCCTGAGATCTGTACCGTCGCGCTTACTGCGCGGCGGTAACCATTTCGGTCAGCATCGGTTCGGCGACCTCGACGCCCGACGCCTTGCGGCGCTCGTCGATGATCAGCTCGTCGCGCGAGGTGGCGATGCGCCGGATCTGGCTCATCGTGCCGCCAGTACCGGCCGGGATCAGCCGGCCGACGATGACGTTCTCCTTCAGCCCCTGCAGCATGTCGGTCTTGCCGGCAACCGCCGCTTCGGTCAGCACCCGGGTCGTCTCCTGGAAGGAGGCGGCCGAGATGAAGGACGGTGTCTGCAGCGAGGCCTTGGTGATGCCCAAGAGCACCGGCTGGCCTTCGGCCGGCTTCTTGCCGTCCTCGACCAGGCGCTCGTTGACCTCTTCCAGCTCGATCATGTCGACGTGATCGCCCGGAATGTAGGTCGAGTCGCCCTGCGTGGTGATCTCGACCTTCTGCAGCATCTGGCGAACGATCACCTCGATGTGCTTGTCGTTGATCGACACGCCCTGCAGGCGGTAGACCTCCTGGATCTCGTTGACGAGGTAGGAGGCAAGTGCCTCCACGCCCTTGATCGCCAGGATGTCGTGCGGCGCCGGATTGCCGTCGAGGATGTAGTCGCCCTTCTCGATGACGTCGCCGTCCTGGAGATGGAACGGCTTGCCCTTCGGGATCAGGTATTCGACCGGCTCGAGCGTCGAGTCATGCGGCTCGATGATGATGCGGCGCTTGTTCTTGTAGTCGCGGCCGAAGCGGATCGTGCCGTCGATCTCGGCGATGATGGCGTGATCCTTCGGACGGCGTGCCTCGAACAGCTCGGCAACACGCGGCAGACCGCCGGTGATGTCCTTGGTCTTGGCGCTTTCCAAGGGGATACGCGCCAGCACGTCGCCGGGCTTCACATGCGCACCCGGCTCGACCGAAAGAATGGCCTCGACCGAGAGCAGGAAGCGGGCGTCGCCGCCCTTCGACAGCTTGCCGACCTTGCCCTTGGCGTCCTGGACGATCATCGCCGGCTTGAGGTCGTTGCCGCGTGGCGTCGAACGCCAGTCGATGACCTCGCGCTTGGTGATGCCGGTCGATTCGTCGGCCGTTTCCTGAACGGAAATGCCGTCGACCAGATCCTCGAACTGCACCGTGCCCTCAATTTCGGTGAGGATCGGGCGGGTATAGGGATCCCACTCGGCGATGCGCTGGCCACGCTTCACCTTGTCGCCATCGTCCACGAAGATGCGCGAACCGTAGGTGACACGGTGCGTGGCGCGCTCCTTGCCGGCCTCGTCGAGGATCAGCACCGCCATGTTGCGGCCCATGACCATCTGCTGGCCGTCGGAGTTGCGCACCACGTTGCGGTTGCGGATCTCGACCTTGCCCTCATACGAGGCTTCAAGGAACGACGAGTCCACCACCTGCGCCGTACCGCCCATGTGGAAGGTACGCATGGTGAGCTGGGTGCCCGGCTCGCCGATCGACTGCGCCGCGATGACGCCGACAGCCTCGCCCTGGTTGACCGGGGTGCCGCGGGCCAGATCGCGTCCGTAGCAGACCGCGCACACACCGACCCTGACGTCGCAGGTCAGCGCCGAGCGGATGCGGACCGACTGGACGCCGGCCTTTTCGATCTGCTCCACGTCGCGTTCGTCCATCAGTGTTCCGGCCTTGACCAGAACCTCGCCCGACACCGGATGGGTGATGTCGTCGAGCGCCGTACGACCGAGAACGCGCTGGCCGACGGAAGCGACGACCTGGCCGGCATCGACGATCGGCTGCATGGTAAGGCCCTTGTCGGTGCCGCAGTCGACGGAGTTGACGATGCAGTCCTGCGCCACGTCGACCAGACGACGGGTGAGGTAACCCGAGTTCGCCGTCTTCAAGGCGGTGTCTGCCAGACCCTTGCGGGCGCCGTGGGTCGAGTTGAAGTACTCGAGCACGGTCAGGCCTTCCTTGAAGTTCGAGATGATCGGCGTCTCGATGATCTCGCCGCTAGGCTTGGCCATCAGGCCGCGCATGCCGGCAAGCTGGCGCATCTGGGTGGGCGAGCCGCGCGCACCGGAGTGCGACATCATGTAGATCGAGTTCATCGGCTTTTGACGGCCATTGTCCTCGAACTCGACCGCCTTGATGCGGGCCATCATCTCGTCGGCGACCTTTTCCGAGCACTTGGCCCAGGCGTCGACGACCTTGTTGTACTTCTCGCCCTGCGTGATCAGGCCGTCATTGTACTGCTGCTCGTATTCCTTGGCCAAAGCCTCGGTGTCGGAGACGAGCTTGATCTTGGCATCCGGGATCAGCATGTCGTCCTTGCCGAACGAAATGCCGGCGCGGCAGGCGTGGCTGAAGCCGAGGGCCATGATGCGGTCGCAGAAAATGACCGTCTCCTTCTGACCGCAATGGCGGTAGACGGTGTCGATCATCTTGGAGATGTTCTTCTTGGTCATCTCCTGGTTCGCGGT
Source organism: Mesorhizobium tianshanense (assembly GCF_007830515.1). Taxonomy (GTDB): domain Bacteria; phylum Pseudomonadota; class Alphaproteobacteria; order Rhizobiales; family Rhizobiaceae; genus Mesorhizobium; species Mesorhizobium tianshanense. The sequence goes on from NZ_VLKT01000096.1 coordinate 2,822, forward strand.
CTCGTAAGGCACGTTGACGTTCTTCGGCAGAAGCTCGCCGATGATCATGCGGCCGGGCGTGGTGTCGTAGATCTTCGACACGACATTGCCTTCGGCGTCGACCGAGCGGAAGCGACCCTTGATCTTGGCGTGCAGCGTCACTGCCTTTGTCTCGAGCGCGTGCTGGAGTTCGCCCATGTCGGCAAACACCATGCCCTCGCCCGGCTCGTTCTGGTTGACGATCGAGAGATAGTAGAGGCCGAGAACCATGTCCTGCGAGGGCACGATGATCGGCGCGCCGGAAGCCGGGTGCAGGATGTTGTTGGTCGACATCATCAGCACGCGGGCTTCAAGCTGCGCTTCCAGCGACAGCGGCACGTGAACCGCCATCTGGTCGCCGTCGAAGTCGGCGTTGAAGGCCGTGCAGACCAGCGGGTGAAGCTGGATCGCCTTGCCTTCGATCAGGATCGGCTCGAACGCCTGGATGCCGAGGCGGTGCAGCGTCGGCGCACGGTTCAAGAGGACCGGATGCTCGCGGATAACCTCGTCGAGGATATCCCACACCTCCGGACGCTCCTTCTCGACCAGCTTCTTCGCCTGCTTGACGGTCGAGGAATAACCCTTGGCGTCGAGACGGGCATAGATGAAGGGCTTGAACAGTTCGAGCGCCATCTTCTTCGGCAAGCCGCACTGGTGCAGCTTGAGCTCCGGACCGGTCACGATGACCGAGCGGCCGGAATAGTCGACGCGCTTGCCGAGCAGGTTCTGGCGGAACCGGCCCTGCTTGCCCTTGAGCATGTCGGACAGCGACTTCAGCGGACGCTTGTTGGCGCCGGTGATGACGCGGCCGCGGCGGCCGTTGTCGAACAGCGCGTCGACGGCTTCCTGCAGCATGCGCTTTTCATTGCGCACGATGATACCGGGCGCACGCAGCTCGATCAGCCGCTTCAGGCGGTTGTTGCGGTTGATGACGCGGCGATAGAGATCGTTGAGATCCGACGTCGCGAAGCGTCCACCATCAAGAGGAACCAGCGGGCGCAGGTCCGGCGGGATCACCGGAACCACCTTCATGATCATCCATTCCGGACGGTTGCCGGATTCCATGAAGTTCTCGACGACCTTGAGCCGCTTCAGATACTTCTTCTGCTTGAGCTCGGACGTGGTCGAAGCCAGCTCCGAACGCAGGTCGCCGGCGATCTTCTCCAGGTCCATGCCGGCCAGAAGGTCGTGGATGGCCTCGGCGCCGATCATGGCGGTGAAACTATCCTCGCCATATTCGTCGACGGCGATCATGTACTCTTCCTCGCTGAGGAGCTGGTGCTCCTTCAGCGCGGTGAGGCCAGGCTCGGTGACGATGTAGTTCTCGAAGTAGAGAACGCGCTCGATGTCCTTCAGCGTCATGTCGAGCAACGTGCCGATACGCGACGGCAGTGACTTCAGGAACCAGATATGGGCGACGGGCGCAGCCAGTTCGATATGGCCCATGCGCTCGCGACGGACGCGCGACAGCGTCACTTCGACGCCGCACTTCTCGCAGATGACGCCCTTGTACTTCATGCGCTTGTACTTGCCGCACAGGCACTCATAGTCCTTGATCGGACCGAAAATCCGCGCGCAGAACAGGCCGTCGCGCTCCGGCTTGAAGGTGCGGTAGTTGATGGTCTCCGGCTTCTTGATCTCGCCGAACGACCAGGACAGAATCTTCTCAGGGCTGGCGAGCGAGATCCGGATGGAATCGAACACCTGCGCAGGCGCCTGGGGGTTGAAGAGATTCATGACCTCTTGGTTCATGCCGTTCTCCTTTTCGGGGTCCTCGAAAACCCCTTGCATCTAGCGCGGACCAAACGCCCGCCGACTTGCCGGCCATCGGCCGAAGAATTGGTGCGTGCGGTCGCGGGAGCCCTCTCCCGCGACCGCACGCTGGCTTATTCGGCCGCGTCGGGCAGCCGGACTGGTGTTTCGTCGAGCTTGGTGTTCTCCAGCTCGACATTGAGGCCCAGAGACCGCATTTCCTTGACCAGAACGTTGAAGCTCTCGGGAATGCCGGCCTCGAACGTGTCGTCGCCTCTGACGATCGCCTCGTAGACCTTGGTGCGGCCGGCGACGTCGTCCGACTTCACCGTCAGCATCTCCTGCAGCGTGTAGGCGGCGCCGTACGCTTCGAGCGCCCAGACCTCCATCTCGCCGAAGCGCTGGCCACCGAACTGCGCCTTGCCGCCCAGCGGCTGCTGGGTAACGAGCGAGTACGGCCCGATCGAACGCGCGTGAATCTTGTCGTCCACGAGATGGTGAAGCTTGAGCATATATATGTAGCCCATCGTCACTTTACGATCGAACGGCTCGCCGGTGCGCCCGTCATAGAGCTGCGACTGACCGCTGGTGTGCAGGCCCGCCTGCTCCAGCATGATGTTGATGTCGGCCTCGTGCGCGCCGTCGAACACCGGTGTCGCGATGGCGACGCCGCGGCGCATCTGCTCGCTGAGGCGAACGACACTCTCGTCGTCATAGTCGCGGACCGGCTCGTTGCGGTCGTTGGCCGGCATGAAGCTCTCGAGCGTCTTGCGCAGCGGCTTGATGTCGCCGCCCGTCTTGTAGGCGTCGATCAGTTCGCCGATCTTCCTGCCCATTCCGGCGCAAGCCCAGCCCAGATGCGTCTCCAGGATCTGACCGACATTCATGCGGCTCGGCACACCCAGCGGGTTGAGCACGATATCGGCATGCGTGCCGTCCTCGAGGAACGGCATGTCCTCGACCGGAACGATCCGCGACACGACACCCTTGTTGCCGTGCCGGCCGGCCATCTTGTCGCCGGGCTGCATCTTGCGCTTCACGGCCACGAAGACCTTGACCATCTTCATGACGCCGGGAGGCATCTCATCGCCGCGCTGCACCTTCTCGACCTTGTCCATGAAGCGCTGTTCGAGCGCCTTCTTGGAATCGTCGTACTGGCCACGCAGGGCTTCCAGTTCGCTCTGGAGCTTCTCGTCCTCCACCGCAAACTGCCACCACTGCGAACGCGGATACTCGTCGAGCGTGTCCTTCGACAGCTTCGAGCCCTTCTTGAAGCCCTTCGGTCCGGCAATCGCTTCCTTGCCGACGAGAACGTCGGAAAGGCGCGAATAGACGTTGCGGTCGAGGATCGCCTGCTCGTCGTCGCGGTCCTTGGCGAGGCGTTCGATCTCCTCACGCTCGATCGCCATGGCGCGCTCGTCCTTCTCCACACCGTGGCGGTTGAAGACGCGCACTTCGACGACGGTGCCGAAGGTTCCGGGCGGCATGCGCATGGAAGTGTCACGCACGTCCGATGCCTTTTCGCCGAAGATGGCGCGCAGAAGCTTCTCTTCCGGCGTCATCGGGCTTTCACCCTTCGGCGTGATCTTGCCGACCAGGATGTCGCCCGGCTGCACTTCCGCGCCGATATAGACGATGCCGGCCTCGTCGAGGTTCTTCAGCGCTTCTTCCGAGACGTTGGGGATGTCGCGCGTGATTTCCTCCGGCCCGAGCTTGGTGTCGCGCGCCATGACCTCGAACTCCTCGATGTGGATCGAGGTGAAGACGTCGTCGGCGACGATGCGCTCGGACAAGAGGATCGAGTCCTCGTAGTTGTAGCCGTTCCACGGCATGAACGCGACCAGCACGTTGCGGCCGAGCGCCAGATCGCCGAGCTCGGTCGACGGGCCGTCGGCGATGATGTCGCCCTTGTTGACCCGGTCGCCCATGCGCACCAGCGGACGCTGGTTGATGCAGGTGTTCTGGTTCGAGCGCTGGAACTTCATCAGCCGGTAGATGTCGACGCCGGACTTGCCGGGATCGAGATCTTCCGTGGCGCGGATGACGATACGCGTCGCGTCCACCTGGTCGACGATGCCGCCGCGGCGGGCACCGATGGCGGCGCCCGAGTCACGGGCGACGATCGGCTCCATGCCGGTGCCGACGAACGGCGCTTCGGCGCGCACCAGCGGCACGGCCTGACGCTGCATGTTCGAGCCCATCAGGGCGCGGTTGGCGTCGTCGTTCTCGAGGAACGGGATCAGGGCCGCGGCCACCGACACCATCTGCTTCGGCGACACGTCCATCAGATCGACGTTTTCGCGCGGCGCCATCATCACTTCGCCGGCGTTGCGGCAAATGACGAATTCGTCGACGAAACCGCCATTCTTGTCGAGCTCGGCATTGGCCTGCGCGACGTGGTGCTTGGCCTCTTCCATCGCCGACAGGTAGACGACCTCATTGGTCAGCCTGCCGTTGACGATCTTGCGGTACGGGCTCTCGATGAAGCCGTATTTGTTGACGCGCGCAAAGGTGGCCAGCGAGTTGATCAGACCGATGTTCGGGCCTTCCGGCGTCTCGATCGGGCAGATGCGGCCGTAATGCGTCGGGTGCACGTCGCGCACCTCGAAGCCGGCGCGCTCGCGGGTCAGACCACCGGGCCCAAGCGCCGAGAGGCGGCGCTTGTGGGTGATCTCCGACAGCGGGTTGGTCTGGTCCATGAACTGCGACAGCTGCGAGGAACCGAAGAACTCGCGCACGGCGGCAGCCGCCGGCTTGGCGTTGATCAGGTCCTGCGGCATCACCGTATCGATCTCGATCGAGGACATGCGTTCCTTGATCGCGCGCTCCATGCGCAGCAGGCCGACGCGGTACTGGTTCTCCATCAGCTCGCCGACCGAGCGCACGCGGCGATTGCCGAGATTGTCGATGTCGTCGATCTCGCCCTTGCCGTCGCGCAATTCGACCAGCGTCTTGACCACGGCCAGGATGTCGTCCTTGCGCAGCACGCGCACGGTATCCTCGGCCTTAAGCTCGAGGCGCATGTTCATCTTGACGCGGCCGACGGCCGACAGATCATAGCGCTCGCTGTCGAAGAACAGCGAGTTGAACATGGCTTCGGCGGTCTCGAGCGTCGGCGGCTCGCCGGGGCGCATGACGCGGTAGATGTCGAACAGCGCGTCCTGTCGGCTCTCGTTCTTGTCGACGCTGAGCGTGTTGCGGATGTAGGCGCCGACATTGACGTGGTCGATGTCGAGAACCTTGATCTCGTCATCGCCGGCGCTGAGAAGCACCTTCAGCGTCTTGTCATCGATCTCGTCGCCGGCCTCGAGGAAAATCTCGCCGGTCCCATAGTTGACGATGTCCTCGGCAAGGTAATTGCCGAGCAGATCCTCGTCGGTCGCCTTGATCGCCTTGAGACCCTTTTCGCCGAGCTGACGGGCCTGGCGTGCGGTGATCTTCTTGCCGGCCTCGACGACAACTTCGCCGGTATCGGCGTCGACCAGGTCGCCAACGGCCTTGAGGCCGCGGAAACGCTCGACGTTGAACGGGATGCGCCAATGGTCGCCGGCGCGCTTGTAGGTGATCTTGTTGTAGAAGGTCGACAGGATCTCTTCGCCGTCCATGCCGAGCGCCATCAACAGCGACGTCACCGGAATCTTGCGGCGGCGGTCGATGCGGGCGTGCACGACGTCCTTCGAGTCGAACTCGATGTCGAGCCACGAGCCGCGATAGGGGATGACACGCGCGGCAAACAGCAGCTTGCCCGACGAGTGCGACTTGCCCTTGTCATGGTCGAAGAAGACGCCCGGCGAACGGTGCATCTGCGAGACGATGACGCGCTCGGTGCCGTTGACGATGAAGGTGCCGTTCAAGGTCATGAGCGGCATGTCGCCCATGTAGACGTCCTGCTCCTTGATGTCCTTGATAGACTTGGCGCCGGTATCCTCGTCGATATCGAACACGATGAGGCGCAGCGTCACCTTCAGCGGCGCGGCATAGGTCAGGTCGCGCTGACGGCATTCGTCAACGTCGAATTTCGGTCCTTCGAACTCGTACTTCACGAATTCCAGCATTGAGGAGCCGGAAAAGTCGGAGATCGGGAAGACCGACTTGAAAACCGCCTGCAGTCCCTCGTCAGGACGCCCGCCCTTGGGCTCCTCCACCATCAGGAACTGGTCATAGGATGCCTTCTGAACCTCGATAAGGTTCGGCATCTCCGCAACTTCCGGGATCTTCCCGAAGAACTTGCGTACGCGTCTGCGGCCATTGAAAGTCTGTGTCTGGGCCATCGTCGCTCCTTAGCTCTAAACTCGGGGCGAGCCTCGCCGCGGCTCGCCTTGCATTCTCGGCCACCTCGGCGGGGGCCTTCTATTTGTTCACCCACCGCCAATCGGCGGCTGGCCAAAACGGGAGAAAACCCGTTTCCTGAAGGCCGATTCACGGCCCTCGGGAAAGAGGTTTTCGTACTTCGCGTTACGCAGCCTCCCTTCGGCCGAGGGAATGGCGGACGGCGCGAAGCCGCCCGCCGATACAAACGCTTACTTCAGTTCGACCTTGGCGCCGGCTGCTTCCAGCTGGGCCTTGAACTTGTCCGCGTCGGCCTTGGAAACGGCTTCCTTGACCGGCTTCGGAGCCGCCTCGACCAGGTCCTTGGCTTCCTTGAGGCCAAGACCGGTGATGGCGCGAACTTCCTTGATGACGTTGATCTTCTGAGCGCCCGCCTCGGTGAGGACGACGTCGAATTCCGTCTTTTCCTCGACCGGAGCAGCAGCGGCCGCAGCACCGCCAGCGGCGGCAACCGCCACCGGAGCAGCGGCGGAAACGCCCCACTTTTCTTCCAAAAGCTTCGACAACTCGGCCGCCTCGAGGACGGTCAGCTTCGAAAGGTCGTCTACGATCTTTGCGAGATCAGCCATTGCAATATTCCTTCATAAGGTTCGAACGTGTGTTTGTGATAGCGAGGAACGGCCTCATGCCGCCTCGTCCTTCCGGGCGTAAGCGCCGATGACGCGCGCGACCGAAGCCGCAGGCGCATTGACGATCTGGGCGATCCGGGTTGCCGGCGTGGCGATCATGCCAACCAGCCTGCCGCGCAGCTCATCGAGCGACGGAAGTGCGGCGAGTGCCTTCACACCGTCGGCGTTGAGCGAGGTGGTGCCCATTGCGCCGCCGAGAATGACCAGCTTGTCATTTCCCTTGGCGAAATCGGACGCGACCTTCGGCGCCGTAACCGGATCCTCCGAATAAGCGATCAGCGTCTGTCCCTTGAACAGATCGACGATCGATGCGGAGTCCGTGCCCTGAAGAGCGATTTTGGCGAGACGGTTCTTCGCGACTTTGACGGTGCCACCGGCGGCGCGCATCTTCGACCGGAGGTCGTTCATTTGCGCGACGGTGATACCGGCGTAGTGGGCCACGACGACTGAACCAGCGCTTGAAAACGCATCATTCAGGCCCGTGACGAGTTCGCGTTTTTCCGCTCTGTCCACTGCCTATCTCCAGTTGACCCCTGCCCCATTCACGAGGACAGGCGTCGGGTTGCCTTTTGCCGGCCGGGCCATCCAGTAACGGATCTCCCGAACGACGCTCGAGGATCCTGCCCCCTTTCGCCACACCAGCCGGCAAGCCGAATGGTGCGCAGACAAAAGGCAAACACGGTTCGAACCTTTCATTGGAGCAGTCGCTCCGTTGTCCGGTCTTCACCCGTCTCATGCAGGCCCACATGAATTAAGGCCCCCTTTGAATTAGGCTTGAGGGCCGCCTGCAATCTCGGACAGGATGTCCGGAAGCCTTCCGACTTCCGGTACCGGGCCGCCAAGATAAATCGGAGGCCCGGAATTCTGTTTGCGGATCGGCCCTTTAGCGGCCAATCCAAATCGTTCGTATCAGGACGCTGCCAGCGTCGAGACGTCGAGCTTGAGGCCCGGGCCCATCGTCGAGGTGACCGACACCTTCTTGACGTAGTTGCCCTTGGCGCCAGCCGGCTTCGCCTTGTTCACCGCGTCAGCGAAGGCGCGGACGTTCTCTTCCAACGCCTTGACGTCGAACGAGATCTTGCCGACGCCACCATGAACGATGCCGGCTTTCTCGACGCGGAACTCGACGGCGCCGCCCTTCGACGCCTTGACGGCGGCGGCGACGTCGGTGGTGACGGTGCCGACCTTCGGGTTCGGCATCATGCCGCGCGGGCCGAGCACCTTGCCCAGACGGCCGACCAGCGGCATCATGTCCGGCGTGGCGATGCAGCGATCGAAGTCGATCGTGCCCTTCTGGACGATTTCGACCAGATCCTCGGCGCCAACGACATCAGCGCCGGCAGCCTTGGCTTCGTCGGCCTTGTCGCCGCGCGCAAAAACGGCGACGCGGACGGTACGGCCGGTGCCGTTCGGCAGATTGACCACGCCACGGACCATCTGGTCGGCATGGCGCGGGTCGACACCCAGGTTCATCGCGACTTCAACGGTTTCGTCGAACTTCACCGAGGACCGCTCCTTGAGCAGCTTCAGCGCATCGCCCAGGGCATAGGCCTTGTTGGGATCGATGCCTTCGCGGGTCTTCGATACACGCTTTGCAATCTTTGCCATGATCTCAGCCCACCACTTCCAGACCCATCGAGCGGGCGGAGCCCTCGACCATGCGCATGGCCCCCTCGATATCGTTTGCGTTCAGATCCTTCATCTTCTGCTCGGCAATGGCGCGCACCTTGTCGCGGCCGATCGTGCCGGCCCTGACCTTGCCCGGCTCCTTCGAGCCCGACTTCAGGTTCGCGGCCTTCTTCAGGAAGTAGCTCACCGGCGGCGTCTTCATGACGAAGGTGAACGACTTGTCCTGGTAGTAGGTGATCACGACCGGGATCGGCGATCCCTTTTCCATTTCCTGGGTCTGCGCGTTGAACGCCTTGCAGAACTCCATGATGTTGATGCCGCGCTGACCAAGCGCCGGTCCGATCGGGGGCGACGGCGTCGCCGAGCCCGCGGAAACCTGGAGCTTGAGCTGGCCTGCAATTTTCTTAGCCATCTCTTCCTGCCTTTATCTCATGCCGGCCCCACTATCTCTGGGAAACACCGGCGGTTGCAGTCTGGTGGTGCGGTTCCTGCGGCTGGCTAAAGCCGCATTCGCCTCCCACCGTTCTGGCGACGCGATCTCCGCGCCGCCTCCCCCATCGCCGAATGGGCGACGAGGATTCCGGATCAGCCCTTTTCGACCTGCCCGAATTCAAGATCGACCGGCACGGCGCGCCCGAAGATCGAAACTTCCACCTTGAGCCGCGCCCGCTCCTCGTCCACTTCCTGGACGAAACCGTTGAACGACGCGAACGGGCCGTCCGAGACGCGGATCGCCTCGCCGATCTCGAAAGTGACCGACGGCTTCGGCCGCTCGACGCCTTCCTGCACCTGGTTCAGGATGCGCTGGGCCTCGGCCTCAGTGATCGGCACCGGCTTCGAGTCGCCCAGGAAGCCGGTGACCTTCGGCGTGTTCTTCACGAGCGAGAACACCGCATCGGTCAGGTTGGCCTTCAGGAGCACGTAGCCCGGGAAGAACTTGCGCTCGGCATCGACCTTGCGGCCGCGGCGTATCTCGACGACCTTCTCGGTCGGCACCACGATCTGCTCGATTTCAGCGGACAGGCCTTTCTGCTTGGCCTTGTGCTCGATATCCTCGGCGACCTTCTTTTCAAAGTTCGAATAGGCGTGGACGATGTACCACCGCGCAGTCATATCAAGACTTCTCCGTAATCGCCGGACTTAGCGTCCAATGCCCAGAATCTGCTCGACCGCGAGGCCCATGAGCTGATCGGCGGTAAAGAAAAAGATCATCGCGATCACAGCGAACGCCAGAACCATCACCGTCGAGATCATCGTTTCGCGGCGCGACGGCCAAGTCACCTTGGCGGTCTCCGAGCGAACCTGCTGGAGAAAGACGAAAGGATTTGTGGTTTTCGAAGCCATGTGCCGCCTGTCTTCAAGACCCGTTGGCCGGGTCTCCTGGATGATCCCGCTGGCCGGGACGTGCCGCCTGAGCCCGTGTTCGCGCCGAATCAGCGCAATCATTTCGCCCATGCAAATCGGACGCGTAAAGCCGGATTCCCAGCTCCACGCGTCGCGTGTCTGTTTCCTCTACATAAAACCGATTCTTGATCCACGCAAGTGGCAAGTGTCCGCTTTATGACAAACGCCGCCTCGGAACCATCCAGTCGTCCCGTCCCGGCTATGGCCCCTTATGCCCCAATCCAATCTAAATGGCAAGTCGCCCGCCGGTTTTCAAAGGCTGGCCGGTGGAAACCAACGCATGCCAGCGAACCAGGGATCGATTTTGCTGCGCTGCCCCCTCGGTTTGGAAGGATCATGCGCAAAGGACGCTGTAGACGTTTCATCGATTGGCCATTTTGAAAAATGGCACGGGCAGCAGGGCTCGAACCTACGACCTGCGGTTTTGGAGACCGCCGCTCTACCAACTGAGCTATGCCCGTACGTGCGCGTGTCGGCGCAGCAGGCGCTTCCTAAAAGCTTCCGCGCGCTCTGTAAAGAGCGGTCTGATTGGATTGTGCCATTCACGTCCTGCACCAGAATTCGGATAGGTGACGACCAGTCCGTCAGGCCGATCTCGACCACTCGCCTGAAGTCGCCGCAAGCCGGGATCAGCCGCCCGACGGCGGCTGATAAGGACCTCCCGGCACGCCCCACCCCCAGGCCGGCATCGGTTCCGTCTCCGGGTCGCAGGTCTCGCCAAGGTTGGAGTTCATCTTGGCCAGCCGCGATCCCCATTCGACATAGGCCATGAAAGCCGAGCGGAATTCCGGATCGTCCGGCAGCCCGGTCTCATCGGCGGCATCAGCGAGCAGATTGATCCAGCGCCGGCGCTGCTCCTCGCTCAGGTGCTTGCCAAGATGACGCATCACCATCTCGCGGTGACCGCCATGCTTTTCGCTGTAGATCTTCGGTCCGCCGAAGACCTCGCCGATGAAGGCCGCGACATGGGCAGGATGATCCGGTGACATGTTTTTGAACACCGGGCCGACGACCGGGTCGCGAGACACCTTGCCGTAGAACGTTTGGGTCAGGCGATTCAGTGCTTCGGTGCCGCCGGCCCATTCGAACAATGTCGGGATATCCTGGCTCATTCTCGATCCTCGGCCGGCCGGACTGTCAATTGCCTCGGACGATAGCGGAACTATCGAACATTGCTCAACCTGCCTCGATGGCCAGTTTGGGCCGGCTGCGGTGCCTGCACCTTACAGCTTGACGGGCGCGTCGGCGTGAACCTCGGACGTCGACATCACGCGGCAATTCTCTGGCATCGGCTCCGATTTGCAGATGGTCGGACCGGTAAATTCATCGACCGATTCAAGCCCGGTCGTCAGCCCGACTTTCAACATTATGGCGGGCTCGAGCTGCCGATGGCGCGAGTCCGGAACCGACCGCATCGCCGCCAGCAGACCGGGTCCGATCGCCATGTCCCTGAGATAGGATTTGACCTGTTGCTCCAGCCCCGTCGAATGCACGGTCACCTGCGCACGAGGACCGACAAGGCGCCTGACGCCGCCGGCGAGCATGATCGGACAGGCTGCGCCACACTCGCCGCTCGCATCGATCGTGAGCCCGACATAGACGCCATCTTCGGCGGTGCAATCCGCCTTGTCCGGCTCGCATTCAATGAAGTCCGTCCGTGCAACGGCCACGTCGAGCTTGCGTTCTCTAATCAACCTTCCAGTAGCCAGAGCGCCGAGCATGTCACCTCCCGGCGAGTTGACCACCACGGGCAGGCGCCGATCGCCGATCGTGTCAAGCAACTGGCGCAGCCGCTCCGGCGTATGAGCGCTGATGGTGCCTTCCGCGGAGATCCATTCGGGACAATTGGGATCGCAGAGGAAACTTCTGCCTCGAACCAGAACGAAGCGCATGTCTCCGACGTCGTCCCGCCGCACGGCTTCGGGTTCGACCGACGCGGCGGGAGCGGGCTTGGCGTACGCCATCACATCGCCGGCCGGCTTCGTGGCGTTGTCCGCCGGCGCCGGTATCTCCCTGCAGTTCGCTGCCACCGGATCGGTTTTGCACAGGGTTGCCGCGGTCAGCAGGTCGACAGCATCCAGGCTGGTAACGAGCTTCGCCTGCAGCATGTCGTAAGGAGCCAGCTGGTGGATGCTGCTGGCCGGCGTGTTCTTCATCGTCTCGAGCACGTCACGGCCGACACCCATTTCCTTGAGATAGGCCGCCAGTCTTTTCTCCGTCGCCTTGCTCATCTCGTAGGTCTTGTAGCTGCCGGCGTCCTTGCGGCTGACGATCTTCTTGCTGTGGACCTTCTTCTTGCCTCTCACCACCCGATACGTGGTCCGGTACTGCAATTTCGTCCGGATATAGGTCGTGGTAATCTGATGGACGCCGAGATAGGCCAATTGCCCGACCACACGCCTGATGCCGCCGGCAAACATCAGCGGACAGGCGGAATTGCAGATGGCGCCGGCGGCATAGGGACTGCCGAAATAACGGGCGCCCTTGCCGTCGTTTTCCCTGCAGTTCTTCACGTCGGGCAGGCAGCCGACGAACTGGGTCTTGCCGACCGCGATGTCGAGCTTATTCTTGCGGATCAGACGGCCCAGCGCCAGCGCCGCATCGACGTTGCCGCCGGGAGAATCGACGACAAGCGGCAGTTTTCGACCGCCGAGAGCTTTGAGCGTGCGTTTGAAAAGGGCCGGCGTGCCGGCTTCTATCGAGCCTTCAGCCGATATCCATTCCGGGCAGGTCGGTTCGCAACCAGGCGTGCTGCTGCGGACGATGACAAACCGCATCGTCGAGCCAAGATCCGACGCGGATTTTTTTGTATTCGCCGCGAAGGCAGCGTGTCCCATGACAAGGAACGACGCCAGGCAGATCAGCCTGAGCGACCACCATGTCTGGCCATTCAAACGGTGCCACGGAACCATTTGGGCAAGCCCCCGCTATGCAACTTATACTAGTCGAGGTTTGGACGCTTGCAACAGGGTTTTGCAACGACGCCGCGGGCGCACGTCGGCCGCACCTAAAATGCAAAAAGGGCAGCCCGAGGACTGCCCTTTTGTACTCGATCTAACCGGCAAATGCCGGTGTCGATTACTCTTTGATGGTGACGACGATGCCGGCACCGACGGTGCGGCCGCCTTCACGGATGGCGAAGCGCAGCTTCTCTTCCATGGCGATCGGCACGATCAGCTCGACATCGACCGTGATGTTGTCGCCCGGCATCACCATCTCGGTGCCTTCCGGCAGCGACACGATGCCGGTCACGTCCGTCGTGCGGAAATAGAACTGCGGACGGTAGTTGGTGAAGAACGGCGTGTGACGGCCACCCTCGTCCTTGGTCAGGATGTAGGCTTCGGCCACGAACTTCTTGTGCGGCTTGACCGTGCCCGGCTTGGCCAGAACCTGGCCGCGCTCGACACCCTCGCGGTCGACACCGCGCAGCAGCGCGCCGATGTTGTCGCCGGCCTGGCCCTGGTCGAGCAGCTTGCGGAACATCTCGACGCCCGTGCAGGTCGTCTTGGTCGTCGGACGGATGCCGACGATCTCGAGCTCCTCGCCAACCTTGACCACGCCACGCTCGACGCGGCCGGTCACAACCGTGCCGCGGCCAGAGATCGAGAACACGTCCTCGATCGGCATCAGGAACGGCTTGTCCAGCGGGCGAACCGGCGTCGGGATGTAGGCGTCGACCTGCGCCATCAATTCGCGGATCGCGTCCTCGCCGATCGTCTTGTCCGAATCCTCCAAAGCCGCAAGCGCCGAACCCTTGACGATCGGAATGTCGTCGCCGGGGAACTCGTTCTTGGTCAACAGCTCGCGCACCTCGAGCTCGACCAGCTCCAAAAGCTCGGCGTCGTCGACCTGGTCGACCTTGTTCAAAAACACCACGATCGACGGCACGCCGACCTGACGGGCAAGCAGGATGTGCTCGCGCGTCTGCGGCATCGGGCCGTCGGCCGCCGACACAACCAGGATCGCCCCGTCCATCTGCGCGGCACCGGTGATCATGTTCTTCACATAGTCGGCGTGCCCGGGGCAGTCGACATGCGCGTAGTGGCGGTTCTCCGTCTCGTATTCCACATGCGCCGTCGAAATCGTGATGCCGCGCGCCTTCTCCTC
>NZ_VLKT01000097.1 GCF_007830515.1 Mesorhizobium tianshanense
CAAAGTTGTGGATGACCTGGTCCGGGCTGCGCGGATCATCGATGCAGCGCGCCAGACGGTCGGCCACCCGCAGTCGTTTCTCCACCTCTGCTAGAGCCAGAACGCCACTGTCCGACGACAGCATGCCGCCGTCGAAACGGGCGACGACGGACTTGCCGCCCACTGATGACAAGCCGCTCAGCGGCAGCGTAAGATCATTCATGGCGGGTGTGGTCTCCGGAAATGATTCGGATCGGCCTTAGCAACCAAATCCTAGGTCATTTCAACGGCTTGAACCACATCCGCCAACCCGCCGTGAATTTTTCAGGCTAGTTGCTTTAGCTGGTTTAGGAGTGCCTGACTTTGGACATCCTTTACGAAGATGCCGTCTGAAACAGACCCGAGTGAGATTGCTAGGAGGCGATAAGGGGTAGCATCTGCGGCACGAAATATCGTAGCGGAAACGGTCTTATGCGACCCGAATCCAGCCTTGAGCACACGAGAAAGGTAGGCGCAATAGGGCGCCAGATCTGCTTCGAAGCGATCATTTGAATTCCACGTTGGCAGATGCCCCTTGGCATCATCGCCGCCCAGAAAATCCGCGAGGGTAAACTCTACGGCGTCTTCAACGAGGACCCGCTCAGCATCGGAAAATTCAAAAAGGTTGAAGACCCGCTCATCGAGATCAGCCCGGCTAGTAACATTTTCGAGCATCCCCGGCCTAGGTTCGGGAAGCGGCAGACTTAATATCTCGTCTCGCGAAAGCTTAGGGCGATAGGCCGCAAATCTGCCGCTAGTAAGAAAATTGTAATAGACCGCTAACTTGCTGTTGAAGGAGAGGCACGCGGCTTCCAGCGCCTCCCGCTTACCATGCACCGACAGGTAGCTCTGGTTGCAAATAATTCCCGCTCGGTCGCGTGAGACGTTCACGCGCGCATGAAAGCGACCCGTCGCTCTGTTCCAGCTGTGTTTGACCAAAAGCTGAGGCGTCTCAAAGGCATCTAACCCAGTCGAAGCCCGCGAGTGGATCTGCATGTCGTGGCCGATCGGCAGGTTGCCTTCGTCGATCGTTAAGAATGACCCAGGCGGGAACATAGTTGCATTGAAGACCCGGCGGCCTTCCAGGTGTGGAGCGGGCTTTGTGCCGTCACCGAAGGTAATTCCCTGTTGGCTTTTGATGCCGTACGAAGGGTTGAGCGATGAGAGGCGCGGAAAGGACTGCAGTCGTCTGAGGAGCTGTAGGTCACGGGCATGCCCCCACATCAGTTTCGACCAGATTTGGCCGTCCTCGGCCGCATCGCCCGCACTGAGCCAGCGCAGGTCGCCCGGCTCGATGACGATGGTGAACTCGTCAACAAGTGGGCGGACATGCTTGGGGCTGACGTAACGAATTTGGTCACCCATATCTGGGCTTCCGCGCCTCAGTATCATGACACACGCAGGAGCCGCCGATGTCCTCGTCGTATGAGTCTTGCGCTTAAAGACCCGGAATCGCAGCGCCGACAGATTGTAGATTGACTCGACATTAAGCCGTTTGAAGAGCTGCCGTCGGAAACCGACCGCGCGTGGACTTATGTTGAACAGGAGAGAGTTGGCCGACTGGATCAGCGCGAGCCGGCCATTTTCGCCAATCAGTTGGGCGCCCTTCGCGATAAAGAGCCCGCCAATATCGTTATTCGGGATGCACCAGGGATGAGCGTCGTCGTCCGCCCACGCCCGAGCGGCCGGTGTAATCACTCCGTCTCCCCAAGGCGCATTTCCGACGATCAGGTCATAACTCTCTGCATCCCCCAGCGTAGCGAAGCCTTTTCGGTCCTCCTCAAAGAAGTCCGAGCAAAGGAGCCGGCGGTCGCGCATCGGTGGGAATACGACTTGGGTCCAGTAGTGGCGTGGCTCTATCTCGTCGCACATCGCAAGATAGAGACTGAAGCAGGCGACGCGCACTGCATGGGGATCCTTATCTACGCCGAAGATATTGCGCTCGAGCAGACGCCTGAGTGTCTCGGCCCGCACGGTCTCGTCAGGATTAGCGCGCTTCCATCGATGGACGAGCCGTTGAAATGCTTTCACCAGGAATATGCCGGATCCACATGCTGGATCTAGGACCTTAAGATCCCACTCCTCACCCTGCCACGGAAGAACCTTGTCCAATATGAAGTCAACGAGGTGAGGCGGTGTGTAAAAAATTCCTTCGCTTGACGCCCGCTCGCTAACAAAGGTCTCGTAGATGCTACTGATGAACTCTAGCGGGATCACGTCGAAGGCGTATTGCGGCCAGAGCGACATTTGGCTGGAGGCCATGTCGAGCGAACCTCCAATGAAATCGGCCAGGATCGCAAGGTGGCGCGGCGCAACTACAGCACGTTCGCGCGACCAGCCCGCTGCGCGATCGTCCGGCTGCGTTCCCTTACCTGGGAACAAGTCGCCGTTGAACTTTGTGTTGAGCCAGTCAAATAGCCGATAGCTGTCTTCATAGTCGGCCAGAATGCTGCCAAGGGAGCCATGGATGCCGCCCAGCACGCCGTCTTTATGAAGACGATGCAGCCGAGCGACCGTGAGCGCTGGATTACCGTCCTGATCCTTACGATCGAACAGAAATTGCACGAAAATCACTCGAGCCAGGAGATCGTGGCAGATGTCGTCGTCGGTGAGACCGTCTTCGAACAGGACCTCACGGATATGTCGCAGATTGCGCAGCAGCATTTGGTCCGCACGGCCATCACGATCGAAGCGACCTTGGCGGTCGCCAAAGAAGCGGCCGGAGACGAGGTTCACCCAGTGAAGCGCTTGGACTGCCCGCGCCTCCGCTGAATCCGAATCCGCGGAGCGCAGCGCGGCGGCCGAGATGCCCTCTACAACATAGTCACCTACCGGGCGATCGGGATCAGGCGCCTCGCAGCAACTCCAGACGCGCAACTGCGTGGGCTCGATGGTTATAAGCGTTGGAGCATGGGAGAAATTCCACGCAAGCCGGTGCAATTCTCGCAGGGTATCAATGCCAACAGCTGCGGAGAATTCCGCCACAATGGCCAAGGGCGGCTCTGAAGTCAGCGAGGCGGGATCCGCCATAAGCACGCCGACCTGAGCATCGCGCGCGTCATTACGATGACGAAGCGACCGGCCGATCTTGTTCTGAACGAGCTGCGCATAGACCGCTGCACCCGCGCCGTCCGGCTTTGTTACTGCGCGCGCGGCCGGCCAAGCGAGCACTCGGGCGGCCTCCTCCAGCGTGAGATCTATTGGGGCCTTCACGTCCCCAGCTCCAGCCGGCCCTGTTTTTCACCGCCGAACTTACCAACCGCTGCTGCCCCGCGCGGTCTCTTTGGAGATAGCCCCAGACGCTTCAATACTGGGCGGAACGGAATGTCGCGGATCTGAAGTTCTGCCAGCAACGCGGCGATTACAGCCAGATGATCTGGAACCTCGCCGAGCTTCCGATTATTCGAGATGGAGTTCGGCCGTCGGCCAAGCAGTTGCGCGAACTCGCGAACGCTTAGGTGCGCTTTGTCCAATTCGGCAATGAAGTCGTCATAGGACACCGTATTCCACACCTACCCCATGTTTTAATGACGTATGCACATTAAATCATGTGCGTCCAGTTTTTTCACGTATCGTCGCTTTGATCTCTGCCTTCGTTCGCGCTTGCCGCGGGCGACAATGGCGAAAACGCACTGGCAGCGATGTAGGCATATCAGACCAATTCGATCCTAACCTTGCGGCCGACAATTTCCGCAGCACGCTGCAGCGTCGTCAGCGTCACATTCCCGTCGTTCGGGTCCAACAGGCGACTAACCTGGCTGCGGCTCGTGTGCATCCGCTCAGCAAGGCCTTTGCGCGAGATCTTCTGCTCCTTCATTGCGCTTTCGATCTGCCAGGCCAGCACCTCTTTGATGGCGATCGCCTCGAACGCCTCGAGCTTGCCTTCGCCAGCGAGGAATTCATCCACGCTGGTGAGTCCGTCCAGCGAACGGGGAGCGGTAGGTTCGGTCGTCATCACTGCCTCCTTACGGCAAAAATTCCTTCATCCGTTTCCGCGCGAGCGTCAGTTCCTCATCGGGCGTCTTCTGGGTCTTCTTGATGAACCCGGACAGCACGATGATCGTCGCGTCGCGCACACAGAACAGCATGCGGGCAATACGCCCGCTGGGAAGTGATGTGCGCACTTCCCACAGACCGCCACCCAAGGCCCGACATAACGGCATGCCGACCGGCCACCGGTACTGCACGCGCATAAGGTCCAGTCCTATGGCCTGGCGGTCGTCTTCGTTAAGACCGCGAAGCCAGTCGCGAACCACCTCGCCGCCGACCGAGGTCCGATAAAACACAGCCGGAATTCGGCGGGGGATCTCATCTGGCATACTGCCTCATATAATGTTCATGTACCATATAATGGACATGCCTGCAATGGAAAACAGGGCATGGGTACGCCCAAGATGCGCCACCATGCCACCGTGATAGCAGTTCGAAATCGTACGCGGCTTTTATCAACCAAAGACAGCAATAGGCTTGTGATCATGGCCTTCCCATGCGCTTCTTGGAAGCGTGATCCGGAGGAGATGAGAATGCCTGAAACGATGCTCGCGGCGCTTTCCAGTATTCGGACAGTCGATGAAATGGTCGAGGCGTTCCGGGATGAGGAGCATTGCCGGAGATTGCTGGAAACCATGGTGTGGCCGGATGGTCGGATTTGCCCGGCCTGTGGTTACAAGCGTTCGATCGCGCTTGCCGGTCGCGATACGGGCAAGCGGCGGGCGCGGCCGGGTCTTTATCAATGCTCCAGTGGCGATTGCCGGTTCCAGTTTACCGTGACGACCCACACCCCGCTGCATTCGACCAAGCTGCCTTTGCGTGTCTGGCTGAAGGCCATGTGGCTGCTGCTGCAGTCGGACAAAGGCTTGTCCTCGGTACGACTGGCCGAGACCCTTGGGGTAAGCCAGCCCACGGCCTGGCGGATGGGACATGCGCTACGTCTGATGGTGGCGCGGGAGAATATGCTTGCCGGCACGGTGGAGATAGACCATTTTCCATCTCGGTGGAAGACCCAGAAAGCGGCCGGATGACCCGCCTCCGGGACGGGGCCGGAAAGGTCAGGCGAATACGGAGAAAACCCCGGTCATGGCGATGGTGCAGCGACCGAATGACGTCACGCCCGGCACTCCGGCCGGAGGCGCGCGTGCCGCGGTCGTGACCGGACTTTCGTTGCGTGCCGCCGAACGTGCAGCTGAAACGCAGATCGAACCCCATGCCCATTTGATGAGCGATGAGGCGAAAGCGTTCATGGCCATTGGTGAGAGTTTTGCCAAGCATGAGACCGTGAAGCATTCCAGCCACGAATATGTCCGCGACACTGTCCACGTCAATTCGGTGGAAGGCTTCAATTCCCGCGTCCGGCGGACCATCGCGGGTGTTTTTCACCATATCAGCCCGCAACATGCCGACCTGTACTTCCATGAAATCGGATTTCGCTGGTCCCAGCGCGTCGTCACCGGGAGCGCCGTTCGGAAAACCCGGCACGGTCGGGAAATCATGCGGACTCTCTGGTCACGGGTGCCGCCCGCGCTGCAACTGCCGAACGTTTTTCGGACCGCAACTGGACGCCAGATGCGCCGAAGCCCGGATGGCGGCATCATCATCAAATCAACCGTAGCTGTCTTTGGTTGATAAAGGCTGCGTACGATTTCGCACTGCTCTTGTTCCGACCCCATATCGCGACAACTTTATATTCGCCGTTTTCGGAGGAAAGACACGACACGGTCTGGCAATTGATGTCGGAGACCTCTACGAACATAAAATCCGACAACGTTTTCAGCTAGCGTCTACGAGCCGGCGTCCCTCGCCATCCTAGGCCAGCGAGCCTTCGCCCGACTCATCAACTTGGAAGGCCCCGATCTCCCTCCGAGGAACCCGAACGATATTGCGATCATAGCCCACCCCAGAGGGGCCATGGGCAACCTCTGGAGGTACCTGCCGCATCGACCATCGGTTGGAATAGAAGAACTGCTCGGTTCCAAGAAACAGTCGCGACATAGATATCCATGGAACCGTGATCAGTCCCTCCGCTAATAATTTTGAGAGCACGGCACCGCTACCATACGCGCCGATGACGAAAGTGCCGTTGATCTCCTCTTTAATCGCGTGGAAGTAGGCGAGGATGGGGCCATCGATCTGCGTAGCCGGATAGTCCAAATCGACGGCAAAAAAAATCGTACTGCCTCTATCTTTCGGCTGGCCGACGCGCTTTGCGAACCCCATAGCACTCTTTGCATTTGCAGTACCGATCGAGCTCGAGAAATTGGAAATATGGCGGCTGCTGTCCTGGAAAATCGGTAAAATTCCGAAACCCTGCCTAGATAGCAGTTTCGCCTCCTCCGGTATGATGGTTTTTGGCCTCGCGGATCTCGCGTAATACCGAATGACCGTGGTCACCCCCGATCTTCGCAAGAAAGTGAGAAATTTCCGGCCCGCCTTATTGTTGAGACGGACGCTGACATCCGCTGCGGACCATCCGTCCGCCTTCGCGAAGTCTTCACAATAGGGCATCGGCTTTCCCGCTACAAGGCGCACCACCGACTTCGTTTCCGCCGACGGAATGTGCGCTATTCACATATTCAACGAGCGTGCTGCTCCTTCTGGCTGAATGTGGAATCCGGCATACGGATCAGGGCAAGACGCGCAGGTAGTAAGGTGAGTCGCTCGGCGGGCCGAAGCGGCCGAAAACCTGCGCGATAGTGGACTGCGTATCCTTGTTTGACAGATTCAGGCACGCCTTTAGCAATGTTGAGGTGACGGCGAAACTGCCAGGGCTTCCACCATCGAAAGCGGCAAGGCAGGTTAAAGATAAATGGATTTTCGCGGAGTCGGATTGATCCAGGATGAAGCAATTGAATGCAGTCGGTTCGCCGTATCTGCTCAGATAGACACTGATGGGCTTCGCCAAATCGACGCCCGCTTTGTCGCCGTCGGCAGCATCGGCGCAAATTGACGCAAGGGTACTTGGCAAATCCGCAACGGCCATCGTGCGGTTCTGGGTCTTCGAAGCCGTGGCGGCCTCCACCTGGTTCGGCACCATTTGCATGGCATTCTGCCACGTACTAGGATCCAAGTTCAGAATTGAGCCTTCGGACAGTTTCTGGATCAAGGCTGAGCAAATCCTCTCCGCTTCGAGGGGGCCGCTGCTCTGTGCGCCGATTACCAGGAAGAGGCCCGCAGTTGTTTCTGCGATGGGGTTCATAGTTGCTTTCTTATAAAAGCGGGGCCGGAGTTCGTCGGCACCGCGGGCAGCCGGACCTGATCTATGACGCTGGCGAGGTTCCTTCGAATTGACACCGTCGGTTGGTGCGCTGCTGCTTTCGAGACCAATCATGAGGATCAGACCTGGGGCGTGATGTCTTGTTGCGGGGTCGAGCCGCCGTTAAAGAAGTTCTTGGCATTCGTAAACTGCTCGGTGGCGTTCTTATTCACGATCTCCTGGAAGTTTTTGTAATCGGGGCCGCCTTTGCGGATCCGGCGAGTCTGAACGATGTTGGCAACCTCGTTATAGCTTATGTCGACGTTGACGTATTGTGTCGACGAGCAAGAAGATTTTAGATCAAGGAAGTACTCATTGAACTCGAGTTGTCGTAGAACAATTGCTCCGTAGTCGTAATATCCGCCTGCCCCGTTATCGAGAAGGTAGCTTTGGTAGGTGCATGTCAGAGCCTTGTACTGCTGCGACTTGCTGTTGGCGCTGAAGGTCAGGTTGCCCATCTCAGTGAGGAAGGACTGGAAATCCCTTAGCAGAGACGCCCCGTCAGTGACGATCGCCTTCGCGATCAAGGAGAGGAACGTGGCTGAAACGG
This sequence comes from Mesorhizobium tianshanense, assembly GCF_007830515.1. Classification (GTDB taxonomy): domain Bacteria; phylum Pseudomonadota; class Alphaproteobacteria; order Rhizobiales; family Rhizobiaceae; genus Mesorhizobium; species Mesorhizobium tianshanense. The sequence goes on from NZ_VLKT01000097.1 coordinate 7,818, forward strand.
AGGTGCCAGCAAACTTGTTTGAGTAACCTTTCTGTTTTTGCCCTCCCATCGAAAGATCGGGAATGTTGGCCACAACGTTCGTCCAGGTGTTGATGTCAAGTTTTTTCGCATCAACGTTAGGATAATGGGTATGCATGTAGTCGTGAATGAGTCCTCCTATAGCCAGAAGGTTGTCCTGATTTTGTTTCATGATGCCGCTGTACGCCGGGTCATCGGTCTTCTGACCAATGAGGTGAAACTGTACTGTTCCTTGATCGTTGGCGATCGTGTCGTCACTGGGGCGCGCAGCACCTGGCTGGGCCAAAACCAGCGACTTGGCGCCGAAAAACGCGCTCGCCGCCTCATAGTTCTTGTCCGAACATCTCTGTTCATGCCCTTGAAAATGCGCTGCGACCGCGTTCAACATGCTTATCTTCCTTTTCTGAGCGTTGCTGTAAAAGCCGCAAAGTGCCTGGAGTGCGTAAACGCTTGAGTATCAGGTGATCATTGCGTGTCTTCACTGGCTGTATACCAGTTTGTTCCGATCCCCACCTTTGCGTCAGGCAGACCTTTCTCTGCGCGCCGCCATTTTGCGATAGCGCAGCGGCGAGAGCCCATGGATCGCCTTGAACGCCGTGGAGAAATTGTTGCTGTTTTCGTAGCCTAAGGATTCAGCGACCTCGGCCACGCTTTCATGCCCGCTTCGCAAGCGGGCGGCAGCCTCCATCATCCGGTAGTGCCGTAACCAGGTCATAGGCCCGCAGCCAAAGGCAGCCTCGAAGCGGTTGACGAGCGTTGTCTTGTTGGTCCCGGCTATGCGCGCCAGTTCGCTGAGGGCGATCTGCTGATCGACTCGCTGTGCCAGCAGATCGCAAGCCTTCTGAACGAGGGGGTCGGCTGAGAAGAATAGCGGTGCAGAACGCCGCGCGATCTGAGCGACGCAGGCGGTCAGTCTGCTCACAACTTCCTGCTCGATCAGTGGCCACAACAGGTAATCGGAATACCCGTCGGAGAAAACCGCTTCTCGGTCCAGCCTGTCTTCGGAAACCAGGGCTAGTTGCACCAGTCCGGAAGTGAGCTTCGCATGACCGTACCCATGTTGCTCCCATTCGCGGCAATCGATGATGACGATTTGCGCGCAGCGCCCCGGCCGCAACAAACAATGCTCAAGGATATCGATCTGCCGCACTTCGTTGGGCAGATTGCCGAAGATCCGCGAACTCGCAATTTGTGCCAAACACTTACCTGCCAAAGGGTCCGGGCCAAGATACGCGGCCAGAATCGATGCATGCACCTCGGTAACACCCTGAGAACATGGCCTGCGAAAGCCTTGACGCGGCCTAACGGCGGTCGAAGAAGGTGGGTCTTGGTTTGTGTAGTTGGCCGTAAGTGTGAATACCTTCTTCACAGCAGATGCTCGCTCGAAGTCAGCGCGCGTCGGTTTCACTGAGTTGGGACAGCGGAACCAGCATCGCGTCACTGGCTCGGTCCTGAAGATAGTGCCAGACTTCGATCGCATCACGCTTCTTCCCTTGGCGAAGCATCAGCCGTTTGCCCTCTCACTGTCGATGGATGCGCCAACTCTGTTCCCGCCGCCGCTGCGGCGGCAATCTTGTGGCGCAGCCAGTGATGCTCTGGGTCGCGATGGCAACGCTCGTGCCAAATCAGCCCAACCTCGTAAGGCGACAGTTCCACCGGCGGATCGACAATCGCTAGGGGGAGCAAGGCGGCGATCCGTGTCGCGACGCGGTGTGGTACAATCAGCACCAGATCGGTCGCCGCGATGGCCACAGCGGCCGTCAGGAGGTTGGAAACCAGCACCGGATCGCGATCTTGGAGGTGTAAATTTGCCAGATCATCATGCACCCGTCCGAAGCCGCCCTTAGAATCCGAGTCAATGGCAGCGTGGCGCAGGGCAGCGAAGGCCTCGATCGTCCATTCCTGCGCCAGGGCTGGGTGGTCGCAACGTAGCAGGCAGGCGAAGCGGTCAGTATAGAGCCTGCGCCGAAAGAAGCCCGGTGGAGTGCCACCGGTCTGCCCAACGGCCAGATCGATCTCGCCTTGCTCAAGCCGCCGGAGCGCGCCGGTTAGAAACGAGCCGGTGACGATGTCGAGATTGGGCGCGTGCTCGCGCAGCAGGGGTAGGAGAGGCGGCAGCAAGATCAGGGCTTGATGGTCGGGTATCGCCATTATCGTCTTTGATCGCCATTCCCCCCGGCCGTTCACCATCCCGCGGAGCGCATCCAACACCGGCGGCAGCATTCGGGCCAACCGTTCGGCCTGCGGCGTCGGGACCAAGCCGCTCGAGCCGCGAACCAAAAGATCGTCATTGAAAATGCCACGCAGCCTTGTCAACGCTCGGCTCATCGACGGTTGGCTCAAGCGCACGTGCCGAGCCGCATGCGTGACGTTGCGGTGCTCCAGCAGCGCCTCAAGAGACAACAGTAAATTCAGGTCAATGGATGCCAGCATTTGCTGTTGCCGTGGGGCGCGAGCGCCCTCGACAATCAGTCGTGGCCGCTCACGCGTGTTTGAAGAAATCTGCCGACTGCAAGAGAGCTCACCCATGTCTTTTTCCTCTTGTTTTAATATGGAATGTGCTCAAGCTAACGTCTTGAGATCTGGCGTGCGGTGTAGGTCGATGCTGCTTAGCACATCAGCAATGTCGCCAACCGGGTTGGTCGGCATATTCAATACACGGGGTCTCGATCAGCGAACCAATGACAGTCGAATGCTCGACACCGACGGACCCGGCGACGAGAGCCCTTATTGCGGATCGGCTCAACTAGTTTGATGAGGGGCCGCAGCCGCGAGTTCTTCGCTCCCGTGCCAGAACAATCGGCTACAACCCAACTGGGTAGTTGGTCTGCGGTCATCGCCATCGGGGTTACCACAGCACATTAACCACGCCTCGGCGAGGCCGGAATGCTGCCCTGATTCACTTGGTCGCGATCAGCCTCATGCTGGCAAGTCCGCCGCCTCAAGCTTGGCAAGAAAGCCGTCGCACCATCGATAGACATCATGCCCGATAAGACTGTCCTTCATTGCGCTCCAACGGTCTTTCCGTTCCTCTGGCGACATGCGAAATGCCTTTTCCGTGGAGGCCGCCACAGCCTCTGGGTCATAGGGATTGACGAGAACCGCTCCCTCCAACTTGCCAGCGGCGCCGGCAAATTGCGAGAGCACGAGGACGCCCGGATTGCTTGGGTCTTGCGCAGCCACGTATTCCTTCGCCACCAGATTCATGCCGTCGCGGAGCGGCGTCACTAGACCAACGCGTGCCAGTCGGTAGAGGCCGGCCAGTTCCAGCGGGCCATGGGAACGATTGGTGTAGTGTACTGGTACCCAATCGATGGTTCCAAGTTCCCCATTGACACTTCCCACCAGTTCGGCGATGTGCTTTTGCAGCGCCAGATAGGCCGGTATTTCCCCGCGGGATTTCGGGGTAATCTGCAGCAGTAGCGTCTTGCGGACGCGATGACTGTTACGATCAAGGAAATGGCGAAACGCCACGATGCGCTGATCGATGCCCTTGGAATAATCCAATCGGTCGACACCAATGGCGACGTCACAGCCAGCAGTCTTCTTGTAAACTTCCTGCAGATCCCCGTCGCGCGTCGCTAGCTTTGCGAGGCTCTCGAACTTGGCCGTGTCGATACCGATTGGAAAAACCCCGCAGCGAAACTCTCGCCCTTTGACTAGGCAGCTACGGTCTTTCATGAGACGCCCTAGGTTTCGGCGGCTTAGACATTCGGCGAAGTTGTTAAGATCGTCGTCGGTTTGAAAGCCGACAAGGTCATAGAACGAAAGCGCTTCCAGTAATTCTTCGCAGACGGGCACGGTGGCGAGGATGTCCGCCGGCGGCCATGGTATGTGCAGGAAAAAGCCGATCCGGTTGCGGCAGCCGCGCTCGCGCAGTTCTTTCCCTAGAGGGATCAGGTGATAATCTTGCACCCATATGACGTCGTCCTCGCGATGGAGCGGCATCAAAGACTCTGCGAAGAGTCGGTTGACGCGGTAGTATCCTGACTTTCTCGCGTCGTTATATTCGGCGAGGTCGACACGGCAGTGGAAGACCGGCCAAAGAACCCTGTTGGCGAAGCCGTAGTAATATTCGTCCAGATCCTTGTCCGAGAGATCGGCAAGGGCATAGGTGATGCCGTTGGCCTCCTGCATCGTCGGTGACACCTGTTTCTTCTCGGCTCTCACCTTCCCCGACCAGCCCATCCAAAGGCCGCCTCGTTGCTTGAGCGCGGCGTTCAGCGCAATGGCCATTCCGCCCGGGGGCAGTGACCCGTGCTCGTCGGGCAGCGCAACCCTGTTTGACACGATGACCAGTCTACCATCTCCACCGTCCTCACCGACACTCATGATGTTCTTCATGGTCACTCCTGTTTCCTGCCAGCTTTTGGCTTTGATCCACAGCCAAGTTAGGGACGGTCATCAGGTGGGACAATCTCATTAGGTGTATGGCAGAATAGCGCACACAAATAGGCACTAAGCGGGGCAGGAACTGAGCTCCCAAAGCTTCGGTTTTTGGATCATGTTTCTCCTGATTTAACTGAGAGCGTGGGCCGATTCCCTACGACCACTAGTGTGGCAGACCGGCGCCTCCGGGTTCGCGATGAGCGCATCATCCTCCCAACTGTCCCAGGGCTTTGTCACCACGTCTACGAATTCGCCCGCGCCCTTGTAACGGTCGGCGTGGGTTGGATGTCGGTCAAAGCCGAAATTCAACGCCGCGACCCGACCATTGGCCAGACACGCTTTCATTGGCTGCGATCGGCGCCGGATGCGCCTGGTGCGTCAAACCTGGTCGGGCTGACCGAACGGATTGCCTTCCTGCGCAAGCTGGAAATCGACATGCTTCATGTGGCGGCATCGATCAATACCCGTACCGTTGTGCCCTCGACGATCTTGCTCTCGGCATCACCGAAGGAAAACCAGCTGGCCAAAGCTCTTCGGGAACTCGGCCGCATCGAGCGGTCGCTCTCCATGATCGAATGGTATTCGAGTCCGGCATTGCGCCGGCGATGTCAGGCCGGTCGTCCCTGATGGCGCTGAGAGCAACGGTTATGTGAATCGCGGTCGCAAATCGCCTGGTTACACCCGGCTTGAGCAAGCGCCCACTGAGGCGCCCGTACCGGAAGTCGGGCATTCGTCGAGGTCGATCTGCGGCTGACGGAGAGTGACAAGAATCGTATCGCCGATGTCGTCACGATGCTGAGCGAGTATCGGATCCCGCTGCGGACCAACGCCGGCCAACGAAGCTAGTTCGAGCGGCGGCTCTCTAGTGTAAGCCGAGGGATGCCTGACTGAACGGCACCCGATCGGGCTGCGCAATCCCGACCAGCTGACGCCCGATCGGGCGCTCTCGTTGTGGCCGCCCCCACCGCCATGCAGCGTTTCTACTTTGCTGGCGCCCCGACACTAGGACATCGGCCGGCGCTAGCCGCCCTGTGTCGAACTGCGCTTGGTCAAGAACAGCGCGGCCTAGGTTCGCGGTGCCGCTGTCCTAGCCAGCGAAGGTCGTGTTCGTCATCCCCGCGGTTCGCGTGCATCCGCCGCTAGCCCAGTTAATGCGCGCTTCGCCCTGCGGACAGCAGACAGCGAAGCCGCCATGGCCGCGAAAATCTCGCAATGGCGCCTCGATTCCAGGTCCCACCCGCCACTTTTGCGAGGTGATCCGTGCTGGTGCCGGGCGTGGGATCATGCCATCCATCCCCTGACCTCATCATTGCCATCGCCTCCTGCCCTCCCTGCCGCGCACGCGGCGTAGTGCTGTCACTCTACCCTGCTCGCATCGCCTCACCTCACGCGGGAAAGAATGTCGTTAACGTCATCCTGTGCGGCAAATGTCACAGCGATACGACAGAACGCAGAAATGCCATTATGGCGTCCTGCCAAGCAATGGGCATCGAGGATGCCGAGCCAGTCATCCATGAGTTCGATTCCTGCAAGCGGGCCGGCTCTTTAACCGGCCTTCCCTGGCGCTCGCGCGCCGGCTACTTCGCCACGGTTACCGATGTGGAGAAGCTGTCATGTCGCAATCCGCTGTCGAACAGGGACTGGCATACGGCCAACAAGGCGCGTTCGGGGCTGACACCGTCAGGCTCGGAGGGCATCCCTAGTCAAGTCGTTGCAGCTCCCGTCGGCTTTATGAAGTCGCCGCACTGGGACATTATTCCTGACCCGCTCATCGGATCAGGCTACCTTAAGACAAAAAGACTCGGCACAATCTGGGTGCCGGGTCTTTAAGGTCACATTCGTGATTGGGCAGGTGCTTTGACGCTTCTTGGCTACGCCCCGCATGATTAACGAGCCGTTAACTGCGGGGATATTCCTCAGCTTCTATTCAGCGACAAGAGCGTCCAGATAGGCCATCTTGGCGCCGGGAATAACCCACATGTCCCGGACAGTGTGCCGGCGTTGTTTCGTTCATCCCGTCAGGGCAATCGGATGGGGGTCCGAAGCATTCGAATTGAGCTGCCCTGGCCAAGGTTCCATCATCGTCATCGGCGGCAGCTATTCCGGAATGGCCGCCGCCCCTGCAGGTTGTTCCGCGCCCGACGCCTGGTTCTCGTGACCGACGCCGGACTGCCGCGGAACCGTTTTGCCTGCCATTCGCATGATTTCCTGTCCCAGGACGGCGTCGATCCGGCCGAGATCGCGAAACCGTCGCGTGAGCAGCTTTCGCGGTACGAGACGCTCGCCGGGTAGAACGGAACGGCCGAACGGGTGAGGGGAGCCGCGACGCTTTCGGCGTCCTACTCGCCGACGGCGGAGGCCGTCGAGTTTTTTCGCTACCGGCGTTTCAGATACTCTGCCAAGGGTTAAGGGGCCGGCATGGGGCAAGAGAGTTTTCCATTGCCACTACTGTCTTGGTTATGAACTCGACCGGGGACGGCTCGGCGTGATTGTTACCGGATCCTGCTCGCTGCAGCAGGCACTTCGTCTGCCCGAATGGGGAGGCGCCCGCTGCTTTGCCCTGCGGGACGAATGCCCATTTTTCCATAATCATGGCATATATCAGTGTTAGGAAGGTCCGAATCGGAAACGAAAACAAATCGGGCGAGGCTTGATCGTGTCGACCGCTAGCCAAGGGAAATCGCCCGCACAGCTTTTCCGCTATCTATCGGCCAAGTGGCCTGCGGCGTTCAACCCAAAAGCGCCCAGACCGCTCAAGATCGGCATCCATCGTGACATTCGCGTGCTTGACGGCGAACTGTCCGATGATGAATTGAGGAGAGCCCTGCTGGCCTATACCAGGATGGCCAAATACTTGGCGAGACTGGATGCCGGCGCCGCACGGGTCGATCTCGATGGCAAGCTGGCCGGCGTGGTCTCGGATGCGGACGCGGCGACCGCCAAGGCTTTGCTTTGCGCCCGCAAGCACAAGCAAGAGACTAAGCAAACGCCGGAGCCAAGGGCAGAGCCTCAAGCGCCACCCAAACCAAAACCGAAGCGAAGCGCCGTGCTCAACGCGAAGAATACCGCCGACAGCCCGACCGGCATAGTCGTTGAGACGAAGCGTCGCCGGTCATTCCGAAAGCCGATGGCTTGATCGCCGCTGAGCGATGGCTTGTGCCGACCGGGACAGCCCTGAGGGTCGGAGCGGCGCCCCGTGCCGATCCGAATTGCCGCGATCGCAATGGAGCTGCCGCATTCGTGGTCGCGAAATACGGAGTGGTCGGTCATCCCTTCTTCGAGATGAACGAAGGCTGGACGCTTCTTCCGATGGTCGTTGGGGATGGCAATCAGGTCGACGCCGGCCCAGATTGATTGTGGCCGCTTCCCGAGCTCACGCTTCTGTTTGATCTTGATGACAAAGGGTTGCTGCTGCCTCATGCTCTCGGCGACTTGGGGGAGGAGCGAATATTATCTAGGCCGATCGCACGCTTTTCGTTCACTGCTCCCACACTCTTGAACGGCTTTCGAGTACGTTGATTGTCTTTGAAGCCACGACGCCAGCGGCTCTCCGCGCCCCCGGCCCGCGCTCTCGCTCTCCTTGTCCTGCTTTCACGACCATCGCTACTACGGCCATCCGGCCGGCGTTCGCGCCAAACATTTCCGCCAGGATCCGACTTCAAAGAAAAGGGCGCCATCGCTGCCGCCCATTCCCGTGTGTGAAGGCAGATCGGCTGGATTAGAAGTCCATACCGCCCATGCCGCCCATGCCGCCGCCGCCCATGCCGCCAGGCATGCCGCCGCCGGCCGACTCCTTCTTCGGAGCCTCCGCGATCATGGCTTCGGTGGTGACCAGCAGGCCGGCGACCGAGGCCGCGTCCTGCAGAGCCGTGCGCACAACCTTGACCGGATCGACGATACCCATGGCGATCATGTCGCCATATTCGCCGGTCTGGGCGTTGAAGCCGAAGGTCGCGCCCGTGTTCTCGAGGATCTTGCCGGCAACGATCGATGCTTCCGCACCGGCGTTGGCCGCGATCTGGCGGGCCGGAGCCTGCAGCGCGCGACGCACGATGGCGATGCCCGCGGTCTGGTCGGAATTGGCGCCGACAGCCTTGATGCTCAGCGAAGCGCGCAGAAGCGCGACGCCGCCGCCGGGAACGATGCCTTCTTCGACGGCCGCGCGGGTCGCGTTGAGAGCGTCATCGACGCGGTCCTTCTTTTCCTTGACTTCGACCTCGGTCGCACCGCCGACGCGGATGACAGCAACGCCGCCCGCCAGCTTGGCGAGACGTTCCTGCAGCTTCTCCTTGTCGTAGTCCGAGGTGGTCTCCTCGATCTGCTGCTTGATCTGGGCGACGCGGCCCTGGATCTCGGCCTTCTTGCCGGCGCCGTCGACGATGGTGGTGTTCTCCTTGGAGATCGACACCTTCTTGGCGCGGCCGAGCATGTTGAGGCC
>NZ_VLKT01000098.1 GCF_007830515.1 Mesorhizobium tianshanense
CCGCGACCGCGGCTCTTGTCGCGTTCATCGCGTCATCGATGCGATCCTTCTTCTCTCTGACCTCGACTTCCGTGGCACCGCCGACCCGGATCACAGCGACGCCGCCGGCGAGCCTCGCCAGCCGTTCCTGGAGCTTCTCGCGGTCGTAGTCGGAGGTGGTTTCCGCAAGCTGGATCTTGATCTCGGCGATGCGGGCCTCGATGCTTGCCCGCTTGCCGGCGCCGCCGACGATCGTGGTGTTTCCCTTATCGACCATCACCTTCTTGGTGCGCCCGAGCGTCTCGAGGGAAACATTCTCGAGCTTGAGGCCCAAATCCTCCGAGATCACCGTTCCGCCGGTCATCAGCGCGATATCCTGCAGCATCGCCTTGCGGCGGTCTCCGTAGGCCGGCGCCTTCACGGCTGCAACCTTGAGAGCGCCGCGCAATTTGTTGACCACCAGCGCCGCAATCACCTCGCCCTCGACATCCTCCGCGATGATGAGCAGCGGCTTGGCGGCCTGCACCACCTTCTCCAGCAGCGGCAGTATTTCGTTCAGGCTGGACAATTTCTTCTCGCTGATGAGGACATACGCATCCTGCATCTCGACCCGCATCTTTGCGCGATTGGTGATGAAACGGGGCGAGATATAGCCGCGGTCGAACTGCATGCCCTCGACGAATTCGAGTTCGGTTTCGAGCGACGTCCCGTCCTCGACAGTGATCACGCCGTCATTGCCGACCCTCTTCATGGCGTCGGCGAGGCAGCGGCCGATCTCCCTGTCGCCGTTGGCCGAGATGGTGCCGACTTGCGCAATCTCGACGTTCGAGGTGACCTTCGTGGCGTTGTTTTTGAGTTCCGCGACGACGGCTTCGACCGCGAGATCGATGCCGCGCTTCAGGTCCATGGGATTCATGCCGGCGGCCACCGCCTTGGCGCCCTCCCGGGCGATCGCATGCGCGAGCACGACCGCGGTAGTCGTGCCGTCGCCGGCCTGATAGGAGGTTTTTGTTGCGATCTCGCGCACCATCTGGGCGCCCATGTTCTCGAACTTGTTGTCGAGTTCGATTTCCCTGGCGACGGTCACGCCGTCCTTGGTGACCCGCGGCGCACCGTGCTCGCTGCCGATCGCGACGTTGCGCCCCCGGGGACCAAGCGTAACCCTCACCGCATTCGCCAGGGTGTCAATGCCGCGCAGCATTCTGTCGCGCGCCTCGAACGAGAACATGATTTGCTTGGCGGTCATTTTCTTTGATCCTTAAGACTAATATCCTCGAGGAATCATGTCGGGCGACGACACGGCGTCATCCGGCCGCTCAGGCGAAATCGTCCCTTGGCAGCCCCAGCCGATTCCAGACGTCGTCCAGAGCCGCAGCGAGGCGATCGATCATGATGTCGTCATGGCAGGGTGTGGGCGTGATGCGCAGCCGCTCGGTTCCCTTAGCCACGGTCGGATAGTTGATCGGCTGGATATAGATGCCGTGCTCGCTCAGGAGAAGGTCGCTCGCCGCCTTGCACTTCGCCGGATCGCCGACCGCCACGGGAACGATGTGCGTGTCGCTCAGCATGACCGGCAGGCCCGCCGCAGTCAGCGCCGCCTTGAGCCGTCTTGCACGGTCCTGCTGGCGCTTGCGCTCCTCCTCAGAGGTTTTCAGATGCCGGATCGCCGCCGTGGCCGCCGCGCAGATTGCCGGCGGCAGCGCGGTGGTGAAGATGAAGCCCGGCGCATAGGAGCGCACCGCGTCGATCAGCACAGCACTTCCCGTGATATAGCCGCCGAGGCAGCCGAAGGCCTTGGCCAGCGTGCCTTCGATCACGTCTATCCGGTTCATGGCGCCGTCGCGCGCGGCGATGCCGGCGCCGCGAGGGCCGTACATACCCACGGCATGGACCTCGTCGAGATAGGTCATTGCGCCGTAACGATCGGCGATATCGCAAATGCGATTGATTGGCGCGACGTCGCCGCCCATCGAATAGAGACTTTCGAAGACGATGAGTTTTGGACGATCCGGACCCGCCGTCTTCAACAATTCCTCGAGATGATCGACGTCGTTGTGGCGGAGGATGCATTTCTCCGTGCCGGACTGGCGGATGCCCTCGATCATCGAATTGTGGTTGAGGGCATCGGACAGGATCAGACAATCGGGGACCAGCTTGGCGATGGTCGAGATGCCGGTCTGGTTCGAGACATATCCGGACGTGAAGACCAGCGCCGCCTCCTTGCCGTGGAGGTCAGCAAGCTCGCCCTCGAGTTCGACCAGCGGATGATTGGTGCCAGCAATATTGCGCGTTCCGCCGGCCCCGGTCCCCATCCGGGTCGCCGCTTCGATCATGGCTGCAACGACCTTCGGGTGTTGTCCCATCCCGAGATAGTCGTTGGAGCACCAGATGATGACGTCCTTCGAGCCTTGCGGGGAGTGCCACACGGCGTGGGGGAATCGGCCTGCGATCCGCTCGAGGTCCGCGAAGACCCGGTAGCGCCGCTCCTCCTGCAGCCGCGCGATGGCGTCGGCAAAGAACCCGTCATAACTCGTGACGCCGGCCACCCGGGACTGCCATCGGCTATCGCTCATGCTCCCCCCAATTTCCGGTCGCCGCAGATCTCGATCTCTCCCATCGCGCCGACCTTTGGTTACACCTCACAATTTGCCTTATCTGCAACTCTAGAGCTAAGGCTTCCTTCATTCATCGGGCTGCGCCATGATTTTGCGCAGCGTGTCGGCAATCAGACTGGCCGGCGTGTCGAAGTCCAGGCCTCGGACGAATTTGCCCTGAGGATCCATAATGTAGATGTAAGTACCATGGTCGACGACGTAGTCTTCGGCGCCCGCTTCAGTTTCGTGGCGCGCGCTATAGGCGCCATATCCCTGGGCAACTGCGGCGATCTGTTGCGGACTGCCGGTGAGTCCGACGATCCTTGGATCGATCGCCCCGGTGTATTTCCCCATCACTTCAGGCGTGTCGCGTTCAGGATCGACGGTGATGAAGATCGGTTGCAGTTTGGCGGCGTCGGGGCCGAGTTCCTCAATCGCCACGGCGATTTCGGACAGTGTCGCCGGACAGACGTCGGGACAAGAAGTATAGCCGAAGAAAACCAGCAGCCATTTGCCGCGATAAGTCTCATCGGTGACCGTCGTTCCGTCCGGCGCCGTAAGCGTGAATGAGCCGCCGACCGTCACGGTCTTGTCAGCCCGCGCGAGCGGTTGGCAGATCGACATGGCCGCTGCGAATATTATGCAGAAACGGGATATGGGGGACCGTAGGCCCGGAGCGAGGAGTTCATGCCGTCGGCTCATCAAAGACCTCCGGTGCCTCGAGAAAAGACGCGCAACCCCCGCGCGTGTTTGTGATCAACAAACTCGCCTAAATCAACAAATCTTATCACATTTTTTTGCTGAATGACTAGACATGGTACTGGTTCAGCTCTATTTTTGGGAGTTGCCCCTCATCCTCATGAAGGAGGTGGCTGCGATGATGATTCGCGAATTGATTAGCGGGCTGGCGGCGATCACTTTCGTTGCGACGATGCCGGCGCCTGCGCAAGCTTACGAAGAAGGTCCGGTCACCGGAGGCGGAACGATCGAGGGTACGATCGTCTACCGTGGGGAGGTGCCGACAACAAAGATCATCCCCACCAAGGATGTCGAGGTGTGCGGGGCCCCTCGCGAGGAGCCGCTGATCGAGGTCGGAGGCGATCAGGCCGTGCTAAATGCGGCGGTGTACCTGGTCGACGTGGCAAAGGGAAAAGCCTGGCCGGAGCCCGGCAAGCCGCCTGAGCTTAACAACCTCAAATGCCGCTTCGAGCCCGCGGTTCAGATGATACCGGCCGGTTCGCTGGAGGTCGTCAACAGCGACCCAATGCTCCACAACACTCATGGCTATTATGGCAAGCGCACCGCCTTCAACCTGGCGCTGCCCAACAAGGACCAGCGCATACCCGTCGAACTGCCGCGTGCCGGCACTGTCCGCATCGACTGCGACGCGCATGGCTGGATGGAAGGCTGGGTCTATGTGGCGGACAACCCCTACTACGCGATCACCGCCGCCGACGGCAAATTCACCATAACCGATGTTCCGCCGGGCGACTACACGCTCGTGGCGATCCACCCCTTCACCGGCCCCATCGAGCAGCCCGTAACAGTAGTGGAGAATCAGCCTACCAGCCTGACGATTGAACTAAAAAAATAAGAAAAACGGGCGACCCACTGACCCAACAGGGTCGCGTTCCTATGAAAAGACCGACGCTTTAAGAAACGGTCTGCACTGAGGAGGAACCCTGATGTCTGACGAGCTTGACCGCATTCGGCGCGAAATGCATGCGGTGCTGCAGCAGCTTGGCGTACGCCCCGACGACTCGCTCCAAATCACCCGTCGCACCTTCATTCACAGATCGCTGCTGTTCGGCGCCGCTTCCGTCGGCCAGACCTTCGCGTGGTGGCCGCTGCTCAACACCATCGACGTCGCTCACGCCGCCGAAGCGCCCTTCAAGTTTGCCTGGATTTCGGACACCCATCTCTACGAGAAATCCCTCAACACGCGCTTCGTCGACAAGGTGGTGCGCGCCGTGCAAGAGGTCCAGGCCATGGATCCGCCGGCCGACTTCCTGATCTTCGGCGGCGACCTGGCCCAGCTCGGAAAGATCGAGGAACTCGAGCTTGGCGTCGATCTCCTCAAGGATCTGACGATCAAGAAGTACTACATCCCGGGCGAGCACGACTGGTATCTGGATATGGGCAAGAAGTGGGGCGAGTTGTTCGGCCAGCCCAACTGGACCTTCGACCACAAGGGTGTGCGCTTCATCGGGCTCGATACGGTCAGCCGGGGACCGGACTACTGGACAGTGAAGAAGATGACGCCAGAGGAGCGCATGGGCCATATGGCGACCCTCGACGGCACGGTTGCCGGCGCGTGGGCCGGCGTCGGCCGCGACCAGCTCGACTGGATGCAGAAGATACTCGCCGACTGGGATAAATCCAAACCGATCGTGATCTTCAGCCATAATCCGCTCTACGAATACTATCCTCCCTGGAACTTCTGGGTGCGCGACTGGCGCGAAGTGAATGAGGTGCTGAAACCTTATACCAAGGTCACCAACATCCACGGTCACGTCCACCAGGTGCTCTACAACGAGATCGGCAGCATGCGCTCGATTGGCATGCTGGCGACCTCCTGGCCGTGGCCCTATGCACCGGAAGGCGTGCCCAAGCTGACCAAGCCGATGATCCGGGCCGACCCCGGCGATCACTTCGATGGGGTCGGTTGGGAAACCGTGAACGTCAACGCCGAAGACAAGGTCGACGTCGAATACATCATGTGGGGCCGCAAGGAGGTGTTCGTTCAGTCCGACCCGGATTCCTCGCTTAGTCAGCCCGAGAAGTTGCGACCGCGAATGGCCGACAATATGTGGCCATACTAAGGGTGGCCATACCAAAGGAGGAATGGCTATGACAATCAGAGCGACAGTTCTCGGCACGTTGTGCCGTCCGTCCTTCGTCGTAGCGATTGCGGCGGTCGCCGTCTTCGTCGGTCCCACCAGTGCCCACAAGGAACCGCACACACCGGAGCAGTTGAAACTATACGAAGACGTGCTCATGGAGGAGGTCAGGAAGGGCGACCTCTTGTTCCACGGTGATGCGGCGACCGCCAAACAGATGAACGTCGTCCTCTCCACCACGGGAATGGCCTGCGCAATGTGCCATCCCATGGCCTCGGACACCCACCCGCAGTCCTACCCGAAGTTCCAGGTAGAAACGAGCAAATTCGCGACGCTGCGCGACATGATCAACTGGTGCATCGAGAAGCCTAACCAGGGCGAAAAGATCGAGATCGATTCGGAAGCGATGAAGGCCTTGGAAGCATACATCACCTGGTCGAACTCCGGCTCGGTATTGGTCCCCGGCAAGCATTAGTTCTTTCGGCTTGGAGCGGGCTGCATAGCGAAGATTTGCGCGGGAAGATATCTGAAACCGGCTGCCGGCATGGGGTGGTTCTTGATGCCGGTAAAGTTTGGAGTTGAGTCCTGAAGATGCGCGCGGTTCAAGTGCGCGTGATGGGAGTGGCGCGCCGTGGCAGAGACATTGCGTGGCAGATTCGCCGGCATCGACCTTGATGAGCTAGTCGACTGGCCGGTTGTGCGGACTTGGCTCTATTGGGGCATGTTCTGGCTCTTGGTCACACCTTCGATCGGCGTGGCGCTGTCGGGTCTCTTCAATTATCCCGATTACCTCGGCACCACCCTGGGACTGACCTTCGGCAGGTTGCGGCCGGTCCATGTCAACGGCGTCATCTTTGGCGCCTTTTCCTCCCTCTTCATCGGTGAATGCTATTATCTGGTGCCGCGCCTATGCGGTGTGCGGGTGCCGTGGCCGCGATGGAGCGTATCGCTGGCCTGGCTGTGGAATATCTCCGTGGCGGCGGCGCTCATCTCGTTGCCGTTCGGCGAAAACCACGGCCTCGAAGCGGGCGAGTTCCCGCTGTTCGCCAAAATCCCGATCTTTCTCGTTGTCGCTGTGGCGACCGCACAATTCCTGATCGCCATCGGCCGACGCCTCGAGCCACCGCTCTATGTCGCGCTCTGGTATCTGATCGGGGCTTTCGTGTGGACGACGATGAATCTCGTACTGGGCATCATCCTACCCTACACGATTTCTGGCATAAACAGCGCGGCCTTCCACGGCCTCTACATCCATTACATCGTCGGATTGTGGCTCACGCCGGCGGGCTATGTGCTGATCTACAACTTTTTGCCGCTCAGCGTGCACAATCCGATCTATGGCCACAAGCTCTCGCTCGTCGGCTTCTGGTCCCTCGCCCTGTTCTACCCTTTCGTCGGCATCCATCATTATCTCTATAGCCCGATCGCCGATTGGGCGGAGACGATCGCGATCGTCACCTCCATGCTGCTGATCATCCCGGTTTGGACGGTACTGGTGAACTTCTTCGGTACGGTGAAAGGCCGCTGGGAAGCCTTCGGTCAGAACCTCCCGGCGAAATTCCTGATCATGGGAGCGCTGATGTACCTGGCAGGGTGTTTCCAAGGCTCGACGGAGGCCTTGCGCTCGATCCAGCAGCCGACCCATTTCACGGATTTCGTCATCTCGCACTCGCACCTCACCGTGTTCGGGACGTTCGTGGTTTGGGCAATGGGCGGCCTGGTCTATGTCTGGCCGCGGGCGTGCGGTCGCGAGCTTTGGTCGTTCACGATGGGCAATTGGGCATTTTGGCTGATTACCGTCGGTATCTCCACCATGGGCCTGGTGCTGACCGCCGCCGGACTGCAGCAAGGCTTCCAGTGGATGGCCGGCACCGAATGGCTCGACACGGTGATCTCGATGCGACCCTATTGGCTGGTACGCACCGTGGGTGGCATAACCATGGATATCGGGATGACGCTTCTCGTCATTAATCTGATGATGACGGCGCTAACCCGCCCCGCCGAAGTGGCGGAAGGTCCGGCATTCGGTGCGGCACCGGTTCCGGCTGGCGGGGCGAACCGATGAGCGCGCGATTCGTTACGCTAGTAGCCGGCATCTTTTTCTTCTTCGCCGCCCTCGTTACGCAAGGTTTCCTACCATTTTTCGAACCCTCGGCGCGAACCAACCGGGTGACCGCCGTGGTCCGCACCGATTTCGGCCAGCTCAAATGGATGATGACTGAGGCCACCGATTACACGCCGCTGCAACAGCTCGGTCGCGACGTGTATCTGCGCGAAGGTTGCTGGTATTGTCATTCCCAGTACGTGCGCCCGGTGACCGGCGAGACACGCCGCTGGGGGCCGGTGACGGAGTCAGGCGAGTTTGCCTACGACGTGCCGCACCTGTTCGGTACGCGGCGCATCGGACCCGATCTGATGCGGGTCGGACTTAAGTTCAGCGACGAGTGGCACCTCGCCCATTTCTGGAATCCGCGCATGCTCTCCCCGGATTCGATCATGGCACCGTATCGCGGGCTGTTCGACGAGCCCCAGCAGCCGGTCAAGATCGTCGATGATGGAGCCGGCAATCGTACGCTGGAAAGGACGCCGGTTTCCGAGGGGCTGTTCGACTTCGCTAGCAAGGAGCAGATCAGACTCACGCCGAATGCTGACGGGCTCCTGTTCGTCCCGCTGGAGGCGCGTGGCAAGGCCCCAGTCATTGTGATACCAAACGAGGAATACAAAGGCGATGCGGTCAAGATCGCCGCGGAGACGCAAGACCTGGAAGCCCTCATCGCTTATGTCCAGAAGCTCGGCATGAACCGCGGCAAGTGGCGCGATCTTTTTGAACCGCAGCAGCTTGAAGTCACCGAAGTCACATTCCCGCGTTCGAGCGAATGGGTCGCCCATGGCCGGGAGGTCTATGAGCGGCGATGCCTCGGTTGCCACGGCGTGAATGGAGACGGCAACGGCCCTGCTGCGACCTTCCTTCACATACAGCGCCCGCGAAGCTTCGCGGCTGCTGTGTTCAAGTTCCGGCTGACCAAGGAGCCACTACCGACTGACGGTGACCTGTTGCGCACGATCACCCGCGGGGTACGCGGCACGGCGATGCCGGCCTGGTATGAACTGCCTCTCACGGATCGGCTCGCCGTCATCCAGTACATTAAATACGAGCTGGCGGTAGACCGCTCCGATCCGGAGCAGCCTTATGCATTTTTCGTCGAGGAGCCACCCGGCCCTCCTCTCTACATCGCAAAGCCGCCCGCTGCTTCTCAGCAAATCTTTGATCGCGGCAAGGAAGTTTGGCAGATTGCAAAATGCTGGGAGTGCCATGGTCAAGGCGGAAAAGGCGATGGCGAGAAAGCTGCCGGGCTGAAAGATGATCTCGGATTTGGCGTTGTGCCTGCGGACCTCACCAGCGGCCAGTTCAAGTCAGGCTCGGCGGTCGAGGATATCTTCCGGACCATGACGACCGGGTTGAGCGGGACGCCGATGCCCTCCTATCGGGACTCGTTGCCCGAGGAGGACCGCTGGGCGCTCTCGTACTACGTCCTCGCACTTTCCGCCTATAAGGACCCGCTCACATTGCAGCCGCTGACGATCAGCGACACGGATCGCGCGGCGCTTAATGATCTGACGCTGGAGGCGGCTTCTCCGGATAAGGCCTATGTTCCGGGCGGGGGGCCGGCGCAGAAGGCTTCCGAACTCGGCGAAGGTAACGGCGGGTCGGTGACCGAGAAACAAAATGCTACCGAAGGAGGCTGAGTCATGCTCGGATTTGAGGTCACCGGACCTTACTTAAGTGCCTTGCTGATGAGCCTTGGTGCGCTCTGTATCTTTATTTGGGGCGTGCTTTCAGGTGCCTTCCACGGCGCCGATGATGCGGCCACTAGGTTCTACGAAAGGGAAGCGGAAAATGACAACGCCAAGCACACCGGAGAGTGACGACTCGGATCACGGTTCGGACCACGAGATGGAGGAGTACGCCGGCGGCACTATCCAATCGCGACACGGGTACATCCCGGTATGGCTGCTGGTCGTCTACACAGTTCTTTTCGTCTGGGGGCTCTATTACGCCTACCTTTATTGGGGCGGGGTCGGGCCGGGACGGATCGGCTAGGGAGCACGGTTGCGCACGCCAGGTGATGCGAGTTGAGTGAAGGAGCAGGAGATGCTGATAGCTAAGATCGTAATGGGTTTAGCGATTCTGAATCTTTTCCTACTGTTCTCTGCGCTCGCTGTGAACGTTTCCCTTGTTTATTTCGGCTGACCAGGAGGAGGGGTATGCTTGCAGATACCGTTTTCTCGTTCGCAAATGCGAGTCCGTTCCAAGTGATCGCCTTTGTCGGCGGCGCGATAGCGCATATCGCCTTCTTCGTATGGGTGGTTTACCTCGTGCGCCATTAGCGGCGCGGAGCAACACTTGAACGAACGGTGCGTCGGCAGGAGGTCTGCCAATGGCCTATTACCTCGTGATCTTCGCCGCTGGGTTCGCGGGCAGCCTTCACTGCATCGGCATGTGCGGCGGCTTTGCCTGCGCGCTGGGCCACGATCAGCGAGGGGGAGGCGCAACCGTCCTTCGCCACCTGCTCTATAATACCGGCCGATTGACAACCTATTGCTTTCTGGGCGGCCTCGCAGGCGCGCTCGGTCAAGTCATCTGCACCACGCAGGGTCTAACGGCGGCGCCGCTCTTGAACGGCTCCCTCGACATCGCCCAACGAATGCTCGCCATTGTCGCCGGGCTGCTCATGATTGCCATGGCGTTGCAGTTCTTCGGCTTGCTGCAGGTCTTTCATCGCCTTGCTATCGGATTTGGCCGCAGCACATTTGCAGTGTCCCTGCGCAGCCTGCTGACAGCTCGGAGCAGCGCCGCGCCGCTCGCCTTTGGCGTGTTCAACGGCTTCCTGCCATGTCCTCTGGTCTATGCCTTCGCCGCCCAGGCGGCGAGCACCGCTGGAGCGCTTCCCGGGTTTCTCGTCATGGCATCGTTCGGACTGGGAACCTTCCCTGCGATGTTGATGATGGGCGGCGTCGGCCGGATACTCGGGCCAGCCTGGCGGCTGCGCGGCGTGCGGCTGGCTGGTGGCTTTATTCTTTTGCTTGGTCTCATCACGCTTGGCCGTGGTCTCCTACCTTCCGGCGCGCATATCGGCCTTGCCTGGCTGGGCGGACATCCCGCATGACTGCGCATGGCAATATCCTCTGTAGCCATTGCTCGCTGCCCGTTGGCCGGCGCCCAATGGAGCGCAGGCTCAACGGTGAGGCTTGCGCTTTCTGCTGCTACGGCTGTTGCATCGCCTTTCAGGTGAAGAGCGGCAGACACGAAGAGTGGGATGCCGCCTGGCTTCTGATCCAGCTCGGCGTGGGCGGCTTTCTCTCAATGAACATCATGATGTTCAGCCTCCTCCTCTATTCGGACGCGTTCACCGGCGTCGATGCGGGCGTGCTGCCGTGGATTCACCTTTTGCTCTGGATCTTCGCGACACCGGCGGTGGTGATTCTCGGCGGACCCTATCTGCGCGAAATGTGGCTCAATGGCATTCAGGGACGAGTGACGTCGTCGGCACTCATCGTGCTTGGCGTCGCTGCCGCTTACCTCTATTCGGCATTTGCCGTGTTCGAGGGCAGCACGCATGTCTATTTCGACACCGCCGTGATGGTGCTGATGCTGTTCACCGTTGGCCGCTATCTCGAGGCTGTTGGCCGCGCCAGGGCGGCGCGCGACCTCGAACCTCTCCTGGCCGCCGAAAGCGAGAGCGCAACTGTTGTCGATGGCGCGTCAGAATTCCGCCGTCCGGTGCGGGAGGTGTCGGCCGGCATGCTGGTGCGGGTCCGGCCAGGCGAGCGCATTCCGGTCGACGGCGTGGTAGTCGAGGGGGAATCGAACACCGATGAAGCCGTGATTACCGGAGAAAGCCGGCAAGTGACCAAGGGCGCCGGCTCCAAGGTGATTGCCGGCAGTATCAATGTCGACGGCCCGCTCCTGATCCAAAGCAGCGGTGACGGAACCGCAACGCGCTGGGCACAGATTTGCCGGTCGGTGCGCGACGCGCTCAGCCGTCGCAGTCCAACCCAACGCCTTGCCGATCGCGTCGTTGGCGTGTCCGTGCCGCTCGTGTTCGCCCTCGCCGGGCTGACGATCGTTTACTGGGCGCAGTCATTGCCGTTCGATCGGGCGTTGCTGATTGGCCTCTCGGTACTGGTGGTTGCCTGTCCTTGTGCCGTCGGCCTCGCTGCTCCGATGGCGACATCACTCGGCATCGGCCGGCTGGCGCGGCACGGCTGCCTCGTCCGCGACCCCGGCGTGCTCGAGACCCTCGCGCGTGTCCGGTTGCTCGCCTTCGACAAGACCGGCACTCTGACGGCGGGCAAAGCGCGTCTCGTCGGCGTCGACTGCGAGGAGGTCGGCATCGACGACGTGCTGGCGCGCGCCGCCGGTCTGGAGCGCCTTTCCGAGCATGGTTTGGCACAAGCGATCGTCGCGGCAGCCGCCGCGCGCGGCATCAGGCCGCTCGCGACCCGCGATGTCCGGACGGTTCCCGGCCGTGGCATCCGCGGCAGTGCCGAAGGCCGGTCCGTGGCGGCCGGAAGCAGCAGTTTGATGAATGATTTAGGCTGGCCGCTCCCGCCAGCGCTGGCCGAGCCTGCACGGTCCAGGGAGGCGAACGGTCATTCGGTGGTTTATGTCGGTTGGGGCGAGCGGGTTCATGCCGTGCTGTCGCTTGACGATTCGCCGCTTCCCGAGGCGCAGGCGACGATCACAGCGCTGCGTGAGCGTGGGCTCAACGTGACGCTGTTGACCGGCGACCTGGCGCCGGCTGCTGAGCGGATCGCGGCCATGGTCGGGATCAAGACGGTGCAAGCGGGCCTTTCGCCGGAGGCCAAACGGCTGGCCCTGGATCGGCTCCGCCATGACCACGGTTCGGTGGCGATGGTCGGCGATGGACTGAATGACGGGCCGGTCCTGGCCGCCGCAGATGTCGGTATCGCCGTCGGCTCCGCCACCGATCTCGCCCGCGAGACTGCGGCGCTCGTGCTGCCTGCGGACGGATTGTGGATGCTGCCCTGGATCGTCGACGTGGCTCGCGCGGTCCGCAGGACCATCTTGACCAACCTTATGTGGGCGTTCGGCTACAACCTCGTCGCGCTGACGTTCGCAGCATTCGGACTTCTGCAGCCAATCCTTGCGGCGGCGGTCATGGCCGGCTCGAGCATCCTCGTGGTGGTGAATTCGCTGCGGCTGGAACGGCTGCCCGATCCTGTTCCGTCGCTGATTCCTGAGAAACGATCGAGCGCTGCGGCAGAGAGCGCCCGGCATGGCGTGGGCGTTTCAATGCTGATCGGCCCGGGGATCGAGCGGAGCTGAGCCTCGCCTTCAGCCAAACACGTCGTGTGTGAAGGCGTCGTACCAGCCTTCCGCCGCGCGCGCCGCTTTGCGGCGGACCTCGGCGCTTTCCTCCACTTTGCTGATGAAGCTCAGGACGCTCTTGAGCTTCCCGTCGACCGGCTTGAAGCTGATGGCGTTGCTGAACGCATCGTCGGGGGCGAGATAAGTGTAGCAGGTGTTGAATAAATGAGCCGGAAATTGCGCTGATCCAGCGAGATCGGCCGCGATGGCGAAGGCGCAGGCTTTGGCCTGGCTGTTGGCGCAGAAGGCGGATTTCGGCATATCTCCGCCGATGATCGCGTCGCCGACCAGGTGGATGCCGGGCTGCAGCGCCGATTCGAAGGTGACCGGATCGACCGGACACCAACCCGACTGGTCGGTGAGCCCGGCCTGCTGCGCCAGGCGCCCGGCCATTTGCGCCGGGACGACATTGGCGACCGCAGCCTTGAATGTGGCGCCCACAGTGATCACCGATCGGGTCTTCGGGTCGACCGCCGTGACCCCGCCGGTAAATTGGGCGGGCAGCCATTCGATCATTCCCGGATAGTGGCGGTTCCAAGCGTCCTGGAACAGGTCCTGCGCGTTGAAGCTGTCCTTCGCATCGAGGATCAGAATTTTGGCCTTGGGTTTGCGACGCTGGAAATAGGATGCGATAAGCGAAGCGCGCTCGTAGGGGGCGGGCGGGCAGCGAAACGGATTCGGCGGAGCAACGAGCACGAACAGCCCGCCGTCCTCCATGCTTTCCAGTTGCTGGCGCAACAGCCTGGTTTGCTGCCCTGCATTCCAGGCGTGCGGCATGATCTCCATCGCCGCCTCATCATAGCCCTCAAGCGACCCATCCCTGAATGCGATGCCCGGCGCAACAACGAGACGGTCGTAGCCGAGCGTCGAACCGTTGTTCAGCGTGACGGTCTTCGCCGCCGGGTCAATCGCTTCGGCGGAGCCATGAACGACGGTGATGCCGTATTGTCTTGTCAGCGCTTCATAACCATGGGTGAGCTGTTCCAATGGGCGAAGCCCGGCGAGATGGAGATTGCTGAAGAAGCAGGTCGTGTAGACCTGCCGCGGCTCGACCAGGGTGACGTCGATGGTCGTGGCGCTGGCGGCGAGATATTTGGCGACCGTTGCGCCGCCGATGCCGCCGCCGATCACGACGACACGCGCCTTGGCCTGGCCTAGCGCCTTCCGTGGGCTGAGCGCCGTCAACAACCCTGCTCCGGTCAGGCAGCCGAACTCGCGACGCGTCCAGGATTTCATGGCGGGTTACTTTCCCTGCGCTGCGACATAGCGCGCGACGCTCGCGATCTCCTCGTCGCTGAGCGACAGTGCGATAGCGTGCATGATGTGATTTGGACGCTCGATCGCCCGGTAGGCAAGCAGGGCGCTGTTGAGCCTTTCCTCACCAAGGCCAATGATGCTGGGAATGCCTGTGCCGCCGCCATCGAGGCGATGGCAGGACGCACAGGTCGCGGCGAGTTGAGCGCCCTGATCGGCCCCCGCCGCCGCGCCGGATTGGCTAACGAGCAGGACGAAGCCTGTGGCGATCGCAAATCCCACGACGGGGCGCATGCTGAACGCCCATCTGTTTCGGAGTTTTGCGGTCACACTCCCACCCAACTCGTCACATCACAATTCGCGCAGTTCAATTGCCCCACGATCTCAACCAACCGTAAGCTGGTGCGACAATGCATAGACGGCACCGCCATCTTCTTCCCAGACGAAATCGAGCCGGCCGCTCTCCGTCGCCAACAGGGAAAATTCGAAGAATGGGTTTGCCGAGATCGCTTCGTGAAGATCGACACTGAACACCACGGAGTTGTTGTAGCGGCAGACAAACTTGTTGATGATCTTGCGCGGGATCACATTGCCTTGATCATCATGGCGTAGCCCTGTTTCCATCTCATGGCTGATGATGGTCTTGACCTGAAAAATCTCTCCCTTCGCAGCAGCGCTCGGCACGATCACGCGTGGTGTCGGGGTGGTCACTGTCTCTCTCCGATCTCAGGCACAGCCATCCGTGGCGACGCGGACCCACGCCGTGGTCATCAGCAAGACGCCGTCGTTCATTTCGGCAACAGCGACGACATGCTGCGGTTTGGCAAGGCGGATGCGTGTCGACACGCGGGGCAGACTGCGTTGCGGGACGAGCTGGAAACTGACCACTTCGACGATCGGGTTTTGTGGCGCGAACACGCGGATTTGCCTCACATGGTCGGCCTCGGTCATCGGGCTTTCGATATCGAGACTCATCGGCACGGTGTAACCGGTCGGGAACTCCGCCGGCATTATCAGGCGAAGGCGATCCGATCTCGTGGCCGTCCGTCCGGTGAGCTGTTTGACGAGATCCAACGCCTCATCGTTCGCACGCGCGCTCCCTGGCGAGAAGAGCGCGGCCCCGGCAAACCCCGCACTTGCGGCGAGCAACACATCGCGGCGCGTCAAGCTCATCGTCCCGGCCTCCAAACCTTGCCACCTCACCACGCCACTCCGAACACACATCGGCGGCAGCAGGCAGCGCACTCGGGCACCTCAGCGCGACAACTTTTCAGAAGGAAACCTTAACACTGACAACCGCCCGGAGCAATCTCGGGAAGCCTCCAAGTTTCTTCGGCGCCCTCGAAGCCTCACGCTGGTTTGGTAACCGGGGCAAAACCGGTGGCGGACGCGGCGTTATGACTCGGGTGTATCGGGTTAGAGAGGGTGGCGGTTTGGCGGGCGGCGTGATTCTGTC
>NZ_VLKT01000099.1 GCF_007830515.1 Mesorhizobium tianshanense
CGGCTTGCCCATCGCGGTTCTCCTTCAAACCGCAATGAATCACGCCGCAGCCTCAATGGGAATCCTGAATCACGTCAAACGCGACACGCTCTAGTCGGCAAGGGCGCTCGCCTGTTCTGGAACTCCAGAGGTATCGACTATTCCTCACGGCAAACGCTGGATGGTCAGAGCAAATAGGCTCACGCCGTCAGCGCTTCCATCGCACACATGACGCCGAGCAGTTCTGCCTCATGGCTTTTCATTCCCAATGCCAAGGGCCGCGAAAGCAGCAGCCACTCCACCCTGCCGCAGGCGTTCGAGATGGGCGGCCGCGAGGTCGATGAGCGTCAAGCGCTCAGCGCCGCCCTTGGCGAAGCCGGCCAGGTCGAACACCGCCGTTGCGGTTTCCTTAGCCGACAGGTGCCGGGTGTCGAGCGCGGCCAGCGCAGCATCGAGCGGGTCGGTGAAATGGTGTTCCGGCAAGGCTTCGCCTCGCGCCTCGCAAGCGGCGATCCAGGCGGCCACCACCAGCATCAAATACGCGGGCGGGGCGCCGGCACTCAGCCGTTCCATGGCTGAGGCGACGATGCGCTGCGGCAGTTTCTGGCTGCCGTCATTGGCGATCTGCGCCGTCCGATGGGCGAGCGCGGTGTTCGAATAACGCTTGGCGAGCTGGGCCGTGTAGTCGGCCGTATCGAGCCCGGCGTCCTTCGGCAGCGTCGGGATGGCCTCGGCCCACAATCCGTCGACGAATTGCCGGATCGCCGGATCGGCGAAAGCGCGGTCGACCGTCTCGTAACCGCTGAGCAGGCCGAGATAGGCGATGGCCGAATGCGAGCCGTTGAGCAGGCGCAGCTTCATGTCCTCGAACGGCCCGACATCACCGACCATGGTGACGCCGAACTTTTCCCAGGCCGGCCTGCCCGCCGGGAAATCGTCTTCGATCACCCATTGGCAGAACGGCTCGGTCATCACCGGCCAGGCGTCCTCGACGCCAAGCTGGCCTGATATCCGTGCCCGGTCGGCATCGGTGGTCGCCGGCACGATGCGATCGACCATGCTCGACGGAAACGCCACCTCGTCGGCGATATGGCGAGCGAGATCGGAATTGCGCAAAGCGGCGAATTCGACCAGCAACCGGTGCAGCGTGGCGCCATTGGCCGGGAGATTGTCGCAGCAGAGCACGGTGAAGGGATGACTGCCGGCGGCGCGGCGGCGCGCAAGCGATTCGGCCAGGAAACCCTGCGCCGTTCGTGGGATTTGTGGGTTCGCCAGATCATGGACGATGTCGGGATGGGTTTTGTCCAGTTCACCGCCGGCTGCCCTGAGATAGGCCTTTTCGGTGATCGTCAGCGTAACAATACGGGTGCGTGGATCGGTCAGCGCGGCCAGCACCGCGCCCGGATCTTGCGGGGCCACCAGCATCGACAGGATCGAGCCGACGACACGCAGGCTTTCGCCGTCGCTGCTCCTGACCGCCAGCGTGTAGAGCCCGTCCTGCGGCCCCAGTGCGTCGCGTGTGTCTGCGCTGCGCAGCGAGACGCCGACGATGCCCCAATCCGTTTCTCCCGCCGCCAGGCAGTCGTCGACATAGGCTGCCTGATGAGCGCGGTGGAATGCGCCGACGCCGAGATGGACGATGCCGGGTACAACGCTGTCACGGTCGTATCCGGGGATCGCGACCGAAGCCGGCAAAGCCTGCCGCGTGCTGTTGGAAAGGCGTCTGTCTGTCATTGTTCAAAAGTGTCTAGTCGGGTGCAACGTGTCTGATCGGGATCGTGCCGAGATATGGCGGCATGCGGCGTAACATCCGTTTCCTTCCCGCACAATGGGCTCACGTTGCGTAAAAGTCATCATACAAAAATCCAGTTTTTGTATGTTGACATTATTTCTTGCCGACCCTACCGATGGCCGGGTTGGGAGGAACGACGTGGCCGCATTGACCGATCCGGATCTGCTGTTTCCGTCCGAGGCGCGTCCGCTCTCGCTCGCCCGCGATCTCTATGCATCTGTCAAGGATCTGCCGATCGTCAGCCCGCACGGTCACACCGATCCGCGCTGGTACGCGCTCAACGAGGCGTTTCCCGATCCGGCGCAATTGCTTGTTGTGCCGGACCACTACATCTTCCGCATGCTGTTCAGCCAGGGCGTCCGCCTCGAGGATCTCGGCGTGCCAACGCTCGACGGCTCACCGGTGGAGACCGACGGCAGGAAGATCTGGCGGCGTTTCGCCGAGCACTATTATCTGTTCCGTGGCACGCCGACGCAGCTGTGGTTCGACCACGTGCTTGCCCATCTGTTCGGCATCGACGAACCGCTGAGCGCCAACGCGGCGGACCGGCACTACGACACGATCGCGGCGCTGCTGCAGCGTGACGATTACCGTCCACGCGCCCTGTTCGAACGCTTCAACATCGAGGTCATCGCAACGACGGAAGGCGCGCTCGACGATCTCAACTGGCACAAGGCGATCCGCAACAGCGGCTGGCAGGGCCGTGTCGTCACCGCCTACCGTCCGGATGCGGTCGTCGATCCCGACTTCGAGGGCTTTTCGGCCAATGTCGATCGGCTCGGCGACATCACCGGCTGTGACACCGGCACCTGGGCCGGCTATCTCGATGCGCATCGCCAGCGGCGCGCCCTCTTCAAGAATTTCGGCGCGACCGCGTCGGACCACGGCCATCCGACGGCCGAGACCGGCAATCTGTCGGATGCCGCCGCGCAGGAGCTGTTCAACCGCATTCGCCGGGGCTCGGATGACGAGCGCGAGCGAAGACTGTTTCGCGCCCAGATGCTGACCGAAATGGCTAAGATGAGCCGCGACGACGGGCTCATCCTGCAAATCCATCCCGGCTCCTGGCGCAATCATTCGCCTTTCGTCTTCCAGAGGTTCGGCAGAGACAAGGGTTTCGACATCCCGACCCGAACCGATTATGTGACGGCGCTCAAGCCGCTGCTCGACTGCGTCGGGCTGGAGCGCGACCTTACAGTCATCCTCTTCACCCTCGACGAGACCAGCTATGCGCGCGAACTGGCGCCGCTCGCCGGCGTCTATCCGGCGCTGAAAATCGGGCCGGCCTGGTGGTTCCACGACAGCCCGGAGGGCATGCGCCGGTTCCGCGAGATGACCACCGAGACGGCCGGCTTCTACAACACCGTCGGCTTCAACGACGACACCCGCGCCTTTCCATCCATCCCGGCTCGCCACGATGTGGCGCGCCGGGTCGATTGCGCCTTCCTTGCGCGTCTCGTCGCCGAGCACCGGCTCCGCGAAGACGAGGCGCATGAGCTGGCGCAGGAACTTGCCTATACGCTTGCGAAAAAGGCGTACCGGCTCTGAGCCGGGCGTCAGGTCTAAAAAGGGAGGAAGTCATGTTGCATTTTTCCAGACTGGTGGGAGCTACGCTGCTTACCGCCGCACTGATGGCCGGAACGGCAAGCGCCCAGACGGTCTTGCGCTCGTCCGACACGCACCCGGACGGCTATCCGACGGTCGAGGCGGTCAAATATTTCGGCGAGCTTGTCAAGGAGCGCACGGCCGGCCGCTATGCGGTCGACCTCTATCATTCCGCGCAGCTCGGCGAGGAAAAGGACACGATCGAGCAGGTGCGCTCCGGTGTGATCGACCTCAACCGCGTCTCGATGGCGCCGTTCAACGGGCTCATTCCCGAAACCACCGTGCCCTCGCTGCCCTATATCTTCCGCTCGGAAGACCATATGCACAAGGTCATGGACGGAGCGGTCGGCGACCAGATCGCGGCGGCGTTCGAACAGGTCGGGCTGGTGCTGCTCGCCTTTTATGACGGCGGCGCGCGCTCCTTCTACAATTCGAAGAAGCCGATCAACTCCGTAGCCGATCTGGCCGGCATGAAGTTCCGCGTCATCCAGTCCGACATCTTCGTCGACATGGTGGCGGCACTCGGCGCCAACGCGACGCCGATGCCGTATGGCGAGGTGTATTCGGCGATCGAGACCGGGGTCATCGACGGCGCGGAGAACAATTTTCCGAGCTACGACACCGCCAAGCATGCGGAAGTCGCCAAGTTCTATTCGCTCGACGAGCATACGATGGTGCCGGAAGCCTTCGTCATGGCGAAGTCGAGCTGGGACAAGCTGACGCCGGAAGACCAGGCGATCTTCAAGGCGGCCGCCAAGGAAAGCGTCGCCAAGCAGCGTGAGCTGTGGGCCGCCAAGGTCAAGGAATCGCGCGCCAAGGTCGAAGCGTCCGGTTCGCAGATCACGACGCCGGACAAGCAGCCCTTCATCGACGCGATGGGTCCGGTCTACGAGAAGCACGTCAAGGACGACAAGCTGAAGGCCATGGTCGAGGCCATCAAGGCCGTGCAGTGATCAAGCGGCGGCGCGGGCACTCCGCGCCGCCTGCCTCTTGCGGAGAAAACCGTTGACCTTCAGCCCAGAACAGAGACCGCCCCTGTCCGGCGTCGCGCGCGTGATATCTCGTGTCAGCACAGCGGCGCTGTGGATCGCCGGCATCGGACTGGTGCTGATGACTGCCTTCGTCGCCTGGCAGGTGTTCGGCCGCTATGTTCTGAACCGCTCGCCGAGCTGGACCGAGCAGGGCTCGGTGATGCTGATGAGCTGGTTCATTTTCCTCGGCGCTGCCGTCGGGGTGCGCGAGAACTATCACCTCGGCTTCGACGTCCTGCTCTACGTGCTGCCGAAAGGCGGCAAGCGCTGGCTGAGGATGATTTCGGATCTCGTCGCGCTCGCCTTCGGCATCGGGATGATCTGGTATGGCAGCCAGCTGGTCGCATTGACCTGGGGCGCCACCTTGCCGTCGCTCGGCATATCGGGGGGCTGGGACTACGTCCCGCTTGTCGCGGGAGGCGCGCTCATCGTGCTCTTCACGCTGGAACGCATCGCGCTTCGCCTCTCCGGCGCGCCGATCGACGATGCGCTCGATGAGCTGCCGCCGGCGGAAGTCGCAGCCGAACTTGACACGGCGAACGTGAAGGTCTGACCATGGAACTCTGGATTCTTTTCGGCGTCTTCACCCTTCTGATGCTCATCGGCACGCCGATCGCCTTCTGCCTCGGCGTCGCAAGCTTTGCCACCGTCCTCTATATAGGCCTGCCGCCGCTCATCGTGTTCCAGCGCCTGAATTCCGGCATGAGCGTCTTTTCGCTGCTGGCCATTCCCTTTTTCATCTACGCCGGCGACTTGATGGTGCGCGGCGGCATCGCCAGCAAGATCGTCGCTTTCGCCGGCTCGCTCGTCGGCCATATGCGCGGCGGCCTCGGGCAGGTCAACATCGCGACCGCTACACTGTTTGGCGGCATTTCTGGCTCCGCTGTGGCGGAAGCAGCGGCGGTAGGCGGCCTGATGATCCCGCAGATGAAGGCGCGTGGATATGGAACGGACTACGCCGTCAACGTCACGTCGATGGCGGCGCTGATCGCGTTGCTCCTGCCGCCGTCGCACAACATGATCATCTACTCGATCTCGGCAGGCGGAAAGATCTCCATCGCCGACCTGTTCACGGCCGGCATCATCCCGGGCCTGCTATTGGCCCTGGCACTAATGACCACCGCCTATTTCGTGGCGCGCTCCCGCGGCTATCCGACCGAGCCGTTTCCGGGCTTCACCGCCGTCGCGCATCTCTTCGCTGTCGCGGTGCCCGGCCTGCTGCTGATCGCGATCATCTTCGGCGGCGTGCGATCGGGCATTTTCACGGCCACCGAGAGTTCCTGCATCGCCGTCATCTATGCGTTGCTCGTTACTGTCTTGGTTTACCGGCAGATGACTTGGGAAGGTTTCGTTCATGCCACGCATGGTGCCGTGCGCACCACGGCCATGGTGCTGCTCATCATCGGCATGGCGGCGGCGTTCTCGTGGTTGATGGCCTTCCTGAAAGTGCCGGCAGCGCTCATAGCCTCGATGAACGCGATCTCGGAAGATCCGCTGGTCGTGCTTCTCCTGCTCAACATCCTGATGCTGTTCCTCGGCACGTTCATGGACATGGGGCCGACGATCATCATCTGCACGCCGATCTTCCTGCCCGTGGCGCAGGCCTATGGCGTCGATCCGGTGCATTTCGGCGTCATCATGATTCTCAACTTCGGCATCGGGCTGAACACGCCGCCGGTGGGCGCAGTGCAGTTCGTGGCGTGCGCAGTGGGCAAGATATCCGTCTGGGAAGCGATGCGCTCGATCTGGCCGTTTTATGGGGCAGGCCTCGTGGTGCTAGGGCTCGTCACTTACATTCCGGCCATCTCGCTGTGGCTGCCGAGCGTTTTCAAATAGGGGTTGGGAATGGCATCGGATATGGCGACCAGCCTGAAGGTCGAACGCAAGCCCAAGCTGTCGGAGACCGTGGTCGCGGCGATCCGCAAACAGTTGCAGGCGGGCGAGATCCAGCCGGGTCAAAAGCTGCCGACTGAGGGCCAGCTGACCGAAACCTTCGGGGTCAGCCGCACCGTCATCCGCGAAGCGCTGGCCAAGCTTGCCGCTGACGGTCTGGTCGAGCCGCGTCAGGGCGCCGGCGTCTTCGTCACCGAACACATCTCGACGATGTTCGGCGCGCTTGCCGCGGACATGGGCAGCAAGGATTCGATCGCCCTCAACGTGCTCGAGGTGCGCCTGGCGATCGAGATCGAATCCGCCGGGCTCGCCGCCGTCCGTCGCAACGCTGCGCAGGAAGCAGGGATCCAGGAAGCATTCTTCGAATTCGAACGGCTGCTCTTGAACAGCGAGCCGACGGGTCCAGCCGACCTTGCCTTCCACCGCGCGATCGCCAGCGCCACGAACAACCCGTTCTATGTTGAGATGCTCGACGTGCTCGGCCGGCGCGCCATTCCTTGCGACGTGACGTCGCCGTGGTCCACCGAACTCGCCCAATCCGACGTCTATCAGCGCGGGCTGCAACGCGAGCATCTGGTGATCCTGAACGCCATTACGGCAGGCGATGCCGAGGCCGCTCGGGAGGCCATGCGTGCGCATCTCACCGCCAGCCAGCAGCGCTATCGCGAGCGCTTGCACGCACGCCAGGTTTTTTATGCCGACTCGGTCAAGGCCGCGGCAACCGAATGATCAATGAGGCAGTGATGAATCAGACCGGCAACCACACGGATTTCACCTCGCGCTTTGCCATCGACCCTGTTAGCGCCGCGGCGATGGGGACGGACGAGCTCCGTCACAATTTCCTGATCGAAGGCCTGTTCCAGCCAGGCCGCATCGGCCTGACCTATACCCACTACGACCGGATGATCGTCGGCGGCGCCATGCCTGCCGGGACACCGCTTCCGCTGCCGGCGATCAAGCCGACCGGGACAAAGAATTTTCTCGATCGCCGCGAAATGATCGCCGTCAACATCGGCGGCGCCGGCGCCGTGGAAGCTGGCGGCCGGTCCTACGATCTGCGGGCGCGCGACATGCTGTATCTCGGCATGGGCGCCAATGAGGTGTCATTCGCCTCAGTCGATCCAGCCGAGCCGGCCAAGTTCTATCTGCTCAGTGCGCCGGCGCACCAGAGCCATCCCAGCCGACTAATCCGCATCGGCGACGCCAAGCGGCTCGATCTCGGCAGCCAGGCGACCTGCAACGAGCGCTCGATCTTCCAGTTCATCCATGCCGAGGGCGTGAAAACCTGCCAGCTCGTCGTCGGCATGACCCAGCTTGCCTCAGGCTCGGTCTGGAACACCATGCCGTGCCATGTGCATGACCGGCGCATGGAGGCTTATCTCTATTTCGACCTGCCGGAGGCGGCGCGCGTCTTTCATTTCATGGGCGAGCCGGACGAAACACGCCACCTCGTCATGCGCAACGAAGAAGCGGTGCTGTCGCCGGGATGGTCGATCCATTCGGGCGCCGGTACGTCCAACTATGCCTTCATCTGGGCGATGGCCGGCGACAATGTCGACTATACCGATGTCGATCCGGTGGCGATGGAAGACCTGCGGTGAGTGACCTCTCGGCCTTCAGCCTGGCCGGCAAGCGCATCCTCGTCACCGGCGCCAACACCGGCATCGGCCAGGGGATCGCCCTGTCGATTGCCCGCGCTGGCGGTGCGGTGGTCGGCGTCGGCCGCTCGGCAATGGATGAGACCGCGGAAAAGACTGCGGCTGCGGGCGGAGATTTCGAGGCGGTACTCTGCGATCTTGCCGACCATGCCGCTGCCCAGGCGATGCTCGATCGGATCTGGGACGAAACCGGGCCGCTCGATGGGCTGGTCAACAATGCCGGCATCATCCGGCGCGCCGACGCCGTCGATCTGACGCAAGCGGATTGGGACGACGTCATGGACACTAACCTGAAGACGATTTTCTTTCTCAGCCAGAGCTTCGCCAGGCGCGTGCTTGCCAATCCGGAACGGCGCGGCAAGATCGTCAACATCGCCTCGGTGCTGAGTTTCCAGGGCGGCATCCGCGTCGCCTCCTATACGGCGTCGAAGCACGGCGTGCTCGGCATCACAAGGTTGCTCGCCTGCGAATGGGCGTCGAAAGGCATCAACGTCAACAGCATTGCGCCCGGCTATATCGAAACCAATAACACGCAGGCGCTGCGTGCCGATCCAGACCGCAGCGCCGCCATTCTGGCGCGCATTCCGGCCGGACGTTGGGGCGGGCCGGAAGACATCGGCGACGCAGCCGTCTTCCTGTTGGCGCCGGCGTCCAACTACATGCACGGCGCCGTGGTGCCAGTGGATGGAGGCTGGCTGGCGCGATGAGGAACAGATGATAAGGATCATGCCATGATGAGGATTTGGCGATGACCGGAACGAAGATCTTTGCGCATGCCGGCGAGGGTGCATGGACGCGGACGCCGGATGGCAATCGCAGGCGCGTGCTGCTGCACACGGACGAGCTGATGATGGTCGAGTTCGGTTTCGACAAGGGCGGTGTCGGCGCGCTGCATTCGCACCCGCATGTCCAGGCGAGCTACGTCGCCGAAGGCCGCTTCGAGGTCACCATCGACGGCAGGACCGAAATCCTGGAAACGGGAAGCAGCTTCATTGTCCCTTCCAACCTGGTCCATGGCGTCAAGGCGCTCGAGGCGGGCCGCCTGGTCGACAGTTTTACGCCGCATCGCGCCGATTTTATCGACTGAGGGTGTGCGAACGCAGGTCATTGCGCCGTCCGGCCCAAAGTGCAGAACCGCCTGTTTGCGCCGCTTCCTTCCAGCATATCCCGCAAACGAAAAGCCCGCGCCTCCGGAGAGACGCGGGCGTGTTGCCTGGGCGCTTGTGGCGCCGCGGTACTCAAAACATCACCGCAGAACCTGAATCTGCCGAATCATGGTGAAGATAGGATTAACCGCCCCGAGCCAACGCGATATTCACAGCCAAAGCGAATAGGGGCTGGAATCACGGTACCATATCCGCCAATGAGGGGATGTTCCTTCAGGCGGTGCCGAGGAGACAGGACTTGAGGGACGTACGAATGTTCGAATCTGCTGTCCAGGCGATCACCTGGAGATTCACCAGGGACCCTTGGCAGGTCATGTCGCCGCTGCCCTCGGTCGTTTCCACGCTGCCTTTTCGGGCGGCGCCGATCATAGAAATTCCCTGATGCAGGCATCGACGGCGAGCGTCCCGGCGGGAGATCCCAAGCGGCGCGTCCTGAAGGACGTGTTCGGCTTCGATGATTTTCGTCCCGGCCAGGCCGCCGTGATGGAGGCGCTGCTGGCCGGGCGTCATGTGCTGGCCGTCATGCCGACCGGTGCCGGCAAATCGCTCTGCTACCAGGTCCCGGCGCTGGTTCTGGGCGGGCTCACCATTGTCGTTTCGCCCCTGGTGGCCCTGATGCAGGACCAGGTCGCCGCATTGCGCCTTGCCGGCGTGGCGGCCGATACGATCAATTCCTCACTCGACCGCGATGCCAATGTCGCCGCATGGCGCCGCGTCGCGGCGGGCCAAACGCGCCTGCTCTATCTTGCGCCGGAGCGGCTCATGACCACGCGGATGCTCGAGGCGCTCGCCAGGCTCGATATAAGCCTGATCGCTATCGACGAGGCACATTGCATCTCCCAATGGGGCCCGGCGTTCCGGCGCGAATATGAAGAGTTATCGCGGCTGCGCGACATTTTCCCTGATGTGCCGATCATTGCGCTGACGGCGACAGCGGACGAGACGACGCGCACCGACATCGCCGCACAGATGTTCGCAGGCAGCGTCGAAACCCTGGTGCTGGGTTTCGACCGGCCGAACATCAAGCTTGGCATCGAGGCCAAACAGAACAGCAAGCGCCAGTTGCTGGATTTCGTACAGCGTCATGCCGGCCGTAGCGGCATCGTCTACTGCCTGTCGCGCAAGAAGACGGAAGAGACGGCAGCGTTCCTCGAAGGGAACGGCGTGCGCGCGCTCCCCTATCATGCCGGGATGAGCAAGGAGGCGCGCGAGGCCAACCAGAACAGCTTCATGACCTTGTCCGGCGTGGTGATGGTGGCGACAATCGCCTTCGGCATGGGGATCGACAAGCCTGACGTCGCCTATGTCTTCCATACCGATCTGCCGGGCAGCTTAGAGGCCTATTATCAGGAAATCGGGCGCGCCGGCCGCGATGGGCGGGCGGCCGAGGCACATATGCTCTTCGGCCTCGGCGATATCCGCATGCGCCGGCTTTTCATCGAAGACGAAGGCGCGCCGGCGGAGCATAAACGGCGCGCGCATGGCCGGCTCGATACGCTGATCGGCTATTGCGAGACGGCTGAATGCCGCCGCAGGGTTCTGCTCGGCTATTTCGGTGAGGACGCGTCGTCCTGCGGCAATTGCGACAACTGCCTGGAACAGGCGCCGCGCGCGGATGGCGGGGCGGAGGCGCGGCTCATCCTGGCGGCAATCGCTGAGAGCGGTGAGCGTTTCGGCGCTGCCCATGTCATCGACATTCTGCTCGGCCATGAAACTGAAAAGATCCTGGCCAGGGGCCACCACAGGCTTGCCAGCTTCCGGGGCGGTTTAGCGCACAAGAAGGATATGTGGCTGTCGCTGATCCGCCAGCTCGTCGCGGGCGGGTTTCTGATGCCGGATCCGAGCGGTCATGGTGGCCTCGCCATCGCTGAAAAAGGCCATGCGCTCGGCCGTGACGAGATCCCATTCCAGTATCGCGTCGAGACGCGGCACCGCGCCTCGCGCGGCAAGCTGCGTCCTGCCCAGCATGCCGCCGCGGGCACGCAAGACCTGGATACCGCGCTGTTGGCCACGCTCAAGGCGGTACGGCTGCGTCTCGCCCGGGAGCGCCAGGTGCCGGCCTTCGTGATCTTCTCCGATCGCACACTGATCGATATGGCCGAACGCTGCCCGCGCGACCTCGACGCCTTCGCCGCGGTCAACGGCGTCGGCGCCGCAAAGCTCAGGGAGTTCGGGCAGATTTTTCTGAGCGCAATCGCTGCGCACCAGTCCGCTCCATCCGGCTGAAGACCCACTCCGGCGCTGCGGTTAACACTTGCTTCTCCTCACCGCCGCGATCGCAGCCTCCTGCTGCCGCAACTGCTCGATCTTCGCGCTCTGGCGGGCGGTGACTGTGGAGGCGACACGGCGGGCTCCCCATAGCCAGCCCGGAATGTTGGTCTTGGCGACTTTGCCCCGCGTGATCGCTGTCGCCGACATCTCCTTGGCGACCTCGCCCATGGCCACGTTGAGTTCAACGCAACTCATCCTGTCGTATTTCGCGGTATCAAGAGATGCGTGAAAGGGCGACGCGCAACCGCCAACAAACACGAGGCTGCATATCAGAGGCCTGGCCGTAGAGATCGTCTTCATTTTTTACCGAGCATGTTTGACCCCGGATGGGCGAATACCAGAGATCCCGTTCGCGGATCGCCGAGCGTTCCCGAGATCCCGTGCAACTTGCGCCTCCACACTATCCCCACTCTGTCCCGCGCGTCATTCCCCTATTTGTCCCCCTATTGCTCTCCCCCCTACTTCGCCTTCGAAGAATCTTGAGAGAGCCGCTGCGGTCTGGCGAGGGTGCTCTTCCGGGAAGAAGTGCCCGCCTCTGACGGGACTTCCTTCAACTCTGTCGGCCCATTTTCTCCAGATAGCGAGCGGTCCGCCTTCCTCCGCGTACCAGTTCTCGAGGCCGCCTTCCCCACTCCATAGTGCCAGCAGGGGACACCCGATGCGACGACCGTTTGCCTGGTCCAGCGCGTCGGCCATGGCGCGTTTGGCGTATGGGCTATGATCGGCAGAGGAGACCGGGCACCCGCTTTGCCCATAGCCTCGCAGGTCGGCGGCGACCACCGTAAAGCGTAGTGCCAATGCCGCGGCGATATCCCTCCACATCAGATGCGTTTCTGGAAAACCATGAAGAAGCAGCAGCGGCGGACCCGTCCCGCCGACCCTTGCGAAAATGGTCGTGTCGTCCAGTTGCAAGCTGGTGGCTCCGAAACCTGCAGACACCGTTCGTCTCCCTCGGCGTGCCTCGGGCAACAACGCACAACGTTGCAGAAGGGTCACGGTCAGCTGCCGTGCCTGGTGAGAGGTGGTCCTGGAATTTTCCTCAATGGCTGAACGCGGAAGGTGCGTGCCACTGATATTTCGATCGGCGCACCCCATATGAGCGGCAAGAGTGTCGCTTAAGGGTTTGTTATGATGATTTCGCGTTCGAGCCGGTTTGCAGTTTTGTTTGCAGGACTGTTCCTGGCATTTTCCATGGTCACGGCCGACTACGCCGAGGCGCGCCGTGGCGGCAGCTTCGGCAGCCGCGGCACGCGCACTTTCCAGTCGGTCCCGCCGACCAGAACGGCACCACAGCCGGCGGCGCCGGTCGAGCGCTCGATGACGCCCAATACCGTAACGAACAATGCGGCCCGCCAGACGCAGACATCCCAACGACCGGGACTCTTCAACGGCCTCGGCGGTTCGATGATGCGCGGCCTGTTGCTCGGCGGTCTGATCGGACTTCTTTTGGGCCAGGGGTTCGGCGGCTTGGCTGGTATGTTGGGCCTGCTGCTTCAAGGACTGCTGATCGGCGGCGCTATCATGTTGGCGATCCGCTTTTTCCGGTCGCAATCGGCACGCAACCAAGCGCCCGCCATGGCCGGTGTTCCGCGGAGCATGGGGAACTTCGGGCGAAGCGCGGCAACCCAGCCCGACGCGAATAACGTCTCATCCTTCCCCATTCCAGGCATCGGGTCTGGATCTGGCGGGTCTGGGTTTGGCCGGGCGGCTCCAGCCGCCGATGAAATCACAATGACGCCGGCCGACCTCGACACGTTCCAGCAACGGTTGACGGAAGTTCAGGAAGCCTTCGGGCGCGAAGATCATGCCGGCTTGCGTCGGCTGGCGACCCCCGAGATGGTATCCTATCTGTCCGAGGAACTTGCCGACAATGCGAAAAAGGGCATTAGGAACGACGTGTCTGATATCAGCCTGCTGGAGGCCGATATTGCGGAGAGCTGGCGGGAAGATGATCGCGACTACGCCACGGCCGCCTTGCGCTACGAGTCTCACGACGTGATGCGCGATCGCGCCAGCGGCGAGATCGTCGCGGCCCAAGCCGATCGACCGACGGAAACAACCGAACTGTGGACCTTCACGCGCCAGAACGGTGGCGACTGGAAGCTCGCGGCAATACAGCAACCCTGACCGATACATTAGCCCTGACAGCACAGATCCGGACGCGGATTGGGGAGACCTATACGTCCCCGGCTTGGAGGAGCGTCGTTGCCGGCGTGAAGGTGAGCTTCGCGGCGTGCTATCGTCATCCAACGAAATGACCCGCCTGCCAAGTAGCGTTAAGGATGCCTGGCCGGTGGGCTGGACGGGAAGGCGATTGGCGCTTGGCGAGAAGCACCCGGCCTTGGTGCCGATGGCGTGATGGTCAAGTTGCGGCATGCCGAGGCGGCCAGAGAGGTGATAATGGCGGCTGGCTTAATGCAGGCGGGTTTGGATATCGCTGGTTATCAAGTGAGATAACTTGTCGAGCGATCTATCGGTGCAGAAACCAGTCGTACTATGGACAAGCTGACTGTGGTCGGACTTAGCTGATTAGATGCCTCACACATTGCGGGCGCTTAGTTGCGCCGTGCGAGCCGAACGATGCTCAAAAGCATAGACGAAATAATAGGCGCCCTGTTCAAGAAATATGGGCTTTTGGCTATCGCCATCGCACTGGTTCTCGGGGGGGGGCGATTTGGTATTTGGCGCAAAACAGTGCCCAGCCGGCGCCTAGTGTTAAGGTGCTCTGGGGGCTAGTCGAATACACGAAGGATGGGGTAAGCGAACCTCGTTCCAAGGGTGTCTTGCCAGACGCACCTAAGGCTGAACCGCTTGTTGTCGAAAGTCCAAAGGCTGAGCCAGCGAAAATCGAAAAGCCGGTGGCGGAAGTGCTGGCCGAGCCGAAGGCGATGACGGCAAAAGCCGAAACCCCGAAGGCAGAGCTAAAGCCCAACGAACCAGCAATCGCTATCCAAGTGGACACCTCGAACTACCGGCATTTCCAGAGGGAGTGGTGCGGCAATGAGGTTGTGAACAGTCTGACGCGCGGCGGTGGCTGGATTTCGGTCGTTGGGGCTGATGCTGGTAGCCGATTTCGGCATCGCGGCGGCGTTTTCCGCCGCTCTCGCCGTCATGCGAACGCAGTTCGCCCTTGGTGCCAAACGAAGCGGGTGAGATTGTAGGCGAGGTTGGCCATGCCGATCTTGGTGTGGGCGCGAGCGATGCCGATCGTGCGGACAAACAGGCCCATGCGGGATTTCTGCTGCGCGAAGACGTGCTCGACGAAAGCGCGGATCTTTGAGCGCCGGCCATTGGCCCGTGCCATCGCCTCACTCATCGGCCGGCCTTTCGGCTTCTTGTGATGAATGTCGGAGACGTAGCCGTTCTTGTCCAGCCACGCCTCATTCTTCTTCGAGCGATAGGCGGTGTCGGCCCACACCGTCGAGCCGGTGTTGTTCTTGTCCAGCACGTTGCGAAGCTGCGCCCCGTCCCAGGCCGAGGCGCCGGTGACGTTCCAGCCGCGGATGAAGCCGTGCCGGCGATCGATCGAGGCATGGTTCTTGTAGCCGAAGGCGGGA
>NZ_VLKT01000100.1 GCF_007830515.1 Mesorhizobium tianshanense
GAATAGACGGCGCCGAAACGCTCCTCCAGCACCGGCCAGTCGATCGCCTGCGCCAGCCGCACCAGCTCGTGCTTCATGTTGATGATCTGATCGAGCCTGGAGCGGAACAGATCCTGCTCTCCCGTCTCGCGCTTCTCGCGTGGCTTGGACATTCGCCGTCCCCTCGATTCGCCGCCGCCGAACCGAGTGAATCACGCTCCGCAGCACAAGGGAATCGCAAAACCAAATTGCAGGAAAACAGCGCTCATAAACCGCCAATCCTGCAATTCCAAAGCCGCTATCCGCCTCAATCAACATGCCAGATCAATGGCTTGCGGATAGTTCACGGTCGACATCTGTGGGGTAGGCAGTATTCGGGATGCCTAAGTCATTGTTTTTTCTGGTCGGAGTGGCAGGATTTGAACCTGCGACCCCATCGTCCCGAACGATGTGCGCTACCAGGCTGCGCTACACTCCGTGACCAGACCGCGGGCTTATAGCCGCCGCACTTCGTTCCTGCAAGCGTCAATGGCGGTGCTATTGTCGCATTTCTTGCGCTTTCGCCTTAAGGTCATACAGGTTTCAGTTTCCCGAGGGATAAACACGGCTTAAAGGCTCGTGTAATACGCATCGGCCACCTGCCTTGAAACACTCTGGTTCCAGTCGCTTGGAGTTGCTGTCTTGCCCCTGAAGATCGTTAGCGAAGCCCGTCCCAACACCTTCGAGTTCGAAACCTCGGCGCTGATCAAGCCGTCCGGCTTTCGTGAGTATGATGCGCGCTGGTGGTTCGGCCACCCGGCCTCGGCGGAGCCGCCGGAGCTCAACCTGATCGGTGTCCAGGCGCTCGGCATGGGGCTCGGCACGCTGATCCGGCGCCTAGGCGCCGGGCCGGATATCGTGACCGGACATGATTTCCGTTCCTATTCGCTGGCGATCAAGCTGGCGCTGGTTTCCGGACTGATGGCCGCAGGCGCGCGGGTTAGGGATATCGGGCTGGCGCTGTCGCCGATGGCCTATTTCGCCCAGTTCGCGCTCGACGCGCCGTCCGTCGCCATGGTCACCGCCTCGCACAACGAGAACGGCTGGAGCGGCGTCAAGATGGGGGCTGCGCGTCCCCTGACCTTCGGTCCGGAGGAAATGAGCGCATTGAAGACGATCGTGCTTGCGGGCGACTTCGATCTTGTCGGCGGCGGCTCGTATGACTTCGTTCCGGATTTCCGCAAAACCTACCTGGACGACCTGACCCGGGACAAGCGCATATCGAGGAAGCTCAAGGTGGTCGCCGCTTGTGGCAACGGCACCGCCGGGGCCTTTGCGCCTGAGGCGCTGGAACGTATCGGCTGCGAGGTGATCCCGCTCGATGTCGAGCTCGATCATACGTTTCCGAACTACAATCCCAATCCCGAAGACATGAAAATGCTGCACGCGATCCGCGACAAGGTGCTGGAAACAGGAGCCGACGTCGGACTTGGCTTCGACGGCGACGGCGACCGCTGCGGCGTGGTCGACAATGAAGGCAACGAGATATTTGCCGACAAGGTCGGCGTTATGCTCGCACGCGACATTGCGCACCTTTATCCGGGCTCGACCTTCGTCGTCGACGTCAAGTCGACCGGATTGTTCAACACCGATGCCGCGTTGCGCGCCGATGGCGCCGTCACCGACTACTGGAAGACCGGCCACTCCTACATAAAGCGGCGCGTGGCCGAGCTCGGCGCCATCGCCGGTTTCGAGAAATCCGGTCATTTCTTCTTCAACCCGCCGATCGGGCGCGGCTATGACGATGGTCTCATCACAGCCATCGCCATCTGCCAGATGCTCGATCGCAGCCCGACAAGCAGCATGGCCGATCTTTATCGCGACCTGCCGCTGACCTTCGGCACGCCGACCATGTCGCCGCACTGCGCCGACGAGCTGAAATACGGCGTCGTCGAGCGTGTCGTGTCCGACTTCCAGGCGATGAAGCAGGACGGCGCCATCTTCGCCGGCCAGAAGATCGCCGAGCTGATCACCGTCAACGGCGTTCGCGTCGTTGCCGAGGACGGCACCTGGGGTCTGGTGCGGGCGTCCTCGAACAAGCCGGAGCTTGTCGTGGTGGTGGAAAGCCCAGTGTCGTCCGAGCGGCGCCGGCTGATGTTCGAAGCCGTCGATGCGGTGCTGCGCCGCAGCCCGGAGGTCGGCGCCTACAACCAGACTTTCTAGATTCGCCTTTCGTCGCATCGCGACGAAAAGGCATAAGAGAGGCGGACCCCAGCATCTGCCGTGTTCCGCCTCCGGATTACAATCGACCCAGGCGCCCAAGTGAACTCAGGTGGCTGACTGCACAAGCACGCTCCAGTCGAACGCTCGTGCCCAGTCGGCAAAACTGTGCCAGCGGACCTCCTGGAAATCCCTGTGCAAGGCAGCGATATCGACGTCATAGCCGACGCGGTCGAACCACTCGAACATGAGTGCTGCATCCTCGCTCTGCTGGCGGGCCGCGGCGATCGGGATTTCGTGGTAGCCGATCGGGCGGCCAATGGCTTGCGAAAGGATCTTCGCCTGGTCTTCGCCGGACAATTCGTCCCCGGCGAAATCGAAACGCTTGCCGAACACGCGCTCGCGCCGCTCGGCCAGGGCGGCAACGAAGGCTCCGATGTCGGCCAGGGCCACCAGCTGGAGGACACGTTTGGCAGGCATCGCAAAGGCATGCGTGCCTTGGCTGAGCGCGCCGATCGACCACGGCGCGACGACATTCTCCATGAAGGCAACCGGTGCGCTGATCGTGTAGGGGATGCCGAGCCGCTCGACATGCTGCTCGACAAGATATTTGCTTTCGAAATGCGGGATGCCGGTGTTCTTGTCGGCATCGGCAACGGATGAATAGATCAGATGCCCGACGCCGGCAGCCTTCGCCGCGTCGGCGGCAACGATCCCCTGGCGGGTTTCCTCTGCCATGCCAGCCTCGTAGCTGTTGCCCATCAGGAACATGGTATCGACGTCACTTGCCGCCTCCACGACGGAAGCCGAGTCACCGAGATCGCCAGTCACGATTTCAACACCCGCCGACGCCAGCTGCCGTGCGCCATCGCTGTCCGGCTTGCGGGTCAGTGCCTTGACGCGATGTCCCTTCGACAGCAGGGCGCGCGCAACCGCGCCGCCTTGCTGGCCGGTGGCACCGGTAACCAGAACGCTTTGTTTGGTTGTCATATGTTTGCTCCTTCTTTTTCAGGTGGAGCAAAATTAGGGCCTGTCGCATTGATGCGTAATTGCCTATAATTGGAAAACTTTGTCCCATATTTGGATACAATGCTCGATCTCAACGATATCGTCGTGTTCGCTCGCGTCGTCGAGGCCGGCAGCTTCACCGCTGCCGCGCGCCTGCTCGCCATGCCGAAGACAACGGTCAGCCGCCGCGTTGCCGCACTCGAACGCGAGGTCGGGGTTCGCCTGCTGCAGCGCACGACACGCAGCCTCAACATGACGGATGCCGGGCGCCTCTATTACGAGCAGAGCAGCCAGGCGCTGCGGACGCTCGAGGACGCAAATCTGCGTCTCGCCGAAGCAAGAGCGGAGCCATTGGGCACGATCCGCATTTCGGCTCCCGTCGGCTTCGGCGGCTATTTCCTTACCCAGGCCGTGGTCGACTTTCTTGCGATGTATCCGAAAACCAAGGTCGAGCTACGCCTGACTGACGACCAGCTCAATCTGGTCGAGGACGGCATAGACCTCGCTTTCCGTACCGGGGTCCTTCAGGATTCCACGCTGATTGCCCGCAAACTTGGCCCCACGCACAGGCTGCTC
This sequence comes from Mesorhizobium tianshanense, assembly GCF_007830515.1. Lineage (GTDB taxonomy): Bacteria > Pseudomonadota > Alphaproteobacteria > Rhizobiales > Rhizobiaceae > Mesorhizobium > Mesorhizobium tianshanense. The sequence continues at coordinate 3,763 of NZ_VLKT01000100.1, forward strand.
TGCGCCAGCCCGGACTATCTCGCAAGGCACGGGATGCCGGAAAGCCTGGCGGATCTCACGCACCACCAGTGCGTCATCGCCGGCCCTTCGACCTCGGGCGCTCATTGGGTGCTGGACGGGCCGCACGGCCAGGAAACGGCCACGGTGGCTGGGCGTTTTGCCGCCAATGAAATGCAGGCGGTCGTTGCGGCGGCGGTCACTGGTTTCGGCGTCGCCCAATTGCCCCACAGCATTGCCGAAGCGCTCATCAACGAGGGGCGGCTGCGCCGCGTTCTTCCGGACTACACGACACCGGCGGGCGGGCTGCATGTCCTCTATCCGAGCAGCCGGCATCTTTCGCCCATCGTCAAGGCCTTCATCGAGCTGGCGGCCGAGCGGATTTCCAATCGGGTAAACACCGCTTGAAGGCATGCGTGGTACCCAATCCACGCACGTCTGTGCCTGACGCAGTATCTGGATCTGACTGCCGACAGCTTCGCAGCCAGCGGCCTCAGTACGGGCTCGCCACATCCCCAGTCTCGACATAGACCGACTTCAGCTGCGAATAGAGCGCCAGTGCCGCCAGCGAATTTTCCCGCCCGATGCCCGACTGCTTGAAGCCGCCGAACGGGATTTCGACCGGCGTCAGATTGTAGGCGTTGATCCAGCAGGTGCCGGCCTGCAGCTCGGCAATGACGCGGTGCGCGCGCGGCAGGTCGCGCGTGAAGACGCCCGCGGCAAGGCCGAATTCCGTGTCGTTGGCGCGGTCGATCACCTCGTCCTCGCCGTCGAATTTCAGCACGCTCATCACCGGCCCGAAGATCTCCTCGCGCGCGATGCGCATGGTGTCGGTGACGCCGGTGAAGACCGTCGGCTCGACGAAGAAGCCGCCTTGGAAACCCTGCAGCGAAGGCACGTTGCCGCCGCAGGCGAGCACAGCACCATCCTGCTTGCCGGCCTCGATATAGCCGATCACCTTCTCGTGCTGCGCCTTGTTGACCAGCGGCCCCATCTGCGTTTCCGGGTCGAGTGGATCGCCGATGCGGATCTTTTTCGTCCGCTCGGTCAGGCGTTCTACGAAACGGTCATGAATGCCCTTCTGGACGAAGACCCGCGTGCCGTTGGAGCAGATCTGGCCGGTGGAGTAAAAGTTGCCGAGCATGGCACCGCCAATGGCGTTTTCGAGATCGGCATCGTCGAAGACGATCAGCGGAGACTTGCCGCCGAGCTCCATGGTGGCGTGCTTCATCTTCGAGCCGGCGAGCGACAGCACCTTTCGGCCGGTCGGCACCGAGCCGGTCACCGAGACTTTGGCGACGACATCGTGCCCAACGAGGCCGGCGCCGACATCGCCGTAGCCTTGCACCACGTTGAACAGCCCGTCGGGCAGGCCGGCCTCGGTATAGATTTCGGCCAGCGCCAGCGCCGACAGCGGCGTGTTCTCCGACGGCTTGAACACCATGGCGTTGCCCATGGCGAGCGCCGGTGCCGATTTCCAGCCGGCGATCTGGATCGGGTAGTTCCAGGCGCCGATGCCGACGCAGACGCCAAGCGCCTCGCGCCGCGTGTAGGCGAAGGGTCCGCCGAGGTCGACGGCCTCGCCGTTATAGGATGCGACAGCGCCGCCGAAATATTCCAGGCAATCCGCGGCCGAGGGGGCATCCGCCACCAGTGTTTCCTGGATCGCCTTGCCGGTATCCAGCGTCTCGATGCGCGCCAGGTCGGCGTTGCGCGCGCGCAGTATGTCGGCGGCGCGGCGTAGGATGCGTCCGCGCTCGACCGGCTTCAGCCGAGCCCAGGCTGGTTGTGCTGCACGCGCTGCTTCGATCGCAAGCTCCAGCACGTTCGGCGTCGCTGAACGCAGCATCGCGATGGTCTCGCCGGTTGCCGGATAGATGACCGGCAGTGGCGCACCCTGCTCGTCGTCGATGTAGCGTCCGTTGACATAGTGCGATGCGGTCGGCTGCGCGCGCATGGCTGTTCTCCAATCGTCTTCGCTAGGGCGGAGCAGTCCGCCGGATCATGGCCTATCTGTCCGACACCTGCCAGCGCGGATTGACCCATGGTTCCTGGTTGGACGGCGCCAGCGGCGTGCGGCCAAGAATGTGGTCGGCGGCCTTCTCGCCGGTCATGATCGACGGCGCGTTGAGATTGCCGTTGGTGACCCGCGGGAAGATCGAGGAATCAGCGACCCGCAATCCCTCGACGCCGATGACACAGCATTCCGGATCGACGACGCTCATCGGATCGTCGGCGCGGCCGATTCTGCAAGTGCCGCACGGGTGGTAGGCGCTTTCGGCGTGATCGCGGATGAAGGCGTCGAGATCGTCGTCCGACTGGACGTGCGAACCAGGCGAGATCTCCTTGCCGCGATAAGGGTCGAATGCCGATTGGCCGAAGATCTCGCGGGTCAGCCGGATGCAGTGGCGGAATTCCGTCCAGTCGTCCGGATGCGACATGTAGTTGAAGCGGATCACCGGCTTCGATTTGGGATCGGGCGAGCTCAGCGTGACGGAACCGCGCGACTTCGATCGCATCGGTCCGACATGCGCCTGGAAGCCGTGCGCCTTCGCCGCCGCCTTGCCGTCATAACGAACCGCCGCCGGGATGAAATGATATTGGATGTCGGGATAGTCGACACCGGCGCGCGAGCGCACGAAGGCAGCCGCCTCGAAATGGTTGGTCGCGCCGAGGCCCGACTTGAAGAACAACCATTGCGCGCCGATCATGGCCTTGGAGAATGGATTCAGCACCGAATTCAACGTGATCGGCTGCGTCGATTCCTGCTGGATATAAAGCTCCATATGGTCCTGCAGGTTGCGGCCGACGCCGGGCCGGTCGGCGACAACCTGAATGCCGTGTTCCCTGAGATGTTCTGCCGGGCCGATGCCGGACAGCATCAGGATCTTGGGCGAATTGATCGAGGAGGCGGCAACGATCACCTCACGTCGCGCCTTGATCACCTGAATCCGTTTGCGCGCTTCGATCTCGACGCCGATGGCGCGTTGATTCTCGATGATCACCCGCCGGGCGAAGCCTTTGATCAGGCTAACATTTTTCCGCCTGAGCGCCGGCCTGAGATAGGCGCTCGCCGCCGACCAGCGGCGTCCGCCGCGAATGGTCTGTTCCATCGGCCCAAAGCCTTCCTGCTTCGCGCCGTTGTAGTCGTCGGTCACCTCGAAGCCGGCCTGACGGCCCGCCTCGACGAAGGCGCCGTAGAGTGGGTTCGTCCTTGAGCCGCGCTGCACGGTCAGCGGGCCGCCGTGGCCGCGCCAGCCATTCTCGCCGCCGTTGCTGTCTTCCATGCGCTTGAAGTAAGGGAGCACGTCGGCAAACCCCCAGCCAGCCGCGCCCTGTTCGGCCCAATGGTCGAAATCGCGTGCGTGGCCGCGCACATAGACCATGCCGTTGATCGAGGACGAGCCACCGATGACCTTGCCGCGCGGCGTCGCCAGCACGCGGCCGCCGAGATGCGGCTCCGGCTCGCTGGCAAAGCCCCAGTCGTAGAGGCTCATGTTGAGCGGGATCGACAGCGCCGATGGCATCTGGATGAGCGGACCGATGTCGCTGCCGCCAAATTCGATGACGATCACCGAGTGCTTGCCGTCCTCCGACAGCCGGTAGGCCATGGCCGAGCCGGCCGAGCCGGAGCCGATGATGACGAAATCCGCCTCAAGCATGGTTCATATGCGCCCATGGTTCATATGCGCAATGAAATCGGTGAGCGAGACATTGCCGCCGGTTGCCACCACGAGCGCGGTCTTGCCGCTCACATCCACCTTGCCGCCGAGCAGCGCCGCCAGCGATGCCGCGCCCGACGGTTCGAGCACCAGCTTCATCCGCTCGAAGGCGATCCGCATCGCACTGCGCACCGATTGATCGTCGACGGTGATGCCGCGAACGCCAGCGGTCTTGACTGCCGCGAACGGCGCGTCGCCTGGCTTGCGCGCCATTAGCCCGTCGCAGATCGATTTCGGCCCGATCGGCATGGTTTCGATCGCGCCATGCGCCAGCGACGAGCCCATGCCGTTAAAACCTTCCGGCTCAACGCCGATGATCTTGGTCGCCGGCGACAGATAGTGGAAAGCCAGCGAAACGCCGCCGATCAGCCCGCCGCCGCCGACCGCGCAGAACAGAAAATCGGCGCTGGCATCCCTGGCATCGAGTTGCTCAAGTGCCTCCAGCCCGGCACCAGCCTGGCCGGCGACGATCTCGGGGTCGTCGAACGGATGCAGTAGCGCCAGCCCCTCGGTCTCGGCGATCTCGCGCGCCTTGGTGGCGGCAACCTCCTCACGCGCGCGTTCGCCATGGTCGGTCAGCACCACGCGCGCGCCATAGCCGGCCGTTGCGTCGCGCTTGGCGGCCGGCGCGTCGATCGGCATGACGATGGTGACCGGGATGCCCAGCGCCTGCCCGGCGGCGGCCAGCCCTTGCGCGAAATTGCCGGAGGAATATGCAACGACGCCCTTCCTGGCTTCATCGGGCGACAGCCGCTTCAGCCGCCAATAGGCGCCGCGTACCTTGAACGAGCCGGCCCATTGCAGCGACTCCGGCTTGACGAAGACGCGGGCAGCTCCGGTCTCCCTGGCGAGCGCCGCCGATTCCAGCAATGGCGTGACCTGCGTCGCCTTACCGGTGACCGCATAGGCCTGCCTGAGGTGATCGAGGGAGGGGACGAGGGTTGTCATCATTCGCCTCGCGGATACCTTTTGCTCTCTTCGAGATTGTCGAGGTTCATGTGGTTGCGCATGTAGCGCTCCGACGCCTTCTGCAGCGGCTGGAAATCCCAAGGATAGTAAGCGCCGTTGCGCAGCGCATGGTAGACGACCCAGCGGCGCGCCTGGCTCTCGCGCACGGCGGCGTCGAAGCCGGCCATATCCCAGCGCGCCCGGACCTTGTCCATGAATGTTGCCACCAAGCCCGCATTGGCCGGGTCGGCTGCTAAATTGTCTCGCTCGAGCGGATCGGCTTCGAGTTCGAACAGCTGCGGCGGGTCAAGCTCGCAATGGACGAACTTGTATCTGCCGTCGCGGATCGCCACCAAGGGCGCGCAGGAGCCTTCCGCTGCATACTCCATCAACACAGGCGCGGTGCGCTGCCTGCCCTCGGTGAGCGGCAGCAGCGACTGGCCGTCGGTCCACGGCGCAATCGCGCTCATGTCGATACCGGCGAGGTCGCAAAGCGTCGGCGCCACGTCGAGATTGGAGACTGGCGCCTCGATCAGCCCGGGGGGCACCCCCTTGCCGGCGATCATCAGCGGCACCCGCACCGAGCCTTCGAAGAAGCTCATCTTGAACCACAGGCCGCGCTCACCGAGCATGTCGCCGTGGTCCGAGCAAAACAGGATGACAGTGTCGTCGAGCATGCGCGTTCGCCCGAGAACGTCCAGAAGCTCGCCGAGCTTGTCGTCGACAAAGGAGATGTTGGCGAAATACCCGCGCCGCGAACGACGCACCTGCTCAGGGGTGATCTCGAAAGAGGGATAGTCGCTGGCGCGATACAGCCGCTGCGAATGCGTGTCCTGATCGTCATGCGCGATGAACCCCGTTTCCGGATCCAGCGCCTGGCAATGCTCATAAAGATCCCAATACTGCTTGCGCGCGACATAGGGATCATGCGGGTGCGACAGCGAAACGGTGAGGCACCAAGACCGGTGGTTCGCATCGTCCTGTTCGCGCGAAAGCTGATAGAGCTTCTGCGTGGCCAGGAACACGACCTCGTCATCATACTCCATCTGGTTGGTGATCTCGGCGACACCGGCACCAGTCACCGAACCGAGATTGTGATACCACCAGTCGATGCGCTCGCCGGGCTTGCGGTAATCCGGCGTCCAGCCGAAATCCGCCGGATAGATGTCGGTGGTCAGCCGGTCCTCGAAGCCATGCAGCTGGTCCGGCCCGACGAAATGCATCTTGCCCGACAGGCAGGTGTAGTAGCCGGCGGCGCGCAGATGATGGGCGAAGGTGGGGATCGACGAGACGAATTCGGCGGCGTTGTCATAGACCCCGGTGCGCGACGGCAACTGGCCGCTCATAAACGAGGCGCGGCCCGGCGCGCAGAGCGGCGACGCCGTATAGTTGTTGGCAAAGCGTGCCGAGCGTGCGGCCAGCGCCTTGAGATGCGGCGCATGCAGAAATTCTGCCGGCCCGTCCGGAAACAATGTGCCGTTGAGCTGATCGACCATGACGATCAGGAAATTGGGTCGCTTGGAGGTCACTACGCGCTCCGCTCGTTGAGCTTGGTTTCGAGATAGTCCTCGATCAGTGCGATCGCGGTCGCGGCATTGGGCACGCCGTCCTTCAGCGCGCGCCTGATATAGAGCCCGTCGATCAGCGCAGCTGTCGCCTCGGCGACGCGGTCGGCTTCGCTTCTCGGCAGGATGCCGGTCAGTCCGCTCAGCAGATTGGAATGCAGGCGCCGCGCATAGACCTTGAGCAGCCGGCGCAGCGCTGACGATTTCTGCGCCTCGACATAGAAGGCGAGCCAGGCGGCGATCGTCTCCGGCTGGAACTGGACGTCGGAGAAATTGACGGCGACCACGGCCGAAACGCGCTGGCGTGCCGTGCTGGCCGAACGAAGCGCGCGCCGCATGTCGGCGGTCAACTCGGCCAGGATGTGCCGCATCGTCGCCAGCAAGAGTTCGTCCTTGGCGCCGAAATAGTGATGGGCAAGCGCCGAGGACACGCCGGCGCGCCCGGCGATCTCCGACATGGTCACATCGAGCGAACCGCGCTCGCCGATCGCCGAGATCGTCGCGTCGATGAGCGCCCTGCGCCGCAATGGCTCCATTCCGACTTTCGGCATTCTTGCTCCGGTCCCTTGCAGCAAGTTTATTTTTTATTGACGGATCAATCAACAAAAATCCCCGATTTCCATGACCTGAGGTCGGGCGCTGGGGACAACGCCGGTCGGATCAACCGATTGTGTGCCTCTGGCTCTTCACAGGATCTGGAAAGCGGTTCATAGTTGAACAATATTGATGGAATGCGCCGTGACGCCACGAACCGGCTGGCGCGGAAGATGGAGATCGCCATGACAGCATGCATCGTCGGCTGGGCGCATTCGCGCTTCGGCAAGCTCGAAGGCGAGACACTGGAGGGCCTGATCACCAAGGTTGCAGCCGACGCGCTCGACCATGCCGACATCGGTCCGGACGAGGTCGACGAGATCGTGCTTGGCCACTTCAATGCCGGCTTTTCCGCGCAGGATTTTACCGCAAGCCTGGTCCTGCAGGCCGACGACCGGCTGCGCTTCAAGCCGGCGACGCGCGTCGAGAACGCCTGCGCCACCGGCTCGGCGGCGGTCCGGCAAGGCATCCGCGCCATAGACGCCAATGCGGCGCGCATCGTGCTGGTGGTCGGCGCCGAGCAGATGACGACGACGCCCGGTCCGGAAATCGGCAAGAACCTTCTCAAGGCCTCGTATCTGCCCGAGGAGGGCGATACGCCGGCAGGCTTCGCCGGCGTTTTCGGCAAGATCGCGCAAGCCTATTTCCAGCGCTATGGCGACCAGTCGGACGCGCTGGCGATGATCGCCGCCAAGAACCACAAGAACGGCGTTGACAATCCCTACGCGCAGATGCGCAAGGATTTCGGCTACGAGTTCTGCCGGCACGAGAGCGAGAAGAACCCCTTCGTCGCTGGCCCTCTGAAGCGCACCGACTGCTCGCTGGTCTCCGACGGCGCCGCCGCCCTTGTCCTTGCAGACACGGCGACGGCGTTGAAGATGCGCCGCGCGGTCGCCTTCCGCGCCAACGAGCATGTGCAGGATTTCCTGCCGATGTCGAAGCGCGACATCCTGGCCTTCGAAGGCTGCGAGCATGCCTGGAACCAGGCTCTGAAGAGCGCCGGTGTGACGCTCGACGATCTGTCATTCGTCGAGACGCATGACTGCTTCACCATCGCTGAACTGATCGAATATGAGGCGATGGGCTTGGCCAAACCCGGCGAGGGCGCCAGGCTGGCGCTGGACGGCGAGACGGCGAAGGACGGCCGGCTGCCGGTCAATCCGTCCGGCGGGCTGAAGTCGAAGGGGCACCCGATCGGCGCCACCGGCGTGTCGATGCATGTGCTGAGCGCCATGCAGCTTGTCGGCGAGGCCGGCGGCATCCAGGTACCGGGAGCAAAGCTCGGCGGCATCTTCAATATGGGCGGTGCCGCAGTCGCCAACTACGTTTCCATTCTCGACCGGATAAGATAAAAGCGGCCCCGCATTACAGCGCCGCGCGCCTTTCCGGGCGCGCAAAGGGACGCTGTAACGCTTTGATCTTAGCGGGGAATTCATGACAAATCCGGTTCTGGTCGAAGTCTTGCGCGGCGCGGTGGTCGAGAGCGCCCATCGTGGCGCCATTGCGGTCTTCGATGCCGACGGCAGGCCGTTCCTGGAGATCGGCGATACGACACGCCCCCTGTTCCCGCGCTCGGCTGTCAAGGCGATCCAGGCGCTGCCGCTGGTCGAAAGCGGTGCCGCCGACGCGTTTGGCTTCGGGGACCGGGAACTGGCGCTTGCCTGCGCTTCGCATTCCGGCGAACCCGCGCATGTCGAATTGGCGCGGGCGATGCTGGCGAAGGCCGGGCTGGACGGGGCGGCGCTGGAGTGTGGCGCGCATTGGCCATCGAGCCATGATGCGACGGTTGCGCTGGCCAGCGCCGGCAACTTGCCAAACGCGCTGCACAACAATTGCTCAGGCAAGCATGCGGGCTTCCTCTGCACCTGCGTTCACGCCGGCATCGCCCATCGCGGCTATGTCAAATCAGGCCATGCCCTGCAGGAGATGGTCCGCGACGCGATGCAGGCCGTAACCGGGGCTGCCCATGACGTCGATCATTGCGGCACCGATGGCTGCTCGATCCCAACCTATGCCGTGCCACTGCGCAGCTTCGCACTCGGCTTTGCCCGCATGGCGACCGGTGTCGGTTTTGAGCCCGTACGCGCCAAGGCCGCAAAGCGGCTGCTTTCAGCCTGCATGGCGGAGCCCTTTCTGGTCGCCGGCACGGGCAGGGCCGATGTTGCGCTGATGGGGGCCGCGCCAGGCCGGATTTTTGTGAAGGGAGGGGCCGAAGGCGTCTATTGCGCGGCTCTTCCCGAGCTTGGCCTCGGCATTGCACTTAAATGCGATGATGGCGCCGGCCGTGCGGCTGAAGTCATGGTCGCGGCATGCATTGCCAGGCTTTTGCACACCGACAAGGCGCTGGCGGCGAAGCTGATCGAACAGGCAAATCCGCCCATCGAAAGCCGGATCGGCGCCAAGGTCGGCGCCCTCCGCCCCACCGCCGCGCTGAGCTGAGAACCGGCATTCATCTCACATGATTGCGCTCGATGGTCAGATGCGCGTAGCCGGCATTGCCTGCTGAGGCGAGGTCGCTAGTCACCGGCTCGGCCCAGCGGTGGCCGACGATCGCGCCGTTTTGGGCGCCGTCGATGACGTTGTCGGAGATGACCGCCGTCCCGGCGCCCTCGACCACGGTGACGGCGATGCCGGTTCCGGTCTTGCGGATGACGTTTGCAGTGGCGACCACGTTGCGCATGAACGGCCCCCAGCCGATGTGCATGCCGTAGAGCGGCGCATTCTCGATGACGTTGCCGGAAACGGTGGTGTCCGCCTCGACGCCGATACCGACGCCGAAACCAGGCGCATCGGCAGGGTAGGGGCCTGATGTCGAGAGGTTGCGGACGATGTTTCCGGAACACACGCCTATGCGGCCGCCTTCGTTGAAATTGACGATAGAGATGCCGTTGGCGGCGCTATCGACGATGTTGTGCTGACGATCGCTCCCTCGAAGGAGAATTCGGAATAGAGCGCCGTTTCGCCCGACCGCGAGCAGGTGTTCCCAGTGATATGCAGATTGCTGGCGCTGTTGGCGCGGATGGCCGAAAACGCGCAGTCCGAGACGATATTGCCCGAGATGATCACGTTGCCGGCGCGGAACGCATTGATGCCGTTGCCGTTCTGGCCGGTTCCACCGCTGCGCGCCTGGATGCGCTCGACGCGGTTGCCGCTGACGATGGTGCCGTCCTCGGCGGCCTGCCAGCGATGCACGAGGATGCCGCCATTGGCGCAGTCGGACACCGTGTTGCCTGATATCTCCAGGCCGGCGGCTTCGACCGAATAGATGCCGGCGTCGGCCGCGCCTGAAATTTCTGAGCGTTCGATGCGGCCCGAAGCGTGCTCGAGCGCCAGTCCGCTCTTGCCGCTGCCGGTGACCTGGCAATTGTCGATGACGAGATGGTTGATGCGGCGCAGGTCAAGCAGGCCTTGCGCGTAGTCGCCCATCCAGCGGTTGGTGCCGTCGAACACCAGTCCGGTGAATTCGATGTGCTCGGCCTGTTCTGCCATGAGCAGATGGCCATTGCCGCCACAGACGATCCGCGATGCGCCCGGCACGCCGGAAAGTCTGATACGGCTGGGCAGCGACAGGTTGGATACGACATAGGTTCCCGGCGGCAGGAACACCGGCATGTCGCGGTCGTTCGCGTCGCGCAGCAGCCTGGCGAAGGCTTTGCTCTGGTCGTCAAGCGCACTGGGCTGCACGCCAAGGTCGGCAGCGTTGATCGAGCCGCGAATCGAGGCATTGTCGACGGTGGGTAGGCTGGCGGCCGCGGCCTTGCCGAGCGAGAGGCCCATGACGGCAAAGCCGGCGGTCTGCGTAAGCAATTTTCGTCCGTTCAACATCGGCACAGATTCCCAGCGTTCGGCCGTCGCGCCGCAGGAATCGTGCCAGACCGGATTGGCCCCGGTCCGGTTCGCCGGGAGGGCAACGAGCTCAGGTTAACGGCGGGTTGTAATTTGTGACACGACGTAGGTTAGCGTGATTCAAGAGGCTTCCGGAGATTCGGGAGGAAGCCATGAGTGAAGATGTTGCCACGCGCCGCGAGAGTCTTTTGGAGCATTTTTCGGCCATCAAGGACAGCCGCCAGCCGTGCAAGGTGATGTATCCGCTCAGCGAGGTGCTGCTTTTGGTGGTCTGCAGCACGATGGCGGCCTGCGACGACTACGACGACATCGTTCTATGGGCAAGCAGGCATCTCGACTTCCTGCGGCGTCTGCAACCCTATCATTTCGGCATTCCCTGCGCCGACTGGCTGCGGGTGGTGATGAACCGGATCG
>NZ_VLKT01000101.1 GCF_007830515.1 Mesorhizobium tianshanense
CTGCATCGCATGTGGAGCGACGGGACAGAATTCCGCTTCGGCAAGGCACCCGGCCCCGTATCGGCATGAAATAGGGACAACAGACCAACGAAGGAGGAGTTGATTCCACCCGAAAGGGCGTGATCCGGATCGTTCCCGTGGGGACGATGGGCAAGGCGATCTCGTTAGCAGGCACGATCCTGGGACGAACTCTCTCAAGGTCGTTCAACAGATTGAGACGCCTCGCTCTACTGACCCCATCATGCGGCGGCCTAACGTCGACCGCGAAGAGAAGCGAGTGACCCGCGGGGCGACATGGTCCGGAAAAATATCAGGAGGAGCTTGACCTCAACGACCCCAATCAGAGAAGCCTGGAAGCATTGAGCGATGACGAAATCAGGCAGCGCATCCGCGGCCTCGAAGCCGTCCTCCGGCCATTCCTCGAAAGACCGGGCCTCACGAAGCCGGGCCTCGACGGCAAAGGCCGAGTATCTGAGCCTGCTCAGGGAACTGGACCGGAGGCGGCGCGCTAACCAGCTTGCCGCCTACCGGCCTTACCCCAGGCAGGCCGAGTTCCATGCGGCGGGCGCGGCCAATCGCGAGCGGCTGTTCATGGCCGGCAACCAGCTCGGCAAGACCAGGGCCGGCGGTGCCGAATGGGCGATGCACCTCACCGGCCGCTATCCGGACTGGTGGCAAGGCAAGGTGTTCGACACGGCCGTGCGGCTGTGGGCGGCCGGCGTCACCGCAGAGGGCACGCGCGACAACCCGCAGCGCGTGCTTGTAGGCCCGCCGCAGCAGCCGGCAGCATGGGGCACCGGCATGATCCCGGCCGACGCGATCGTCAGCACCATCATGGGGCGCGGCGCGCCGCACGGGCTGGACAGCGTCGTGGTGCGCCATGGCGGTGGCGGCGATGTCCAGGCCGACGAATCGGTGCTGTCGTTCAAGAGTTTTGAAAAGGGCCGCGAGAAATGGCAGGGCGAGACGCTGCACGGTGTCTGGTTCGACGAGGAACCGCCGCTCGACATCTATTCCGAAGGCCTGACCCGCACCAACGCCACCGGCGGCATCACCATCGTCACCTTCACGCCGCTGCTCGGCATGTCGGAGGTGGTGCTGCTGTTTTTGTCGGCGGGAGAGGTGGAGCGGATGGGGAGGTGAGGGGGGGTTGGGAAGGAAGCTTTCGCTTCCGCTCACCCGTCGCGTTCCTTCGCGCCCCCCTCTGTCCTGCCGGACATCTCCCCCTCAAGGGGGGAGATTGGATGTCACCCCGGCTTTCGCCAATCTCCAACGATTGAAGGCGGGCGATACGCTGAAGCTGCCAATCTCCCCCCTTGAGGGGGAGATGTCCGGCAGGACAGAGGGGGGGGCGCTGTCCCGCCAGCATGAAAAAGCTATCGCCCAAACAACACTTTACGCCCTGCGTTTCCCAACATGATTCAACACTGTGAGGGCGCATCGATGACCCGCCACGTCACCTTCATGACCATCGACGATGCCGAGCATTATTCCGCCGAGGAACGCGCGGCGATCGTTGCCGCCTATCCCGCGCATGAGCGCGAGGCGCGGGCCAAGGGCATTCCGGTGCTGGGCTCCGGCCGCATCTTTCCGGTGGCTGAAGAACTGATCGCCTGCGAGCCGTTCCGCCTGCCGCGCTATTGGCCGCGGCTCGGCGCGCTCGATTTCGGCTGGGACCATCCGTCGGCCGCGGTCGAGCTCGCCTGGGATACGGAGGCCGATGTCGTCTATGTCTCAAAAGCCTGCCGCGCCTCGCAGCAGACTCCCGCCATGCAGGCGCTGACCCTGAAACCGTGGGGCGAGTGGCTGCCCTGGGCGTGGCCGCGCGACGGCCGGCGCGAGACGCTGGAAGGGGCGGGCGTGGCGCTGGCCCGGCAATATGCGGCGCATGGGCTGAACATGCTTTCGCACCACGCGCAGTTCGTCGACGGCTCGGTCTCGGTCGAGGCCGGGCTGATGGAGATGCTCGACCGCATGCAATCAGGCCGCTTCAAGGTGTTTTCGACGCTCTTGCCCTGGTTCGAGGAATTCCGGCTCTATCACCGCAAGGACGGCCAGGTGGTGAAACTGCGCGACGACCTGATGGCGGCGACACGCTACGGCGTGATGATGCTGCGGGAAGCGGTGGTCGATCCGGCGGAGTTTCGGGCTGGGCGCAAACGATCGGCGGGGCAGAGTGACCCGCTGGGGCGTTTCGGTGAGGGGATGCCTATCCTGGCCAAGCTGACCGACATGGAAACCGCATGTCCGGAAAGCCGAGGCTGGACTGAGATTACTGCTCCGATGGCTTCGTGCTGTCGAAATGTGTAGAATTGCGATCAAGGCGCCAGTACCCAAGATGGGCAGCCACTTTGGAGCAGTCGAACTTCCCAACCCGAACGCGAGCGTTCTGCCACCCGTTCCAGCTTGCGTTACAAGGGTTTGCGTCTTGACTTTGTCATTGATCAACATCAGCGTTTTTACAGGCTTTTTACAGACTGACGTTTTCGTTATGCTCCAGCCATTGCCGGCTGGGGGCGCCGGAATGTGGTCGGGGCGGATTCGTCTTTTCAATTCCTTCTCGGATAAATCTTAACCCCAAATCGTATTGTCGATGGCATTGGCTTAACCTATATGTTAATTTCTCAAGCCATAGCGGATGCAAAAGCGGGCGGCAAGCTCGTGGCCGCAAAGCCGATCGCTTCATGGTCTGGAGAACCAAGAGCATTTCTTATGTGTAAGCCCCTTGTCGATTCTATCAGTCAGGGGCGAGCTTCAGTCGATGAGGGAGAAAGGCGGATTTGGGCTGCGTTGCAGGCTGCGATCAGCCATTTTGTCGAAGGCGGCCGTATTACAGACGATCTTATGAAACAGCTTATTCCTCGAAAGTACGAGCATTGGGAATTGCGCAGTCGCAAGCCAAGGCCGTCCTTGCGTGTGTTCGGGCGCTTCGCCATGCCTGATGTATTCGTGGGAACGCACGTTGAACGTCGAGACACTCTTGGGGCCAAATGGTCTGCGCAATGGGAATATCAGAAGTTGGTTTGTGAGGATCATTGGAAAGAGGCTGGATTACCTGATCCTTTCACAGACGCTCCAGAGTTTCGCTATGAGACGTACATGACTTCGAACGCAACACAGAAAATCAGGGTGCAGTTGTGACCTACAACTACGATGCAGCGCTTTTTGCCGAGCGAAACAAGAATCGCGTTTATGATGTCGTCATTGACGCGCTTGAGAAGGCCGCTGAGGAACGCGGGCTAACACGAAAAGAAATAGCTAAGAAAATTGGCAGGAGCCAGCCGCTTATCAGCCGTTGGCTTTCGGGCCCGTCAAACTGGACGCTTGATACCATAAGCGATCTACTTTTCGCGCTCGATGCCGAAATGGACTACGAGGTAATCCTCAACAAAGACAGAGCCAAGTCAAATTTCTTCCACGAGCAAGCGACTATGCCGCCAAACTCGGTGATTGGGAATCCAACAGCATCCGATGCTTCTACTGCGTTCTTTTCGACAATTCCTCTCGTGGCTCGCCCGTGAAAAATCCTATCAAATTCAGAAATGCGGCTCTTTGTGAATATGTCGCAAAAGGTGCTGGCAATAAGTATACACTTGTGAATGTTTATTCTGGAGATGTGATAATCTCTTCTATGCCATCGGATCTTATGTTTGGTATTTATATAGAGTTAATAGTTGATTTCTCAATAAAAACTGACATATTTATGGAAATATTGGTTGAAAAAACCCCAATAGCGAAACTTCCTGTAGATGTCAGCAAGGTAGGTAACGGCAAACTCATAAATATAGTTGTTCAGAGTATGCCGATGCATGTTGAGAAGGATGTTACACTCGAAGTCATCGCACATGCTCCTGGCCGGCAGACTACAACCATATTATCAAAGCGGCTATATAGGGGCGATATCCCGCAGCACAGCTAGGCTTCCTTCCGAACCTAATTCGGCCGCTTGATCCTGTCCTTGATCGCCGCTGAGCGGTCGACATAGCGGCGGATCCGCTGTCCTCTTCCCATGACATGATCTCGCCGATTTCACGCTCGGTCAGGCGCCGTTGTAGAACTTCGTCGCCGCCGTGCCGGGCAGGTCGTGGATGTGCTAGCCCGTCCTAAATCCTCGGCCGGCCTTTGCTCGAAGGAATCTGTGGCGATCCGAAGAAGCATTCTCCTGGCAAATGTTGCGGCCCCCTCATGACCCTCCGCATCATCCCCGCCACTTTGCGCGATCTCTCCTACATCGCCGCCAACCTCCGCCCCGAGGACCGGGCCGAGATCGACTGCCAGTTCGACGAATGGTCGCCGGCGCTGCTGGCGCTGACGGCGCTGCAGGGGTTTGCCTATGTCGCCGAGCTCGACGGCAATCCGGAAGCCGGCTTTGGCGCCGCCGAGCAACGCGGCGGCTTATGGATCGCCTGGAGCTGGGGCACGCGCCGCATGCGGCGCTGCGTGCCTGGCATCACGGAGTTCTTTCACGCCGTGCTCGGGCCTGAAGTTGCAGCGCGCGGTGCTTTCCGGGTCGAGGCACGGGCGCTCGCCGCCAACGAGCTGGCGCTGCGCTGGCTTGCCCGGCTTGGCGCGACGCAACGCTGCCTGCTGCCGGGCTACGGCCGGAACGGCGAAGATTTTTTGCTCTACGACTGGACGAGAACCTCTCACTTTGGAGAAGACTGGAACCATGTGCCTTTTTCAAAAGCCGCCGGCGCTGAAGCCGCTGCCACCGACACCGACCATCGCCGACAAGGACGTGCAGGCGCGCGAAGCAGCACTCAGGGCTGAGCTCGAGCAGCGCCAGGGTACGCTGAACACGGTCAAGACCGACCTGTCGCCGAGCGACCTTACCGGCCAGCGCCGCGTGCTGCTGGGGGTATGAGATGGGCGCGATGAAACGGGTGTTCAGGAATCGAGGCGGTTTGCCTTGGTGGACCTGGCGGCGGTTGGCGCGGTTGGTGAAAAGGCGAGGCGGGTGAAGCTGCCAATCTCCCCCCTTGTGGGGGAGATGCCCGGCAGGGCAGAGGGGGGCGCGAAGGAACGCCACCTTCGCGGTTTTCAGCCGAGGACGACCGGGGCTCAGCGGCGATTTTGTGGATAGGCTGGCGGGACAGCGCCCCCCTCTGGCCTGCCGGCCATCTCCCCCACAAGGGGGGAGATTAATCTCTCAACCACTCACACCGCCCTCCGCGCGAATGCCCAGACCATCAGCGGGTATTCCTCGTCGTTGGAGAGGTCGCGCCACATGCCGTAGGAGCGCACTGGTCCGCCGATATGGGCTTTCGCGCAGGCTTTGTTGCCCCAGCTGAACGCCTCTATGCCGGCTTCCGGAAAGCCGCCTTCGACCAGCAACTGCTTCAGGCCGGCGGGGGTCCAGCGGTTGTAGTCGTGCGGCCTGGCATGCACCCTGAACAGGAACGGCGTCGCCACCATTGCCCAGCCGCCCGGCCTGGTCATGGCGTGGATATTTTTGGCCGCGGCCAGCGGCCGCTGCACATGCTCCAGCACCTGGTCGGCGATGACGATCGCATATTGTTTCTCGGTGCGGTCCTTGCAGATGTCGAATTCGGGAAAATCGACCGACGTATAGTTGGAGCACAGCGTCTTCCAATAGCGGTTCCAGCCGGGCGAAACCTCGATCACAGGGGAAGATTTTCGGCCGTCCGCTTCAAGAAACGCGGTGAATGCCTCGATTTGCCTGATGCGCAGCCAGTTGCGGGAGTCGTAGCCGAGCAGTCGTTTTGCTGCCTGTTTGCTGCGTCTTTTCAAGGCACTGGGTAGGCTCTCCGTCATCGTCACATCGACCTCCTTAAAGGCCCGCCGCGCCTCCCTTGAATATCGAATTCGACCTGACCGTCAAGAACCTCTGGGCTTCGAACAGGCGACACCACCGAAGAAAGTTAATGCCATGACGAGCGATTCCCGTGCCCACGATATCCTGTCGCGACAGGCCGAACTCGAGACCGAGCGCAGCCAGTATGAGGCTGTCTGGGAGGCCGTGTCGGAATTCTGCGATCCCGACGCGCCCGACATCTGGGGCCGGCAAGCCGGCGCAGCCTCGCAGGCCGAGCGGCAGGAGCGGCGCGGTGCCCGTGTCTACGCCAACACCATCAACTCGGCCGCCAACCGGCTGGCCGCCGGGCTGGAAAGCCTGATCATCCCGCAGTCGGAAAAATGGCACGGGCTGTCGACCGCCGCCATGAACGACGAGGAGACCGACGAGGAAAAGGAATGGGCGGAAGCGCTGCGCGATTTCCTGTTTGCGCTGCGTTACTCCGCCAATTCGAATTTCGTACCGGCGACGCAGGCCTGCCTGCGCAACGTCGTGCGCTACGGTCCGGCCTATCTCTATGCCGAGGAGGGCTTTGGCGGCACGCTGATCCGCTATGCCTCGATCCCCGTGGCCGAGGGCTACCTCTCGCGCAACCGCTGGGGCCAGGTCGACACCTTCCACCGCCGCTACGAGCGCACCGCGCGGCAGGCGGCGCAGCTGCTCGGCTATGAGAAGCTGCCGGCGCGGATCAAGATGTTGGTCGACGACCCCTCGAAATGCGAGACGAAGATCGCGCTGATCCAGTGCATCCAGCCGCGCGACGAACGCAAGATGTACCGGTTGGGCGGCACCTATCAGTATCTCGACACGGCGTTCGCCTCCTATCACGTCATCGAGGACGAGGAGGTGATCGTGCGCGAAAGCGGCTTCCGCTCCTTCCCGGTGTCGTGCTTCAACTGGCGCCGCTACGAGGGCGACCCCTATGGCATCTCGCCGACCATAGAGGCGCTGACCACGGTGCGGGAGGAAAACGCCGTGCGCCGCTCGGGTCTGCGGGCGCTGCAGCAGATCACCGACCCGGCGACCGCTTCGAAGGCGCGGCTCGACTATGTGCCGGTGCTCAATCCCGGCGAGAATTATCCCGGCCTGATCGACGACAATGGCCGGCCGCTGATCGCGCCGATCGCTACGGGGCAGAACCCGACCTACGCGTTCAATTATGCCGAGAGCCGGGCCGAGGAGATCCGCGACATGATGTTCGTCAACCTGTTCCAGACGCTGGTGCAGAACCCGCAGATGACGGCGACCGAAGCCTTGATCCGGCAAGAGGAGAAGGGCGCGCTGCTCGGGCCGTCCGGCTCGATCATCCAGGCGGGCTTTGCCAGCAATCTCGACCGCGAGCTCGGCATTCTGGAAGACAAAGGATTGTATGAGGCAGACAGCCGCTTTCTGCCGCCGGCGAGCCTTGCCGGCAAGGCGGTGCGGCCGACCTTCACCGGCCCGCTCGACGTACTACGCCGCTCGGCCGAGGCGCGCGACACCATCCAGGTGGTCACCACCGCCATGCAGATGGCGCAGTTCGACCCCGGCGTGATGGACAATATCGACGGCGACGAGGCGCTGAAGATCGTGCAGAGCGCCGGCCGCAGCCCGCAGCGCATCTTTCGCCCCAGGCAAGAGGTGGCGGGCATCCGCGACGCCCGCGCCAAGGCCAGCCAGGCGCAGGCCGGCATGGCGGCGATCGCCACCGCGGGCAAAGCGGCCAAGGACGCGGTGCCCGCGGCGGTTCAGGCACGCGACAGCGGGTTGCTCGACGGGTTGCAAGGTATGCTGCAGGGCGCGCAGGCTGACCTGCCGGGCGGTCCGGCTGTATCGGGCGCCGGCGCATGAGCCGGAAACGCTTCGCCCATTCCGGGCAGGCCGGCGGCCCGGCGAAGGCACAGGATGCGCTGACCAAGGCCTATCTCAGGGTTTTCTCCGGCCAGGACGGCGAGATGGTGCTGGCCGACCTGACGGCCGCCACCGGCTATTACCGCCGCCCGTCCTATGGCGAATGGCTGGCCAAGACGAAGACGCCGAACGGCTTCGAACTGCACAGCGCGCTCAGCAACGCGCGGGCCGAAGTGGTGCAGCACATCATGGGGTTTCTGACGCTGGATGAGGCGCAGCTTGCGGCGCTGGAGAAAGCGGCGCGGGCGGAGGGGAGATAGGGCGCGCCGAGGCTGAAGCTGCGCCCCTCGCCCCGTTTACGGGGAGAGGATGCCGGCAGGCAGGTGAGGGGACGGTGCCAGCATTTCAGAAATTGCGCTGCCCCTCATCCCCCTGCCGGGACCTTCTCCCCGTATAGTGACGGGGAGAGGGCTATCGCTCAATAATTGCCGCTGTAGTAGCGGTCGTCGCAAGGCGCGGTGTAGATGCGGCCGCTGTTGCGATCCTGGTAGCGGCAAAGCTGTTCGCCGCGCCGCTGCGGCGTGGTGGCGCTGCCGACGACCGCACCAAGCAGGGCGCCGCTGGCTGCACCGATGACCGTGCTCTTGGTGTTGCCGCCTATGGCCTGACCGACGAGAGCACCGCCCGCGCCGCCGACCAAGGCCCCCGTGGTGGCCCTCTGCTGCCCTTCGGTCTGCGCACACCCTGCCAGAACGGCAGTCAGAAGCGCGGCGGCAATGGCTTTCTTGATCATGTAAAGGTTCTCCTTTGAAGCCCAAAAGGCCGAATACGTTGCCAAGTGCGGGCGCATTGCGGCGGAACAGGGGCACCACGCCTCACGAAATGAGACATGGTTTCTTTCGTCTTGATGACCGAGGCCTTCGGTTCGGAAAGATCGTGGTCAAACAAGACGATAAGGCACGTTTCTATCGACATGAATCAGGCTTCAGGCGGCAGCGGTTCTGCCTGGGTTCAGCCGATCCCTCAAACCCTCCAAAGCAATAAGCCTGGCTGAACCGGCCAGGGCCTTTCCCCTGCAATCAACACAAAGGAATCCTTCTCATGACAGATCTGGCAGACGCCGGGTCCGTGGTGGCGTCGCCACCGGCGGGCAACCCAGTACGGCCATCGGCCAACGGGGACAACGGGTCCGCCCCGCCGGCCGGCATGAGCCGTGCTCAAATATCTCAAAGAGCGGGGCGACCAATAAGAAGCGCGCACTGGGCTTGCGATTACCCGGAAGACGAATGACACCGCAAGTTCCCGCGAATCCCGCCAACGCGGAAATGCTGGATCGACGTCTCAAATTCCTTGATGAGGTAATACGAACTTCAAGGGTGATTGTATTGCCGCTTGCCAACAGCGCCGGGAATCGTGCCAGGCCGCCGCGCTTTATCGCGCTGTCATCAGCCGGTGGTCTGATTATGGTCATGATGGTAGCCTATGGCGTGCCGCAGCCTCCAGTTGTCGCGCGAGCGGTGGTGCCTGCCGGGACCATGCTAGCCTGACTTTTCAGATGAAGGATTGACCCTATCTTGTTGCGTTTAGACTCTTATCAGGTGGCGGCAAGGATCGTTTTCCTGGTCACCTTGGCCGGCGTTCTCCTGCTCGCTTTTCTGCCGGTGCAGCTCTCGCCGGATATCGGCTGGGCCGTCCATCAGGACAAGCTCAACCACGCCGCCGCCTTCGCCGTGTTGGCGGCCTTGGGAAGCCTCGGCTGGCCCGAACGCAAGGTAAGGCTGATCGTTCTCCTCGCTTTCACGGGTGCTGCGATCGAGGTTCTCCAGGGCGCGCAGCTGATAGGGCGCGATATGGATGCATTCGACTTGGTTGCCGACTGCGCCGGCATGGCGTTCGGTCTGACAATCGCAAGCTGGACAAAGAGACGGCGCGTTGGCGGGTTGCCATAGGCCGTAGCGTTTTTGAGCGTTCCATTTCTCTGAGGACAAGACCCCGGCTAAACCAGCGGCGTCTCTTCATCGCCTAGGGGCGGATCTTTCCCAAAACCCAGATGCGTCATGGACCGCCCGTCCTGCGGGCGCGCGATGACATCTTTCAGGCCTCGCTTCGCGGGGCTTTTTTCATGGAGCAAGCCTGATGGCCCGACCTGCAACTGCCGCCGTTCGACTGTTGACCGGCGAACGTGAACCCGTGCGTCTGGCGACCACGGCTAACATCATCCTTCGTGGCCTGCAGGCCATCGACGGCGTGCCGTGCGAGGTTGGCGACCGGGTGCTGGTCAAGGACCAGGCCGACCAGAGACAGAACGGCATCTACACCGTGAGCGAAGGCGAATGGTTCCGCGCCGCCGACGCCCGCACCGGCCGCACCTTGCAGAAGGGGACGACGGTTCACACCCAGGTCGGGACAGTCAATGCCGACCGGGTGTTTGAATTTACGGCCGACGAGCCGGTGTTGGGCAGCGATGCCATCACCATTGCCCCGTTCGTGCCGCCCGATATCGAGCGGGTTGTCGAGGAGGTCGAAGCGCTGAAGGATGCGACAGTTACGGCTGCCGATGCCGCCGCCGGCAGCGCCATGACAGCCGCCACGAATGCCGGCCTGACCGCCGCCGACCGCCTCGAGACGGCTGCCGCCGTGGTTGCGACAGCCGCCAATGTCGTTGCCACGGCTGCTACCCTGGCCAGCGCCCAGGCCGCACGCGACGCGTCTCTATATGGCAAGGGCATCTTTCCGACGATCGCGGCGGCGATCGGCCTTGGCGTCGTCGGCAGCGGTGCGATCACGGGGGGCTCCGGTGGCACCAACGGCACCTTCGATCTGGCGTTTACCGGCGGCGCCGGCTCGGGTGCCGCCGGCCGGTTCGTGGTGGCGGGCGGCGTGTTGACCCAAATCCTGATCACGGCGCCCGGCTCGTACACCGCCGCGCCGAGCTTCAGCTTCGCGGCGTCAGCGGGACTGGCGGGAGCGGCCGCGGTAGTTGTGCTCGGCAGGAATGTTGATGTTGGCGAATATTTCTGGACCGAAGTCTCGACCGGTGTCCTCGGCCTTTACAGTGTAGCGGCTGGACCGGTTGCGACGGATACGGGGGTCAGGGCGGCGCTTGCCGATGCTGAGACTTTAGCCCTCCTGGCCGAAGCCCTGCAATACGATGACAGCGGCGTGGCGATTGCTTTCGATGTGCTACTCCCTGCCATCCTGATCAAGGACGCTGCTTCGCCGGCCAAGCGCTACGTTGGCAGCTTGTTGCCCCTGCTAACGTCAAGTCGCTCGACGGCGGCCTGGTATTTCGACAGGCTGGGACTACTCAGACAGGCTGGTGTGAATACCCCTCGCTTTACCTATGACTACAAGTCGCTTGCGCCACGCGGTCTTCTGTGCGAGCCGGCGCGCGTCAATCGCGTGCTGTGGAATCGCGACCTCACGAATACCGCATGGACTAAGTCAAACATGACCGCGGCGCTCGACCAGGTCGGCCTGGACGGCATAGCCGCTTCGGCCTCCTCGATCACGGCGACCGCAGCCGATGCGACCGTGCTGCAGGCCATCGTTATCGCGTCGGCTGCGTACTTCCAGACTGCATACATCAAGCGCCTCTCCGGCGCTGGCGCGATCTCCATGACGATGGATGGCGGCGCCACATGGACCGATGTGACGCCTCCAGATGCCTACTGGAACCGTATGAGCATTCTGTCTCAGACGCTGGCCAACCCACATGTCGGCTTCAAGATTGCCACCAGCGGCGACAGCTTCGCCATCGACCTCGTCCAGAATGAGAATGGCAACTACAAAACTAGCCCTATGGTCACGACGACGGCGTTCTTCTCCAGGGGCGTCGACCTGAACAGCATCGATCTATCGACCATTCCGTTCGACGTGGCGCTCGGCGCTCTGTTTGTAGAGGGCCGTACGCAGGCGTCGGACAACGTTTCCCGCACTATGGCCCAGATCGATGATGCCACCGCGGCCAATCAAATTTCGTGCAATATGTCGTCTCTTGGTGGCGGCCAGTTCACCCTAAGGACGGCGAATGCTGTCGTGGCGAACGTTCTTCCTGGCATCACGGTTGTGGATAAGACGACGCGGCTGGCGGCTTCGTGGGGTCCGAACTACGCGCAGGCGGCGCTCGACGGCTCGGTGGGCGCGCAAGACAACGCTTTGACCGTGCCTTCGGGGCTCACCAGGCTGCGCATCGGCAGCGGCATTAGCGGCACAACGTCGTTCGGCGGTACAATCTCCAGGCTCACCCTC
Source organism: Mesorhizobium tianshanense (assembly GCF_007830515.1). GTDB lineage: Bacteria > Pseudomonadota > Alphaproteobacteria > Rhizobiales > Rhizobiaceae > Mesorhizobium > Mesorhizobium tianshanense. Next base: position 11,897 of record NZ_VLKT01000101.1, read on the forward strand.
AGACTAAGAACGCAGGACGGAACAGAGCTGACGGCGATGTCGAACTTCGGCCCGCTCGGAGTCGAGCCTCTCATCAATGTCGTGCCCAATGACAGCAAGATCGAAGACAGCGATTACGCTGCGACTCTCACCGCAACAGCGTCTCAGGTCAGCGGTGTTCGACCGGTTATCTTCTCTGGCTACCAATACGCCAATCCCGGCTGGCGTCGACGCTTTAAAACCCGTGCTACTTCGGTGGTGCTGCATTTTCAGAATCTCAATCTCGTCGGCGGCAGCTACAACGCCAAAGGTCAGATCCTCGTCAATGACGTACATAACACCTATTTCACCTCGCCGCAGGCGCTCGGAAAGTTCTTCGTCAGGTTGGATTTTTCGTCGAATGCCGATCGCCTGATCGAGATCGTCATGCCGCACTCGGCATCGATCGCGCATCTTGGCATCACGACCTACGGCGCGCCTATCACCTTGCCGACACCGCGTTCGACTTTGCCGCGTGCGGTCTTTCTCGGCGACAGCCGCTTCCAGGGCTTCAACGCGACCAGCATCGACAAGCATTGGACGGAAATCCTCTGCCGCGCGAAGGGCTGGGAGCATATCAATCTCGGCTATGGTTCCTCCGGTGTCACTTCGGCGTGGGGAACCGATCTCGGCAATGCCGATCCGGATGTTGCCTTCGTCATGTTCGACTACAACAATCGGACGGCACAGACGGCACTCCTGTCCTTCAAGAACGCCTACAAGGCGCTGATCGACAACTTCCGTGCGGTGAAGCCTGCGACCAAGCTGTACGCAGTGACGTCAAACTGGATCTCGGCCGCTAATGATGCGCTGACGTTGAAGATCGCGGATTACCGCCAGGCCACGTCCGATGCCCTGACAGAACTGGCCGACGCCAACAACATCCTGATCGACGGGCTGACGCTGACCACCAACAGCACGGCGTCGATCGGCGACGGCATCCATCCGAACGATGTCGGCGAGGCCGAGTGGGCGGCGAACATCGCGCCGCTGGTGAGCGTTTAGCCGAACTGCTCTGGACGGTATTCTTGGGCTATGGCACGTTCGATGAAAGCGGGGGGTCATCTGAAGGGATGACCTAATGGCCAACGCCGGTAGCATTATTGCCATCTACGACGACTACTACACCGACGGGAAGGTAGCCGTAAAACGTGAGATGCATCCAACCAATCGGTCGGGCACATCGAGGCGATTGCACAAGGCCAGTCCTTCGAGAGCATACTCGACATCGGGGCTGGCGAAGGCGCCGTGTTGGACAAGCTGAACAAGAAAGGCCTCGGAAAGGCCCTTGGCGCCGTCGAGATATCAACCAGTGGCGTCGAGGCGATCAAGGTCAGGAAAATCGCCAACCAAGCTAGCCTGGACATCTTCGACGGTTATCATATCCCGCATCCCGACAAGTCGTTTGATCTAGGTCTTGCGATCCACGTTGTCGAACACGTCGAGCATGAACGGATGTTTTTGATGGAGGCGGCGAGGGTCTGCAAGAAGCTCTACATCGAGGTGCCGTTGGAGCATACGAGGAACCTCGAGCGCGCAATCCGGATGTCAGGCCCCTATGGGCATATCAATTTTTACACGCCGCTGACGTTCGAAAACCTACTGAAGACTTCTGGGCTCAAAGTTGAAAGGCAAATGACATTCGCCCATGATCTCGCTTATGAGCAGCACTTGGCCGGTCAATCGAAAGGATGGGTGAAATACAAGCTGCGAACCGAATTTCTGAGGTTCGCGCCGAAGACTGCAGTGCGTACTATGTCGTATATGGCCGGGGCTCTGTGCTCAACTCGCTGATAGATTTCGCGCCGATTGCCTTTGCAGGATTGCCGCCGACCATAGTGAAGGGTGCCACGTCTTTTGTTACCACGGATCCTGCGCCAACGACCGATCCCCTGCCGATCGTAACGCCCTTCAGAATGATGACGTTGAAGCCAATAGACGTTGTCTTCAATTTTCACTGGCGCGATGGTGATGTTCGACCAATCCTTCTTTCCCTGATGCCAGTCGGCGACATCGGCCTTGCGGTCTGGCCATCCTGTCGCGTGCGAGTTGTGATCGACGATTGTGGTGCCCCAACTTATGATCACGTCATCGCCAACTTCGATCCGTTCGGCCGCGACGAGGTGACTCTTTCCGATGAAGCTGCGCTGGCCGACGATGATCTTTGCGTCGGGCCGGTCAAAGGAAAAGACGTTGTGGAGAATACATTCGTCGCCGATCGCATGATGACCGCGCCGCGCGGAGCGAACGCTTTGGATACTCATCTTCGTGCCGGTCCCGGCCTTGATGCCGACGAGACGACAAAGGAACGGCGGAACGAAGGGCATCAATGCACCCTAGAGCGTGTCGCGTTTGACGTGATTCAGGATTCCCATTGAGGCTGCGGCGTGATTCATTGCGGTTTGAAGGAGAACCGCGATGGGCAAGCCGCTACCGATGGCGTTGCGTGAGCGTGTTGCTGGGTATGTCGACGAGGGGCACGGACACCGGGAAGCCGCCCGGCATTTCCGCATTTCGCCTCGTTTCGTGAACGAGCTGATGAAGCTGCGGCGGGAAACGGGGTCGCTCGAACCTCGCCGCCAGGGCCATGCGCCGGGTGTTGGCAGCTGGCGCCGCATGCCGCCTTCGTGCGCCGGCGGATGG
>NZ_VLKT01000102.1 GCF_007830515.1 Mesorhizobium tianshanense
ATCCTGCAGACGCTCGCCTGCGACGATTCTGTCAGGCCATTCCACCAACAGCGTTCTTACAGGACGCATCGAGCCGTCCCTGCCGGGACGTGGCTGGGATCATTCCGCGAAGCGGGAAGCAACTGCCTCGTTAAGCAGATTGCGCAACGAACATAGGAAGATCTCATCTGCGAAACTCATCCTGCGGCGATCTTTGCATCGACCGCGTAGACGACCCTGTACCCGGCATACGAACGAACGAGCATGGACAGAAAGGACGACTGCCTTGCACTCACCCCCTTGACGGCCGAGCGATTAGACGACCCGCTCGCGCGGGAGGGCGCGGGTCCGAGGCTTGCAGTTTGTCGGCAGCGCTGGTGAGGTTGTGATCGATCAGGGGTGACGGACGGCCATCGGCCTCCGAGCATGAAGTGTCAACCTTCAGCTTGTCTGGCCCATCCTTCCTGTTCGCAAACCGTAAAGATTTACGGCCACATCGATCAGACTCAAGACGCGGGGTTTCAGCTAGGGTGGAGAACCTTCCGCAGCACTCCCGCTTCCCCGCCGCAATAGCGCCTTGCCAGCTTCACACAACTTTACATTCGCCCGCAACGGCCGAAACATTGTGCTCCTAGTCTGGCCCAGTCGCGGCAGAGATGCCGCATTAGCGAAAGGACCAGCATCATGGAAACGAACCATCAGGAACCGGCCGGCCTCTCCGGCACCCCGCAGAAGAAGAGCTGGGGCAAGCGCATCGCCATAGGCGGCATTGCGATAGCGGCGCTTGCCGGCGTCGGCGTCGCCGGCGCGCTCAGCCAGGATTACGGGCGCATGCAGCGCTTCGGTATGGGCGGGGGCGACGGCGGACCCGGCATGCACATGCAGGCCAATTTCCGCCACGGCATGGGGTTCGGCGGCCCGGGTTTCGGCGGGCATCACTTTGAGCGCATGCTCGAGGAGGTCGACGCCACACCCGAGCAGGAAGACAAGCTGGAGGCGATCATGGACAAGTTCCACGACGATGTCCGCCCGATCATGCGCGGCTTCCGCGACACGCGAGACGATGTCGCCAAGCTGCTCGGCGCGGCAACCATCGACCGCGAGGCGGCGGAGAAGCTGCGCGCCGAGCGCATCGCGGCGGTCGACGAGGCCTCGCGCAAGCTGACGACGGCGCTGCTCGACGCCGCCGAGGTGCTGACGGCCGAGCAGCGGGCGGAGCTGGTCGAACATTTCGAGGATCGCGGCTGGCACCGCCGCTGGTAAGCTCTGTACCGGCACAGTTTCGAATCGGAGCAAACAAACGAGCATGGCGGACCAGGTTCTCATCGTCGACGACGACAGGCGCCTGTCCGCCATGCTCGCGGAATATCTGACGGGCAACGGCTTTCGTGTGCGAGCGGCGGAGACGGCGGGCGCAGGCATTGCCGAGATCGCGCGGCTGTCGCCCGATGCCGTGGTTCTCGACGTCATGCTGCCCGACATGGACGGCTTCGAGGCGCTCAAGCGCATCCGCGCGAACTCCGATGTGCCGGTTCTGATGCTGACGGCGCGAGGCGACGAGACCGACCGCATCGTGGGGCTGGAAATAGGCGCCGACGATTATCTGCCGAAGCCGTTTAATCCGCGCGAGTTGCTGGCGCGGCTGAAGGCAATCCTGCGCCGCCGCAACGCCGGCGCCAACGCCTCCCCGCGCATCCTGCGCTTCGGACGGCTGGAGATCGACCCTTCGTCGCGCTCGGCCAGCGTCGACGGGCGCGACTGCCCGATGACCAGCTACCAGTTCGACCTGCTGGTGGCGCTCGCCGAAAATGCCGGGCGCACGCTGTCGCGCGAGCAGCTCATGGACATGGTCAAGGGCGAAGAACTGGAAGCGTTCGACCGGTCGATCGACGTGCATGTCTCGCGCATCCGCGCCGCGATCGAGACAGATCCGAAACATCCTCGCCGCATCATTACGGTACGCGGCGCGGGCTATGTCTTTGCCCGATTTCAGGACGGTGAGAGATAAGCCATGCGCAGCAGCCTTTTCGTCAAGATCTATCTCACCGTGCTCGCCAGCCTCGCAGTAGTGGCGATCGCCAGCGCGATCTTCGTACACATGGGCCAGGAACGCGAACATGCCGGCTGGAGTGGCCGGCGCGACGCTTTCATCGAGGCGATGCTGCCGGCGGACTCCGACCTCGCCTTGCTGCAGGCGACGGCCGAGCGGCTTTCGGCGGCCTTCGATGCCGACATCTCCGTCTACGGTCCGCAGGGTCGGCTACTTGCAGCGGCCGGCCGGCCGATCCCCCCGCAAGAGATCGGATCCCGGCGCAGGATGCATCCCGGCGGGCAAAACCTGCTGATCAGCCGGCAGCCGGACGGAAGGGTGATCGCGGCGCGGCTGAGAATGCCGTTCGGCCCGGCCGGCCGCAGCCCGCTTGCCTTTCTCGCGCTGATCGCCGCGGTGATAGGGCTTGCCGCCTTTCCGGTCGTGCGTCATCTCACACGCCGCCTTGAAGCATTGCGCCAGGGCGTGGATCGCTGGGGCGCAGGCGCTCTCGACACGCGCGTCGCCGTGCGCGGCAGCGACGAGGTGGCGGCGGTGGCGGCGAGCTTCAACCGCGCCGCCGAGCAGATCGAGCGGCTGCTTGCCGCGCACCGCTCGCTGCTTGCCAATGCCAGCCACGAGTTGCGCTCGCCGCTTGCGCGCCTGCGCATGGCGATCGACCTCAACGCCAACGGACAAAACGGCCCGATGCGCGACGAGATCGTGCGCGACCTCGCCGAACTCGATGCGCTGGTGGAGGAAATCCTGCTTGCCAGCAGGCTCGACCATATCGAGAAGCTGGAACGGGTGGAGCCGGTGGATCTGCTGGCGCTCACGGCCGAGGAAGGTGCGCGCTCCGGCGTCGACGTCGCAGGCGAACCCGGCGTCGTGTCGGGCGACCCGACACTGCTCACGCGGCTGGTTCGCAATCTCATGCAGAACGCGCAGAGACATGGCAGTCCGCCGGTCAGCGCGCATGTGGGAACCGAAGGCGGCTCTGTGGTGCTCAAGGTGCGCGATCACGGACCGGGCCTGCCGGAAGGTACCGGCGAGCGCGTCTTCGAGCCATTCTTCCGACCACAGGGCCGCAGCGAGACGGCCGGCGGCTGGGGCCTCGGCCTGTCGCTGGTGCGCCAGATCGCCTTGCATCACGGCGCAACCGTGCACCACGAATCGCCGTCCGGCGGCGGCGCCTGCTTCGTCGTCACGTTTCCGGCAATATCTTGATACAGCGGGCGCATACCCTGGTGAAAGGCGGCCCCCACCCCTCATTTCCTTTCTTGCAGCCTCAGTACGGAACTCAAGGTATTTGGCCAAATCGGCCAGATGGACGCCCTTGGCACATTTCTGACTGTCCTCGATCCGCACGAGCGGAAGGGCAATTTCCCCCTTGGAAATCTTTCGGACCAACTTCGTCGGAGTCAGGTGAGAGAAATAGTCTCGGCAGACTACATCGATCGGGATGATGGCCTTACCACCGTACTGAGCCATCAAAAAGCAGTGCCGTGTTCATGCCGGGTTACCACCTCCAGTCTGGAACCTAGCAAGTCGCCCGACTGGTTCAACCTTCCGCCACGGCCGGGCAGGGGAGGGCGTGCAAAACGGTAGGCGCGACCTAAGAAACGGTCGGGTTCGAGTCAGTAGAGGCCTTATTTCAGCGTGATCTGGAACAGCAAAGGACCATGGCTCGGCGTCAATCGCGCTGGCCGGCGAAGCTATGGCAACAACCGGCGAAGACAATTTTCGGATCGAGGTTTGGGATCGCGAGGAGCAGGCTTTGACAGAAACCATTTCGCGTTCCCCCGATTCAACGGTGAGTCAGGCAGCCTGGCAAGCTGCCATCCGGCGCCGGCCCGGCATGTTGCTGATCCATTGCAACAGTCGGCATGTGATGGAGAAAATCCTGACACCGGGCGAGGTGAAGATCCCGCCACAGACCATCATCGACGGCAGCGTTCACGCTGGCCTGGATGTGGCGCTCGGAGATCTTCGCGAATGGCATGTGTTGCGGGCCCGGTGCAGATCCTGTTCGCACCATGCAACGGTGAAACCTGCCGGGCTCATCAAGCGCTATGGAAAAGGCGCTCTGTTCAGTTCGGTCGAGCGAGCGCTTTTCTGCACGAGTTGTGACAGGGGCGGGCCTGTCAGGCTGGAAATTCACAAGCTGCCACGCAATTGAGGGGAATTGAAGGGATGCAAGACCTCATCGATTTCTTCCAGGCCAACTCGGCGCTGGTGCTGGCCAATCCAATCGCCTTTGCGACGCTCGCGGTCCTTTTCGGAAGCGGAGGCTTCATTGTGGGGCGCTACTTTTTGACCGAGCGCATCGCTAATCTTGAGAGCCGTATTGCGCGGCGCGATGACGAGATTGGAGAACTCAAGTCTCGGCGTTCGGCAACGAGGCTGGAGCCGCCGCTGGTTCCCATCATTGGCACCACGGCGATCGGCGGAAAAGACATGCCGACACCACTTGGAGCGTTGCCAGACCGGCGCCCGCCCAGACAGCTCCCAGGCCCGCCGCGTCGGCGAACGAACTGAACCGTCCCGACCGATTATGGCGCATCCGTGGGAGGCACGGTAGCGATCGCCATCGGCAATGCCTTGGTCGCCGAAGGCAGAGCATCGTCGCCGATCAGCGGCCTGACTGTCGAGAACCAGAAACTGCGCGTGATCTCGGCCAGTCGGCGTCCATCCTGACCAAAACATGCGGACCGCCGCGGACGGGGGACAGTCGGTCCCGCGTCCCGTCCTGCGGCCGGCGCTATGCTGACGCTCCTACGGCTGTCCCGTTCACCGCCCGCGGCGGGGGCGAATTTCCTCCGTCCTACGCGCGACAGTCGTCCGTTGTTACGGACGCGCGCAGGACTGCGGTTTATACGCCGTTCTTCCTTAGCGCGCCGACGGTAGCCGGCGCGAAGATCGATGAGACATAAGGATGGTGTGCCAGCCGCATTCGAGTTCACAGGCAAGCCTTGTCGCTGAGGTTGCTCGGTTTCCATGTCGGCTTCGAGGCGTCTCCAACTTGCTACTTGAGCACTGCGTCTGCCGATGAAGGCTTCGTCGCTGCGGCTGAGCGAACCATCCTACCTACGGCTTTGGGAAGAGAGTGGCCTTACCCTCCGAGGGCAGAGGTCACAGGTTCAAATCCTGCCTGCGCCAATCGTGCCACTTTCGACGCCGTCTCTGTGGCAAAGGCGGCCTAGCGCGGTTGGTTGGTAGTGGCCCAACCCAAAGGATGTAGTTTCCCGGATGGTTCACTCCCGGGCGCCAAGTTTCGCACAGGGTTGAACCGGATCATTCGGCGGCGCGGCGGAGGACCCACTGCGAGCAGGTCATCTTCGCCCTCGATCTCAAGCACCTCTGCATCAAATCGACCGGCGACAGGAAATGATTGTGGCGATTGGCGAACTTATAGCCGTCGTCTGGCAAGGGCATAGTCGCGTCCTGTGCCCAAAGGGCCGCGACAGGGTATTGAGATCGAGGTCAAAGGCAAACTTGCCGCCCTCATCGGCGGCAACACGTTTCCTCAAGCGCGGTACGCTGGGGAACGCGCGGTGGCCGAGGAGCGCCACAGGCAAGAACCCACTATTACGTACGATAGTGGGTTTAGGGTGGTAGCGGGAGAGGGATACCTCCAATACAGTGCCGCCACTGAATTCATTTGCTAACTCGACTCCTTTGCAAGTTATCGCGCGGTTTGCAGCTTTAAATCGTGTCCTCCGATCGATCTCATCGGTAGCTTCACCACCTTCGAAAAGGCCGTGAAGCCAGTGGGCGTCTACACGACTTCCTACCTTCCGAAAATTCCGGCCTCAAGCGATTAGCCCGGGCGGAGATCATTATAGCATATTTCAAACAAACCTGGCTTCGGCACTTGCCTCCCGGAGCCAGACCACGCGTTGCTTTCTATAATATTTTTAGGTGCATAAGCCGCTTCTGTTGCACGACCATCGCGCGCGTCCGGATTTTCGGGCCGATGGCCAGAGTGCCGATCTTGATCTTGACGAGATCGCAACTTGCTGTCGATCGCCAGATCGAACAGCGCTTGACCGCGCATGCGCCGCTCTCGATCAAGGTAGAAGCGGATCGCCCTTATCTGTCGGGGTTTCAGAGGGCGTTTCGTGCCAACCTTCTTGTGCCGGCTTTCCATGCGCGGCGTTGGAGGCTGCAGGGTCGTAGCGTGAATGTCTCATGTCTGTTCAACTTCGGCCACGATTGGCTTGAGGACTAACGCTCAGGGGATTATCTTAAGCGGGCCGAAACCAGACTATCCGGTTTGGTTTTGGTGTCTGATCGCGGGGCTACTCGGCCAGACGATAAGACGCTGCTAACAGGCCGAAATGACCGTATCGGCGCGAGCCTTGGATGAAGCGCTACCCTCATTCTCCCCGAGTCCTCACGGACGAACGCGGATAACTGTCTTCCCCGCGCGTCGCTCGGTCGCGTTGAAGGTGGCGACGGCATCGTCGAGGGTCGAGACTTTGCCGATGTTCGTCCGCAGTCGTCCGTCCCGCACCCGCTGGACGATCTCACTCAATTGGGCACGATCGGACTCGACGACGAAGTCGACCGCCAGGCCATCTGCGGGCCGCGCCTCGGCCGGTCCGACGACGGTCACCAACGTTCCTCCGGCCCGGATCAGGGCTGCGGACCGCTTCTGGATGTCGCCGCCGATGACATCGAACACCACATCGACTGCGCCGACGTCTTCCAGGGCGTCGTTCTCGAGGTCGACGAATTCATTTGCGCCGAAGTCGAGCGCCTTCTGACGGTCGGCGGCGCGTCCGGTGCCGATGACATAGGCGCCGGCCGCTCGTGCAAGCTGCGTCACCATCGAACCGACTGCGCCGGCCGCGCCGTGCGCGAGGATGCTCTGCCCCGCCTGAAGGCGGCCGTGCTGAAACAGTCCCTGCCACGCGGTCAGGCCCGAGATCGGCAGGCTCGCGCCCACCGTGAAGTCGACGTCGCCCGGCAATGGCGCGAGGTTGCGGGCCTCCATGGCTACATACTCCGCCAGCGTGCCGTCGCGGTGCCAGTCGGCGAGGCCGAACACGCGCTGTCCCACCGACAGCCCCGTCGTGCCATAGCCGAGGGCGGTGACGACGCCGGCAAGTTCGTGCCCAAGGATCGACGGTGTTCGGTTACGGTCGACGCGATCGGCCCAGGTCGAGGGCCACTCCAGTTCGGTTGGGACAAAATCCCGACGCATGAACCTGAACGACGACGTCGTTTATCGCCGCCTGCGGCTCCGGCCGCTCCACCAGTTTCATCCCGACCGTTCCTGCGGCCTGGTCCGTTACCACAATTGCTTTCATCGGAATTATCTCCTCGGTCGTTTGTCTCTTTGGTAGACTGCTGCTTGCTGGCGGGTATGGGTAGCGAACTGGTAGCGTTCGTTGATGATCTCAGTTGTCGCAGCGCGGAACGAAGTTTTCCAATAGCTGGCGTGTATAGTTTCCATACGGCGGCAATTGCTCCGGCCGACAGCGCTTGCCCGGTCCGAAATCGATGCTTGAGGGAGCGACGAAGGAAGAACAATGGAACTCAACCAGATTCGATATTTCCTGAACCTGGCGGACACCCTCAATTTCACCGAAGCCGCCATGCGGAGTGGCGTATCTCAGCCGACGCTCACCCGCGCGATACAGCGGCTCGAACAGGAGCTGGGCGGAACGTTGGTCTATCGGGATGGAAAAGATAGTCGTCTGACGGCGCTCGGCCGCGACATACGATCCGAATTCGCCGAGATAGCAGACCGCGAGCAGCGGGTTCGGGCGATATCCCTGAATAGGGTTCGCGGTCGCCGCGAGACTTTGACGCTGGGCGTCGTGAACACCATTGCGCCGGCGTTGATCACTGGGTTCGTCACGCATGCCCTTCGACAGATGCCGATGCTCGAACTGGTTCTTCAGCCAATCACGCGCGACCAAGGAATGGAGCTGCTGCTCAGCGGCCAAATTGATGGGTGCTTCTGCACGGATCCAGCAGCCGGAAACTCAAAGATCGCCACCGCCGAAATGTTTCGCGAGCGACTGTTACTGGCGATGGCGCAAGGACATCCCTTGGCAAGCCAGGCCTCGGTTTCGCTTTCGGACCTATCGGAGCAACCGTACCTCGATCGGCTCCAATGCGAATTCCGCATGCGCGTGAACGACCATCTGCGCGAACGCGCGATGATCATGATCCCGCGGCTCAGATCCGAACGAGAGGATCTGATTCAACAGGCCGTGGCAGAGGGCGCCGGCGTTTGCATGCTGCCTGAGCGCTCGGCAATCGTAGAGGGATTGACGTTGCGCCCGGTCGATACGCTCGACCTATCGCGCACGGTCGCATTCCAATCGATTTCGGGATCTGGAACGGCAGCGGCGCTGCGGCAGCTTCGTGTGCTGATCGAGCGTTATGTATGGTCGTGAATTCCGTGGAGGCGCTGGCCTTATGGTTCGGCGACCGCACAAGCGATCCCATTTGCATGCCGGTGGCAACATCGAAACTATAGTCGCGGCGTATTAGACACCTCCGGATCGAGTATCCATCTTCTGGGACAGGAATTCGAAGGAGGAATCCATGGAAGCCTACAAGAAAACGGAAGCCGCGATCGGCAGGCTGTCGCCCGAGGAATATCCGGTGACGCAGCAGAGCGGGACCGAGCGTCCAGGGACCGGTGCGCTTCTCCACAACAAGGAGCCCGGCATTTATGTCGATATCGTCTCGGGTGAACCGCTGTTCGCTTCGTCGGACAAATATGAGTCGGGCTGCGGATGGCCAAGCTTCACCAAGCCGATCGAACCCGTAAACGTGAACGAGCTGCGCGACGACAGCCACGGCATGATCCGCACGGAAGTGCGTTCGACACATGGCGATAGCCATCTCGGCCACGTTTTCCCTGATGGACCGAGCGATCGTGGCGGCCTGCGGTACTGCATCAATTCGGCTTCGCTGCGCTTCGTGCCGCGCGATGAAATGGTCGAGCAGGGTTACGGTGAGTATCTCAACCAGGTGGAGGACATCTGATGACGACTGAACGCGCTGTTCTCGCTGGCGGCTGCTTTTGGGGCATGCAGGATCTCATTCGCAAGCTGCCCGGTGTGATCTCGACCCGCGTCGGGTACACAGGTGGCGACGTGCCGAATGCGACATATCGCAATCACGGCACCCATGCCGAGGCGATCGAGATCGTCTTCGATCCTTCGCAGACTACCTATCGCCGATTGCTCGAGTTCTTTTTTCAGATCCACGATCCGACGACGCTAAACCGTCAGGGGAATGATCGTGGCACAAGCTACCGCTCAACGATTTATTTCACCAGCGACCAGCAGAAGGCCGTTGCGCTCGATACGATCGCAGACGTTGACGCGTCGGGATTATGGCCAGGCAAGGTCGTGACCGAAGTCGAGCCAGTGGGTGATTTCTGGGAGGCAGAGCCCGAACACCAGGACTATCTCGAGCGAATTCCCCACGGGTATACCTGCCATTTTGTACGTCCGAACTGGGTGTTGTCGCACCGGGCAGGTGCTGCCGCTTAGCAAAGCCGCGAGCCGCTAATGGAGGACTTCATGGAAACGGGAATTGTGGATTTGCCTGCACCTCCGCTGGAGAATATCCGGTGGATTAATGAAAATGGCGACGAGCGCAGCCCCTTGACCCTGGCCGAGTTGGGGCAAGGCTTCAAGATACTGTACTTCTTTCAGGATTGGTGTGCGGGCTGTCATTCACATGGCTTTCCCACATTCGTGACACTTGCCGAGGAACTTCGCGATAAAGGTGTTGGCCTGGCAGCCATCCAGACGGTGTTCGAGGGTTCGGAGGTCAACACCTTCGATCGTCTGCGGAAAAATCAACGACGATATGGACTGCGTGTTCCCTTTGGGCACGCCGTCACTGACTCGGCCTCAGCAGACGCCATGCCTGCGATAATGGAGGCATACCGCTCCAGCGGAACCCCCTGGTTCGTGGTGATCGCGCCCGATGGCCGCGTCGTGTACGACGGGTTTCAGCTCGACGCGAAGAGCCTCGTCCAGACACTTCGGCGGCTCGCCGCCTGACAAAAAGAGCCTGGATACGCAGCTTGCCGGCCCGCCGTAGCCGTGTGTCAGCTTTCTGGAAAGTCCCTGCACAAACCAGACTGCCGGCTTCCCCAATCTGCACGAGGTGACCGAAGTGATAGATAGCGGTCAGTAGGCGTGCCGCCCCGTGACATGAACCGCTGGATCGTGGCGCGGCTCCATCAATGTTGGAAAACCTGAATTAATGTCGGCGATAGAGATAGCTCTCGGAAAGGCCGAGGCGGCGGCACGACTGGACGGCTGGTGATGAGGGGAGCACGATGCTGTCGCAGATTGCAGCCGTCGTCTTCACAAAAGCACGCTCCCACGGCTTCAAGGTCCAGCGGTCGCCGAATTCCAACCGCTTGCGGACCCAGTGGGGTAGGATCTCGACGGCCGCCTTCAGAAGCGGCCGCTGAAGGGGTCGAGCCACTCCCGGCAAAGAGGGAGCGTCTTCCATGATCTCCAGGAACTCCGAGACGATCGGCGACGCGACGAGTCTTTGCCTCATCACGTCGAACAGCGCGTAAAGCTCGGCCTGAGACATGGGCGCGCCGACCGCACCATAGCGAAGCGCGACGGGGCGAGCCTCAGCAAACATCGCGTCCCGTTCGAAAAAATGCAGACGATGCACGTAGGTGTGATACGCCTCCATGAAACCAAACTCGGCCGTCGCTTGCACCCAGTCCAGCAGCTCCGGGTCGGTGGCGTGGTATGGCTCGCCTTCGCTGGTCCGACCTGAAACGCGCCCATGCATCCTGACCACACCTTCAATCATGGCCTTAGCCTTGGTTCGGGGGCCGTAGACCGTAACCAAGGCAGCGAGGCCCGTACGCTGCAATCGTCGGAGCGCGTGGGAGCGGAATGTGCTGTGCTGCCAAATGGCGTCGCGAACCCGCGGCTCTGCCAATTCGAGCAGCACCGCCGTAACCCCGCCGATGAACAGCGCAACAGGGTTCTTGAAAATACGCCAGGACACGGAGTTGGGCGGTAACAGCGCCGGCTCGCCTTCCGGGGTCGAGAAGTCCATCTGAGATCCGAGCCGCTGGCGCATGAACGACTGCGCAAGAGTATTCACACGACGCTCAAGCGGGCGAGGCAGAGGAATGATGCCCGAGTTGCGAAACATGGTACGCCTCCGACTCCTCAGAACGACAAGCGTTAGACCTGTGGCTAGCGGATGCAGTATGCACGAACGTCTTGGTCTTTCCGTCGTTCCAAATGATAAATCCTGGCGCGCTGCGCATGACTGCGCAAGAACACCGGGCCCGGATGGTCATCACGAGCCCGGTTGTGCTGGCCTCATGGGGTAAGATCGAGCGCCGGTACGATTCTGTGATAGGGCAGTCCCGCATCGTCGTTTAGACGCTGCACGTCGGTATCGGAGACAGCGTCAAACAGGCACATGCAGCGCCCGTCCTCCGGTGCGAAGGTCGAGCGTAGATAGCTGATGTCGGTGCCCTTGGACGTCATCTCGGCGGCCTTGCTGATCGCCGCCTTCTGCGCATCTCCCAGAGCTTCCATGCTGATGCCCTTGAGGTCGCGTTCCACCATATAGACGGTCATTTCCAGATCTCCTCCTATGAACAGTGACCACAGGAGTTGAATGCAGTGGCGGGCGAAAGAGAACGACATTTTTTCTATCGATCGATAGCCGACAGTTATCGATGAAGGGGCTACAATGTCGTTTTATGGAACCGCGTCGGGAGGGCTCGCCATGGAGATGTTTCAGGTCCGCTACGTGCTTGCCGCTGCGAAGATGCTGAACTTCACCAAGGCCGCCACCGATTGCAATGTGTCTCAGCCTGCGCTCACCAAAGCGGTCAAGACGCTCGAGGATGAGCTTGGCGCGCCCTTGTTCCACCGCGAGGGAAAGCGCATCCTCCTGAGTGAGTTCGGGCGCTCCATTCTGCCGCATCTTCAGCAGATCATGCAGGAGGCCCACGCAACCAGGACGCTTGCCGATAATTTTAGGCTGCTCAACCAGGTGCCGATCCGCCTCGGCATCATGTCGACCATCGGCCATGTGAAGCTCGCCCGGTTCCTCGCAAAGTTTCAGCGCGACTATCATGGCGTCGAACTTGAAGTTAGCGAAGCGAGCGTTCAGGAACTGAAAAACAGGCTTGAGCGAGGCGATCTCGATCTGGCCGTTCTCAATCCGCTGGAGGGATTGGGAGCGGCTTTCCGCATCCATGATCTCTACAATGAGCGTTACGTCGTCGTATTCGCGCCGGATCACCGGCTTGCGACCCTCAATGCAATCAAGTTGGTCGATCTCTCTCAAGAACCCTATGTCGATCGTCTGTCCTGCGAAATGCGGGACCTGGTGATGGGTGTGTGCCGGGAAAGAAACGTTAGCCTTTATGCCCGCTTTCGTTCCGAGCGCGAGGATTGGGTCCAATCAATGGTGCTGGCGCGGATCGGCTTCGCCTTCATGCCTGAATATTCGGTGACATCGCCTGAACTTCTGCAGCGTCCGCTGATCGAACCGGTGGTGGCACGCACGGTGTCCTTGGCTAGCGTTCCGGGCCGGCCATATAGCCCGGCGACGGCGGCAATGGTCCGAGCTGCCCAAAGTTTCGATTGGCCGGGCTAACAGTTTATCGCTGAAGCTCGAGCTACTGCTGATTTGAGATGCCGTCTGCGCCGCCCTGGTGTTCCTTCGGTGCACCCCAACGGACCGTCACATAAGTGTGACCTTCAGAGATAAATGGCGCGATTTCTTCGGCGCCACTTGGCACGTCGGACCCGTCCGTAAGGGGATCGTTCAACGGACGCTCGACAATCCACTCACCCGGGGCCGGTGTAACTTTCAGCGCTGAATGGCGCAGAATCTGCAGTGATATTAGTCGCGTCCGGGAGCGCCGTCTAAAAGTAGGGTCGCATCACGTCGTAGCGCGAAGGGCAGGTTTGGAGACGAGCCTCGAAGGTCAGGAAATGGCGCAACCTTTCTGTTCGAGAACCGACAGAATTGACCCAATCGCGACCTTCGGGAGCCGATTTTCCGTCCCCAAAGACATTGGGCGCAACCAGCTCATGAACCGATATTGTTCTCCAATGTGGTCAAGGGCGGCGGCTCGGTTGTGAGCGTCGTCGACGCTTGTCAGACCTCGAGTTCGAGCGGCGAGGCTTTCAGGTATCTCAGCTTCAGCCGGCCGTTGCTCGCCTGCTTAGCGTCGGCGAGCTTCTGCTCGATCGCGGTGAACTGCGCGATGCACTTGGCGAACTTGTCCGAGGGCCCGCCTTTCTTGGCGATGTAGGCGGGCTGTTGTCTCTCAAGATAATCGGTGCTGCAGTTGCCCGGTTTGCCGGAAGGAATAATCACTTGCGGCCGAGGAGTATGAAACGTGCGGTGCCCCCCACCGCAGCGACAGCCTTCGCTATTCCTTCTTGTCGACCAGCGCCCGTAGTGCCGAGACGTCATGCAGCAATAACCTGCTGCCGCGCTTTTCGATCAGGCCTCTCTTGGCGAGGTCGCTCATTTCGCGCGAGACCGCTTCCCTGTGCGTGCTCATCGTTGCCGCCAGCTCGGAATGCGTCGGTGCCGGGCTTATGGACACCTCGCCGTCCACGAGTGCGGCTTTCTCCGCCCGATGCAGGAGCTCGACGATCAGCCGTTTTCGCACGACCAGAGTGCTGTATTCGAATACCCGCTCGGTCATGCGCCGGAGCTGGGCAGACAGATGCTCAAGCAGCATCCAGGCAAAAGTCGGGTGGGTCATCACGATATCCCGGAATGCTGTGCCGGACAGCCGTGCAGCGCGGGTTGCCTCCAGCGCGACTACGCTGGCAGAGCGTGCAATCCCGTCAATGCCTCCGAGCTCCCCGAAAATGTCACCCGGTTCGACATCGCGATACGCTATCTCCCTGCCGTCCGCTGAAACCAGTGTCACGCGAGCCCGTCCTTCCAGCAGGAAGAAGACATCGCGACCAGTGTCGCCGTGGGAAATGATTAGCTCGTTGTGTCGATAGCTGCGCTCGTGCCACCGTTTGGTCAGCGCGGCGAGGTCGGCATCGCAAAGTCTTGAGATGAAGGCCAGAGAGCCTGTCACAACGATCTCTTGTTCAATCAAGTGTACTTCACCTTACTCCCTATCCAAGGAAATTTGATGGCCGCAGGCCCCGCTTTCCGGGATGCAAACTGGGAGCGGATTTCGCCAATGTTTTCCCCGGTGTGGGAATTCCCACAGCCGAGCCTGGTTCGACTGTCATATCCTTGTTG
>NZ_VLKT01000103.1 GCF_007830515.1 Mesorhizobium tianshanense
CGGCCGGCGCTTCGAGAGCTGGGTCGAGACGCAACTGGCGCCCGAACTTGAGCCCGGCGATGTCGTCATCCTCGACAATGTCGGGTTCCACAAGAGCGAGCGGGCCCACGAACTGGTGCGCCGACGCGGCGCATGGATGCTGTTCCTGCCGCCATACTCACCTGATCTCAACCCGATCGAAATGGCTTTCTCGAAGCTCAAGACGCTGCTGCGCAAGAAGGCGGCCAGAACCTTCGAGGCGCTCTGCCATGCGCTCGGCGACATCTGCGACCTCTTCGACCCCACTCAGTGCCGAAACTTCTTCAAAGCTGCTGGATATGAGGCCGATTAATCGCGACACGCTTTAGACCATGATCCCGAAAAGTGAATAGCGGTTTTCGAAAAAGATCATGGTCAAACGATAAGCTCAAGCGGCCGACAGGCAGGCAATTTCACGGATCGGCTTCGCCAGCGTTGCCCAGAACCTCGGCAACGGCACGCTCGAAGCGCGATGCTTCCGTCACCAGCCAGTCGGCCATGGCCGGCCAATTGTCCTCGGCAAAACAGTTCACCCGCCACAGCGAATTGATGCCGAGGCCCTCACAACTCTGTTCCGGCCTGAGCTTCAACCTGTCTTCGATCGCCGGCTGGAACGGCTTCAACCGTGACCAGGCTTCCGTGGCACCGAACTTCTCGTTGCGGCCGAAGAAGACGCCGACATGGTTCTGCGCCGGCGCGACATACATGGAAAGGACCAATGCGAAGTCGGGCAGCCTGCGCTGCCAGAACCAGGGTCCGCGCCGCGCCATCAGAGCTCTTTCTTCCGGATGCCGTTCCACGAACAGCGTCCAGAAGCCGCGTTGGCGGAATTCAGAGGCGCGGCGAACGCCAAAGTCGAATTCGCTCATGGTTCGACCCGTTGAGGGCGCCGCAACCAGTGCCCAGGACTGTTGCCAGTCTTAAACCATGCCGAGAGCGGCCTTGTAGAGGTCGAGGATCGATTCCTCCTCCTGCCGCTCGGCCTGGTCCTTCTTGCGCAGCCGGATGATCGACCGCATCGCCTTGGTGTCGAAGCCGGTGCCCTTGGCCTCGGCGAACACTTCCTTGATGTCGTCGGCGATCGTCTTCTTCTCTTCCTCGAGCCGCTCGATGCGCTCGATGAAGGCTCGCAGCTGGCCGGCGGCAACGGTCTGGCTGGTCTCGGTGATGTCGTCGGCCATTTTTTCTCCGCGTCGTTTTCGCGCCGCGACTCAGACGATCTGTCGCGGCGAATTTGCAGCGGTTCGATGCCCGACCAGGGGCGGCGGGTCAAGCTGTTATCGATGCGGCATGAAGGGCTGCCGCCAGACGCAGTCTCACCCGAAGGCGATCAGCAGATCCTTGGCGTCGATCTGGTCGCCGGCCTTGACCAGCACTTCGGCGATTGTACCATCACGCTCGGCATGCAATGCCGTCTCCATCTTCATCGCCTCGATCGACAAAAGCACGTCGCCGGCCTTGATCGCCTGGCCGGCGGCAACGGCGAGCGCCGAGACCACGCCCGGCATCGGCGCGCCGATATGCGCCTCGTTGCCCGGTTCGGCCTTGCGCCGCGCCTTGGCGGCGGAAGCGCCATGCGCGCGGTCCGGCACCTTGATCCGGCGCGGCTGGCCGTTGAGCTCGAAGAATACGGTGACCATGCCCTTCTCATCGACATCCCCGATGGCTAGGCAGCGTACCACCAGTGTCTTGCCCTTCTCGATGTCGACAAATATCTCGTCTTCCGGTTTCATGCCGTAGAAATAGGTCGGCGTCGGCAGCACGCTGACCGGCCCGTAGGTTTCCTGCGCCGCGGTAAAGTCGGAAAACACCTTCGGGTACATCAACCACGAGGCGAACTCGAATTCGCTGAGCTTGTGCTCCAGCTTGTCCTCGACCTCCTTGCGGCTGGCCTTGAGATTGGCCGCTTTCAGCAGAGAGCCAGGCCGGTCCGTGATTGGCCTGTCGCCCTTGAGCACCTTCTTCTGCAGTGCCTCCGGCCAGCCGCCGGGCGACTGGCCGAGGTCGCCGCGCAGCATCGACACGACCGAGTCCGGGAAGGCGATATCCTTGGCCGGGTTTTCGACATCGGCAACGGTCAGGTCCTGACTCACCATCATCAAAGCCATGTCGCCGACAACCTTGGACGACGGCGTTACCTTGACGATGTCCCCGAACATCAGGTTGACGTCGTGATAGGTCTGCGCCACTTCGTGCCAGCGCGTCTCCAGTCCGAGCGAGCGCGCCTGTTCCTTGAGGTTGGTGAACTGCCCACCCGGCATTTCGTGCAGATAGACTTCCGAGGCCGGCCCCTTCAGGTCGCTCTCGAAGGCGGCATACTGGTTTCGCACCGCCTCCCAGTAGAACGAGATGTTCCTGATCCATTGCGGGTCGAGGCCCGGATCCCGTTCGGTGCCCTTCAGCGCCTCGACGATCGAGCCCAGGCAAGGCTGCGAGGTGTTGCCCGACAAGGAGTCCATCGCCGCGTCGATGGCGTCGACGCCGCTGTCCACCGCCGCCAGCACCGTCGCCGCCGACAGGCCCGACGTGTCGTGCGTATGGAAGTGGATCGGCAGATCGGTCGCCTCGCGTAGAGCCTCGAACAGTGCGCGGGCAGCATTCGGCTTCAAGAGCCCAGCCATGTCCTTGACCGCGATGATATGGGCGCCGGCCGCCTGCAGCTCCTTGGCCAGCGCGACATAGTATTTGAGGTCGTATTTGGCTCGGGCCGGGTCGAGTATGTCGCCGGTGTAGCAGATCGCCGCTTCGATCAGCTTGCCCTCGGCGCCGACCGCGTCCATGGCGACGCGCATGTTGTCGACCCAGTTCAGACAGTCGAAGACGCGGAAGAGGTCGATGCCGCCGCTTGCTGCCTGTTTGACGAAGTGCTGGACGACATTGTCGGGATAGTTGGTGTAGCCGACGCCGTTGGCGCCGCGCAAAAGCATTTGCAGCAACAAATTGGGCGCCGCCTCGCGCACCAGCGACAGCCGCTCCCACGGGTCTTCGGTAAGGAAGCGCATGGCGACGTCGAAGGTCGCCCCACCCCAGCATTCGAGCGATAAAAGCTGCGGCAGTGCACGCGCATAGGTGCCGGCAATGCCGGCGATGTCATATGTGCGCACGCGCGTCGCGAGCAAGGATTGATGTCCGTCGCGCATCGTCGTGTCGGTGACGAGCACCGCTTTTTGTGCGCGCATCCAGGCCGCGAATTTCTCCGGCCCAAGCGCGTCGAGCTTCTGCTTGCTGCCGTCAGGCACGTTGCCGTTGAGATAAGGAACCATCGGTGCCGCCGCATCGGCCTTCGGCTGCGGCCGGCCGCGCGTCTCGGGATGGCCGTTGACGCTGACATCGGCCAAATAGTTGAGCAGCTTGGTCGCCCGGTCCTGCCGCTTCACGCTCGCGAACAGTTCCGGCGTCGTGTCGATGAACTTGGTCGTATAGGAATTGTCGGCAAAGCTCGGGTGATTGATAATGGCCTCGAGGAAGGTGAGGTTGGTCGCCACGCCGCGGATGCGGAACTCGCGCAGCGCCCGGTTCATGCGCTGGATCGCCTCTAGCGGCGTCGGCGCCCAGGCGGTGATCTTCTCCAGCAGCGGGTCGTAGAAGCGGGTGATGACCGCGCCCGAATAGGCGGTGCCGCCGTCGAGGCGGATGCCAAAACCGGTCGCGCCGCGATAGGCGGTGATGCGGCCGTAGTCCGGAATGAAGTTTTGCTCGGGATCTTCCGTGGTGATGCGGCACTGCAGCGCGTGGCCGTTCAGCCGAATGTCCTTCTGCGCCGGCACACCCGATTCCGGCGTGCCGATGGCAAAACCGTCGAGGATGTGGATCTGCGCCTTGACGATATCGATGCCGGTCACCTGCTCGGTTACGGTGTGCTCGACCTGGATGCGTGGGTTAACCTCGATGAAGTAGAATTTGCCGGTGTCGGCATCCTGCAGGAACTCGACCGTACCGGCGCCGATATAACTCGTCTCGCGGGCGATCTTCAGCGCATAACCGCAGAGCTCCTCGCGCAGCGACATTTCGAGATACGGCGCCGGCGCGCGCTCGACGACCTTCTGGTTGCGACGCTGGATGGAACAGTCGCGCTCGAATAGATGCACGGCATTGCCATGTGTGTCGCCAAGCACCTGCACCTCGACGTGGCGAGCGCGCTCGATCAGCTTTTCGAGATAGACCTCGTCCTTGCCGAAGGCAGCCTTGGCCTCGCGCTTGCCCTCCGTGACTTCCCGCGCAAGGTCGGCTTCGGAGCGAATGGCGCGCATGCCGCGCCCGCCGCCACCCCAGGATGCCTTCAGCATCACCGGATAGCCGACCTCCTTGGCCAGTTTCTTGACCGCCTCCATGTCATCCGGCAACGGCTCGGTGGCGGGGATCACCGGCACGCCGACCTCGATGGCGAGATTGCGTGCGGCGACCTTGTTGCCGAGCCTGCGCATCGTATCCGGCCTGGGTCCGATGAAAATGACGCCGGCCTTGGCGCAGGCTTCGGCGAATTCAGGGCTTTCCGACAACAGCCCATAGCCCGGATGGATGGCATCGGCGCCCGAAAGCCTGGCGACGCGGATCACTTCCTCGATTGACAGATAGCTTTCGATCGGCCCCATATCCCTGGTCAGATGCGGCCCGCGCCCGACCTGGTAGCTTTCGTCGGCCTTGAAGCGGTGCAGCGAGTATTTGTCCTCCTCGGCCCAGATCGCAACGGTTTTGAGGCCGAGTTCGTTAGCCGCGCGGAAGACGCGGATGGCTATTTCGGACCGGTTGGCGACAAGGATCTTCGTGATTGCCAAGGACAAGGCTCCGGACGCTGATGGGAAGGGGACCGGCGCCATGATTAACGCGAAAATGCTGCAGCGCAAACAAAATCGGGCGGAGGTTAAACCGATTTAAATCGATTCTTTGCGTTAGAGCGAGCCGCGTTCCCTCAAATGCGCAAGGGACGCTCCGACAACAAGGTAATACATCAAACGAAAAATGCCCGGCGCAAGGCGCCGGGCATTTCGGAATTGTCGTCGTCGACAGGCTACATCTTCTGGACGTAGGTGTACTTGCCGTCGTCGCCCTTCTTCCATTCGAACATGACATAGCCAGGCAGCGTCGGATCGCCCTTCTCGTCATAGGAGAGCTCGCCCAGCACGGTGTTGAACGGGCCGTTGGCCTTGAGAGCCTTGGCGACTTCCTGCGAATCGTTCGACTTGGCGGCCGTCGCTGCTCCCGCGATAGCCTGCATGGCGGCGTAGGCGTAAAGCGTGTAGGCCTCAGGCTCGAAGCCCTGCGCGCGGAACTTCTCGACGAGCTCCTTGTTCGCCGGGATCAGTCGCGGATCCGGGCCGAACGTGTTCAGCGTGCCCGCAACCGCATCGCCGGCGATCGAGGCCAGCTCGTTCGACACGATGCCGTCGCCGGAAACCATCGTCGCCTCGAGGCCCTGGTCAGCCACTTGGCGGATGATCAGACCGGCTTCGGTATGCAGACCACCCCAATAGATGATGGAAACGCCGGCTTGCTTCATCTTGGCGATCAACGCCGAGAAGTCCTTGTCGCCGATATTGACGCCTTCGTACATGGCTTCCGTCAGGCCGGCTGCGTTCATCGCCTTCTTGGTCTCGTCGGCAAGACCCTGACCGTAAGGCGTCTTGTCGTGGATGACCGCGATCTTGGCATCCTTGAAGTTCGCCGCGAGATAAGCGCCGGCGATGCTGCCCTGCTGGTCGTCGCGTCCGCAGGTGCGGAACGTGTTCCACAGGCCGCGTTCGGTGAACTGCGGATTGGTCGAAGCCGGCGTGATCTGGAGGATGCCGTTCTCCGCGTAGACTTCCGACGCTGGGATCGAGACGCCCGAATTGAAGTGGCCGACCACGAACTTGACGCCGTCGCCGACGAACTTGTTGGCGACCGAAATGCCCTGCTTCGGATCGGAGACGTCGTCGCCGATCGCGATCTTGACCTGCTCGCCATTGATACCGCCCGCCGCGTTGATCTCGGCGGCAGCCGCCTCGGCGCCCTTCTGCAACTGCGCGCCGAAGGCGGCGTTCGGTCCGGTGATAGGACCGGCGACGCCGACCAGGATGTCAGCCCACGCGCTGCCGCTGAACGCGACGAGCGCGGTCAGGGCGACGGCGGACAAAAGTGACTTTCTCATGTAAAACGCTCCCATTTACGGAGTGGGCGTGAATGATGCTTTCATGCGATGCCCACTTTTACTCGCAGAAAGGGTACTTTGCCGATTTTCAGGCGCTTGTCACGCCGATTCATTCTTGAAACGGCGTTAATGGTGAACGTCAACCTTTTGGTTTCCAGCTCAAAAGCGATGCTCTTTCGTAGAGCCAATTATACTGTGTCACCATCTGATTGGTGCGCGTGTACTGATAGCCGATGAAGCCCAATATCATCAGGACTATGGTGTCGACGACGTAGTACTGCAGCGAGAACATCGTGCCGCCGAACAGCGCGTGATGGATGAACCTTACGGCGATGCCGAGGCCGAGCATATAGGCGAACAGCTGGAGGAAACTGCGCCATGTCTGGGCGCAGGCCTTGCCTGTCATCCATGCGGCCCAGCCGCCAAGCAGGCAGGTGACGAAGAAGAACTGCCAGACCGAGGGTTCCTCGTAGAGAATGCCCTGCATGATGAAGACTCCTGAAATCAGTGATGGCCGCCTTCAAGATAAGCCGCGCGCACTTCCGGATTGGCGAGCAACTCCTTGCCGGTGCCGCTCATCGTCACATTGCCGTTGACCATGACATAGCCGCGCGTGGCGAGCTTCAGCGCGCCGAAGGCGTTCTGCTCGACCAGGAACACGGTCAGCCCCTGCGTGCGGTTCAGTTCGCGGATGGCATCGAAGATCTGCTTGACGATCAGCGGCGCCAGGCCCAGCGACGGCTCGTCGAGCAAGAGCAGCTTCGGCCGCGCCATCAGCGCACGCGCGATCGACAGCATCTGCTGCTCGCCGCCCGACAGCGTGCCGCCGCGTTGGGCAATGCGTTCCTTCAGGCGCGGAAACAGCGTGAACACCTTCTCGACATCCTCCTCGTAATGCTTGAGGTTGTCGAGGCTGGCGCCCATCTGCAGGTTTTCCATCACGGTCATGCGCGGGAAGATGCGCCGGCCCTCCGGCGACTGGGCGATGCGCATGCGCGCGATCTCATGGGTCGGCAACTGGGTGATGTCAGTGCCGGCGAAGGTGATCGTGCCGGCGCGGGCGCGTGGAGCACCAAAAATGGTCATCATCAGCGTCGACTTGCCGGCGCCGTTGGCGCCGATCAGCGCCACGATCTCGCCCTGCTTGACGGTGACATCGACGCCGTTCAGCGCCCTGATATTGCCGTAGTAGGTCTGGACGCCCTTGATATCGAGCAGCGTTGTGCCGGCCATTACTTGCGCCCTCCGCGCTTGCCCGCCGCAGAGGCCCTTTTTGCGAGCGCCTTCGCCTGGCCAATCCAGTCCTCGCGAGCAATGCGGCCGTCAAAGGCGAGATAAGTCTCGGCTGCCTCCACGTCGGCTTTCTTCCATGCAGCTATCTGGTCGTAGTGGAAAATACCATGCTGGTTGAGCAGCTTCTCGCTGATCGGTCCGATACCTTTGATCAGCGCCAGCCGGTCAGCGATCCCGTCGCGCGGCGCATCGAGCGCATTAGAGATTGCCCTGGGTGAGTTCTGCTTTGCGGCAGGCTTGGTCCTGGAGGTTTTTGGGGGTGTAGCTTTGGCTGCCTTGTTTGCCGCAGCGGACGACCTTGCATCGACTTGCCCAGCTTTCGAGGCGCCCTTCGACACCGTGACGCGTTCGCCCTCGCTGTGGCCGACCGTCTCGGTCACCGGTCCGGCGAGATATGAAGATGACGTGCCCGGGCCATGCGCCGAATCCGGACCCGTATCCAGTTGCTCGATGATGTCTTCGTCGCCGACCTCGGTCAACACGGTCTCGACTTCCTCGTCTTCGACCCCGAGATAGGCGGCGATGACACGCGGGTCGGTGCGTACCGCCTGCGGACTGCCGTCCGAGATCTTGCGTCCGTATTCGAGCACCACGACATGGTCGGAAATCTGCATGACCACGGCCATGTCGTGCTCGATCAGCAGGATCGAGGTGCCGGTGTTGTCCTTGATGTCCATAAGGAGCGCATTGAGCGCCATTGATTCCTTCGGATTGAGCCCGGCGGCCGGCTCGTCGAGGCAGAGCAGTTCCGGACCCGTGCACATGGCCCGCGCAATCTCCAGCCGCCGTTGCGCGCCATAGGGCAGGTCGCCGGCCGGATCGTCGGCTCGGTCGATGAGGTCGGCCTTTTCCAGCCAGTGCCTGGCCAGGTCGATCGACTCGGCCGACGCCGTCCGGTAGCCGCTGAAGCCAAACAGGCCAAGGACGGTGTAGCCGGACGCCTTCATCAGCTTGTTGTGCTGCGCCACCAGCAGGTTCTCCAGCAGCGTCATGCCCGAGAACAAGCGGATGTTCTGGAAGGTGCGCGCCACCTTGGCGCGCGCCGGAATCTCATGATTCGGCAGACGTTCGAGCAGATAGCTCGAGCCGTCGCGCCGATTGAGCGTGATCATGCCTTCCGACGGCTTGTAGAAACCAGTGATGCAGTTGAACACCGTGGTCTTGCCGGCGCCGTTCGGTCCGATCAGCGCGGTGATCTCGCCGCGCCTGGCCCGGAAGGAGAGATCGCCGATGGCGACGAGACCGCCAAACTTCATCGACAGATGCTCGACGTGCAGGATCGCATCGTTCATGGGTGGGCTCGCATCACTCATCAGCCGTGGCCCTCTTTGGTGAAGGAGCCGGATACGGCCCTGCGCATCTTGAGGAAGGCTGTCGGTTCACGGCTGCCGACGAAGCCGCGCGGCTTCCAGACCATGACGATGACCATAGCCATGCCGAACAACAGCATGCGGTAGAGTTCCGGCGTGAAATCTGGACCGAAGACCTGTTTCAGGAAATCGAGTTCGCGCAGCGCCTCGGTGCCGCCGATCATCACCATGGCGGCGACGGCGATGCCGACCAGCGAACCCATGCCGCCAAGCACGACGATGGCTAGGATGATCGCCGATTCCAGGAAGATGAAGGATTCCGGGCTGACGAAGCCTTGCCGCGCGGCGAAGAACGAGCCGGCGAAGCCGCCGAACATGGCGCCAGTGGCAAAGGCGGTGAGCTTGGTGGTGGTGGTGTTGATGCCGAGCGAGCGGCAAGCGATCTCGTCCTCGCGCAGCGCTTCCCAGGCGCGGCCGACGGGCATGCGCCTCAGCCTGATGGTGACGAAGGCGGTAAGCAGGCAGAGCCCGAGGATCAGGTAGTAGAGGAAAATCTTGTAATAGGCGCCCGACTGGGCGATGTCGAACACCTTGGCGATGTAGTTCGGGTCCGAGACGTTGAACGATATCAGCCCGAAGAAAGAAACCTTCGGGATGCCGGAAATGCCGGCCGAGCCGTTCGTGACCTCCCGCCAGTTGATCAGCACGAGACGAATGATCTCGCCGAAGGCCAGCGTCACGATCGCCAGATAGTCGCCGCGCAGGCGCAGTACCGGAAAGCCCAAAAGCACGCCCCAGAAGGCAGCCATGGCGCCGGCGGCCGGCAGCAGGATCCAGAACGACAGGCCAAAATGCGTACCGAGCAGCGCATAGGCATAGGCGCCGACGGCATAGAACGCGACATAGCCGAGGTCGAGCAGGCCGGCGAGGCCAACGACGATATTCAGCCCCCACGCCAACATCACATAGATCAGGATCTGGATGCCGAAATTGTCGACCCATTTCAGCGAACCCTGAAAGCCGCCCGCCATCGATCCGCTGTACAGCGCAAGCACCAGCACGACGATGATAGGATAGACCGCCAATGCGGCGATGCCCAATACCGAGAAGTGGGCATGGATGAAGCTGCGGAAATAGAACAGCACCGAGGCGAGAGCATAGATGATCGCCAGCGCCCGCGCGAACCGTGCATAGCCGGCAAGGCCCGGCCCCAGCAAACTATCGAGGGAGCCGGCCAGAAGAGCCAGCACGGCCACTATGGCGATGGCCGCGATGAAATACGGCAACCGGAAGAACCGCGTCGCCACGCTGTCCGGCAACAGGCCGGTGGCGATGTCGGCGACCTTCTGGCTGGCCAGGAAAGGCTGGCCATAGGCGACATAGAAAAAGCGTCCGGCCATGGTCAGCACAATCACGGCTGCAAGAAGCGGCCAGCGCGGCACAAGGATCAGCTCATTGGAGATGTTCTGATCGGTCTTCAGGCCGATGAACAGCACGAAGAGGCCGAGCGCGATGGCGCCGGCGTAAAGCGCCTCGCGCGTGGCGCGTTGCACGGGGGTGGCGACGATGTCGCGCTCCGGAGATGCGGTGCCGGGCATGATCTCAGACCTTTTCGACTTCTGGCCGGCCCAAAATGCCGGAAGGCAGGAAGATCAGCACGATCGCCAGGATGGAGAAGGCGGCGACGTCCTTGTAGTCGATCGAGAAATAGGCCGACCACATGCTCTCGATGAAGCCGATCATCAGCCCGCCGAGCACGGCGCCGGGCAGCGAGCCGATGCCGCCGAGCACGGCCGCGGTGAACGCCTTCACGCCGGGCGTGAAACCGTCGGAGAAGGCGATGACGCCGTAATACATCAGGAACAGCGTGCCGGCGACGGCGGCAAGGGCGGCGCCCATGACGAAGGTGATCGAGATGGTGCGGTCGACGTCGATGCCGAGCAACGCCGCCATCTTGCGGTCCTGCTCGCAGGCCCTCTGCGCTCGACCAAGCGAGGTCCTGTTGACCAGGTACCAGAACAGCGCCAGCAGCAACGCGGTGACGACCACGATGATGATCTGCTTCAGCGACACGCTGATGCCCTCGATATTGTAGACCTTGGACACCATCGGCGGGATCGGCTTGTTGCGCGGCCCTTGCGTCACCTGGACGAAGTTCGACAGCACGATCGACATGCCGATCGCGGTGATCAGCGGCGCCAGCCGGAACGAACCGCGCAGCGGCCGGTAGGCCACCTTTTCGATCGTCCAGTTGTACAGGCTGGTCAACAGCATCGCGACGATCATCATGATCAGAAGCGCCACGACCACCGGCACGGAATAGAACAAAGCACCAAGGATGAGGAAAACGATGAGGGCGGTGAAGGCGCCGACCATGAAGATGTCGCCATGGGCGAAATTGATCATGCCGATGATGCCGTAGACCATCGTGTAGCCGATCGCTATCAGCCCATAGATCGATCCCAGCGTCAGCCCGTTGATAAGCTGCTGGACAAAATACTGCATGCTGTCGTGGCTCCCCTGGAATGTCGTCCATGCAGACGCATTCCTTTTCGTATTTCCCCTAGTCGTAAAGTTTCGAGCCCGGATTGCAACGTGATTTTTCAATAGTCATGCGTGATTTTGAAACACGCCATCGGATTGCCCGTTCTTTCCCTTCCGGCCTCTGGACTATCGCGGACCCTATCATTGGCATAACGCAATGTCTTTGACGATTCGTCCGCAAGATGCACCTCCTTTCGAAGGAATCGCCGTCAAAATAAGTTGATGAGCGGGATCGTTGCGCCGCCGAGGCAACCGGTTTTGCGTTCTTTCGGTTTCCCTTGGGTCAGGATCCTCTCTATTTGACGACGAATCCGCGTGCGAATGGATCACGGTCGTCGATGAAGATCGTGTTCAATCCGGTCATACGCGCCCAGCCGCCGATCGAGGGAATGATCGCCGGATTGCCCGCCACCGTGACCTCCTTTTCGACCCTGCCCTTGAACAGCGAGCCGATGATCGATTCATGGACGAAGTCGTCGCCGGCCCTGAGCCTGCCCTTGGCGTGAAGCTGCGCCATCCGCGCCGAGGTGCCGGTACCGCAAGGCGAACGGTCGATCGCCTTGTCGCCGTAGAAGACCGCGTTGCGCGCATCCGCTTGGCTGTCGGTCGGCGCGCCCGTCCACAGCATATGCGACAGCCGGCCGATGCCGGGATTCTCGGGATGCACGAAAGAATACTTCTCGTTGAGCCGCTGCCGCACCACCGGGCTCCAGGCGATCAGGTCTCCGGCGGAATGGTCGGCCATGTCGCGATAGTTCTTCTGCGGCTCGACGATGGCGTAGAAATTGCCGCCATAGGCGACATCGACGCTGATCTCGCCGAGCTGCGGACATTCGACCGTCAGCCCCTCGGCATGGAGGAAGGACGGCACATTGGTGATGCGCACCTCCTCGACATGGTCGCCGACCTGTTTGTACTCGGCGATGACCATGCCGGCCGGCGTGTCCAGCCTGAGAAAGCCCGGCGTCTTCGGCTTGATCAGCCCGTGCTCGATGGCCATCGTCACCGTGCCGATGGTGCCGTGGCCGCACATCGGCAGGCAGCCCGAGGTTTCGATGAACAGGATGGCGATGTCGCAATCGGGCCTCGTCGGCGGATAGAGAATCGAGCCGGACATCACGTCATGGCCGCGCGGCTCGAACATCAGCCCGGTGCGGATCCAGTCATATTCGGCCAGGAAATGCGCGCGCCGCTCCATCATCGTCGCCCCTTGGAGCAGCGGTCCGCCGCCGGCGACGAGCCGCACCGGATTGCCGCAGGTGTGGCCGTCGATGCAGAAGAAGGAGTGGCGCGCCATTTCTAGAGATCCCGTCAGAAGCGGTTCGGAGAAAACGGAGAAAGATCAAACACCGGATTTTGGCCGAGAATGAGATCGCGGATCAAGCGTCCGGTCGCGGCCGCCTGGGTCAGGCCGAGATGGCCGTGGCCGAAGGCATAGGCTATGGTGCCGGCCTGCCTGGCGCCACCGATCACCGGCAGCGAATCCGGCAGCGACGGTCGGAACCCCATCCATTCGCGGCCGCCGGCCGGATCAAGCCCCGGCAGGAATTTTTGTGCCTTGTCGAGCAGCGCTTCCGAGCGGGCGTAGTTAGGCGGCCGCTCGATGCCGCCGAGCTCGACCGCGCCGCCGACGCGCACGCCGGTTTCGAGCGGCGTGATGACGAAGCCATGGCCGGAGAAGATCAGTTGCCGCTTCACGTCGAAGGCGGTCTTCGCCAGGGTCGTGTTGTAGCCGCGCTCGGTTTCAAGCGGGATGCGGTCGCCGAGATGTTTCGCCAGGAGATGCGACCACGCGCCGGCGGCGACGACGAGGCGTTTTGCCTGTCGCACCGTGCCGTCGGCCAGCGTCAGCGTTGCGCCATCCTGCCCCGCTTCGACACGGTCGATCCGCGCTCTTTCGAAACGCGCACCCTTGGTCTCGGCATAGGCCCAGATCGCCTTGCCCAATGATTTCGGATCGGCGACGGTCTTCCAGCCGGGTACGAAGGTGCCTTTGACGAAAAGCGGCGACAGGCCGGGCTGCAAGGCGGCGAGGGCGTCGCCCTCGACATGGTTGAAGCCAATGCCGAACCGCTGCCTGGCCGCCCAACCGGGCAGCGACGCCTTGAACTCGGCCTCGCTCTCGTAAAGTTCAAGCGAGCCTTCCTCGCGCAACATGTTTCCTGTTGCCGAGCGCGCCATCAGCCCGGCCCATTCGACTTCGGCAAGCCGCATCATCCCGGCCTGCGCCACGAGGCTGGCCTCGTAACGGTCGCTTCGACCGGCGCGCCAGAAACGGACAAGCCAGGGCAGCAGCTTCGGCAGGTAGGCAGGCGGGATGCTCAGCGGGCCGAGCGGGTCGGCAAGCCATTTCGGCAGGTGCCTGATCATGCCCTTGTGGGCCAGCGGCAGCACATCGGAAAAGGCCAGGGCTGCGGCATTGCCGGAACTTGTTTCCTCGCAAATGCCCGTCCGATCGAAGACGGTGACGTCGCGCCCCGCCTCGGCCAGATAGGCGGCGACACAGATGCCGATGATACCGCCGCCGACAATGGCGATGTCGAGCGTCGCATCGTCATTCATGGCCGGGTAAGAGGGCATCTGGAACGAAGCCTATGTGAATGCGAAACTTACAACCTCAAAACGTAACCGGGGCAAAAGCGGCGGCGTTTGGGCGCGTCGATCTGCTGTTGGGGTTCAGCGCGCGGCGAGGAGAACGGGAAGCGGTAGGATCTTGCTGCCAGGGATGCCGAGGCGGTCGCCGAGATAATCCCAGAAGCTGACACCGAGCTTGTTGCAGGTCTTCATCATGCTGAGCATGGTGTCGCGGGCGGCACGGCCCTGGTTGCTGTGGGTTCCGCCGCTGATCTTGCGCCGGGTCACCACGCTGCGGATATCGTTCTCCGAGCCATTGGTGTGGAGCGGAATGTCCGGGCGTTGGAGGATCTTCAGGAAGCTTTGGCGGTCGGTCCGGATG
>NZ_VLKT01000104.1 GCF_007830515.1 Mesorhizobium tianshanense
CGATGACGCGATGAACGCGACAAGAGCCGCGGTCGCGGAGGGCATTCTCCCGGGCGGCGGGGTCGCCTTGCTGCGCGCCGGCAGGGCGCTCAAGAAGCTCAAGGGCGGCAACGAGGACCAGCAGGTCGGCATCGCGATCGTCAGGAAGGCGATCACCTGGCCGGCTCGGCAGATCGCGATCAATGCCGGCCTGGAAGGCTCGGTCGTCATCGCCGGGATACTCGAAAACGACGATAACGCCTATGGCTACGATGCCCAATCGGGCGTTTACGGGGATCTGGTGTCGAAGGGCATCATCGACCCGGCCAAGGTGGTGCGAACGGCGCTCCAGGGCGCGGCCTCGGTGGCGGGCCTCCTCATCATGACGGAGGCCATGGTGGCCGAAATCCCTGGCCCGCCGCCGCCGGAGCTTCCCGGTCACGAGCATCATCATCACGATATGGATTTGGATTTCTGACCGCTTCGCGGCCGTAATCCGGGCTCGCGACCACCAACAATGATCTCGTCCGCTATCGAGGTGAGACAAGTCGTCGAGGATCACGGTATGCTATGCAAGGTCGGCTCAGGGCGCGACCTTGCCAATTCAATTCGCGAAGGCGAAAGTCGCTGTGTTGCCGATGTTCGGCCTGCGCGATCATAACTAGACTGAGCCGGTCAGACGAGGGCACGACGGCCTGTGATCTTCTCGATGTTGATGCGGAAGAAGAGGTGAGGCGGACTGGCCACATTGTCCTCGGAGTGAGGTGTCTCGCTGCCAGGTTCCCACCAGTTGGGGCGCGCTTTCTGCAACAGCGACCATGCATGGTCGCGCTCATTCTGCCGGGGGCCTGCTTCGGAGAGTTCTTCGTAGCGACCGAAGGCAATGACACTCCACCAGCTGCGGGGGCTGCGAATCTCGTCGACTTCGAAGCAAACCTGAGGATGTCCCTGCATCGCCCAGACCTTGTGACCAATCAGGGAGAAGCTGTAGATGTGGCCGTCCTGGTAAACGAAGCTGATTGGCACGACGTACGGCATCCCGTCTCTTACGCAAGCGAGGCGTCCGACCCTGCTCGCGGCCAGGTGCATCCTGCATTCTTGGGCGGTCATCTCACTGACGATCACGGGACTCCCCTGGTGAACGAGCGAGCTTCGCTCTGTACATCTCGATGCCGCGGAAGCGGACTTCTTGCTTCCACTGGATTCGCGATCGCTCGCGGGGCTGCTATACCCCATGTTCATGCGCCACGCCGGCAAAGACGGCGAAGGGTGCGTCGATGCAAGCTGCGCCGGACTCAGGCACCTCCTTGTTTAGCCGGCCGTCTCAAGAAATCGATCAGCGAAGTCGGCGAGGGCGTTCCAGTCAGTGAATTCGTGATCGCGCTCGGGGCTCGGATCGCCGCTGCGTTTCATGGCGACGAACCTGACGAACTGCTCCTGGAAGTAATCGTACTTGGTGAAGCGCAAAGCACCCCCGAGAAGGAGGGTCATGCGTGGTTGCCACCCTGTCACGGAGACGAAGCGATCCACGTAGTTTTGCGCTTCCGTCTTTTGGTCTTCCAGCGCCGCCGACAGACTGACGGATATGAGGGCTGAAGGCTTAGTGTTCAGCAGTTCGTGATGGGCAAACACGAAGTTCGTGACGATTTCCTGGTGGTGCTCCTGGTGGACCGACGCGGCAATGACGAACGCGTCGAAGGGTCCGAGCTTCAAATCGGATGCGAGCGCTGCGCTATCTTGCAGCTCGACTTGGTGCCCGTGCTCGCGAATATGCGTTGCCGTCCGTGCGGCAATTTTCCGCGTCTGCCCTTCGGTCGTTGCATAGACAATCAGGACGTTCACGATGTCCCTCCGACAGCGGAAGATACATTCATAGGGACGATCGATACGAACCACCCCGGCATGCCGGTACCTCAATGCTTCGCAACAGCAATTCACCGCATTATAGCTCATGGAATAGGCTTCACGAACCACTTTCGCTGCGAACTGGGCGCTTTGAGCACGAAGAACCCTATCGTGACCAGAGCCATGATCAGCACCGCAAGCCATCCGACTACGACCATCCACCGCGGGGCGGTCAGCCTTCCCATCCATGCCGGTCTTGAGGTCGGGGTGCGGCGCAGCACTGCGCTGCAGCCCTGCCTCGCGGCGAGCAGCGGGTGTGCAACCGGAGTGGGCGCCTTCGCGGGGAACCGGCTGCAGGGAGCGAAGCGACCGAAGTTGGGCGGAAGGCGCTCCGAAGCGCGCCGAGGGCGGAGCCCTTCCATGACCTTTTTCAAGCGAAAAGACGCGCGAAGGGCGCGTTGCGTCCTTAGCACAACGTTGATGACGATGAACGATGCCGTTGGGTCGGGGACGGAGCGGCGATGGCGACGGTCGAGAAGTTGTGACCCGATCCGGACCTACAATTGAGGTACGACGTAGATCTGGAACGGGGTCAGTTCCCGACATTGGATAACTTCGGTCGATTCATGCCGCACTGACGCACCGGGTGTTTGGACTTTATTGGGAGGTCGTGACTGGCGCCTGTCTACACAATGGAAATGGGCCGGCACGGTCCTGTGGAGGCGCGCTCAACGAGATGACACGCGAGTTCGACACGGCGAGGGGGCATCGGCAAACCAGACAGGCTATCGCGCAAAAGGTCGAGTGCTACCGAGCCGATTTCGCGCATGGGGATATGCATCGTCGTCAACGGTGGATTTAGGAACGCCGCCTGCGGCAGGTCGTCCATTCCCACTACCGAGACGTCCCCGGGCACTGAATAGCCCTGTTGCTGAACGCCCATCATGGCGCCGACGGCCAGGCTATCGCCAGCGGCAAGGACGGCAGTGAAGTCCAGGCCGCGTGCCTCGATGCGCGTTGCTATGGCTTGCGCCGCCAACTCGGGCAACCAGTCCTCGACCGGCACCACCAGACCAGCGTCAACCGGAAGCCCACGGTGCCGCAGGGCGTCTTGCCAGCCCTCGTAACGCCGCTCAATGGTGCGCCGACCCGGCCGCATCAAAAACAGGATGCGTTCGTGACCAAGCTCGATCAAATGATCGGCTGCAAGCCGCGCGCTTGAGCGGTTGCAGGGTGTGACGCTGGATAGCCGCATGAAAGGGTCGTCGCCATTGAGCAGCACCACCGGCTTGTCGAAGCCGCGTGTCGCCGCAAGCATGCCCTCGTCATCTATTGTCAGGAAGAGGAGACCGGCGACCTGAGGGTCTTCTCTAGCCTCCTTGAGAATATTCAACTCCTCCGCCCTGTCGGCGATCGGTCGTGTCACGATTTCCAGCCCCAACGCCTGGCCACGTTCTTTAAGACCTTCGAGCACGTACAAGGTGAACTGGTTGCGCACATAGTCAATCATTGCGGCGCTTGATGCGGCGAGAATAACCTTTTGCCCGGCAACCGCGGTTGGGATCACATAGTTGGCGAGCTTGGCTGCCTCCAGAACCTGCTGTCGGACCTCAGGCCGGACGCCTTTTTCACCTGCGAGCGCCCGCGAGGCCGTGCTTAGCGAAACCCCGCATGCCTCGGCGATGTCCTCCAGACGAACCCGCTTGCTCTTCTTGCCGCGCTTGCCCGGCAACGGTTTCACAGTCATTTCGGACCTCCTGCCGCAATTATGAGAAAAATTTTCAGTTTGCGCAAGAAGAACCTTTGTGCATTTATTTTGATCATGGAAGCCGCCGAAGAGCGGACGGTTGGGAGGGAGCGCCATGGCCCTGAATGGCCACGAAATTCGCAATGGTTTGAAGCGTCTCGTCGACGGCATGACCGGCCTGAAACACGACGGCCGTTTCCATGAGCCGAATCTCAATGGCACTGCCGGCGACTACATCAGCTTCGACAGCTGGGAATGGCCGCAAGGCGTCGGCCTCTACGGCCTCATTCGGCTCTGGCTCTTCACCGAACGTGACGATCTGCGCCAGCTGGTAGAAAACTGGTACGAGGCCAGATTCGAGGCCGGCTTGCCCGAACTCAACGTTAACACGACAGCTCCGATGCTCGGCCTCTCCGTTCTCTGGGCAAAGACGGGAAATGCGCGCTGGAAGCCGCTGCTGGACGATTGGGCCACCCGCGTGATCGCCGAAATGGGACGGACGCCGGAAGGTGGTTTCGAGCATCACGTTTCCGACAAGGTCAACGACAACGAACTGTGGGACGACACGCTCTATATGGTGGCCTTGTTCCTGGCTTCCTACGGTCAGGCGAGCGGCCGGCGGGAACTGGTTGACGAAGCGTCGCGGCAGTTCCTTGTTCATGCACGTTATCTTTCCGACACCCATACAGGCTTGTGGTTCCATGGCTGGACCTTTAATGGCCGGCACAATTTCGCGAGAGCCCGCTGGGCGCGCGGCAATGCCTGGATCACGGCCGGCATTCTCGATCTTTTCGACCTCGCCGAGATAGCGACGCCGGTGAAGGACTACCTGCAGGGCGTTCTCACCACCCAAGTCAATGCGCTGCTACCGCTACAGGTGGCATCCGGCGCCTGGCGCACGCTGCTCGACGACGACTCGTCTTACGAAGAGATCTCTGCGACCGCCGGCATCGGCTACGGCCTGCTCAAGGGTTACCGGCTTGGCCTCGGGACACCGGCCTGGCGTGCCGCAGGGTTGAAGGCGCTGCAAGCGGTCATGAACAACATCGACGCGGCTGGCACAGTGCTCAACGTTTCCTACGGCACCCGCATGGGCCACGACCTTCAGTTTTACCGAGACATTCCAATCCAGCCGACAGGTTATGGGCAGGCCTTGGCAATTCTGTGCCTTTCCGAAGCCCTCCAGCATGTCGGCGCAGAAGAGCAAGCGGCATGACGATAAAGATTTTGTACGGGGCGGCGCCCGAGGACATCAAGGCCTACGATACCGAGCGCCTGCGGGCTGCGTTCCTGATCACCGACCTGTTTGCGGCGGATATGGCGAGCTTCACCTATACGCATGTCGATCGTTTGCTTCTCGGTGGCGCCATGCCGATCGCCAGAAGCGTGACCTTTGGGTCCGGCGCCGACATCGGTACGTCTTACCTCCTGTCGGCGCGCGAAATGGGTATTGCCAATCTGGGTGGCACCGGCACCGCGACCGTTGATGGCCGGCTCTTCACGCTCCAGAACCGCGATGTTCTCTATGTTGGACGTGGCGCTCGTGAAATTTCGGTGGCGAGCCACTCGGGCGACGCTCCTGCCCGGTTCTACATGAACTCGGTGCCGGCCGGCGCCGACATTCCTCACCGGCTGATCACCAGGGCGGAATCGAAGCCACTTGATCTCGGCGATAGCCGCCGGTCGAACAAGCGCCGGCTCGCCATGTACATCCATCCGGAAGTGGCGCCCTCATGCCTGCTGCTGATGGGCATTACCGACCTTGCCGAAGGCAGCGTGTGGAACACCATGCCGCCCCATCTGCATGAGCGCCGAATGGAGGCCTACTGCTATTTCGACATGGCGCCAGAAGAGCGGTTGATCCATCTGATGGGCCAGCCGGAGGAAACGCGCCATCTGGTCGTCGCCAACGGAGACGCCGTGCTCTCGCCGGCTTGGTCGATCCATATGGGCGCAGGCACGGGACCCTACGCCTTCGTCTGGGGCATGACCGGAGAGAACCAAGAATACAACGACGTGGCCCCGGTGGCCCTGGCAGAGCTGAAATGATCAACATGAAGTTGCATATGAAGAAGGACCTGACGCCGGGCGCAGCCATTCGCTACTGGCAGCTCGGAGCTATCGCCGAGGACCGCTTCGACGTGCCGGACGCGCCGATGAAGGGAGAGATGGACCCCTTCTTCTTCCTGACCAAGCACAAGAACTTCATACCGCACGAATATCCGTGCCGGACGATCTTTGCCGAGCGCTACCGCGGCAAGCGGCCGGATGTCCGTGGTTCATTCGACGCCGTCCGCTGGTGGCTGCCCTTCGGTTCGCCGCGGGTCGATCTTTCCGGATTCTGGTTCCGCCCGACACGATTGGCCACCTGGGCGCGCACGTTCGTTGCCGCGGAAGACGCCGGAACAGCGACGATCCGCCTGGGCACCTGCGGGGGCGCGGTCCTATGGTTGAATGGCATCGAAATCGGCTGGACCGCCCCCTACGGACGCAATCTCGAGGCGAAGTCGGAGTTTGCGCTGCCGCTGAAGGCCGGGATCAACGAGATCATCATCTTCTTCGACGACCTTGCCGAGCGCGATGCGCGCTATTTCTTCCAGCTCGACTACCTGGAAGGGCCACGAGCGAACGTTGCCGTGCCGGTACCGATCGAGGGTGGCGTCGCAGATGCGATCGAGGCGGCCCTCGAAGGCATGCATTTCGATAAGACCGCCTATTTCAGCGGGGATATCAACCTGCTTTTCGCTGAGTCACTCCCGGTGGATGTCGACGTCAATGTCGCCGTTGAAGGCGATTTCATGTCGACCGAACGCTTCGACTATGACTTCGTTCTCAAGGCGGGCGATACACATCTGGTCATCGGTCCGTCGGAGAACGCACCGGCCGATTTCCGTCATTTCCGGATCACGCTGAACGTCGGCGGGTTCATCTCCTCGCGGTCTCTGGGCGTCGAGATCTGCCATACGGGCCGCCAAGGGACAGCACCGCCTGTGCTCTCCGACCGGATCACGGAAGCGCTCGACGAAGTCTCCGAATTTTCCGAGCGCGATACGGTTCGTGCCTTCGCGCGTCTGGCAAGCGGGCGCGCTGGCGCGGACACGGATGCCATGATCGAGGAAATCCTGCCGTCGATCGAGGACTGCCACGACTGCGCCGACTTCTCACTCGTCCCGCTGATCTGGTCCCGCACCGTCTGGGGCATGGACATCGGCGAGGCGACGCGAGCCCGCATCGACAAGGCCATCCTTGGTTTCCGCTACTGGATGGACGAGCCCGGAAACGACGTGCAGTGGTACTTCTCAGAGAACCACGCGCTTCTGTTCCACACCTCCGCCTATCTGGCCGGACATCTGCTATCGGATAAAACCTTTGCCCGTTCCGGACGCACCGGCGCCGAGCAGAACGCCGTCGGCGCCGCCCGTGTTCGGGCATGGCTCGATCATTTCGAGGCATGGGAAATGGCGGAGTTCAATTCCGCACCCTATTTCCCGATCGACCTCAAGGGCCTGACCGCGCTCGCCGCCCTGTCGCCCGACGCCGACATCGTTGATCGTGCCAGGAAAGGCATCATTCGCCTGTGCGAAGTGATCGCCCGCTCGGCTCACCATGGCATGGTGACTGCGGCGCAAGGGCGTTCCTACGAGCACACGCTCTGCGCCGGCCGCTCGCTCGAGCTTTCGGGTGTCGCTCGCCTGCTCTGGGGCGTGGGTTGGTATGGCCGTCGCGTTCACGCTCTACCGCATCTAGCAGTCTGCCTGCGCGACCATGGTCTGGTCGTGCCGGAAAGCCTGGTCGCCGTCGCCTGCCATCAGGCGGACGAGCATCAGGAATGGCGGTTTGCTCAAGGCGAGAACAGGTTTGCGGCGCTCTATCACTACAAGAGCCGCGATTTCGCGATGGGCTCCGCCGCCGATTATCGCTGGAACGAATGGGGCTATCAGGAAACGGTCCTCCATCTGCGCCTCGGTGAGCGGCCGGAGGCCGCGGTCTGGATCAATCATCCGGGCGAGACAATTCAGTTCGGGTACGGCCGGCCGTCCTTTTGGGGTGGTTGCGGCTCCCTCCCCCGCGCGCACCAGTTTCGGGGGCTGGCCGTACTCGATTTTTCCACCTTCGACGAGCAGCCGGATTTCACTCATGCCTGGTTCCCGATCGCCGAATTCGACGAGAGCACAATCCGGGGACGCCTCGCCATGGCGTGCTCTAGCGGGGGGGCGGTAATACTATTGGGCAGCGCCGACTTACAGTTGGTAGAGCACGGCCCTTCCGCCAATGCGGAACTGCGCCAATACGGCCGCAGCACGCGCTGGATCGTGCGGGTCTGCGAAGCCTCGGGGCTTGACGACGTGGAGAGCAGATTTGCATCGCTTGAGGTCGAGGAGACCGCCAACGGCTCGCTGGTCATCCAAGACCCCGACTATGGCGCGGTCATTTTCCGAAAGGACGGCTCGACGGAAGCCGAACGCCGGGTCGTTTCACCGAAGGAATTCACGGTTGCCGGTGAGGTCACCATGCTGGCCGCCAGTTAACTGC
Organism: Mesorhizobium tianshanense; assembly: GCF_007830515.1. Taxonomy (GTDB): domain Bacteria; phylum Pseudomonadota; class Alphaproteobacteria; order Rhizobiales; family Rhizobiaceae; genus Mesorhizobium; species Mesorhizobium tianshanense. The sequence continues at coordinate 8,105 of NZ_VLKT01000104.1, forward strand.
GAAGCGCTGGCGGGAGAAGGCCGGCGCGACGTTTATCCGCGAGTGGGAGAAGGCTCGTACACAAGAGGAGGAAGACAATGACCAAGACCAGAACAATGCTCGCGGCATTCGCCGTTGGGCTTATGACGTCCACGGCGGCAATCGCCGGGGAAGTGCGCATCATGTGGTACTCCGATGGCGTCGAGGGCGAAGTCCTCAAGGACCTCGTCGATCGCTTCATGAAGGAAAATCCCGACATCAATGTCGTCATCGACAATGTGTCTTACAGCGTAGTGCGCGAACAGCTACCGGTTCAGCTCGAAGCCGGCGATGGCCCGGATATCGCTCGCGTCACAAACCTGAAGGCGCTGAGCAAGCACTGGCTCGATCTCCGGCCGCTGGTCGCCGATGGCGCCTATTGGGACAAGAACTTCGGCGATCAGGCCGACTGGATGCGCCCTGACGGCTCGAACCAGATTTCGGGCTTCATGACGCAAATTACGGTTGCCGGCGGATTCGCCAACAAGACGCTCTTCGTCCAGGCCGGCGTTGCCATCCCCGCGAAGGATGCGACATGGGATGACTGGGCGAAGGCCGCAAAGCAGGTGGCCGAAAGCCAGCAGGTGCCATTCCCGATGGCGCTCGACCGGTCCGGGCATCGACTGTCAGGCCCCAACATTTCCTATGGCGCCAACTATATCGGTGCCGACGGAAAGCCGGCGCCAATCGATGAAGGCTCCAAGGCCTTCATATCCAAGTTCGTCGGTTGGGTTGAAGACGGGACGATGAGCAAGGACGTCTGGGTATCCGCGGCCGGTTCAACCTACCGGGCCGCCGCGGACGACTTCATCAACGGCCAGGTCGCATTCTACTATTCCGGTTCCTGGCAGGTGCCGAACTTCTCGACCAAGATCGGCTCAAACTTCGACTGGGTCGCGACTGGCAGCCCATGCGGTCCGGCTACCTGCACAGGCATGCCCGGCGGCGCCGGCCTCGTAGCGATCAAATATACGAAGAATCCGACGGACGTTGCGAAGGTCATGGACTATCTCGCGCGCGAAGAGGTCGTGAAGGAATTTTCCGAGCGAACCCTGTTCCTGCCGGCTCACAAGGGCGTGGTCGAAAAAGGGCTGGACTTCAAGACGGATGACGCACAGGCCAAGGCAGCGCTCGGTGTTTTCGTGACATCGACGACGTCTTTGTCCGACCTCGCGCGAAAACTGCCCGGTTGGCACTGGTCCGACACGGTCTACGGCGCACTCGTCACACGCGTGAGCCAGGCGGCAGCTGGCGAGATGAAGCTCGATGAAGCCTTTACGCGCATCGATGCGGATATCGCAGCCAAGGTCAAGGATTCGGGCCTCTAACGCGGCTCGACGATTGGTTCGCGGACGGCAGCGAGGGGCTGAACTCCCATCTGCCGCAGCCTGCGCGATCACCCGTTGAAAGCAATCGCTAAGGGGAAAACGTGCCGATCCTGTCGGCTTTGAACGGCATCCCCGCGGCGCAAGCCACGGGAAGTCGGCAGCAATCAGCGAATTGAGGAAAGCGATCATGACGGCAGATGTACCCGGCAGGACCGGGCTGAGCCTGAGCGACCTAGCCATGGTCCCGGTTCGCCTCGCGATGAGCTTCATCGACGCCCCGTTGCGATGGGTCCAGAAGACTTTCGGCCTGGGCGGTATGGCGACGTTCTTCCTGCTACCTAACATGCTGATATTCGGCATCTTTGTGCTTTTGCCATTCTTCATCAACTTCGCCTACTCCATGACGGGCGGCACAGCGCTTTTTCTGCCGGACCGCAGCTTTGTCGGCACGGATCAATACGCCCGGCTCTTCGACTGCGCGAACTATCTCGATCCCAACAGCTGCGTTGAGGACACCTTCTGGACGGCGGTCGGCAATACGGGCTGGTTCGTCGTTCTTCAGGTTACCCTGATGATCGGCTTTTCGCTCGTCACGGCGCTCATCCTCAATCGTGACCTCAGGGCGCGCAGCTTCTGGCGCGCGGTTTTCTTCTTTCCTGTGCTGCTTTCGCCCGTGGTCGTGGGTCTCATCTGGAAATGGATCCTGCAACGGCAGGGCCTCTTGAACTTTGGGCTCTTCAGCTTCGGCTTCGAGCCCCATGTCTGGCTGAACGATCGCACCTGGTCCTTTGCCGCGACGGTCGGCGTCTCGATCTGGGCGCATATGGGTTTCTACACGCTGATCATTCTCGCCGGCCTGCAGGCCATTCCAAAGGACCTCTATGAAGCGGCGGAGATGGACGGCACAAGGACGTCGCGGGTTTTCCTGCGCATCACCCTGCCACTGCTGATGCCCAATCTGCTCGTCGTGATCGTGCTGGTCCTGATCCGGGCCGTGCAGATCTTCGATGAGGTCTACGTGCTCACGGGCGGCGGTCCGGGCACGAGCACGCTCTACCTGACGCAATATATTTATGAGACCGGATTTGCGACCCAGCTGCGCAATCCCGGACTTGCCGCCGCTGCATCGATCTTGATGGGCGTGGTGCTCGTTGTTCTGACGCTGCTGCAGCTTGGTCTCAGCCGCCCCAGCGAAAAGAAGGGAAGCCGCAAATGAGCCGGGCTGTTGAGTTTCTCTTTCGCCGCAAGGGCGGCAATGGCTGGCACTGGACGGACATCGTCACCTGGGTCTGGCTCGTCGGCGGAGTGTTCATCATGTTCGGTCCGGCGGTCTGGCTGGTCGGTTCGTCGTTCAAGTCGCCGGCAGCACTTGCTGAATTCCCCCCGACAATCTTGCCCTATGTCACCCAGAAGGCGACCGTCGAAGCGTACGACAAGCCGCTCGATCTCTATGAGGTGACACTTGACGACGGCAGCAAGGCGACGCTTGCCGAGGTGCGGCGCATCGGTGTCGTCAGCCAGATGGTCGACCCCGTCAAACCGGGAGAGATCGTCAAGGTCAACATCGCCAACCGAACGCCGGTCCGCCAGATGTCGTTTGCGGCCGAGAACTACACCGAGCCCTTCACGCATTTCGATTTCGTGCGCTATCTCTGGAATTCGGTCTTCGTGACGGTGACCGCGACGCTGATCACCCTGGTCGTCAATTCGATGGCCGCGTTTGCGTTGAGCAAGTATGAGTTTCGAGGCCGGACCTTCGCCATGCTGCTGATCCTCGCGACGCTGATGGTGCCGCTGTCCGTGATCATGGTGCCGCTTTATTCGATCGTTTCGGCGCTCGGCCTCTTTAACAATCTCTGGGGGGTGATCCTGCCGACAGTGGCGACGCCGACCGGCGTGTTCATCCTGCGCCAATACATGCTGACCATCCCCGACGAACTGATCGACGCGGCGCGCATGGACAAGGCGTCGGAATGGCAGATCTATTGGCGGATCATCCTGCCGTTGACCGCGCCAGCGCTCGCCGTGCTCGCGATCTTCTCCGTCGTCTGGCGCTGGAACGACTTCCTCTGGCCGCTGATCGTGCTGTCGCGCAAGGAACTCTATACTCTGCAGGTGGGCTTGAGCATCTATTCCGGCGAACTGAACGTGCAATGGCATTTCATCCTCGCCATGACCGTCGTGACCATGATCCCCGTTGTTCTGGTCTTTCTCTTCCTGCAGCGCTTCATCACCACCGGCATCGCCGGAACCGGACTGAAATAGGGGGTGCATCATGGGTCACATCAAACTCACAAAGGTCGCGAAATCCTTCGGCAACATCGACGTGCTTCATGACATCAATCTGGAGATTGCCGATGGTGAGTTCGTCGTCTTCGTCGGGCCATCCGGCTGCGGCAAGTCCACGCTTTTGCGTATGATCGCCGGCCTCGAAAGGCCGACAGGCGGCGAATTGGCCATCGATGGAAAGGTGGTCAATTCAGTCCCGGCCGCCGATCGGGGGCTTGCCATGGTCTTCCAGTCCTATGCCCTCTATCCCCATATGAGCGTGCGCCAGAACCTTGCCTTTGGCCTCGAAAACACCAAGATGCCGACGGCGGAGATCACCGAGCGCATCGGCGAGGCGGCGCGCATGCTGGAGATCGAGCGTTATCTCGACCGTCGACCGGGGCAGCTTTCCGGCGGCCAGCGCCAGCGCGTCGCGATCGGCCGGGCGATTGTACGCCGTCCAGTCGCCTTCCTGCTCGATGAGCCCCTGTCCAACCTCGACGCTGAACTGCGCGGCTCGACCCGCGCCGAGATCGCCGCGCTTCATTCCCGGCTTTCGGCGACGATGATCTATGTGACGCACGACCAGGTCGAGGCAATGACTCTTGCCGACAGGATCGTCGTGCTGCGCGCCGGCCGCATCGAGCAGATCGGCACGCCGATGGAACTGTACAATTCTCCCGCAAACCGCTTCGTCGCCGGCTTCATCGGGTCACCACACATGAATTTCCTCGAAGGTTCGGTGGAGTTTTCGCCGACCGGCAAGGCCGTTGCAACCTTCGCGGGCGGCCATCGGTTGGATCTGCCAGTCGATGATGCCAGCGTAGCCACAGGTTCCCGCATAACGCTCGGCGTCCGTCCCCAGCATGTTTCGATCGGGACAGACACTGAGGGCATTTCCGCGAAGATCAAGCTGGTTGAAGCGCTCGGGTCCGAAACCATCGTCCACACCGACGTCGCGGGACAAAAGATTCTGGTGGTTGCGCCCGGACAGCATGACCTCGCACCGGGGGCAGATATTCGCCTGTCGCTGTCGGCGGCTCCCCTCCATCTGTTCAACGAAAAAGGCCTGCGCCTTGAACACGCTGTTTGATCTTTCGGGTAAGGTTGCGCTCGTAACGGGCGCAAGAACGGGCCTCGGCAGAGGGATGGCGCTGGCACTTGCCGGCGCGGGCGCGGATATCGCAGCGCTCGGCTCGACGGCGATGCCGGAGACAACCGAAACTGTCCGCCAAGCTGGCCGGCGCTTTCATGGGCTCGAAGTCGATCTTTCGCAGAAATTCGATGCGCAGAGAATCGTCAGCTCAATTGTCTCGACGCTGGGTGGCATCGACATCCTTGTCAATAATGCCGGCGTCATCCGCCGGGCCGATCTCCTCGACCATTCCGAGCAGGATTGGGACGATGTCATTGACGTCAATCTGAAGGCGGCCTTCCTCCTGTCGCAGGCCGTTGCCCGGCACATGGTCGAAACGAAGCGGACGGGACGCATCATCAACGTCGCGTCGATGCTGTCCTTCCAGGGCGGCATTCGCGTCCCGGCCTATACGGCGTCCAAGCACGGTATCGCCGGCCTGACGAAGGCGATGGCAAATGAGCTTGCGCCGCACGGCATCACGGTCAACGCCATCGCTCCCGGCTATATGGAGACGGACAATACCGAGGCGCTGCGCAATGACCCCGATCGCAACACCCAGATTTCCGCGCGCATCCCGATGGGACGCTGGGGCACACCGGAGGACCTCGCCACATCGGTGTTGTTCCTCGCGGCCGCGGGCACCAACTACGTAACCGGCATAACCGTGCCGGTCGATGGCGGCTGGCTGGTTAGGTAGGGCGGGGCAACGAATGACGTCGAACCGGCATAAGCGTAGCATTAGCGGACTGCGCCGAAGGTCAGGAATGGCGTCGCAACGCGCCCTTGTCAGACACCTGGCGTAGGTCCGGAAATGAATATCCGAAGACCGGAAGCGCCAGTGCCCTTTCGGGCCCAAGGAACGAACATGACGTAATCGCGGGAGCGGTGGCCACCAAAGCTGTGGCGGCGATGTTCGGAGCTCTAGCCGGCTGGCTGTCCCCCGCTAGGATGAAGAACGGGCTCACGATGGACACCGGGCCCAGGCATCGAACGGAGGACAGCCATGAAGCAGTATATCGGTCTCGACGTATCCATAAAAGAGACGGCAATTTCGATCCGGCAGGACGGCAAGAGGATTTGGCGGGGCAAGTGCGCGTCCGACCCGCAACTGCTCGCGGCGGTGATCCGCAAGCGCGCACCGTATGCCTGGCGGGTCGTGTTCGAGACGGGGCCGCTGTCG
>NZ_VLKT01000105.1 GCF_007830515.1 Mesorhizobium tianshanense
CCGGGAGCAGCAGCACGCCATGACCCGGCATGGAATGGTTCCGCCTTCAGCTGCAGGCACTCAGCCTCCGGCGGCGAACCCACGCGCGTCCATGGTGATCATCGGCGCCGACAGGGCCGCGCCCAGCTGCCCACCGTCCCGACAACACCGCGCGGAGGCGCAACGAAGCGGTCTGTCCGCATTCACCCCAGAGCTTCCCGACGGCGGTCGCGCAATCGCCGACATCTGCCGAAATCCGAAATCCCCATAGCCATCGCCTGTGGCCCGCGGGTTCCTTCCTCGGGGACTTTCGTACGCCTGCCGGCGCCCGAAACTCTTCACGGAAGCGGACTGTCCGCTCTTGGAATTGAAGGATGAAAAGTTGCCGTTCGCAATTGATGCCAACTTGGTCGTAGAGGCCAGCTCCAGACTTCCGCTAACCGCCAGACAGCCCTCCTGTCTGCCTATGTCCCGGTAGACCACTGATCCGCAGCACAGTCTCGTTGACATGGTGCAGCCTTAGCTAGCAGGTCTCGATCAACGATGCAGCCAAACACGGTTGCTTAGCGTGGGGCTACAACTGAATACGCAAATCATTTCCTGCTAGAAATTAAATCTTCAGGATAACTTGGCATCCTTGCCCATCGCCGACGACCGGATGACTCGGATGGATGTTCAGGAGAAAGCGGTTTAAGGGCCAATCGATTGTGTCAGATCAGATGCACCTCGAAGTGCAGGATGACCCTGCCATAACTTCAGAAGTTGACCGACTTCTGGCGCGCCGCACGCGCGATATCCGCCTCAAAGGCGAGATCAAACGCCTGTTCCGAGCACGTGTCTGGTCGCAAACGGCGAAGATCATCCGCGCCTGGATGATCTGGGTGGCTTTTTTGGATGTGCTAACCCTGGCGCTCAACATGTTGATGCTGCCAAGGGCGATCGCGCTGTCCATGCTCCTGCCTGGCGCCATCATCCCGCCCGTCATTCTGGTCGTCATCCTTGTCTGGCGAAAACCGCAGGCGCCCTGGCTCCAAGGGGCTTCGCTGATCTCGGGCATGTTCCTCATCTTGTTGTCGGTTGCATTGGTCGGCGTAAGCGCTGGTGGCGAGTTCTACGAACGACACTTGAACATCATGCTGTTCGTGGCCATTACAGCCATCATCATCTTCGGCATCCCGCTGGCCTGGACGGTGACTATCGCCGCATTGGCCCTCGGTCTCTATCTCGTTTTTCAGCTGCAGAACCCGGGCATCGAATTTGGGAGCGCCGTGGCTGCGACGCTGTTTTTCGCCAGCGGGATCTTCGCAACTGTCGCCGCGCGGCGCATCATGACAATTCTCGCTCAGAAGACTTTCCTGTTTGAGCTTCGCGACCGGCACAGAGTCGCCGAACTGGCGGAAGCGAACGATCGGCTGGAACTCCTGGCAAGTACCGATCCACTCACCGGCATCGCCAACCGGCGCTGGATGACGGAAACGCTCGACCGCCTATGGGGCGGTGGCAGAAAATGCCCCGATGGTGCCGCCATGCTAATGTGCGACATCGACGACTTCAAGAAGCTGAACGATCACCTCGGCCATGCCGAGGGCGATCGCTGTCTGGTCGAGGTCGCCAGCATTATCCAGGAAAACGTGAGGCGCGATTGCGATCACGTGGCCCGCTACGGCGGCGAAGAATTCCTCGTGCTGCTGCCCAGGGTAGATAAGGAAGAGGCCATCTCTGTGGCTGAGCGAATTCGTGAGAGCGTTGAGGCCGCCGCTCTTCCCAACCCTGCATCTCGCGTGTCGCGCCGCGTCACCCTCAGTATTGGAGTTGCGGTCCAGGCGGCTGACGAGGCCATCTCACCCGAGCAGCTTCAGCGTCAGGCGGATGCAGCACTCTATCTTGCCAAGCAGACCGGCCGCAATCGAGTGCTGCTCCACAGACCGGAGTCATCCGAGCGCAAACAATTTCAGTCGATACGGTGATGCCGTCGAGTAGGCCCGCGACGCGGCTGAGGAACGCGAACGTTTTGACTCTGAGGGGTCCTTCATCAGCCCATTTGCTGCCCGATAGCCGACCTTCCGACAACCAGCACTGAAGCGGAGGTTGAGGCACCCCGCTTGCATAGTCGCGAATGACCCCGAAGCGGTCATTCCGGATGCCAATTTGCGTGAAGCGGTCAGCGTGGTGAAGGGTGGCGAAATAAGGATGGCTCAGTCGAAGAAGCCCGCATCCTCTTCCCTGAGATACTTCCCGGCTGCTTCGGCGTCGATATCGAGGCCCAACCCCGGCGCTTCCAGCAGGTCGATCATCGAATCCTTCACCACCTGTTTGGGCAGGCCGATTACGATGTCGTTCCACCACGGGTCCGAGGCGCTGGGATATTCGAAGGCCACGTAATTGGCGGGCAAGGTGGCGCAGACATTGATCAGCGCGCCGAGGCCGAGCAGGCCGTTCGCCGTGCCGTGCGGCGCCATTAGGATCGAGTGCATGTAGGCGTGCTCGGCGACCCATTTGAGCTCGGCGATGCCACCGATATCGGCAGGATCGGGGCCGATGACGCGCACCGCCTGCGTCTCGATCAGCTCCTTGAAATTATGGCGCAGGTAGATCTGCTCGCCGGTATGGATTGGCGTCGAGGTGGAGGTGGTCAGCTCCCGATAGGCCTGCGGATTGACCCACGGCACATAGTCGCCAGTCAGCATGTCCTCGAGCCACATCAAATTGTACTTCTCGACCGCGTGAGCGAACTTGATCGCATCGGGCAGCATCCAGCCCGGGCCGCAGTCGAGCGCTAGGCTGACCTTGTCGCCTAGCACTTCCTTCATCGCGATCACGCAGTCGAGCATGTGATTGAAGCCGCGCTCGCTGATCACGCCCTGATCCATGGCACCGTGATAGCCGGCCTTCTTCTGCGTCACGCCGTAATGGAAGCCCTCGATGGTGTCCTTCATGTTGGAGTGGAACGAGATTCCTTGCTTGATCATGAAGAAGTTCTGCGGCTGCTCCATCATCCATTTGACGTCAGCGGCGTAATCCTCCGGCCGGTCGCCTGTGCGTTTCTGGCGGATCGAGCCGTTATAGACGCGCACCTTGTCGCGCACCTTGCCGCCGAGCAATTTGTAGGCCGGCACGCCTGCGGCCTTGCCGGCGATGTCCCATAGCGCATGCTCGATCGCGCTAACCGCCGCGCCATAGGGCTTGAAAGAGCCGCGCTGGCGGATCTTCAGCATCACCCGCTCGACGTCGGTTGGGTCCTCGCCGATCAGCGCCTCGCGGAAATGCAGCACCCAGGGCTTGAGGTAGGTCTTGGTGAACTCGACTTCGCCCAGGCCATAAAGGCCCTCATCGGTAACGATGCGGACGATGGGGTGCCTGCCGATAACGGCACAGCGGAGGTCGGTGATCTTCATCTTCGGTTCTTTTCGCCTCAGCTCCAGGTGCGGTCCCAGGAATACTCGTTGTCCCAGTGATCTGTGGGCTGCCAGATGCCGCTGACACCCGTCTGCAGATGCTGCGAAATCACCTCGTCGACGACGTCGTCAATCCCCAGGCCCGGCTTGTCGGGAACAGTGATAAAACCGTCCTGCACGAGCGGCTTGGGAACGCCCGTGACGATATCGTCCCACCAGTCGACGTCGACGGAGTGGTATTCGAGCGCCATGAAGTTTTCGGTCGCGGTCGCGACATGTGCCGCGGCCATTGCGGCGATCGGACTTTCGGCCATATGGATGGCCATGGCGACGCCGTGGTCCTGCGCCATGTCGCCGATCTTCTTGGTCTCGAGGATGCCGCCGGTGGTGAGCAGGTCCGGGTGGATAACGGAGAGGCCGCCGCTCTTGAGGAGAGGCTCGAAGCCCTCCTTGAGGTAGATGTCCTCGCCGGTGCAGATCGGTACGGTGGTGGCGTCCTGCAATTGTCGGTACTGCTCGGTGTACTGCCATGGAATCACGTCCTCGAGCCAGGCGGGAACGTATTTCTCGATACGGCGCGACAGGCGTATGCCGTCCTGCAGCGAGATGTGGCCGACATGATCAATGGCGAGCGGGATCTCGTATCCGATAACCTCGCGAACCTCGTGGATATACTGCTCGAGCAGGTCAATCCCCTTTTCGGTGAAATGCAGGCCCGTGAACGGGTGCTGCACGTTCTGCGCATCGTAGGCGAGATTACGAGCCTTACGCTCCTCGAGCGCGCCGCCACGGCCGCGTAGATTTGCATAAAACCCTTCGAGCACGCCAGCCGGTGCGACCACCGCGCCTGGGATGTGGGAGATCTGCGCCAACCCAAGGTCCATCTTGAGGAAGGTGAAACCGAGATCCATCCGCGCCTTGAGCCGCTTGCCGGTCTCGGTGCCACTGGGCTTCTCCGCGTCGGTGTCGCAATAGACACGCACCTTGTCGCGGAACCGTCCCCCGAGCATCTGGTAGATCGGCACGCCATAAGCCTTGCCGGCGAGGTCCCAGAGGGCGATCTCGACTGCCGAGACACCACCACCCTGCCGCCCATGGTCGCCAAATTGCTTGATGCGGCGGAACAGCCGGTCGATGTCACAGGGGTTCTCGCCAAGCAGCCGGCTCTTCAGCATCAGCGCGTAGGTGGCGCTGGCGCCGTCGCGCACCTCGCCAAGCCCGACGATGCCCTGGTTGGTGTAAATCTTGAGCAGCGCTGAGGTGAACGGCGCGCCGACGATTTCGGCTACCCGCATGTCCGTGATGCGAAGCTGGGATGGCTTAGAGTTCGTGTTCACCCGATTGAGCGCCTCGTCGGCCCCATCCGTCTTTGGCATGATTTATCCTCGTTCTGGTCGGCGGCGCTTGTCGCCCAGCACGCTGGGCCGACATAGAGTTGCTAGCCCAGCTCAATCTCATGGGCCTGCAGGTAGTCGCGGTTCATCTCAATACCGAGACCTGGCCTCGAGGTCAGCTTGAGGCTGCCGTTCGAATTGTCGAGCGGTCTGTCGATGAGGTGATCGTATTTGCCCAGGTTCCACTCCGACGTTTCGAGTTTGTAGAAGTTGGGAACGGTCATCATCACCTGCGCTCCCGCAACCACGTTGATCGGTCCCGCGGCGTCATGTGGCGAGATCGGGACGTAGTAGGCTTCGCATAGGGCGGAAATCTTCTTGAGCTCGGTAATGCCGCCGGTCCAAGTGACGTCCGGCATGATGTAGTCAGCGAGCTTGTTCTCGAGCACCGGCACGAAATCCCACTTCGTGTGGCCGCGCTCGCCCCAGGAGATAGCGGCACTGACCTTCTCACGCACCTGCTTCAGCGCGTTAAGGCTTTCGGGCGGGCAGGGCTCCTCAAACCAGTCGATCTGGCCGGCTTCCTCGAGGCTCCGACAGAGGCGAATGGCGGTGGGAACGTCGAAGCGGCCATGCGCATCGATGAGAATGTCGACATCGGGCCCCGCCGTTTCGCGGATCAGAGCCGTGAGTTCGGCGGCTTCGCGCTCGTCCTTGCGGGTCATGCTGCCATCGAGGTAGCCGTCCCGCTGTTCGCGGGACAGGCCATCGGCGCTGCGGCGCTGGTGGGGGTAAGGATCGAACTTGAGCGCAGTGTGTCCGGACTCGACGATGTCCAAGATTTCGCGGACCACTGCCTCCTTGCTGGTGAATTTGGCTTGGTTGGGATGGGTGTAGAGCGCGATTTCATCGCGGACTGGTCCGCCCAGCAGCTCGTAAATCGGCTTACCGAGGACTTTGCCCCGGATGTCCCAGAGGGCTATATCGATGGCGCTCACGCATTCGACGGCGGCGCCGCGGCTGCCCACGTAGGTGAAGCTGCGGAAAATCTTGTGCCAGAGATGCTCGATACGCGCTGGATCCTCGCCTGTTACGGCGACGCCAATCTGCCGCAGGATCGTGCAGAGCGCGCGGTTGGCGAGCCTTGTAGTGGTAGTGATCTCTCCCCAGCCACTCACCCCCTCGTCGGTCATCACCTCGACGAACAGGAACTCTCCCCAGTAAGAAGCATCGGACTTGATCAGCCACGGCCGAATGCTTGTGATTTTCATCTCATTACCTTTATCTGAAATGGTCAGGTTAACGATGTTCTAGACTGGACCTCGTCCTATCCGGCCCGAGCGGCGTTGCGCGCACGCATCTGTTCGAGAATATGCCGGCCGGAACCCTCGACATGGCGGGAAACGAGTTCGGCCGCCTTGTCGGCATCTCCCGCCTTTACGAGCGCGATGAGTTCGCGGTGCTCGCGCATGATCGCGGCCCGTCGCGCGAGCGTGAAATTGAAACGCCGGCTCACGGCTCGCAGCACTTCGCGATGCTTCCACCAAAGCTCGGCGGCATGGCGGTTATAGTGCCGCTGGTACATCACGGTGTGGAAGGCGGTGTCCAGCTCACTGTGCCTGAACGTGTCGGCGAAGTCGTTCTCTTCGATCAGGCCCTGGATACGTTCGAGTTCGGCGATGTCCTCGCCGGTGGCCATATTCACAAACCATCGCGTCAGGGCTGGCTCGATCAGAACACCGATCTCGTAGATGTCCCGGACAAAATCCTGATCTATGGGTCGGACGCGCGCCCCGCGGTTGGCGACAAAGGTGACAAAGCCCTCCCCACGCAACAGCTGCAGCGCTTCGCGCACTGGGTTGGTCGAGGTGCCGTGACGCCGGGCGAGATCGGTGACCACAAGCCGTTCGTTGGCGGCGAGCCGTCCCTCAATGATGTCTTCCCTGATCCGTTCATAAAGCGAGGCGCCCTCGCTGGAGGCCCCGATGGGATCAATCCCCACAGGTGGCATGGCTTTGAAATCGCTTATTTCGGCCAAGGCCGGCTCCTTTATCATACACGTACTGCCCGATATCACGCATGGATTCCCCAAACAATGTACGATCCAACGCGTTGACAGGCAATCCACGATCTGAAAATGTATGAAGTGATCGAAGGGATACATAGAGCAGAAAGGCGCATCCCGGCGGTCGAACAAGCAAGGACCGCTTGCCCCGGTGCAGAGCGGCATGGGAGAATCAGGAGGATACCTATGACGAGGATTACACTCGGCAGTGCGGTCCTGCGCGGCACTGTCGTCACCGCTTTGATGGCATCGCTGATGTCCACATCGGCGCTGGGCGCGCCGCCGGTCGACCTAAACAAGTGGTCGCCGGAATATGTGCGCTCCATCGCTGGCACACAGGATTTTGACACGGCGGCCGATTGCGCCAAGGTCACCCCGCTCGACTACAAGGGGCGGCTGACTTTCTGGTATCAGGGCGTGTTCGAGGGCGACCCCGACCTGCTGCGCCAGTACTACAAGGATTTCTTCGAGACCTTCCGCAAGACCTATCCGAACATCCAGCTCGAGGAACAAGCCCTCACCTATAACGACCTTCTTGACAAGTTCCGCACGGCGCTCCTGGGCAATGCCGCGCCGATGGCGGTCCGCCTGCAAATCCTGGGTGGTACCGAGTTCGCGTCAAAGGGCTATCTGGAGCCGCTCAAACCCGAGGATGTGGGCTATACCACCGATGATTTCTGGCCCGGCGCCATGAAGGCCGTAACCTGGGAGGGCGTAACCTACGGCATTCCGACCAACAACGAGACGATGGCGTTCATCTGGAACGCCGACATCTTCAAGCGGGCGGGCCTCGATCCAGACAAGGCTCCGGCAACCTGGGACGACGTCGTCAAATACTCCAAGCAGATCCACGACAAGCTCGGCATTGCCGGCTACGGCCTCGTGGCTCGCAAGAATGCCGGCAATACGCCGTACCGCTTCATGCCACAGCTGTGGGCCTATGGCGGCGGCGTCTTCGACGAAGCGACGGCGAACCCGACCTATGAGCAGGTCCAGCTCGATAGCCCGCAGAGCAAGGCGGCGCTGCAAGCCTCGTACGACATGTACGTTCGGGACAAGTCGGTTCCGGTTTCGGCACTCACCAACCAGCAAGCCGATAACCAGCCCCTGTTCGTCGCCGGCCAGCTTGGCATGATGATCTCGCACCCGTCCGACTACGACGTGATGCTCGACCTGCAGAAGAAGGCGACGGGCACCGACAAGGACAAGGCGCAGACCGTCATCGACAACATGCGCTACGGCCTGATTCCGACTGGCCCCGACGGCAAGCGCGCCGTCGTGTTCGGCGGCTCGAACATTCACATCCTGAAGCCCGAATATGTCGAGGGCGGCAAGGTAGACGAGCCGGCTGCAAAGGCTATCATCTGCATGTGGACGAGCCCTGAATGGTCGCTGAAGATGGCCTACGCCGGCTCGAACCCGGGCAACCTTAACGGCTTCAAGACCAAATGGATGAAGGAACGTCTCGACAACATCGAGTTCCTCGATGTCACGACCTCGATGCTGCCATACGGCATCCCGTTCCCGGCGCTGCCGCAGGCCCCCGAGATCATGAACATCATCGTCCCGGACATGCTGCAGAATGCCCTGACCGGAGCGATGACCGTCGACCAGGCAGCGGACGACGCGGCCAAGAGGGTAAAAGAGCTGATGGGCGGACTGTAGAGCAGTTCACCGTTTCACGGAAACGGTGAACTGCTCTATCCGTTTGTTTTGACGCAAATTCCGGACGGAAAACCGTTTCACACTTTTCCTGGAATTGCTTCAGTCCAAGCCTGACCTGTGATCTGACCGGATGCGCCGATAGTGCAGCCGGTTCGTTCCGAAGAACAAGGGCACGCCACAGTGACGATCGTGACCGGCAAGGCCGAGGCCCGCCGAACATTGCAACCCGGTAGACCCGGCGTGCTGCGGAGTATCTGGGAGCATCGCGCCGACTACGCGTACGTGCTTCCCGCGATCGCCGTGATGCTCATCGTCATCGCCTATCCGATCTACTACACGATCGAGCTGTCGTTCTTCAAGACGCCGCCTGGGCTGCAGCTCCGTGACAAGACCTTCATCGGCTTCGACAACTACACGACCATCCTCACCAGCGAGGTGTTCTGGACAGTCACCTGGAACACTCTGATCTGGACACTGGGGTCCACTTTGATCTCCTTTGTCCTCGGGTTTGCCACGGCGCTGGCGCTCCACCGCGAGTTTATCGGCCGTGGCGTCTTGCGTGCCACCCTGATCATCCCCTGGGTCATCAGCGCGGTCGCCGCCTCCTATATCTGGAAGTGGATCTACCATTCGGACTTCGGGATCATCGGCGCGGTGCTCGTCGGCCTCGGATTGGCCGACCGGCCGCCGAATTTCATCGACAACGTCAGCACGGTGCTGCCCTCCCTGATCGTCGTCAATATCTGGCGCGAGTTTCCGTTTGCCATGATCATGATGATGGCCGGCCTGCAGACAGTTCCCGACCAGTTGCTGCGCGCCGCAAAAGTCGACGGGGCCAATGCATGGCAGCGCTTCTGGCACGTCACCTTCCCGCACCTGCGCAACGTCTCGGTGGTGACCATCCTGCTGCTTGCAGTGGCCAACTTCAATTCCTTCATCATTCCCTGGATCATGACCGGCGGCGGGCCGTCGAACGCATCGCATATCTGGATAACCCACATTTACGAGCTCGCCTTCGGCCGGCAGCGCTGGGGTGTGGCATCGGCCTATTCGGTGCTCCTGTTCCTTACCCTGATGACGCTGGGCTACTTCTACGTCCGTGCGCTGACCGGCAACGAGCGGAAAGAGGGGAGCGCATGAGCACGATTGCCGAGACAGCCTCTCGAGACCGGACCCGTCGCCGCATGCGCGTCGACGGATGGCGGTGGGCCGGGCGCATCTTCCTCGCGTTCATGCTGCTTTACACCGCGGTGCCGATGATCTGGATGCTGATCACCTCGATCAAGTCCGGGTTCGCGGCGACGCAGTTCCCGCCGCAATGGTGGCCGGACGAGCCTACCCTCGCCAGCTACCAGAAGCTGCTCGATCCGCAGAACAGCGTCGGCCAGGACTTTCTCCGCTTCTTCTGGAACAGCCTTTTCGTGTCGACCGTCACGACAATCCTTTCCGTGATCGTGGCTGTCCCCGCGGCCTACGCGTTTTCGCGCTTCAGTTTCCCCGGCCGGAACTTTCTGTTCTTCGCCGTGCTGCTGCGCAACATGTTCCCGGCGGTGATCTTTCTCGTGCCGCTGTTCATCCTGATGCGCGTGCTCGGGCTGATGAACACGCATGGCTCGCTGATTCTCACCTATCTCACCTTCGGCCTGCCGCTGGCGATCTGGCTGCTCAAGGGCTTTTACGACAACATCCCGGTGCAGCTCGAGCAGGCGGCGCGCATCGATGGCGCAACACGGTTCCAGGCCTTCATCCTGATCGTGATGCCGCTCTCGACGCCGGGGATCATCGCTACCGCGATCTATTCCTTCATCGGCGCGTGGAACGAGTACATCTACGCCTACACCTTCCTCTCCAAGAACGAACAGCTGACCCTGCCGGTCGGCATCCAGCGCTTCTTCTCGGAGAATACGACGGACTTTCCGGGCCTGATGGCGGCCAGCTTTATGATGAGCGTGCCCGTCGTGGTGCTGTTCCTCGTCCTGCAACGATACTTCGTACGCGCCCTTACGGAAGGCGCGGTCAAGCACTAGGGAGTTGCCGATGGCCCACGTGGTCCTCAAAGATCTCGTCAAGACCTATGGCACTTTCAAAGCCGTCAACGATGTTTCGCTGACGGTCAATGACGGTGAGTTCGTCGCGCTCGTCGGGCCTTCCGGTTGCGGCAAGACAACCACGCTCAATCTCGTCGCGGGGCTGACCCCGATCACATCGGGCGACATCGTCATCGGTGACCGGGTGGTCAACGACCTCGACCCCAAGGACCGGGACATCGCAATGGTGTTCCAGAACTACGCGCTCTACCCGCAGAAATCGGTCTACAAGAACCTGGCGTTCCCGCTGCAGATGCGCAAACTGCCCAAGGACGAGATCGACAAGAAGGTCAAGGAAGCGGCGCGCGTGCTCGACATGACCGAACTCCTCGAGCGCAAGCCTCGTGAACTCTCAGGCGGACAACAGCAGCGCGTGGCCCTAGGCCGCGCCCTCGTTCGAGACCCGGCGGTATTCCTGATGGACGAGCCGCTCTCCAACCTCGACGCAAAGCTGCGCGTGCAGATGCGGTCCGAAATCAAGCGGTTCCATCAGGACCTGAAGGCGACAATCATCTATGTGACGCACGACCAGCTCGAGGCCGTGACCATGGCAGACAGGATGGCTGTGATGAACGGCGGCTATCTGCAGCAATACGATTCGCCGTCGCAGGTCTTTGCCCATCCGGTGAACATGTTCGTCGCCAGCTTTATCGGCAGCCCAGCGATGAGCCTTATTCCGCTGGAGGCATCGACGGCAAACGGCAACACTGTGTTGACCAGCGCGGAGGGCTGGAGCCTTCAGCTCTCGCCGCGCAACGTCCAGAAGGTCGCGAGAGCAACGACCAAGAAGGTCGTGCTCGGAGCGCGACACTCGACGATCAAGCTGCACAAGAGCGCGATCCCCGGTGCTATTCCGGCCAAGGCCTATACGGTGGAACCAACTGGAGACGTCACCTTCGTGCAGGCGTTCCTCTCCGGCGCCATCGTCAACATCAGTGTGCCCCCCAACATCGCCGTCGCGCCCGACGAGCAGATTTGGCTCGAGTTCGACCAGGAGCGGATACATCTGTTCGACGGCGAAACTGAAATGGCCCTCAAGGCCAACTGAGACAGGGCGCGTTCGTTTGGGAACCGTGGCTAGATGACTGAGAAGCTCAAGATCACCGCGATCAAGCCATATGCGATATGGGTAGGGACACGCAACCAGATGCTCGTCAAGATCGAGACCGACCAGGGCATCTTCGGCTGGGGCGAGAGCGGCTTGAGCGGTCGCGAGAGGGCGGTGGCCGGCGCGGTCGAGCACTATCGCGAGTTCCTCATCGGCCGCGACCCGATGCAGATCGGGCGGATCTGGCAAGAGGTTTATCGCAGCCAGTACTTCGAAGGCGGGCGAGTTCTGCAGGCGGCGATTTCCGCCATCGACATCGCCCTTCACGACATCAAGGGCAAGGCGCTGGGGGTGCCGGTCTACGAGCTGCTGGGCGGCAAGCAGCGCGACCGCATTCCCACCTTCGCCTCGACAGGAGACGAGGCCGAGGGTGACGTTGCCATCGAACGAGCCCGCGAACTACGCACACAGGGATGGCAGGCGATCCGCTTCTTCCCCATCGGGCAAAACAGCAGGGACATCTTCGAGCCGCGCGAGTCGATCGGCGCTACCGCGAACATGCTAAACAAGGCGCGCGAGGCGCTGGGCGACGACGTCGTCCTCGGCATCGACTATCATCATCGGCTGTCGGTGGCAGAGGCGGCGAGCTTCTGCAACAAGCTCGGCCGCGGTGTGCTTGATTTCCTCGAGGAGCCGATACGGGACGAGACACCGGAGGCCTACGAATCCCTGCGTACGATGACCGTCATCCCTTTTGCCATCGGCGAGGAATTTGCCAGCAAGTGGCAGTTCCTGCCCTACATCGAGCGCGGCATCCACCAGTTCAACCGGCTCGATGTTTGCAATGTCGGCGGGCTCACCGAGGCGATGAAAGTCGCTGGCTGGAGCGAGGCGCACTATGTGGACCTGATGCCGCACAATCCGCTTGGTCCAGTGTGCACGGCCGCGAGCGTGCATCTCGCCTGCGCGGTACCCAACTTCGCGTGGCTCGAGACCAGGGTGCCCGAAATAAAGCTGGGCTTCGACAATTCCGACTTCTTCCCCGTGCAGCCACGGCTCGACGGCCCCGATTATCCGGTCAGCGACCTGCCGGGGCTCGGCGTCGAGGTCAACGAAAAGGCCGTCCGGGCGGAGAGTTTGCGTTTCTGGGAAGCGCCTCACCTTAAGCGCCGCGACGGTTCTGTTACGAACTGGTAGCCCCCTTTCAACCGGAGCCCATCATGACGCATATTCCTGACATCACGAGGCCGCCTAGAGATCTGCTCGACGCGCTAAGGGAGATCGGCGCCGCGACGGTTGCCGGCACGCTTGGCCACATGGGCTTTCGCAATCCGCACATGGTCGGCCCGGTGGCGCAGAACCACGGGAAGTCGATCGTCGGGCCGGCGCTGACGCTGCAGTTCCTCCCGCAGCGGCCGGACCTCTTCACCGAGGGGGAATATGCCGATCCGGAGACGCAATTGCACCGGCACGTGCTCTACCACGCGCAGGAGGGCGATGTGGTGGTGGTCGACGCGCGCGGCGACATGAGCTCGGGCGTCTTCGGCGATATGATGTCGACATATTTCAAGGGCAGGGGCGGCGCGGGTATCGTCATCGACGGGTGCATGCGCGACCGGCCCAATGTCGAAAAGCTCGATCTGCCGCTATGGCTGCGCGGCTGGACGCCAAATTATCATGTGCAGACCAGCATCTATCCCAATGCCGTCAACATTCCGATTGCCTGCGGCGGTGTCACGGTGATCCCAGGCGACATCATCGTCGCCGACGACGACGGGGTGGTGGTGCTCCCCGTCGCAATGGCCCCGAAAGTAATCGAAGAATCGCAGAAGCATCACGATTGGGAGGAGTTCTCGCGAGTGAAGCTCATGGAGGGGGCGCCGTTGCAACGCTATTATCCGCTGCATGACGATGCCCGCGGGGAGTACGAGGAGTGGCGCAAAACGAACCGGTTGGAGAACCCAAGTTAGCGCATGGATAACCCTGCGGCGGCGGGCGGCAGACGTTCTGGCAGTATCGCTGGCCTCTACGCAAAAAGTGGGGAGTCGAATTTCGCCGTCGGGCGCCTGCTTTCGTGCGCCGCGCATGTCGAGCTGAACGACCGACATGACGCGCGAAGCGGCCGATCGCGCATAGTCGTATAAGATGCATTAGTCGACCGTGAACAATCCGGGCCCTAAGCGGCGACCGACTTCGGCCGAAGTTGAAGCAGGGCGATCAAGAGCGACAAAAAATCCTTCAGCCACCTGAGCAGGAGGGAGAAGTTGTAGCCGGCGGCGGCCAGGATGGCGTTGAGGGCGTCGCCCTGGCGGCCGGCGAGGTAGTTGCGGCCCATTCTGTGTTCGCTCTTGATGTGGCCGATGACGGGCTCGACCGCCGACCGCCGCCGCATCTGGCGCTTGATGGCTGGGGTGACGCGGCGCTTCTGGCCGGCGGTGAAGACCCTGAACTTGTGGCTCT
>NZ_VLKT01000106.1 GCF_007830515.1 Mesorhizobium tianshanense
CCGCTGCGCAACGTCGTGACGACAAGCGCGTGCTCCGGGACGCCGCCGGCGATCTCAAAGCGTCCATCGAGCAACCGGTGCCCGAGTGTCACGTTGCGCTGCTCCAGATATCCGTCCTCGACGGTCCATACGGTCCCTTGATTGTTGCCGAGCCCGGTGATCGCCGCTTCCGGGACCAACAGGGCCTGCGGAAGCCGGACGGTCGTGATGTGGGCCTCGGCCTGTTCGCCGAGGTACAAGTCAGCCGGCAGCGTGTCGAACGCGATCTCTACCCGCCGTTCCTCGTTGACGCGATCGCTTTCCGGCTGGATGCGCACCACGTGGCCGGCGAAACGCCGGCCTGGCTGAGATCGCAGCACGATCTCGGCTGACTCGCCGACAGCGATCTTGCCGGCCTTGCTCTCGTCGACATAAGCGAGCGCCCACACGGTTTTCGGATCGATCAGCGTGAACACCGGCTCGCCCGCGCCGAGCGCCGAGCCGAGTTCCTTCAGGCGTGCAGTCACCATGGCGTCGTAGGGAGCCGCGAGGGTGTAAAACTCCAACATGGTTGATTGCAGCTGCCGCTGAGCTTCAGCATCGCCGATGTTGGCCTTGGCCACCAGGACGTCGCTTTGCGCCAGGCTCACATCGGCAAGCGCCGCATCTTGGGCCGCCTGTGCCGTCTGCGCCGCTTCGATCGAGGTGTTGTTGTTCTTTAGCAGCGCCTGCCGGCGCTCGTTGATGCTCTTGGCGTTCGCAAAGTTCGCCTGAGCCTTTTCGACGCTTGCCGCAGCCCTTTGAAGATTGGCATCAGCCAGTTCGACCATCGCATTTGCCCGGGCGACCTGTGCACTCTGCTCGCGGTCATCAAGGCGGGCGAGAACCGCGCCTTTGGCGACACGTTTGCCGACATCGGCGCGAAGATCGACGAGCACGCCGGACACCTTGAAGCCGATCCTGGAGGTCACGCGCGCCTCGACCGTCCCGAGGCCGAAGACCTGCACCGGCACGTCGCGCTCGGCGGCCGCGACTTGAACCTCGATTGGGCGCAGGAACATTGTCCACGCCCCGACACCTGCGCCGATGGCGATTGCCAGCACGATGGCGGACACGAGCATGCGCGCCGTTACAGGTCGACGTGCCTTCCCGACGACTTGGTCCTGTGCCTTTCCGGCGACGGAAGGGGTCTCCTTCATGATCGGCTTTGGAACTTCAAGCATGTAGGTTCTCTACAACTGAGATGGGACGTTTCATGCTGTCTTTGCTGCGCCTTGGCCGCGGCAATCGCAATGACGTGGATCAAACCGCGGCGTCTGTTTGGTGAGTAGGGACCCGGCCGCGCTTCGGGATGCGGCACCCGCAGGCGCAGCCAGACCGGGACCGGGCCAGGACCTCGCATATGGCCGTCATGACAACACTTGGCAGGCGGAGTCCGCTTTGTGCCTAACTGACCGTGGATTGCAGGAGGGTCGACGTCCGAAGATGGCGGCTTCTCTAATGACGGCCAGACCTGGCCGTGCGATCGAAGGTGACCCGCTCGGAGTGCTCCCCCTTTTTGATGGGTAGGCCCGCGTTTGTGGCGGACGTGGCTCGCGGCATATTCGCCGCAGACGATACTGTGTTTAGATTACCAGCACAGGAGCAAAGCCGCCGCCCGGCGTCCTGAAGTTAGTGGTCTGGCCTTGGTAGAGGCGCGCAGCCGCGAGCAGCAGCCGGCCATCATAAATGTAGAGTCGCACGTCCATTTTGCGCGGTGCAAGTGAACCATCAATCTCGATCATGCGCTGACCAGGCGCTGCAAAGACCTGAGCCACATAGCCGCCCCGGGCGATCTCGGCCCATACCCCTCTTGTGACCTTGTCGCCGCGATAGACCGCCTTGCCCCCGTGGCCCGACAGCGGCTTGAAAAATAGATCCTTGCGGGATTGCCAAAACGCGTCAGCATTTTCGGGTGTGACCAGCGTCGTCCGCGGAACGCCGCCGGCGAGCCGCAAACGCATCTCTGGGGATAGACCAAAAGTTTCGAGAACCTCCGGGTCGGACAGTAGCGTCAAGTTGCGCTTGCTCGCGAAAAGCGCATGATTGTGCGGATTGGGCGTGACCACCACCGCGCCGTCTTGATAGGCTTGTTTGAGCGCTGCATGCTCTGGGAGATCGAGCGCGAAGTCGACCAGGCGATTGTATACGAGGTTAATCTCCTGTCCGCCGAGCCGGAGCTTGCCGCCGTCATATTGCAGTTCGCTCGCGTCCCCGATCACGGCATCGATACCGTGTTTCACCAACAGCTGCTTGGCCAGCACGAATTCAGGATAGAGATACTGTTCCTCGGGCCGATCATCGACGATTGCGATCCGCCGCGGCGATTCAGTTTCGAACTGGCGTCGCCATTCATTCCTAAACATCGCGGCGGCCCCGGTCTCGAATTTATCGTCCTTGGCACTGATCAGCCCCTGTTCGACTTCGGCGCAGCAGGCTTTCTGGGCCTTCGCCAGGAACGCATTGAGGAAAGCACCACCTGCGTTGGTGTTCACTTCGATCAGCTTGGGGCCGTCATCATCGAGGTGGAAGTCGTAGCCCATCAGCGCGCCCGCCGGACCAAAATCCCGCTGCGCGATCTCAGGAGCCCACGAGAGAACGGCATCGCGGTAGGCGGGTAATCTCGTCGCACACTCGATGGCATCAACGATTCCGACCATCTCCCCAAGGGCGGACGCGGCGAGGAAGACCGGAACATTCGAAAACAGATTTGCCCGCGACTTCATGAACGCTTCGCAGAAGCCGGTGTAGCCGGCTTCCTGATCAAGCGCAGCGCAAAGTGCTGCTCGGTCGAGGGTGATGCAAAAGCAGTTTCGGTTGAGCCGGGTCGATATGGCCCGGCTCGCTTCTGCTACGCTAGGAACTGTGTGCATGATCATGTCTCCTCGCTGCCGGGCGCAGAGCTGCCGCTTGCCCGGTCCATCGCAGCGATGATGGCGGCCTGAACGGACTTGTCCTGCTTCGTTACGGCCGCGCTCAGTGATCGCAGGCGCTGCCGCGTTTCGTGGAGCTGATCGATCAATGACAATATGACCGGCAGCGTGTCAGCGTCGATCTCCAATTCATAGTGAAGCGTGCAGATCAGACGGACGCGTGCGAATTCCATATCGTTGAAGAGCAAGGTTCCGGCGTCCTGCCACGGCACGACAAGCTCGTCTCGGATCCAGGCTTCAAGATCGCTCCGCTGGAGCGCGGCTATTCGCTCAACAAGGTCATCGACGCGCATCATGCCAGCATCTCCTTGCGTGGATGGTCAGGATGTTTCGGCTGCCAGTTTTCGAGGAACGCGACCAGTTCGTGCTCTTCGGCCGAGGGCAGAACAGCTTTCAGGGTGATCAGCTGATGTCCCCGTTGCCCGGTCTTGCGGTTCCGAATGCCCTTGTCACGCAGTCGTAGCGTCTTCCCGGTGTTCGACCCCTTCGGGATGGTCATCGTAACAGGGCCGCTTATGGTCGGAACCTCAATGCGAGCGCCTAGCATCGCCTCCTTCAGCGTAACGGGAACCTCAATATGAATGTTGTCGTCCTTGCGATGGAAGAACGGATGCGGCTCGACATGCAGTTCGACGTAAGCGTCTCCCGCCATTCCGCCGCCGAATCCGGCCATACCCTGGCCCTTCAGTCGCAGCATCTGCCGGTCCTCGGCTCCTTCGGGGATCGTCACCTGTAGCGTCTTGCCCTCAGGCAGCGTGACCGTGCGCTGGGCGCCATTGACCGCTTCCATGAATTCCACCGGCAGCACATAGCTCACATCCTGGCCGCGCGCCTGAAAAGTCTCGTGCCCTCGCTGACCGCCACCTGCAAACGCCCGCCTAAGGAATTCTTCCAGATCTTCGTTGCTGGCGAATCCTTCCCTAGATGCGTGCGACGCGTTGGCACCGCCGTCGGCGAAGTCGCGATAGAACCGCTCCTGTGGCCGTTCCGCTCCGGTGGCGTCGATCTCGCCCGCATCGAAACGGCGCCGCTTTTCCTGGTCCTTGAGCAGATCGTTGGCTGCGGAAATGTCCTTGAACTTCGCTTCCGCTGCCTTGTCGTCCGGATGCAGGTCGGGGTGGAACTTGCGCGCCAGCTTCTTGAAGGCCTCCTTGATCTCCTTGTCGGTGGCGGTGCGGGTTACGCCGAGCGTCTCGTAAGGGTCTTTCATCCACCTAATCCCATCGTGATCTCCCCCCAGTCACATCAACAATCCCGGTGTGACTTTCCATGTGCGTGTCAGTTCACGACGACAGACTTAACTGGACATCGACGCGCGACGATCTCTCCATTCGAAATCGCGATCACCTCACCCTCGGCGAAAGATTCCCAACGGTCATCGGTTAACGGGACGCTTGCCACCAAGGTCACATACTGATCGGCTCCCTCCACGGAAAGCGCCTCAACCATGGCGCTCTGGCCGTTTCGGGGACAGAAACGTCGCAGGAACACCAGACCCGGCGGACGGACCTTGCCTGTGCTGCCGTTCTTGCGGCGATCGCCGTGGGCGAACAGCGTGTCTCCATCCGAGTAGAGAAAATTGGCCGGCCCCAATGTTCTTAATTCCGCGGCAAATGACGACACGACCGACAGGCGGGCATCGAGGAGAGGAATTCCCCCGTGGCGTTCCCAGACAGCCAACATGCGATCAAGAAGCGCGCAAAAAGCCCGTTCGGAGTCGGTCTCCCCCACCGCGCGGAACCGGACTGCATCGAAGGATGCCGATCCGGCTATTCCTGGAAGCCAACCATTATGCGCGAACAAATGGACGCGCCCTCCCAACTCGCGTGTGAAGGGCTGCGTATTGCGATAGGAGCGCTCACCCATCGTAGCCTTGCGAATGTGCGACATCACGATGTGGCTTCGCAGGTCGTGGTCCTCGACGAACCGGATCCAGTCACTGGCATCGACTGGCGCCGCGTCCTTGATGAGGCGAACGTCTAAACCTTCGTAGTACCCGACTCCCCAGCCGTCTCCGATCAACGCGGGCGGCCCGCCATGCTGGGCAAGCTTTCTCAGCGACAGGCTCACCGTCGATGGAACGTTGCTTGATAATCCCAGCAGTTCACACACTTGCACTGCTCTTCAGAGTGCGGCCAAGCTTCCTGGTCATCACAAGGTTTCGAGCGCCAGGGCGATACCCTGACCGCCGCCGATGCAGAGGGTGACGATGCCGCGCCTGAGGCCATCTCGCTTCATCGAATGCAACAGACGGGTAGTCAGGATTGCACCGGAAGCGCCGATCGGATGGCCGTGGGCGATGGCGCCGCCCTCGACATTGACGACGTCCTCAGCGAGGCCAAGTTCGCGGGTCACGGCGAGCGCAATGGCGGCAAAAGCCTCGTTGATCTCGATCCGCTCGATGTTGCCGATCGTCCAGCCGGCGCGGTCCAGCGCCTGCCGCACCGCCGGCACCGGACCAATCCCGAACATGCCGGGCTCGACCGCGCCTACGCCGTAGGCGACGAGCCGGGCTATCGGAGCGAGCCGGTTGGCCTCCGCGAAACCGCGCTCGGTGACGACCATGGCCGCGGCTCCCGTGTTTAGCCCCGGCGCATTGCCGGCGGTGATCGTGCCGTCCTTGCGGAATGCGGGTTTCAGCTTCGACAGGCTTTCGATCGTCGTGTCGGGACGATTGTGCTCGTCGCGGGCGAAGGGCTCAGGCCCGTTGCGACCCTTCACCTCGACGGCGACAATCTCGGCGTCGAACTTGCCCGCCGCTTGTGCTGCCGAGAAGCGCTGCTGCGAGCGCGCTGCCCAACGGTCCTGATCCTCGCGGCTGATCTGGTACTTGGTGACGAGGTCTTCCGTGTGCCATCCGGAATGCTGGTCGGAAAACGCATCATTGAGGCCATCGCGCAGCATGGAATCATAGATCTGCGCGTCGCCCATTCGATAGCCCCAGCGTCCGCCGCTCATCAGATAGGGGGCGGCATCCATGTTTTCCATTCCGCCCGCGATCGCGGCGTCAGCAAAGCCGAGCCAGATCTCTAGAGCGGCCGATGCGACGGCCTGGGCACCGGAACCGCAGACCCGGTTGACGGTCATTGCCGGCACCTCGGCGGGAATCCCGCCGCGCATCGCGGCCTGCCGCGCCGGGTTCATCTTGTTGCCCGCCTGAACCACGTTGCCCATCACGACGGAATTCAGCTTTGCCGGGTCGAGCTTCGTGCGGCGTAGCGTCTCGCGCACGACTGCCGCGCCGAGTTCGACGGCCGGCGTCGATTTGAGGCTGCCGTTGTAGGTGCCTATTGCAGCTCGGACCGGAGAGCAGAGGACGACTTCGCGCTGTGACATGGTTCACCTCAAACAGAGTTGCTGGAAGACAATAATAAAGCTTGTCGGCGGGGCCTTGATGCAGATCACGCGGCTGCCTGCTCGTCGCGCGGAGCGGGATATGCCAGCAGGCGCAGTGCGTTAACTACCACCAGCACCGTCGATCCTTCGTGGAAGACTACGGCCGCTCCGATCGGTAGGCCGAGGAGAGCGGCGGGCACAAGCAGAGCGACCATGCCCAGGCTGATCCAGAGGTTCTGGCGGATTACGGAGCTGGTGCGGCGGCTGAGCCCCAGCACGAAGGCAAGATGTCCAAGGTCGTCGGCCATGAGCGCCACGTCGGCCGCCTCCAGCGCGACATCCGAGCCGGCCGCTCCCATGGCTATGCCGACGGTCGCGTTGGCCATCGCAGGCGCGTCGTTGACGCCGTCGCCGACCATCGCGACCTTGCCCTCCGTCGCGAGCATTGCCTTCACGATCCCTGCCTTGTCCTCCGGCATCAGCGCGCCGCGGGCTTCGTCGACGCCAAGGGCTCGCGCCACGTTGTCGGCAACGCTCTGGTTATCGCCGGAAAGCATGACGATGCGCCGGATGCCAAGCGTCCGGAGCCTGGCGATCACCTCCCGGGCGCCTGTCCGAGGCGTGTCCATGAGTCCCAGGACACCGAGGTAGGTTTCGCCATGCCGAACCATGATGACCGTACGGCCCGCGTTCTCGAGCTCCGCCGCCGCGTCAGTGACAGAAGCCGGAATGGATGAAGCGAATCTCGCCAGGAAAAGTTGCGGGTTGCCGAGGACTGCGGCCTTCCCGTCGACCACGCCGCGGATGCCACTGCCGTTCAGGCTTTCGATCGAGGTCGCAGTCTTGACCTCGGTGTCGCCCAGGCGCGCCTCCCCGTCTCGGACTACGGCGGCCGCCAGTGGGTGGTCGCTGCCGCGCTCGATGGCGACCGCAATACCCAGAAGCGCCCTTTCGTCGATGCCCGGCGCAGGCATCACGTCCGTCAGCCGGGGCTTGCCTTCGGTCAGCGTTCCGGTCTTGTCGAAGGCAAGAACCGCAAGCGACCCCAGGTTCTCCAGCGGGCCGCCTCCCTTGACCAGCACTCCGCCGCGTGCCGCGCGCGCTACCCCGCTCAGGACAGCGCTCGGCACGGAGATCGCCAGCGCGCAGGGACTGGCGGCGACCAGAACCGCCATGGCGCGATAGAAGCTTTCGCCGAAGGGTTCGTCGAGGACCAGGAAGGCGAGCATCAGTGCCCCGACAGAGATGAGGACCGCCGGAACGAAGATGCGCGCGAAACGATCAGTGAAGCGTTGGGTGGGAGAGCGTTGCGACTCGGCTTCCGCCACCATGCGCACGACGCGGGCAAGGGTCGTCTCGCCCGCCAGCTTGGCGACCCTGACCTCAAGCGAGCCTGAGCCGTTGATGGTGCCGGCGAAGACACGATTTTCGTCGGCGAGTATACCGAAGTCCGGGAACGGGTCAGAGCCGTCAATCGGCCTCTTGTCGGTGGGAATGCTTTCTCCGGTGATCGGCGCCTGATCGACGCTGCTCTGGCCCGCGATCACCACGCCGTCTGCCGGAAGGCGTTCGTTCGGCCGGACCATGACGATGTCGTTGACCTGAAGGGCATCGACCGGAACCTGCTGCAGCACATCCCCGTTGCGCCGTGTTGCCAGCTTCGGGGCAAGGTGTGCCAGCGCATGGATCGCGCCGCTGGCCCTTCCCATGGCGTAGTGTTCCAGCGAATGTCCGAGGCTGAACAGGAACAGGAGGAGAGCGCCTTCCGCCCATTGGCCGAGCACCGCGGCGCCGGCGGCCGCCACCAGCATGAGCATGTCTATGTCGAACCTGCCATGCCAGAGGTTCCTGGCCGCCTCGCGCAGGGTGAAGAAGCCGCCAAGCGCATTGGCCAAGCCATAGAGGCCAAGCGTTGCCTCTATGGGTACGAACCCCTCGGTCAACCATCCACCTGCCAGCGCCAGCCCGGAAAGAAGCGATGCGATGAGTTCCGCGCGTGCGCCGGACACACCGCCCTCAGCGGCATCGAGCTCATGCGCCGTTTCGGCGGGCGATTGCGCCGCGGCTGGTTCGACCCTGACGTTCACCCCGCCGCCTTGCGGCGGATAGTGCCTTCCAGCTTCGTTGCCTCCGCCACCGTGTTGGAGATCGTCCCGTATTTGCGGACGTTAGTGTGAAGCAGCGCTAGCCGCTGATCGCTTTCGTCGGTGTCGACGATCAGCTCGTAGTCCACCGACACCATCTTCGGCGAAGCGTCCTGACGCTCGCCGTGCAGGCGCACTTCGACGCCGCGCAACTCGAATTTTAGCATCGGGCTCACGCGCTCGATACCCTTGATCATGCAGGCGGCGATCGCCGCGAGAAACAGCTCGGCGGGATTGAAGGCGTCGCTGCGTCCTGCGATGTCGGTGTCGAGGACGATCTCGGCATCTTTGGTCCTCGCAAGGCTGCCATGCGCATCGACGCGGTGCGCGGCGACGTCGTAGCTCAGTAGTTTCGTTGGCTCTGCCACCTTCGAACTCCTCATGGATGGTTCTGCAGCGCCAGCATGCCGCCGGGAACTCGAGCCGCGCTGGAAACCAGGCTATCGCTCAACAGCATTCAGGTTCTCCCGGCACGGCGGACTCACAACAGGAGCCTATCCCCGACGGAGATGTTCCGCAGCCGCATCCGCCAACGTCCTGCCCCTCAGGCTGCTGCGAGGACGTTTCGTCTTTGACGGGAAATCCCTTGCTGGCCCATTTGGCCATGCCGCCTTCCATGTTGGCGACCTTGTCGAATCCTTTGTACATCAGGAAATAGGTGGCCTTGAGGCTCCGGCCTCCGCTCTGGCAGGCGAGCACCAACTCGCGGTCGCGCGGAAGCTCGACGTATCGCTTCTCCAGTTCCCCTAGGGGTATGCGAACGAGGCCGGGAACGTCGAACGCGAGGCGGTCGATCTCCGCCTGTTCGCGGACATCGACAAGGACGGCTCCTTCAGCGACTCGGCGCCTTGTCGTGGTGGGGCAGATCTGTTTGGCTTCATCGAGCATCGCAGCATTCCTCATGTTGGTTTGGCTTCCGAATGGGCATCTTGGTCATGCCAACCACAGTTCGACCTTCTCCCGGCTCGGTACGCCGCCGGCGTGGACGACCTTCCCGTCGACCACGACCCCCGGGGTAGACATGATGCCGAAGCTCATGATCTCGCGGAGTTCCTCGACCTTGGCCAAGGAGATGGGAACGCCTTTCTCCTGGGCGATGCGTTCGATCAGCGAAGTCGTGTTCTTGCAGTTCGCGCAACCGGGCCCGAGGACCTTGATCTCTTTCATGGGTGGATGCCTTTCTTAGTTCTTCAACTGAAAATCATGTTGAACAGGAAGCCGACGGCCAGGATTCCTGAGGCCACCACGCCTATGAAGACGGCGATCAGCTTCACGCTCAGGACTTTGCGCAGGATGATCATTTCGGGCAGCGAGAGCGCGATCACCGACATCATGAAGGCGAGCACCGTGCCGAGCGCCGCTCCCTTGCCCAGAAGGGCCTCGACCACCGGAATGATCCCGGCCGCGTTCGAATACATAGGGATGCCGAGCACGACCGCGGCCGGAACCGACCACCAGGCATCCTTGCCCATGATGGATGCAAGCAGCTCCGACGGTACGTAGCCATGGATGAAGGCGCCTACCGAGATGCCCGCGATGATCCAGATCCACACCTTGCCGACAATGTCGCGGAGGGCGTCGAGGCCAGCCTTGATGCGGTCGACAACGGTCAACTGGTCGGCCGGCAGATCTACGGCTCCGGACCGCACGTGGCGGACCCATTCCTCCAGCCAGCTCTCGAGATGCAGCTTTCCGATGGCCCAGCCGGACACGATGGCGACAGTCAGGCCGAAGACAAGATAGGTCAGCGCGACTTTCCATCCCAGTAATGCAAAGAGCAGGCCGAGGGCGACCTCGTTGATCATCGGTGCGGCGATCAAGAACGAGAACGTCACGCCAAGCGGCACTCCCGCCGACACGAAGCCGACGAACAGCGGGACCGCCGAGCAGGAGCAGAATGGCGTGAATATGCCGAGGCTTGCGGCGGCGACATTGCCGATCCCCTCGCGCCGGCCCGCCAGCAAGGCGCGGGTTCGTTCGGGCGAGAAGAAGCTACGCACTACGCCCATGGCGAAGACCACCAGCCCAAGCAGCATCAGCACCTTCGGCGTGTCGTAGACGAAGAACCTGATCGCCTCTTGAAGACGCGAACCGGGTTCGAGGGGAAGCAGGGAAACGATCCAGTCCGATAGCGGTACCAGCTGTGCGTAGGCGGCGAACCAGAGGACCACGGCGCCTACGGTTGCTGCAACCCAAAGAACGAGCGACGGCTGGGCTGGGCGCTCCGGCAGGGTAAATGACTGTTCGGCGCTCATGCGGTTTACCTGTCCGTTGTGGGACGACGACGTTCCGTGGACCCTATCTGATCGGCTGCCTGGCCTTGGTGATATGTATATGCCAATTTGGGAATATACCTTCAAGGGCATATTCAATATTCTCGATAAGTTGGCGCTTTCGTAGGTCTGTTGGCGCGCTACGTCGTTGCGATGGATCAAACGCGGCCTCCGCTTGGGAACGCCTTCGGAAGCGAAAACAGGCACGCATATGCCGTTGCGGGAATATGCCGCCGGAACTATATGAGATTGTATGAAACAGCGACTTGCCCTGCTTTCTGGGATTTCGGAATCGCTGCGCCTGCGGATACTGGCGCTGATCTCCGCGCATGGGGAGGCATGTGTCTGCCAGCTTGCGCATGCCCTCGCGGTCCCCCAGCCCCGCGTCTCTAAACATCTGGCG
Organism: Mesorhizobium tianshanense; assembly: GCF_007830515.1. Taxonomy (GTDB): domain Bacteria; phylum Pseudomonadota; class Alphaproteobacteria; order Rhizobiales; family Rhizobiaceae; genus Mesorhizobium; species Mesorhizobium tianshanense. Next base: position 11,108 of record NZ_VLKT01000106.1, read on the forward strand.
ATCTTGCGCGAAGCCGGGATCGTGGCGCAGCGGCGAGACGCTCAATGGATACTCTACCGCATCGCCGATCTGCCGGAATGGGCGGAAACGGTCGTGAAAGGCGCACTTGATGGCATCGAGGCGGAGCCCGAGCATCGGGACGACCTACATCGGATGGCGACTGCTCCTGACGGGCCCCCGCCGTCGAAGAGGAATCCCCAAGGCGATGGGCGACTACTTGTTCCGGCAAGCGAACTCGGCGGAGCAGGCGGCTGCTAGCCGATCGCAGTAATTCTGTCGCCATGTCCTGCGGATTCGACTAGGTTTCGCAGCGGGCTGGTGCCGCTTGTCGGAGGAGACCGTGAAACCGCAGGGGTGGGGTTATCGGCGCTTGAGTCGGCGCGCCTTCATCAACGGAAGCATCACAACCTCGGCAGCGCTGCTGACCGGGCACGTTTCCCATGCCGATGAGTTGCCGTTCAAATTCGGGCTGACACCTGTTTTCCTTTCGAATGACCTGGAGCTGCTCGGCCACCTGCGCAGCTATCTCGCTTCAAGGATCGGCGGCCCGGTCGAGTTGGTCACCCGGCGGACCTATCAGGAGATCACGGCACTGCTCGTTTCCGGGCAGATTCAGGGAGCATGGATCTGCGGCTATCCCTATGTGCAGTTCAAGGCCGATCTCGACCTCGTCGCAACGCCGGTCTGGCATGGAAAACCGCTCTACCAGTCCTACCTTATTGCGGCTTCTGGCCGGCCCGTGGACGACTGGACCGAACTGAAGGACGGCATCCACGCCTTCTCCGATCCCGATTCGAACTCCGGCTTCCTCGTCACCCGGGCGCTTCTGGCCGCGAACAGACTTCTTCCCGCAGGGTTCTTCTCGCGCACCTTCTTCACCTACGGGCATCGCAACGTCATCAGGGCGGTGGCATCTGGACTGGCGCAGTCGGGCAGCGTCGACGGCTACGTCTGGGAGGTCATGCGCGAGATCGAGCCGGAGTTGGTGACGCGGACGATGATCGTCCGAAAGTCCGAATGGCTAGGATTTCCTCCGATCGCTTCCCCTAAATCGTTGGCCGCAGACCCGAGGATAGCGGCGCTTCGCGATGCCCTGGTTTCGATGTCCGACGACCAGGAAGGGCGCAAGGTGCTGGAAATGCTGCGCCTCGACGGCTTCGCCGTTACCCGGCCGGAGCTTTTCGATACCATCGCCGCCAAGGTCGAAACCGTGAGGCAGTTCGGATGACTCCGCTCCGCCGCTGGCAGGCGATCCCGCTGTCTTTTCGCGTTCCGGCGATCGTGGCGCTGCTGATGGTGGTGATCAGCGCTGCCATCTCCGAGAGAGTGCTCGACCGGTTTTCCCGCACCCAGGAAAGCTATCTCGACGGATTGGCCGGCACATATCTGGACGGCCTCTCTTCCTCGGTACTGCCTGCGGTGCTGCGCGGAGATGTGTGGGAAGTGTTCGACGCGCTCGACCGCTCGTCCTCCATCTACGAGTCCCTGGTTCCTATCGAAACCGTGGTCACAGGCTCGGACGGCCGCGTACTCGCCGCAAGCGATCCCAACAAGATCATGGCCTATTCGGCGCTTCCCGCGGAGTACGCCTCGCGATATGGGGCCGAAGCGGTGACGATCGACGAAGACAGGCTGACTGGCTTTGCGCGCCGCGAACTCATTTATCAAGGCCCAACCGATCGGCGCGATCCACGCGACATTCGACGTATCGCATCTGTTTGCCGAACGGCGGGAAGTGCTTGTCACGCTCCTTGTGACAAACGGGATCTTGGCCGTCCTCTTCGCTTTCGGCGGCTTCGTGCTAGTGCGCCGCATGATCGGCCCGATCCGCGTGCTCGAAAACCATATGCGAACCGCCGTCCACGGCGCGGCCGAACCGATAGCGCCGGGCGAGATTCCTCCGGGCGACAGCGAAGTCGCGAGCCTCTTTCATGGCTATAACGCGCTCGTGCATGCCGAGCGGGAGCGGGGAAACCTCGCCATACAGCTTGCCGAAGAGGAAAAGCTGTCGAGCCTCGGTCGGCTTGCTTCCGGTATGGCGCACGAGATCAACAACCCGCTCGGCGGGCTATTCAACGCCATCGATACGTTGAAGACGCACGGGCAGACACCAGGGGTGCGCGATACCTCGATCAGCCTGATCGAGCGCGGGCTGGCGGGAATACGCGACGTCGTCGAGGCGGCGCTTGCCACTTATCGTCCGGAGCTTTGGCCCACCGGGCGTGACAAACGAAACCGACAATTGGGGAGAAAGCCCTACCAAACATTCCCGTCCTCCATTAGGCATTCCGAATGTCCCTCCATTGGTTCAACCCTCCGGTCTACGTTCGGACTGACCGTCCGGGCATTCGCTTCGGGGTTAGCCACGTCGAGGGTGCATCTGAGCAGCTCCTGAAGTGGACCAAACGGGGCCCTAAGTGGAAGCAGGCGGTCGAGACCTGCATGGCCGCCATGGAAGGCGACGTGCCCCCTCAGGATGCCCGTAAGGCCTTTGAGGCGG
>NZ_VLKT01000107.1 GCF_007830515.1 Mesorhizobium tianshanense
CGGGACCGGCGTCTTTCCCGGCGGACGGGAGCGGTCGCAAAGCAGGCCATCCACGCCCTCATGCATGAACCGCTCCTGCCAGCGCCACACGCAGGTCTTGGATTTGCCGGTCTCGGCCATGATTGCCGTGGTGCCCACGCCGTCGCCGCTCAGAAGGACGATCCGCGCCCGCCAGACGTGTTTCTGCGGGCTCTTGGGGTTCGCGGTGATGGCGTTCAATCGCCGACGCTCGGCGGAAGATACGGTGAAGGAAATGTCGCTGCGCATGCAGCAGACTCGCATGCCATCAAGCCAAGGGGAATCCCAATTCGGACTCTTTTGTTCCGATCAATCCACTAGAGCGTGATCTGGATCCTAGTTGCTTGCCTGGTCAACCTCCTCCCCAGCCGCCGCCTCCGCTTCCGCCACTCCCGCCGCCGCCCAAAGGACGAACGATCACGGGAGGCGCGGCGACAGGCTCTTCCTCAACCGGTTGAACCACCACTTTCTTGACGGCCGCCGGTTTGGCAGCGGGCTTGACGACCTTTCGCGGCGCAGGGGCTCTGCGAACGACCTTCGGCGCGGGCGTCGCCACCAGCGGCGTCGGTCGCAATTCGGGTGGCCAGGAGGACGTACAGCCTACGAGCCCCGGCAGGGCGACGGACAGAGTTATTCCGATGATTGCCTGCTTCCAGTTCCTGCTCACCATTACCTCCCGCTTGATCAAAACACGTCCCGACGTGGATTAGCCTCTTCCCAGACCCGTCTGGCCGCGTTGACCAGTTGATCATCCAGCGAACCGGACGCAGGGACCTTCGATTTGAGTTCCCGGCGCAGTTGCTTCATCGCCGTCGTTTTCACCTTCGCGCCGAAATTCGCGAGGTTCGTCCGAGCTTCCGGCAGTTGGTTGCGAAAATCCAGCGCGGCCGCAAATGCAAGAAAACGGACGGCGGTGGCCTGGTCGGCCTTTTCGCCCTTTTCCATTTCGAGAACCGCGCGTTCGAATGCGCCGTACTCATCGCCCCGCATGGCTGCCATCTCGAACAGTCTTTGCGCCTCGGCCGGGTTGCGCTCCACGCCCACGCCGTCGCGATACATGCGCGCTAGATTGCTTGGAGCATAGGGCTGGCCGAGTTCGGTGGCCTCCTGAAACAGGGCCAATGCCGTTTTCGGATTTTTCTCGACGCCCGCGCCGGACAGGTAGTTCCGGCCAAGCAGGTTCATCGAATACATGTCCTGCCGCTGGACGCCAGCCTCCAGGAAGGCAACGGCACGGGCCTGATCGGCGGTCACGCCGTTGCGGCCTTCCGTGAAGATCGCGCCGAGATCGTTCATGGCATATGTGTGCCCCATCGCTGCCGCCTTGAGCAGCAGGTCCAGCCCCTTGGCCGTATCGCGCTCGACGCCGGTGCCGTGGAACAAGGCGCGGCCCCAAGACGTCATCCCGTAGGGATCGCCCTTGTCGGCTGCAGCCGCGTAGAAGGTGTTGGCCTGCTTGCGGTCGACCGCCACGCCCGTTCCCGTCGCGTAGAGGTAGCCGAGTTCGAACACGGCGCGCACGTGTCCCCTGTCGGCAGCCTGCTGTATGGCTTTCCTGGCCTGGTCCACCTTGCCGGCTGCAAGCAGCGCGCGCCCCAGTTCGTAGCGGAAGCGGGCGACATCGGGATACGCCTTCACCGCAGCCTCGCAGAGCTTCACCGCGTCGGCGCCGATTTCATTTGGCAGCAGGCCGGGGACGACACCTTGAAGATCGAGCGGTTCGCCGGCAGCCGAGTCGCACGGATCGACGGTTGGCGACAGTTTCATCGTGGCGGGTTTGGATACTCCGCTGTCCGCCCGAATTTCGAAGGCGACCTCGACCGGCGCGCTGGCTCCGATCTGGGGTTCATAGCGCAGCACCTCGACTTCACCGACTATCAAGCTCGATTCGGGCGACAGCGTTCGATCCGGCAGAGAAAGAATTCCCGTCCCGGGATAGTCCGAAACTTTCAAGCTGATCGCCGAATCATCGGTCGGGAGATCCAGGTTCAGCGCAACCGGGCCCACGCCGACCGGAACGTCGATCTCGCGGCTCTCGATGGCCTCGGCGGCACCGGTGACATGAATGCCGCGCTGCAGCACCTGCTGCTTCTGCTCGGCTTCGAGCGAGGCCATGATCTGTTCGCCCTGCGGTCCTTCGGCGCTCTTGACCCGGAACACCAGCATGCCCTTGGCTTCGCCGCCCCAGTTGTCGCGTGCGGCGTAGGCCAGCATATCCATCTCTTCCGGCTCGCCGATTCCCTTGGGGACATCCATCTGCAAACGCGGCAGATCCTTGCCCTGGATCTGTTCTCCCGCCTCGATGACCTTGCCGTCCAGCATCAGGCGCCCGAGCTTAGGCGGTCTTTCGATGCTGACGGTGATTGTCCCGCCGTCGACGTCGACGGGTTCCGGGAGATCCAGATCGACGGGGCCTGCCCCCGACAGCACGACCTTCTCCAGCACCGGCGGCAGCGATGGCCGGCTGCTGCGCCGCATCAGAACGACTTCGTCGATCAGCGAAGAGTTCTCCCAGGGAACCTGCAGGCCTTTGGTAGCCTCAACAACATCGCGGCGCACGGCCGACATGACCGTGCGGATCTCCTGGTTCGGGGCGAGCGCGCGACGAGAAAATGCCAATGAGAAAGGACTGAGGTCGCCGGCGCCGTCAAAGGCAACCGCGCCGGGTTCGGTGGCAAAGGCGATCAGTGTGTTCAGCGAGCTTCTTACTTGCGCAAGGCCGGTGCCGGTGGCGGCCAAAAGCTGGTCCCTGAGCCAATAGTCCTTACGAGGGAACGGATTGTTGCGGCAGGCGTCGAGGATGATCACCTGGATCTTCGATTTCGAACGCATCTGCTGCAGCACGTCGTTCAGCTTGATTGCCTGGACCTCGACGTCCGCCGCGTCCTTCAACGAGGCATCGACAGGGATCAGGAAATTTTCTCCGCCAATCTGAAAGCCGTGACCGGAATAGTAGACGACAGCCACATCCGCGCCGTCCACGGCGGCAAGATAGTTGCGGAACTGGTCTTCAAACTGGAGCTTTGTAAGATCCCTCGCGACGAAAACGTCAAAACCAGCCGCTCGAAACGTGTTGGATACATCCACCACATCTTTGGCCGGGTTCTTGAGGGACGAGATTTCCTGGTAATCGGAGTTACCGATTACAAAGGCGACCCTTCGTTCGACGGCAAAAGCTTCGAAGGTCGTGAAGCTTGCGAGCATGACGGCTGCAACGAATCCGCAACGTCGGAGCATGACAAATCCCTTAACCGCTGTGACCTAGCGACCACAAGAACCACAGCTTGCAGTGCCAAGGTCCGTTAGAGAGCATGCTATCTGCCGGGACAGAAAAGAGAGAAAAGCCGTCGCGACAGCGGGCATATTCCTCATGTAACCAAGTTTTAAATTACATCAGAGGCCGGGTGTCCGCAATGATTGTCAAACGGTCTCTCAATCTGCGCCCGGTGTGGCGCATCGATGGCCGAATGACGAGACCTGTCCTGGCTGGATCAGCTGCCGGTCCGCTATGAGGGCATGGTTGGCGATCTCCTGGCGGGCGCGGCCGCCGACGAGCTTGCCACACAGGTCGGGGCCGCCCACATCCACTCTGTTCGCGAAGTCTACACGATCATTTCTGCGGGACGGCCGAGCGAGGTCGGCCTGCGCGGCTATCCGGCGGTGCAGACGATCATCTCTGCAGGCGCCGGCAATCAGCGCAGTGAAGCCGTTCTGAACCTGCTCTTTGGCGATGCTGTGCGCGGGCTTCCGCGGAGGTCTCGGCGGTGCGTCACCTGCCGCCCTGCTTCCCGGCTTAGGCGATGCTTAGCCGATCGACAAATCAATTCTACGCTTCCTCAGCGGCGGTTCGGAACGCCGCTAAGCCTGCTCCAGACACTCGCGCAAGAACTCGATGAAGCGTTGCGTTTTAGCCGGCAGCAGGCGCGTTTCAGCCCCGGGTTGGGCACTTAACAGAAGGGTGTTATCGGCAAGCAATTAGTCGACCGTCTCGATGATGGCTTTGGCACAGGTCCGTTCAATCGCCATGCGTACCAGCTTGAGGCCAGCGCGTTGGCTGCGGCTAGCCTGTTGAGCTTGCATGCTTCCTCGTTGATAAGCGTTCGCTAATCGGCCTTATCTCTAAGCTCGGTCTTTTGCGCGGAACTGGCGTCCAATCAGTGATCGTGTCAGCATCGACGGTGATCAGCCCGCCGGCCTTCATCCTTTTGGTCCTCCTCGTCGACGTGGGTGACCTCGCCTCTAAGCTCTAGCTCGTCGCCTGGCTGGGTCTTCTTCGGCGCTGGGATAGAATAGCGGAAGCCATAGGCTGGATGCTGAAGGCGGCGAGGTACCTGGGCAGCCAGCCGACCTTCGGCTCAAGACTCATTGCTCGCTAAGCTCGGCGTTGAAATGCTCATACCCGGGCGCCATCTCGCTCGCCTCGATCGCAGCGATGTCCTCGTCCGTCAGGTCTTCAGCCCGCACCACACGCCGGTCCCGGGCGCGCAGCCGCTCATACTCGTCATATGAAAGGACGACTTTGCGCGGCCGGCCATGCTTGGTAATCAGCACCGGTTGGCTGAGCGACCGGTCGAGGGCCTCGCCGACCCGGTCCTGGAATTCGCCAGCGCTCAACGTGACAGTGGCCATGATAACCTCCATTTCCGCCAAAATGGCGAAAATCGGGACATTGGGCAAGGTTCTTTCGGCCAGTCGCTGCACGTTGTGTATGAGCTGTTGGAGGGGCGCTGGAAGTTGGTGATTCTGTTTTCACCTCTTTGAGGGCATCGCGTTGAAAGTACGCCAAACAACGCGGCCTTTATCAACCAAAGACAGCTACGGCCGACTTGATGGTGATGCCGCCATCGGGGCTTCGGCGCATCTGACGTCCCGTGGCAGCGCGAAAGACAGTCGGCAGTTGCAGCGCCGGCGGCACCCGCGACCAGAGCGTTCGCATGATTTCCCGGCCGTGCCGAGTTTTCCGAACGGCGCTTCCAGACACGACGCGCTGAGACCAGCGGAAGCCGATTTCATGGAAATACAGGTCGGCATGTTGAGGGCTGATATGGTGAAAGACGCCGGCGATCGTCCGCCGAACGCGGGAATTGAAACCCTCCACCGAATTGACGTGGACCGTGTCGCGAACATATTCGTGGCTGGAATGCTTCACGGTCTCATGCTTGGCAAAACTCTCGCCTATGGCCATGAATGCCTTCGCCTCATCACTCATCAAATGCGCGTGGGTTTCGATCTGTGTTTCGATCGCACGTTCGGCCGCACGCAACGAAAGACCGGTCACGACCGCGGCACGTGCGTCACCGGCCGGAGTGCCGGGCGTGACGTCGGTCGGCCGCTGCACCATCGCCATGACCGGCGCTTTCTCCGTATTCGCCTGACCTTTCCGGCCCCGTCCCGGAGGTGGGTCATCCGGCCGCTTTCTGGGACTTCCCCCGAGATGGAAATGGTCGATCTCAACCGTGCCGTCGAGCATGTTTTCCCGCGCCACCATCAGCCGCAGTGCGTGACCCATCCGCCAGGCCGTCGGCTGGCTCACGCCAAGGATCTCGGCGAGCCGCACCGAGGACAAGCCCTTGTCCGATTGCAGCAGCAGCCACATGGCTTTCAGCCAAACACGCAAGGGCAACTTAGTCGAATGCAAAGGGGTATGGGTCGTCACCGTGAACTGGAACCGGCAATCGCCATTGGAACACTGATAAAGACCCGGCCGCGCACGCCGCTTGCCCGTATCGCGACCGGCAAGCGCGATCGAGCGCTTGTAACCACAGGCCGGGCAGATTCTACCATCTGGCCACACCATGGTTTCCAGCAATCGCCGGCAATGTTCTTCATCCCGAAAGGCCACGATCATTTCTTCGACGGTCCGGATGTTGGAAAGCGCTGCGAGCATCGTTTCAGACATTCCCATCTCCTTCGGATCACATCCTCAGAATCGCATGGGAATGCCTTGATCACAAGCTTATTGCTGTCTTTGGTTGATAAAGGCCAACAACGCTAAGGGAGAACAAACGGTGATTTTGGTGGACGCCGGTTTTGAAGGCTGTCGCGGGTCGCTCGCAGTCAACTGTGTCCGCCGCGGGAGCAATGTGCGCCACCTCCAGACCTTCGCAATTGCCGCCGTGAAGGCCCGAGTCCGACGCACTACCCGACATTTGCAGTCAACGAGCCAAGCCTTCCAACCGAGACCATGCGAGATGCTTGGCAATTCTGGGTGCAAGGAACTGAAGGATGGCAGGCAGCCTTTCGTGAAGATCGAGCTGTAGTTTCTCGTTCATGAGAAAGCATCGAGAGTAAGCGCACGAGGGACCAGGCCGCGGTCGGACCAAGGGGCGCAATGGGCATCGGAGTCTCGCAAGATGGCGAACCCTGCGAGCGGCATGATTGACGCAGCCTCGCGATCGCCCTTGCCGATCTCCCGCGACCTTCCTATGTTGGTTTGCAAGGGGATGGAGTCCCCCAAAACCGCCCGCAAGGCTAATGACTCCTGCCGCGTGGAGACATGCGGTGGGAGTCGTGTCCATCGAACGGCCCGCCGCGAGGCGGGTTTTTTGTTGCCCGTCTCCACACCGATCAACGCCGCCAGCCTTTTTCGGCGCTGGAGAGGAGTGCGTGATGGAGAACGTCTGGCTGGTTTCTGCGGTCTGGTTGGGGCTCGCGCTGCTCGCATCGGTCATTTCGATCCGGGTGGCGATGTCGGTGGCGCTGGTCGAGATCATGGTCGGCGCCGTCGCCGGCAACACGATCGGCCTCAATCTCACGGAATGGGTCAACTTCCTCGCCGGGTTCGGCGCGATCTTGCTGACCTTCCTCGCCGGCACCGAAATCGACAGCCGCGTCGTGCGCAAGCATTTCTGGTCGAGCATGTCGATCGGCGTCGTTGGTTTTGTCGCACCCTATCTCGGGGTTCTGCTTTACGCCCGCTACGGTATCGGCTGGTCGTGGCCGCAGGCGCAGATCGCAGGCATATCACTGTCAACGACCTCGGTCGCGGTCGTCTATGCGGTCATGGTGGAGACCGGATTCAACAAGTCCGAGATGGGCAAGATCATCCTTGCCGCCTGCTTCATCAACGACCTCGGCACCGTCCTCGCCCTTGGCATCGTTTTTGCTCATTTCGACTACTGGCTGGCGCTGTTCGGGGCCGTCACCGCGGCGGCACTTTGGATGCTGCCGCGCTTCGCGCCGTGGTTCTTCACCAAGGTCGGGCACCGGGTTAGCGAGCCGGAAACAAAATTCATCTCGCTGGTGCTGCTCGGCCTAGGCGGGCTCGCCTCGGTCGCCGGCAGCGAGGCGGTTCTGCCGGCCTACCTGGTCGGCATGGCGCTGGCTCCGGCATTCCTCGCCGATCCCGAACTGCCCCACCGCATGCGCATCATCGCCTTTACGATCCTGACACCCTTTTACTTCCTCAAGGCAGGATCGCTGGTGGACTTCCAGGCCGTAATTGCCTCAGCCGGACTCATTGCCGTATTCCTCGCCATCAAGATGGCGACCAAGTTCGTCGGCATCCTGCCACTCACCAAGGCGTTCCAATTCGAGGCGCGCGAGGGCATGTACACGACTCTGCTGATGTCGACCGGACTGACCTTCGGCACGATCTCGGCTCTCTTCGGCCTCACCAACCACATCATCGACCAGCAACAGTACACGATCCTGGTGACGGCCGTCATCGGCAGCGCCCTGGTGCCGACGCTGATTGCCCAGCGCTGGTTCCAGCCGACCTTCAAGCCGATCGAAGACGACATCGGCCCGGCGACGCCCTCGAAGGAGGAGGCCTGACATGTACGAGAAAATCCTGATTGCCAACGACGGATCGGACGGGGCGGCCAAGGCACTCGCCGTTGCCATCAAAATGGCACACCGACCCAAGGTCAAGCTCGACATGGTCTGCGTAGAGGAGATGCCGTACGCGCCCGCCACGATCGACGAGGTAGTCGAGGAAAGGCTGGAGGAAAACCACCGTTTCGAGAAGGTGATCGAGCATGCGCGGCTTCAGGCCAGGGCCGCCCACGTGAAGTTCGAGACCCACGTCGTCGCGGGGCATGCAGTGCCGAGCATCATCGAGTTCATCGAGCGCGGAGGTTTCGACCTGCTGGTGATCGGCTATATGGGCCACTCCGCCATCTACAACCGGTTGATCGGCAGCACCACCGACCGCCTCGTTGAACTCGCTCCCTGCCATGTGCTGGTGGTGAAATGACCAAGGCAGGCCAAATGTCCGGGCGGCTCGCCACGATCGAAGATCGGGATGCGCCGGCGATCCGCGCCGACCGATCACAGACGCGCCGGAGCGGGGTAAAGGACGCCGAGGCGCAACCCTTGCGTCCGGACCTCGGTCCAAAGGCCTTCGAAAGCATACTTGGTCGAGCACCTGAGGAAATTGTAGAAGCACCCGCCTGTTTCGTGGACCTGAACCTCGATCAGGTCGTCGCGGCCGTCACGGTGGGACGCGACGAGTACAATCTGCAACCGTTCTTTCACGCGTCCCTGCATGATGTCGACGCTGTCCGCTATCGCCACGAAGTCTTTCGCGACCTCGAAAACAACGCTCTCTTTCAGTCCGTCGGGCGCTTCGCTCGGAAGATGCGGCAGATGCGCGAGGCCACCGCGAAGGCCAACAAACTCTACTACAGATACCAGAAGGAAAGGCTGTTCCTCGATGCGGTTTCCACCTATGGCGAAGCCGTTACCACCCTGGCGCGGGATCTGGCCGGTACCGATCTCCGCTCGTCTGGATTTCTCGCGTACCGCGACTTCCTGAGCGAATACGTCGACTCCGCCCGTTTCACCGCGCTTCAGGAGGAAACGAAGGGGCTCCACGACGATCTCGTCGGCCGTGCGGTACTGCCTGAACGTCAAGGGCGTCAGCGTCAGGGTTCGCAAGCCGGAGTCCGAGATCGACTACAGCGCCGAGGTGGAAAGGACCTTCGAGAAGTTCAAGCGCGGGGCGGTGAAAAGCTATCTGGTCGAATTCCACGACTTCCAGGAAATGAACCATGTCGAGGCCGCCGTCCTGGAACTGGTCGCGAAACTCTATCCGGAAGTGTTTGGCGCGCTCGATGACTTTTGCGCCAGGAACGGGAACTACGTCGATCCGAAGATCGCCGCCTTCGATCGGGAGGTGCAGTTTTACGTCGGCTATCTCGAATACATCGAGACCTTCAAGCAGGCCGGGCTGAGCTTCTGCTACCCGGAGGTCTCATCTACGAAGAAGGCCGTCCGCAGCGTCGACGGGTTCGATCTGGCGCTTGCCCGAAAGCTGCTCTCCGAGAAGTCATCGATCGTCTGCAACGACTTCCACCTGAAGGGCCCGGAACGCATCTTCGTGGTGACCGGACCGAACCAGGGCGGCAAGACGACGTTTGCCCGGACCTTCGGTCAATTGCATTTTCTGACGAGTATCGGCTGTCCTGTTCCAGGAAAGGAGGCCCGCCTGTTCCTGTTCGACAGGCTTTTCACGCATTTCGAGAAGGAAGAGGACATCACCACGCTGCACGGCAAGCTGGAGGACGACCTGGTCCGGATCCATGACATTCTCGGCCATGCGACGCCGAGCAGCATCGTCATCATGAACGAGATATTTACCTCGACGACGCTGCACGACGCGTTGTTCCTCGGCCGGAATGTGATGGAGAAGCTCGCCGAACTCGACGCGCTTTGCGTTTGCGTGACGTTCGTCGACGAGCTGGCCTCCCTGAACGAGAAGACCGTGAGCCTCGTAAGCACGGTCGATCCGGAGAATCCCGCTCTGCGGACTTTCAAGCTCGTCAGAAAACCCGCCGACGGCCGCGCCTACGCTATGGCAATCGCTCGTCAACATCGGCTGACCCACGCCGATCTGAAGAAGCGGATGGCATCATGAAGCCGTTTCTCTTGTACAAGGACCGCGAATTTGATCCCGAGGGCAAGCTGCCGTGGAACGAAGAGGCGCTCACCCAGGACCTTGAGCTTCCAACGTTGTTCAAGGCAATGTCGCGCGGAGACGAGTTCCTGGGCGAGGTTGCGAGGCGAGCCGTCCTGGCATCGTTGACCGATCCGTCCTCGATCCTCTACCGCCAGGGCATCCTGAAGGACTGCCTGAACAACCAAGCCGTCGTTCGACAGATCTATGATCTCGCGCTGGACACGATCGCGAGCGAGAAGAAGAATTATTGGGGATTGCTGATGGGGTATCCCGACTCGGTCCTGCGCAGATCCGTAGAAGTGCTGAACCTCTTCGTATCGTCCCTGAAGAAGCTGAGGGACATCGCCGAAGGGAGGGCTTCAAGCGTCCAGTCCGAAGGGTTCAGGACCTTCTTTTCGATGCTCCGCGACGAACTCGGCGATGATTATTTCGCGGAGGTCCAGGAGCACCTCAAGGAGCTGAAATTCCGGAACGGCGTCCTGATCAGTGCGGAACTAGGCGCCGGGAACAAGGGCACGTCACTGCCGGTCTACTTCCTGCTCGACGAATTTCGGCAGTTGAAGAAGATGGACGAGATCATGACCAAGCTGCCCTATGTGGCAGGGTATAACATCAAGCTCGCCATCATCATCCAGGACTTGAAGAATCTCGACGAGATCTACGGCGAAACCTCCCGGCATTCGCTGCTCGGCAATTGTGGTTATCAGCTCATTCTAGGCGCGAACGATCAGGCGACCGCCGACTATGCATCCCGTGCGCTCGGCAAGCGGACCATCCGCTACCAGTCGGAATCGCGTACGATCGAATTGCTTGGTCTGCCGAGGCGCACGAAGGTCGAACAGATTCGCGAACGTGACCTGATGATGCCGCAGGAAATCCGGCAGATGCCGGAAACAAAGACGGTGCTGCTTGTTGAAGGTCAGCGACCGATCTTCGGCGACAAGCTGCGCTTTTTCGAGACGCAGCCATTCAAGTCCGCGGAAGCATTGTCTCAGGCGCACACTCCGGACGTGCCACCGATCGAATATCTTCCGATTCAACCGGTACCGGCTTTGACCGACGATTACGCCCAAGCCGGCCAGCCCGCAGAAGATGTCGGTGCCCCGACTACCGGGATGGCTGATTCCGAAAAGAGAATGTCATCACCAGTTAATGGCGCTGAGGCGATGCCAACTATTGCCCCGACCGCGAAAGCGGCGACGGCAATAAAGAAGCCCGGAGATCGCACAGTGAATCGCAAAGCCAGCCTGCCACAACCGAAACGCGCTAAGGCGTCGAGTGGCGGATCTGGAAACGAACCGGAGGCGACAGCGGACGTAGCGACTATCGACGCGCGGATTAAGATCGCCGAGGAAAGCCTGAAACCTAGTGCTGAACGCCTTAAGGAGACGGTTTCTCAGAAAGTCGAAAAGCTCGGCCAAGCATCGCCCACGAAACGGCGAAATTATCTCGATATTTTCGCGGCGACGGTCCCCGATCCCGTCGAACTCGGGCTGGAAGCCGCCGAAGCTCAAGCATAAGGAGCCGCGATTTGCGGGGCTTTATGCGAATTCACGAGCGAAGTGTAGCGCTCAGAAAAGTGCAATGCCAGCGGCGGAGGGAATGTCGCAGAAGCGTGAAAAGCTCCGGGTCCGCCCGTCCATCCGAACGAGCAAGGAGCGCAGTGAGCTGTCATGTGCCCCCTTTTCGATCGAACCGCTAGACATTTGCGGCCGACCTTTAGATTGTGTCCCTGAAGGTCTGCCCGTTCGTCGCAATAAAATGGCGATGCCTGGCGCTGGTGAGGAAGTGCAGAGCCGAATATTCTGAATCAAGGCTTGTTGGGCAGATTGGGCAGATCATGCCGATATCCTTCAAAAAAGGAGGACGAGTCGTCTGTACATGGAATGTCCGTTGCAGTCGCAGTTCGGAAAAGACTATGAGCGAGGCAGGCAGCGAACCTCCCTACTGGAGCCAGAACGCTTCCTCGCTGGCCGCATCCCTCGGGTCCGGTCCGGGCGGTCTGTCGGCCGATCACGCCGCCACTCAGCTTGCGCTTGTCGGCCCCAACAGTGTGGAAGATGCGCCGCGCCTGAGCGCGCTTCGCCTTCTCCTGCGCCAGTTCGAAAGCCCACTCGTCCTCATTCTGGCTGTTGCCGCTGCACTCTCGCTCGTGCTGCAACAGTGGGTGGACGCGGCCATCATCCTGGCGATCGTGTTTGGCAGTTCGCTCCTCAGCTTCGTTCAGGAGTACCGGGCGTCCACGGCGGTTGAGGAACTCAAGAAGCGACTCGCGCTGATGTGCCGCGTGGTTCGGGATGGGGTGGAGCAGACGGTGCCCGTGAGTAGGGTCGTGCCCGGCGATCTCATCCTGCTTTCGGCAGGGAACCTGGTCCCGGCTGACGGTCTGGTCATTGAGGCGGAGGATTTCCTCGTCAGCGAGGCCAGCATGACGGGCGAGTCATTCCCCGTCGAGAAGCGCCCCGGGATCGTCCAGTTGGACGCCCTCATCACGGAACGGACCAATGCGGTCTTTCTCGGTGCTTCGGTCCGCAGCGGCACCGCAAAGGTCCTCGCCGTCAGGACCGGCCGTCGGACCGAGTTCGGGGCGATCGCGGCGCGGCTGAGGGCGCGTCAGCCCGAGACGGACTTTGCGCGCGGCGTGCGGCAGTTCGGCTACCTGCTCATCCGTGTGATGGTCGTCATCGTCCTCTTCGTTTTGACGGTGAACTTGCTGCTTGACCGTCCGGTGATCGAGTCGCTGTTGTTTGCGGTGGCGCTGGCAGTTGGACTGTCGCCGGAATTGTTGCCGGCGATCATCAGTGTGACACTCTCCGCCGGTGCCCGGGCCATGGGCAAGCGGGGAGTCATCGTCCGCCGCCTTGATGCGATCGAGAACCTCGGCAGCATGGATATCCTGTGTACCGACAAGACGGGCACGCTGACCGAAGGCACCATCATCCTGAGCGATGTTCTCGATGCCGGAAAGCGGCCTTCGGATGAGGTTCGGCGGCTGGCCTTTCTCAACGCGGCCTTCGAGACTGGCATCGAGAACCCGCTCGATGCCGCGATCGTGGCGGCCGGCGAAAGCGCTGGGCTGACGACCGGCAACCTCACCAAGATCGACGAGATCCCCTACGACTTCATGCGCCGCCGGCTTACAATCGTCGTTGCCGAGGATGCCGCACCGGCTCAGCGCCTGTTCGTCACCAAGGGTGCGTTTTCGAACGTGCTCGACATCTGTTCGTCGATCGACTGCAATGGTGTCGAAGTTCCGCTGGATGCCGGTCGGCGTGCGGACCTCGACGCGATCTTCAAGGCCAAGGGGGCCGAGGGCTTTCGTGTTCTGGCCTTGGCGACAAGGAAGGTCGCCGCCAAG
>NZ_VLKT01000108.1 GCF_007830515.1 Mesorhizobium tianshanense
GGCGCTGGAGCATAAAGGAGATTCAGCGCTTCATGATTGTCTTCGGCCTGATCAGCTCGGTATTCGATCTGCTGACCTTCGCCATCCTGCTGCTCGTGTTCCATGCGGGCGAAGCAACCTTCCAGACCTCGTGGTTCATGATTTCGCTCCTGACCGAACTCGCGGTAGTCCTCGTGCTGCGAACCCACAGGCCTGCCTTTCGCAGCAGCCCCAGCCGGCTGTTGTTGTGGTCGACGCTTGTGGTGGCCGCTGCGACCCTCACCATTCCGTTCCTCGGGCCGCTGAGTTCGGTGTTCAGCTTCGTGCCGCTCTCGGCGCTCCAGCTTCGTGCCGCTCTCGGCGCTCCAGATGGGCGCCGTCCTTGCCGTCGTCCTCGGCTATATCGTGGCGACGGAAGTGGCGAAGGCGTGGTTCTTTCGATCGGACAATACTGACAAACCTTCGAGACAAGCCCACACGTGAACCGACCGCCGGTGGGTTGGTAGTTGAGCCTATTGGTGGCGACTCCTCATTCTTTGAGGCTGAACGTGGGAGTTGACCATGAGTATTCGAAGAACCCTTATTGCAGTCGATAGTGAGCCGGTTGCCGCGCACGCCGCTGAGATGGGTGTCGAACTTCACGTTCGCTTGGCACTGACGTGGCGCTTGTCCACGCCATCGACGCGTCCCCTGGCAATGGTGCCGACACCGGCATTTCGCCAATCGAATTGATTGACCAAGCCAAGCACGACGGAAAGCGGCTGCTGGAAGGCCTCCGTCAGCGCCTGTCGCTGCGCAACCAGCGGCGCTCGAGTTCGTCGTTGCAGGTATGCCCGCCGACGAGATCGTGAAGGCTGCCGGAGAATGGCCTGCGGACCTCATCGTGATCGGCAGCCACGGTCGCGGAGGCGTACAACGTGCCCTGCTGGGCAGCGTCGCCGACGGGGTCATACGTCACGCGTCCTGTCCCATTCTGGTCATACGAGCAGCGGCGAGTGGCAAGACCGCCAAGCCTCCCGACGGATTTGACTCACGCAAAGCCACCCTCATTGGATGGTCAGGAAATACATACCTCCGTCGCGATAGACGCCGATCAGCAGGGGAGCAGGTGAACGCTGTGCCAATTCCAATGCCTGTCCTGGCGAGTGGACGATCTGCTGATTGACAGTGAGGATTACGTCGCCTGTGGCCAGGCCGGCATCCCCCGCGCCGCTGCCTCCTCCCACAGCCAGAACCAGTGCTCCGTCCGCCTTTTTGTTTCCCATTCCCGTCATCGTCTCGACATCGCTCAGGACGACCGATTCAAGAAGACCCGATCCCTCGATCTGTGTCACGCCAGCGCTTCCTTCAGCAGAAAGTTTCGCCGTGATGGTCGTTGGACTGCCGTGACGGATCATCGAAAGCTTCGCGAGAGCGTCTGGCGACATCGTGCTCATGATGCTCTTGAGACCGGCGGCATTTTCCACGCTTGCGTCGTTCACCGCGGTGATGATGTCGCCCACGCGAACACCGGCGCCTTCAGCCACCGACCCTGAGAAGATCTGATCCACAACAGCTCCCGATCGGATGTCGATCCGGAATGCCTTGGCGAGATCCGCAGTGAGATCCTGCACGACCACGCCGAGCTGCACGCGTCGCACCTCGCCGTAAGCAATAAGCTGTTCCGTTATCTGTTTTGCCATTGCGGCCGGGATGGCGAAGCCGATGCCGACATTTCCACCGCTCGGCCCAATGATCGCGCTGTTGATTCCGACCAGTTTTCCATCGAGACCGACGAGCGGGCCGCCCGAATTGCCTGGGTTGATGGAGGCATCGGTCTGGATAAGGTTCTCATAACCTCCCCCCAATCCGGACCGGCCAAGAGCGCTGACGATACCCATCGTCGCCGTTTGTCCAAGGCCAAAGGGGTTGCCTATTGCCACGACATAGTCGCCGACACGGAGCTTCGAGGAATCTCCGAAAGGCAGTGCCGCCAGATCGTCCGCCGCGATCCTGACGACGGCGAGATCTGTTTCGGCATCGTTTCCGACGGGCTGGGCCTGGAAGCTGCGGCCGTCATTGAGGGTGACCGTGATCTTGTCGCCATTCTGGACGACATGGTTGTTGGTCAGGACATAACCGTTTGCGACATCGACGATGACCCCCGCGCCTGCTGCCTGGACTTGTGGCGCTTCGTTGGCAAGGGCAGAGAACTGTTGGGGGAGGGAATCCGGGGCGTTTGCGTCGGGAGGCGATCCATTCCGGCCTTGCACGGTGATACTTACGACGGTTGGAAGTACACGCTCCAGCATTGGCGCGAGCGAGGCCTGACTCGTCGGAACAAACGAGGACGCTGCCTTAACAGGGTACGCCGTTGACGCCGTTGCCAGGGCGAACCACGCGGCTGCCAGGAAATTCCGGAGACCGGCCGTGATCATCGATTCATCTCATCGCCGTCGAGATACGAACTTCCCGCGGGCCGCGAGACCACAGCTTCGATTCCTTCTCGTTCAGTCACTGGCTCGCTTTTCATGCTAGGCCCCTTAGCTTTTTGGCATGTTATTACGGTCAGCGAGTTGGCGCTTTGAGCCGGATCAACTGCGACATGGAATCTTCTTGAGATCTTGGTCGCTGACCATTTGATGGATCGTGGTAGCAATTTCGGTTCGCGCCGATTACAGGGACCACGGAATTGGCCGGGAAATGCATTTCCGCCGGTGGAACTTAAGGTATTTGGATCGATCGAGAGCTCGCCCTCTGTCCGTAGACTTGTGGCCCTGCAGCTATCGTCTCAGGTGATGTTCCTGGTGTCGAAACCGGAGACAAGTGCCGTGGCCGAGAAGATCACCACGATGATCCCCGTGCTGACGGAATTCCAGTGAAACGGCGTCGTGTCCGTAAAGCCAAAAACCCAAGGCGAAATGATGAGCCACAAACCCAGGATAAGGATCAGCCATTCTTGCCACAACTGGAACGAAGCAAGCGCCGCCATACCCATCACAGCGATCGCGAACCCGACGATGTAGTGGCTCCATCCAATCACAGGCATCACTGTTGAACCAGGAAAGAAGTATGGGATGATCCAAGGCGAGAGGAACACATATACTCCGACCAACATCGTGACCCAGTCCTGCCACCGTTGCTCGTTCATGTTGACCTCCATCATCTACCAACAGTCTGCAGCGGCCGGAGCGAACGCAGCAAAAACCTTTCTCGACAACCAGTCATTGAGCCAGGTCAATGACAAAGAGGGGCGCGAGAATTGCTGCTGCAAGCCTTCTGCCAGACTGAGAAAGACCCATCCCACCTTACGCCGCGTGCGACGTTGAAGGCGTCCATAGTCTGTCTCCTGTTTGTTGAGCGGGCTTGTCCCGCAGCGAAAACAAAAAGCATCCTTTGCGCCGTTGATCATTGATCCGGCTTAATGCCAGGCTGACATCACACGGCTGGGCCAGTCCCTTGGCGTTATGAAGGAAACGATCTCCTGCAATTCGGCCTTAGCCTCGTCGACGGCCGCCTCGCAACGCATCTTTGATCGCTTTGTCACTGCCCGGCAGGGAATGCTGTCGACATTGATCCCAATCAATGAGCCTTCTTCCTGCAACGGCTTGGATGCAATTCTCGTCAGGCTGAGCCGAATTTGGTGACGCGGGCGCGATGAACCGGGGCAAAACGCGGATTCGCGAAGCAATGGACCAGTTCGGCAGCGACACTTGGCGAGCGGGTCCGCTGACCTCCAGTTCTAGCGCCTCTTGGGAGACCTAAAGGTGGAAGGGTGGAGGCGGCGGCACCTGTCGATCAACCCACTTTCGAGGATAAAGCCATGGCCGAAGCTGCCACCAAACAGCCCATCAAAACAGAGAAAAGCACTTCGCCGGCGCCAGCCGGCAACTGGACGGCTCCGATTACGAGGTGCCCGTGACGAGTTCCACCTCGCAGCCACCGCCCAGAATCTCCGGAAACTCGCCAAGCTCAAAGCCAGACCGGCATGAGGATGGTCGATCCTCGCGCATCCGCTCGCAATCGTCAAAGCAGCGCCAGTCTTATCGCCTACTTCTTCAACAAAATCCGCCATTGCCGACGGTCCCGGCGCTACTCCGAAGCCGACATTTCGCGCTGCGGCTGGTGTCGGTAGACTTTCGCAAGGGCTAAGTCCTGTCGCTCCTCATTCAGTGGGCAGCGTCTGCGCGTAGGCCAGGATATCCACCAGATCCTGGATCGGCAGCACACCGAGGGCGACCATTCCCACGCCCGGCTGGCCGAAACGGATTTTGTGCAGAGCTTCCCAGGGGTTGTCGGCAGCAACAGTTCCCACAAACTCGGGCGCGGCATCGTCGCCGAAATTCATCGTCTTGCCATCGAAGCCGTGGCAAACTGCGCAGATGTTCTGGTAGAAGCCGGCGCCGCGCCCCGCATTACCGCGTGCCGCCTTCGTCTTGCGATCAATATACTGATCCACGTCGATCTGGCCCCGGCTCAGGAAGAGGGCAAGCTTCTCCATGGCGCTGTGCGGCATCATTTCCTTGGTGAAGGCATGGGTCTTGTTCATGATGATATCGTGAATCTTTTCGGGCTCCATGCCCGCGACGCCCCTCACCCCCTTAATCCCGGTGTAGTGCGATCCCTTGCTATAGCCGCCCTCGACGCCCATGTAGTCCCAGCCGTGGCACTCCTTGCAGCGCCAGGTGCCTGGCCCCTCCTGCTTTCCGGCCGCGGGGTAGGCTGGATGCGTTCCTTCCGGCGCGTCGACTTCCATGACCGCCATCCAGTTGTCGTAGAGCTCGCCGCCACGCGCGATATCCCAGACGTCGGTCATCTCGTGGGCGTGCCTATCGCCCTCGGTCGCGTCTTCCTCCTGGCTGGCAACCGGCGTCGACACAAGAAAATAGACGGCCGCAACCATAGCGCTCATGACTGCCACCGACCACCCGACGGAGCGGCTGAACTCGCTTTTCATGCATCCGTTCATAACACCCTCCTCATGTTGCTCATGTTGCTGTTGTTGCATCTGTGCAACCGTCAAACGCTACGGTTTGCTGCGGCATGGCCTTCGCAATCGCCCTCGGCGCGAATGTGTCTTCTGCTGAGTTGCAAATGAAGTCTCGACCGGTACTTTGGAGACTGCGCATTCATCACCCCCTGAGAAAGTGGGCCGAATGGCATCAAGTGGCATCGCTGCCGCCCAGCCTCGGCGGGTACGCAGTGAGCGCCGCCACTCGCCGATGATGTTTAGTACGTTACTCGCATCGCTGGAAAATTGCCAGCGCGCGGAATTTCTCGTCACTTGTAGTCGTCGCCTCCAGGCATGAGCCGACCAAGCGGCAGACAACTTTATGGAGGGGCTGGTTGCGCAGATCACCTAGGAGCCTGTCCAGATAGCTCCGGCATAGGGGGGCTGTTGGCTGAACGATAGCCGGTTCATGCCGCTCGGGCGAGCTTGGTGAAGTTGTGGGCAGTGCAGATCAGCGCCCATTCGGCTTTCACTTTCTCGATGCCGCGCAGCAGGAACTGCCTGAACCCTCTTGCCTGTTTGATCTGTCCGAACACCGGCTCGACGACTTGCTTTCTGAGCCTGTATCGGGTTCGTCGTCCCGCTCGCTTCAGCTTGTCCCGCATCGCCTGGACGAGCGGTCCGGTAATTTTGGGTCTGCCTTCGGCAGGGTGCTTGGCGCGTCCGGTAGCGAGGTAAGCGCCGACCTCGCGCTCGGCCAAGGCGGCAAGATTTGCCTCGCTGCAGTAACCGGCATCGGCTGAGGCTTCCTTTGGCTTGCGGCCGAGATTGTCCTTGATCCCGTCGATGAGCGGCACGAGTTGGTCCTGGTCGCTCATGCTGTGCGTCAGGCTCTGGGCCACGATGATCTGGGCCTGTGCATCGACAGCGGCCTGCGCATTGTAGCCCTGGATGTAGCCGTCCTTGGTTTTCAAGATGCGGCTTTCCGGATCGGTGAAGTTGCGCTGCGCCTTGCCCTCGGGCTCCGTCTTCGGCGGTGCCGGCGTCTTGCCGTTCTTCTTGCGGCCCTCTGCCTTGCGCTGCTCCTCCGCCTTTTCCCGGCGGCGCATCTCTTCTTCGGCGGCGGCCTTGGCTTCCGCCTCCAGTTCGGCCTTGGCCTGGCGAATCTTCTCCAGTCGCTTCTGCTTGTCGGCCACCCAATCGGGCATCTCATCGCCGCGCCGGTTGCCGTAGAGCTTTTCCTCCTCCCGATCGGCCGCCTCCGCCGCTTTAAGCCAGCGGTCGACCTCGGCCTCGAGCTCCGCTTCCCGCTTCTTCATGCGCTCGTAGCTCATCGCCTTGTGCTTGGACGCGTTGGCCTTGATTCTTGGTGCCGTCGAGCGCCACGTGCCCGAGCTTCACCAATCCCGCCTTCTCGGCAAGCTGCAAGACCTGCACGAACAGCGCAGCCAGCGCCTTCAGATGCCGTCTGCGGAACTCCGAGATCGTGCGGAAGTCCGGCGCATCGCCCGCCACGATCATCATGAAGTCCGCTCGCTCAGAAGCCGCCCTGGCGATCCGCCGCGACGAGTAGATGCCGCTCGCGTAGCCATGCAGAAGCAGCGCCGTCATCATGCGCGGATCGAACGGTGGTTGGCCCAGCACGCTCCTGTAGCTGCCGGCAATCGCGGAAAGATCAAGCTCTTCCCGCACCAGCGCCACGATCAGCCGAGACAGGTGATCCCTCGGCACGTAGTCCTGCACGCTCGGCGGCAGAAGCTGTGCCTCATCGATCATCCAGGGGCGAAAGTCCTTGCTCATAACCCAGCAAGGAATCAGACTCGCCCCCCGCTTGACCAATGACTACTCAGACACGCTCCTAGCATCTGCAGAGGGTGACAAGATACGTTTGCCCGGCCTCTGGCGCTTGTGGACGCTCATGGCGAGGACACCGTGCAGGCCGAGATCGCCCGAGCCCTGCCAAATGCGAATGATGATCCCGAAGATGCAGTAAAAGCCGCCTGCTCGTTAATCGAAGCAGCGTGCCGCTCAATCCTGATCGAGCTACGGCTATCTCTGCCGGCCAAGAAGGACATTGACGGTCTGATCCGCGCCATCCAGGAGCTGCTTGATCTATCTCTAGGCCGAACCGATTTACCGGCTGAAGTCGAACAGGATACTCTCAAAATCCTCAGTGGTCTCACCTCAGTTGCGAAGGGCATAGGCGCACTGCGTACGCATGGCGGCGATGCTCATAGTCGCGAGACGGGGTATCGCCGTATTGATCCACGCATTGCGCGCTTAGCGATCAATGCAGCGAGTTCGCCCGCCCTGTTTTTGATCGAGACCTGGGAGCGCAAGGAACACCGTGCCTTGCCCCCAAACATGAGGGGCCTGCATGACCACTCTGGGCATAGGCCATGGACGCCACAGATGCCCGCTTTCGGGGAACGAAATCGGATTGTGAAGGCCGGCTCTGGGTCGATCAGGATCGGAGTCTTTTGCGCCACAGGGGCTTGATGAGTTCCAGAACAAGCAGCACGACGGTCCCGGCTGCCAGTGTCACGGCAAAGTCGTGTCCGTACAGTGGACCGAACGCAAACAACGCGCTGAGCCATGGCCAGAACAGGCTGGCCGCAAGGATTGCCCCGACCCCCAGAAGAATCCAGCCCAGTGACGGATTATGCCCGAGAATCGCCGTCATCAGCGATGCGCTGAAGGAGCGATTGACGAGAATGAGGCTGATGATGGAAACCACCAGTGAGAAGAAGGTGAGTGCGCGCACCTCATCTTCCGGCATCCCACGATTGAGGCCCAGCAGAAAGATCGCCGCCACCAGCCCGAATGCCAGCGCGCCCTGGATAACGCTCCAGCCGATCAACGGCCAAGAGAACAAGGGCTGGTCAGGCTCGCGGGGCTTGCGGCGCATCACGTCATCTTCCTCCTTTTCCGCTTCGAAGACGAGGGAGCACACCGGGTCAATGATCATTTCTAGGAACGCGATATGGATGGGGCCTAGCAGGATGGGGAGGCCGAACACCAGCGGTAGCAACGCGAGCCCGGCAATGGGAACATGGACAGCGAAGATGAATCCCATGGCCTTGCGCAGATTGTCGTAGATGCGGCGTCCGAGCCGGACAGCCACGACGATCGATCCAAAATCGTCATTTAGCAGCACGATGGATGAGGCTTCGCGCGCCACATCGGTGCCGCGGCCGCCCATGGCGACGCCGATATGTGCGGCCTTGAGCGATGGGGCGTCATTCACCCCGTCGCCGGTCATAGCGACGATTTCACCATCAGCCTTCAGCGCCTGCACGATGCGCAGTTTCTGTTCGGGCATGATGCGCGCGAATACGGACGCACTGCGCACGCGGAGCATAAGTTCGGCCTCGTCGAGGGAAGCGAGAGCATCGCCGGTCAGCACGTTGTCGTCGGCAAACCCGGCCTGACGCGCAATGGCGCGCGCGGTCGCCGGATAATCGCCGGTAATCATTACGACCCTGATGCCCGCCGAGCGGCATTCCCGCACAGCGTCAGGAACGCCGGAGCGTAGCGGATCGGCGAGGCCGACCAAGCCAAGAAACTCGAACCGAAATTCTGTCTGGGAGTCCGGCAGCCGACCGCCGTCATGCCTGGCTCTCGCCACACCGAGCACGCGCAAGCCTTCAGTGGCCATGGCGTCCACCGACTGCCGTACGGCATCAAGTCCGGTTTCGTCGAGTCGGCACAGACCGGCAATCGCTTCGGGTGCGCCCTTTGCGGCGACCAGGAAAGCGGAGGCGCGCGCATCAGTCCGCCAGACTTGTGTCATGGCGAGAAGATCGGGTTGCAGCCCGTAACTGTGTGCAAGTGTCCATCCCAACCCAGGCGGGCCTTCCACCGCGTTCAGTTCACTGCGTGCAAACGCATGGAAGGCTTTCTCCATCGGATCGAACGGCTCCGGCGCGCTGGCCAGCAACCCGTGCGCGGCCAGTTCCCGGAACTGACCCGGCACGGTGGTCTCGGCTTTATCGCCCGCACGGAAGAATGCGCCATCCGGAAGCCGCAGTTCGGCGATGGTCATCCTGTTTTCGGTGAGCGTGCCGGTTTTGTCGGTACACAGCACTGTCGCCGATCCGAGCGTTTCAATCGAGCTGGCGCGGCGTGTCAGGATGCGCGCGCGGGAAAGCCGCCATGCGCCCATTGCCATGAAGACGGTTAGGACAACCGGGAATTCTTCCGGCAGCATGGCCATGCCGATGGCGATCCCTGCAAGCACCGCATCAAGCCAACCGCCGCGCAGTGCGCCGTAAAGCGCGACCGCCGCAAGACTGACGACTAGGCCGCCCAGCGCGGCCAGGCGCACAAGCCGCGCGGTCTGTGCTTTAAGGCGGGGCGGCTCGGTTTCGAGGGTGTGCAGCGACTGGCCGATTTTTCCGATCTCGCTGCGCGGCCCGGTGGCGATCACTTCTGCGATGCCGCTGCCGCGCACCACGAGCGACCCGGAATAGACAAAAGGCAGATCATCCCCACCTGGTCGAGACAGGCTGGTGCGCGTACCGATGGACAACGCCTTGCGCACCGGCACGGATTCCCCGGTGAGCAGGGACTCATCAGCCTGCAAATCCTGGGCCTGCACCAAGGCGGCATCGGCCGGAACGCGGTCACCTTCACCAAGGACGACCAGATCGCCGCGCGCAACCTCACGGCCGGCGATGCGGGCGCGCACGCCGTCCCGGATCACGAGGGCCCGGGGGCTGGTGAGATCGCGCAGCGCCTCCATCACGCGCTCGGTGCGCGTTTCTTGGACGACGGTGATCAGGACCGACAGGCCCGCGAAGACGAGCAGGATCACGGCTTCCTTCACATCGCCGAGCAAAAGATAGACGGCGCCGCCGCCGAGCAGGAGAGCAAGCATCGGTTCGCGCAGAACCTCAAACACGATGCGCAGCGCCGTCCGGCGGTCGGGGTGAGGCAGTTCGTTGAAGCCTTCTGACTTCAGACGCACCCGTGCCTCCGCCTCACTGAGACCGGACAGTAAGGGTGCATGGTCATCGCTCATGGCGTCGGGCTTCGGGTTGGGAGGAGGAAGGTGCGGGGGAAACTTACAGTGGCCGTTGCCACCATCGCAAATTCAGACTGTTTGCAGAAGCGCTGTTTACGGACAACGGCATCGGTTTGAGTTGATACAAGCGTCGGTTGCTCACGGCGTTGCCGTCGAGCCGAGGAGCCCGGGTCTGAGTGTGTACCCAGACACTGCTCGAACTTGCATGTGTCGTCGCGCCGTGGTCGGCCCCCGCCATCGCCCCGACCTTCACCTCGCTTGTGGTCGATGTCTGCGAACAGGTGTCTCGGTGGCATCGGACGACGGGATCAAGCCCGCGCTAGCCAGAAACGTGCGAACTGCTTTGCGAACCTCCTGCACCTGTCCAACCAAAAGATGTCCGCCAGTGTCGTAGACGACCAGCTTGGCACCCGGGATCTTGCCCGCTGCGAACTCAGCTGCCGGCAGCGTGTTAAACAGGTCGTCGCGCGCAGAGATGATCATTGTCGGCGCAGTAATTTCTTCCAATGGCAGTTCATGCAACTCGGGAGTGCTATCGATATTGATTCCGGGGAAGCGCAGCGACAATGGCTCAACGCTCTTGACGAAGCTCATCACGCGGTCCTGCTCGGCCTGAGGCGCAGCCGCTACCAGCGCCGGTCGAACGCCGAGGAAGCGAATGAGTATTGACGGTGCGATCTTCTCGGTGGCCCACCAGGCGAAATCGCCGCCAGCATTGACGGCCCAGAATGCGAACTTGTTGCCACGGCTCACGTCGATCGAGACCGGACTGGTGGGCGAATAAAGGGCTGGAACGATCAGAATGAGGGCGACGACCTTGTCGGGGTGGCGGAGTGTCAGTTCAACCGCAGAACGCGCGCCTGCCGACATGCAGACGACCACCGTTTTGGGCACGTTCAGTTTGGAAAGCAACGCCGCATGCGCATCGGCCTGCGCAGATGGAGAGGAGTCCTGCGGAATGGGCGTGCGCAGATAGCCGAAGCGCGACGGCGCGATGATGCGGAAGCCCCCACCCACAAGATCGGCTGCATTGGCAAGGCCTTGATCAAAGCCGCCGCCGGCGCCGTGGATCGACAGAAGGGGAATGCCTGCACCGCTGTCGGCGTATTCGATCGGGCCCAGGTCGAGTTTGGCCACCAGACTGCCTCGGCTGGCGGCGTCGCGCCTGTAGCCAAGCTCGTTCTTGTAAAGCAAGAACGCCACACCGGCCGCAGCCGCTATGGCGATGAACATGGCCAGCAGGAAACCTCCAATTCGGCTCATTGCAACAACTCACAAAAGGACGGGCGAATATTGGTCTGTCTTGCTCGGAGCCAGGTTGATTTACCTCAATCCCCGTGAGCGACGGCCGAGATAATGGGAAGATCGAAAGCCTATCCGGTGAGAAATCCAGGATTGCGCCGACTGTTCGAATTACTGCCGGCGGCTTTAGAGCCGATGTGCGTGCGTCCTGGCGAAATCGTCGTCTATCCACCCGCAGCCCTTGCCGATGGGAACAAAGTCAGATTCCAGCAAGAGCGATCAGACGGAGGTCCCCACCAAAGCGCCGATCCCAGCCGTGAGTCCCATCGCAAGCGCTCCCCAGAACGTAACCCTTAGCGTCGGCTTCCAAACACTTGCACCGCCGGCCACGGCGCCGATGGCACCTAGCATCGCGAGGAAAACCAGGGAGGCCACGGACACGATGGGCGCAAGCAGGGATGCCGGTGAAACCAGCACCATTGCCAGCGGTAATACCGCGCCCACGGCAAACGTCGCGGCGGAGATGAGCGCCGCCTGTATCGGCCTCGCTGTCGTCATCTCAGAAATGCCCAGCTCCTCGCGTGCATGTGTCGCGAGGGCGTCTTTCTTCATAAGCTGGTCGGCAACCTCCCGCGCCAAATCCGGTTCAACGCCTCGCTCGACATAGACGCGGGCAAGTTCCTCGCGTTCGAAATCCGGTTGATCAACAAGCTCTTTGCGCTCCCTTTGGAGATCAGCTTGTTCGGAATCCGACTGCGAACTGACGGATACATACTCGCCAGCTGCCATAGACATCGCGCCTGCCACCAGCCCGGCTACACCGGCGAGAAGCACTTCGGCGCGCCCGCTTTGCGCAGCCGCTACGCCGAGGATCAGGCTTGCTGTCGAAACAATACCGTCATTGGCTCCGAGCACGGCTGCCCTGAGCCAGCCGATCCGGGAAACCACATGGGTTTCAAGGTGAAGTCTGCTCATTTTGTCCTGCGTGGTCTCCTGCCGCCGTAGCTGAAGTGAAACGGTTGTTTTAGGCCTGCGTTCTATTTCGGCACTCGGCGCCGGGTATCATGACGCCGGGTCAATGGCTTGCGCCACTTATTTGAGTGTCTTCGATTGCTCCAATTCAAGATCGATCCGGGCTATTCAGCATTCCCGGGTAGAAACCTGTAGTGTTCATACGGTAGCGGGAATCTTTCAAAGTGCCAGCCAAACACGCTCTCAAAAAAATGCGCGAGCTTTGCCGATATGAGCGCTTGACTGCCGCCCATGCAATACGGTGCGAGGCTTCTTCCTGGCGCGGATCGCCAGTATGCGCCAGGAAGGCATGATTGAATGCTTCCCGATAGATATCCAGTGCATGCTCCGGCAGATGCCGGCTAACTGAGGGTGGAAGATCGGCGTTGGTCGCGTATGGCATTGATCATCGCTCCTCAGATGTTCAGCCATGCGGCAAGAGTCCTAAAACGAAGAGCCCTCAATCAAGTAGAAAGGAGATCCTTGCATTGATCCGATAGCTCTTGATCTGGTCTTGGTCGACGGTCGCCTCGAAATTCTCGATATAGATGGACTTGATGTTGCGTACCGTTTTCGCGGCAGTTGAACCGCGCCGGGTTGATCGGAGGCTCCAACTCCTGAGAAGGTGGAGCCATGACAAGCAAGACGACCAACAAGTTCTCTCCCGAGGTCCGAGCCCGCGCGGTGCGGCTGGTTCTGGATCACGAAGGCGAGCATGCCTCGCGGTGGGCGGCGGTGTCGTCGATCGCCGCCAAGATCGGCTGCACGGCGCAGACGCTGCATGAGTGGGTGAAGAAGGCCGAGCGCGACAGTGGCGTGCGAGCCGGTGTGCCTACGGATGTGGCGACGAAACTCAAGGCTTTGGAACGCGAGAACCGCGAGCTTCGCCAGGC
>NZ_VLKT01000109.1 GCF_007830515.1 Mesorhizobium tianshanense
GCCCAGCGTCTTGGTCTTCATCCAATTACCCTATCGGCTGATCCCGCTCAGTACGACTATCTTGCGGCGGAAGGCATTGAGGCAATCCGTGTCGATACAAAAAATCTCGATGCGCTGATCCGCGAATGTTCCCAGCTGCGTGCGACCTATGACCTTGCTGGCATTACAAGCGCCAAGGAGGCGGTCTATGCGACAGTTGGCAAGCTCTGCCGGCATTTCGATCTACCGGGACCGAACCCTGAATCGATTGAACGATGCTGCGACAAATTCACTCAACGTCAGCTCCTCGCGGAGGCTGGCGTTCCAATACCCGCTTATCGTTTGGCCGCGAATGCGACAGACGTGGAAAGCGCGGCGGCGGAGATCGGCTTCCCGGTGATTCTCAAGCCAGCCGTAGGCAACGGCAGCTACGGGGTCCGATTGTGCCGCGACGTCGACGAGTTGGCCGAACATACGACCTATCTGTTGGGCGGGAAGCACATATGGCGGTCCGCGCCGAGGATACTGATCGAAGAATTCGCCCAAGGCCCCTATTATTGGACAGACGTAATGGGGAATGAAGTCATCGGGATTTGCGCCGCTGACTTCGGCCCCCCACCGCATTTCGTCATTCATAAATGCACCTACCCAGCCCTGCTAAGGGATGACGAGCACAAGCGCATCGCCGATATTTCGCTGAGCTGTTTGCAAGCTCTCGGCCTTGGCTGGGGGCCAACGAATATTGAATTCCGGTGGACGAAGCGTGGCCCAGTCGTCATTGAAGTCAATCCGCGCCTTGCGGGAAGGACCAATCCTCAACTGGTTCAGCTGGCTTACGGTATCGATCTCGTCACCGAGCACATCAAGCTTGTCATTGGCGAGGAATGGAATCTGCGCAAAAGGCATTCGCACACTGCGGCTGCGCGGTTCCTGATTCCTGATCGCGATGGCATCCTTGATTGGATTGACGGCGACACTCAGGCGGCTGCTGTACCAGGTGTCGCCGAGGTCAAATTGAATGTTGAACCAGTGACGCCCATTGTCAGGAAGGGTGACGACCGAGACTCTTTGGGGTATGTTATCGCTATTTCACCCAGCCGTGCTCAGACCGAAGCAATGCTTCAGCGCGCCGTCGACTTGATCGATTGGTCGATCACCCCTTTTCCAGCCGTTGACGAACAGAGACAATCTGCAGGCAGCGACAGATGAGAGGTGATCGTCGCCGAACATTGGTGCCGGTCGCCGCTGCTCGGCTTCCTCAACGAATCCCGGCATCACCATCAATCTGGTCACTAGATTATCGCCGTTCGATTTCCGTCTTGAGACCATCAATGCCGCGATCCCTTTTGGCGTCGCTGAGTGGCCAGAAGGCGATCTGACCCTGCTTCGACCGGCCGTGGTGCTTGATAAGTCCTCGAAGATTTTCTGATTACTCAATTACAGTCAACTTCTTTGGGAATTCTGACAGGTCTTTGGCCGGGCCGTCAGAGATGAGGATCTTTCAGTGATCTCGATGCTCCAAACAGCGCGGGCAGCATAGCGAGCGCTCGACCAGGATTTCCCGTGGAGGGAGCTGTCACGCCCTTCATTCGATCAGCAGCGTGGGGAGACAGTATTGCATTGGTCGCGCCACGCAGTTTGAAGCTGCCCGTCGCCTGATAAACTTCAAGCTTCAAACCAGCGGAAGAGCCACAGATTTGCGGGAGGGTTGGAGAAAGAGCTAACGGCGTACGCAAAACATAGCTGTGGCGCGACAATTCTGATGAGGCAATGCGCGTTCGTTGCGTCTTTGCCGCTGTACCTGTTCGGTATCGAAGGTCGCGCAACCGGTCGTCACTGCGCTCGTGTCCTGATCGTGTTGCGAGGAAGCCCGTTCGAACGCCGTCGCAGCCGAACAGCGGGAGGCGTTGGGCCTGCAGGTTCGCTCGGGCTCGGCGGACGGGCCAGATGGAAATCTTGCGGTGGGGCGAGGGGAGGCGGGCATGGGGCTCACCGCCAATATGGACGCGCTCCTATGCCGGAGGATGGGGAGTCCAGCCCTGGAACTCCACCGTCCTCTGCAAAATGCATGCCTGCGGGCATGGCGGGCAACATGGCGATGCCGCTAGGAGTGGCCGGGGTATTCTCGGCATCGCAGGACTTTCCCGTACTGTCCACTTCGTCTTTCAATCGGCCGAGCAAGGTGGCGCGATGGCGATGGCCGTAGACGGGTTCGTCGAGCGTTTCCCGGTCGATACAGTCTGTGGACTGCACAGCATGCCCGGGTCGTCCTTCGCTGGTCCGTTCCCTGGCCACACCCAGGAGCGCCGGCGCCCAGCTGTGGACGGTGGAAACTCCGTCAGCAGGTATTCGCGCCCAGCGGCCGGTCGCCGCCTCAAATCTGCTCGAGCCCCTCGGGCGTAAAGGCGTTCCGCCAACGTTGGCTGTGTCGGGAATAACTTTCAGCGCGTCGAAATTGCCTGCCTTGAGCGCGCAGGCCCTGACCACGGCCGACTGCAGCGGATCGACCTAGCGCGAGAAGATCGTCTGAAGCATGGCCCCATCGCCACCACCGCGACGACTTCAACGCTATACCGGCGGGCGTGATCTGCGCGCTGATTGCCCTTGTGGAACAGCTTGACGGCGGTCGTGGCGCGCGCCTCAAGCTGCT
The DNA here is from genome assembly GCF_007830515.1 of Mesorhizobium tianshanense. GTDB lineage: Bacteria > Pseudomonadota > Alphaproteobacteria > Rhizobiales > Rhizobiaceae > Mesorhizobium > Mesorhizobium tianshanense. The sequence continues at coordinate 2,630 of NZ_VLKT01000109.1, forward strand.
CGCGGGCGAAGCGGCGGAGGACAGATAAATAGTAGCGGTCGATCTCGACGTGATAACCGCCGCGCCTTATGCGCCATTCGGCAAAGACGTAGCACTCGGCTGGGCAAGGGCTTGAGCGCAGGATGCTGGCTCTCATCGGACAGACCGGCGCAACACCCGGCGCTCGTTGAGATCGATCGGCCAGAGCTCGGCGGAACCGCGGCCAGGCTGTAGAAAGGGCGATGGTGTGGCCAGCGCTGAACGATGCGCAAGGGAAAACACCACCCAGCTCTGCAAATTATAGATCTAAGCGCTCCAGTTTGAAGGGTTTAGATCAGATTGTTCCTATGGGCACATGGTCGGAAACGGTATGATCGACCAATCGATCAAGTCCACGGCACGCTGAAGTATTGCTTCGGTCTGAGCACGGCTGGGTGAAATAGCGATAACGTACCCCAAAGAGTCTCGGTAATCGCCTTTCCTGACGATCGGCTCCTTGGGTTCAATATAGAATTTGACCTCGGCGACACCTGGTACAGCAGCCGCCAGGCTGTCGCCGTCGATCCAATCGAGGATGCCATCGCGATCAGGAAGTAGGGATCGCCAAGCCGCAATGTGCGAATGCCTTTTGCGCAGATCCCATTCCTCGCCGATGACAAGCTTGATGTGCTCTGTGACGAGATCGATACCGTAAGCCAGCTGAACCGGTTGAGGACCGCCACCAAGGCGCGGATTGACTTCAATCACGACTGGGCCACGCATCGTCCACCGCAGTTCAATGCACGTTGGCCCCCAGCCAAGGCCGAGAGCTCGCAAACAGCTCAGCGAAATATCGGCGATGCGCTTGTGCTCGTCATCATTCAGCGGTGCCGGAAAGATGCCTTCACGAAAGACAAAATGCGGTGGGGGGCCGAAGTCAGCGGCCTCAATCCCAACTGCGTTATTTCCCATAATGTGGGCCATATAATGGGGGCCTTGGGCGTATTCTTCGACCAGTATCCTCGGGGCAGACCCCCAAATGTGCTTCCCGCCCAACAGAAAGGTCGTATGTTCGGCCAACTCGTCGACGTCGCGGCACAATCGGACCCCGTAGCTGCCGCGGCCTACGGCTGGCTTGAGAATCACCGGGAAGCCGATCTCCGCCGCAGCGCTTTCCACGTCTGTCGCATTCGCGGCCAAACGATAAGCGGGGATTGGAACGCCGGCCTCCGAGAGGAGCTGACGTTGAGTGAATTTGTCGCAGCATCGTTCAATCGATTCAGGGTTCGGTCCCGGTAGATCGAAATGCAAGCAGAGCTTGCCAACTGTCGCATAGACCACCTCCCCAGCACTCGTAATGCCAGCAAGGTCATAGGTCGCACGCAGCTGGGAACATTCGCGGATCAGCGCATCGAGATTTTTTGTATCGACACGGATTGCCTCAATGCCTTCCGCCGCAAGATAGTCGTACTGAGCGGGATCAGCCGATAGGGTAATTGGATGAAGACCAAGACGCTGGGCTGCTTTCACGTATAGCAGACCATTGCTCCTTGTGCCTTCGACGAGTATGAGCGTTCTTTTCGCCATTGGCCGTTAACCCTTCGTTGCGTGCTATGAGACGATCTGAGTGTACACCGGTTTCAACTCTTTCAGCCGTGCCTGACCTCAGACTTGCGGAGAAGGTACCATTGTCAGCGACTGGCGATCGTAAAGATCTTGTAAATTGATTTGAAGGATCTGTTGCAACGGATTGGTTACCGGCGGTGTTCTCCATCTTCAGGAGATTGCGTCGGGCTGGATCTTTGCCGTGCAATCAACAATGTTGGTGACACAGTCGACTTCTTTGGCGAGCACTGTCATCCGGCGGCAGCAAGGTGCTTCGTCCGAAGCGCTTGCGGCGGGCACATTCGTCTTCAATGGCATTGTCATTTCTGCGCGGAGGCCCGGCGGTTGAGGGGAAAACGGCGCTCGATGAACCGAGCGCCTGGGAATGCAGCCGCTTTGCGTCGTTGTTGTTTTATTCGCGCCGAGGGGGTGGCTCTATTCCATCGGAACGAGCTCTTCGCCGTCACGGTAGAGATGACTGCGAACAACCTTTCGGGCGCACTCCGTTCGCGTGCCGGATCGATGCCCTCACGTATTCGGAGGTCGTTCGCTCGGTTACTGCGAACCGCGCAAGCAGATGCTTCAGATCCCGCCCATGCAGAGGTATTCATTTCGAGGTAGTCTTCGAGCCCATGGCGGGAACCCTCCCGTGCCGGACTGTTTTATCCCGCCGAAGGTGCCGCTTCCGAGGACATGCGTCCCGTGTTGATTCCAACCATGCCATATTCCAATACCTCGGCCACACACCAGACACGCTTCAGGTTTGAGACATAGAAATAGGCGGCGAGGCCGTAGATCGTGTCGTAAGCCTCACGCACGACCTGATCCGCATCATCGAAGCGAATGATCGGCGCCAGCGGCCCGAAGGTCTCCTCCTGCGCAACCGCCATCACGCTGGAAATCTCGGTGAGGACCGTGGGTTCGAAAAACGTGCCATCCTTGCCGATACGTTCGGCTCCGCATTGAATCATGCCGCCTTTGACGACGTCATCGGCGATATGCGACTCGATCTTGGCCAGAGCATGCTTGTCGATGAGCGGCCCGATGTCCACTCCGGGAGCAAAGCCGTCGCCAACCGATAAGTGCCGGACTTTCTCCACGAATTCTCGACGAACTCATCGTGGACATAAAGGCGGGTCGCCGAAACGCAGGTCTGGCCGGCATTGCAGAACTTCGCCTGGATCGCGCCGTCAACCGCAGCGGCGATATCGGCATCATCGAAAACGATGAAAGGCGCATTGCCGACCAGATCGAGGCTGACCAGCCGGGAAGGGAATCGTGCCGACCTCGAACAGCAGGGCCTCTAGGCCGCGTTGAACACGCCGGGGGCGTCATTGCCGTGTATTAATCTATCGATGCATGGTCCGATTCTCACGCCGCGCAAGCATAGACGGTGCTCGATTGCGAATGAATTTTGTTGACGAGCTAGGAAGCAGGTTCATGGGCTGCGTCTCCGACTGCAACCGGTTCACAATTGGCTCTTGTCTTTTAGGGAAAACATGGGTATGAAAAGAAAAAACTTGCCTAAGATAAACTATTTCCTCTAGGCGACGGGAGGCGGCATGACGTTAACCAGACGGACTTTCGTCGGCGCAGCCGGCGGCACAGTGATGTTGGCGGGATTGCCGAAGGTGCGCGCGGCGGACGAGACGCCACGCCGCGGGGGGGTGTTACGGGCAGCCACTTCGGAAGAGCCCTTCGCCCCTGCATTCGACGTGCACAAGGTGGACTCGCTGCTGACCACGCGCATCGGCTATCTCGCCTATAACGGCTTGGTCAATGTGAATGAGCGGCGTGAGATCGAGCCTGATCTGGCCGAGTCCTGGGAACAGCCAGACGCGTTGACTTACATCTTCAAGCTGCGCAAAGGCGTGCTGTTCCACGACGGCACCGAGTTTGACGCTGACGCCGTGAAGTTCAATCTTGAGCGGATCATCAATCCTGAGACCGCGTCGCCGAAGCGAGCCGACTTCGCCGTGATCAAGACCATCGACGTGGTCGACAAGTACACGGTGAAGCTCCACCTTGATCACCCGTTCGCGCCGCTGCTCGGCTACATGCGCCGGTCCTATTTCGGGATAATGTCGCCAAAGGCGATCACGGAACAGATGGGACAGGATCCATTGAAGAGATCCATCGGCACGGGTCCATTCAAATTCGTCTCGTACACGCGGGGCGACAAAGTGATACTGGAGCGCTTCGACAAGTATTTCGGAACCCCAGCTTGGCTTGACGGTATCGAGATTCGGATCATGCCCGAGCAGTCGACGCAGTTCGCGGCACTGCAGACCGGCAGCCTGGACTACATGATCCAGACCAGCCCGTCCTTCGCCGAGCAGATGAAGTACAATCCGGACCTTCAAGTACTTTCGGCGCCCTCGACGATCTGGGATTTTCTGGCCTTCAACGTCATGCGAGCGCCTTTCACCGACAAGCGCGTCCGCCAAGCGTTTTCCATGGCGCTCGACCGAGAAGCCATGGCAAAGGGCGTATATCGTGGCTATGCAAAAGCGGCACAGGGCGCACTCTCCTCCGGCTTCTCCCCCTACTTCAGAGACAACGGCGACATACCGTTCCAGACATACGATCCCGATCGTGCCAAAGCGCTTCTGAAGGAAGCGGACTTCCCCTTCCAGAGTGAGCTACGCTTTGACACCTTCACGGAGCGCCCCTGGGGCCAAATTGGCGATGCGATCGCCGACCAGATCAGCGCACTCGGCGTCAAGCTGCGTATCGAGAAACCCGATTTCAACACCTTCGCCCAATACTTCTACGGCACCAAGGAATATTGGTTTGGCAATTCGTCGATGACCGGCGGTGGCGCTGATCCCGACGAACTCATGTACAAGCAATTCGTGACGGGCGAAGTCTACAATATCAATAACTACACCAATCCCGAAGTCGACAAACTGCTCAAAGATGCGCGCACGGAGAACGACGTGGAAAAGCGCGTCGACCTCTACAACAAGGCCAATCGGATGCTTATGGAGGAATGCTGCGTAGCCTTCCTCGTGTATCCTGACTTGGTCGAAGGCATGCGGGCGAACGTTCATGGATACCGCTTCCGTGACGAGTCGGCAGGCACGTTCGACGAATGCTGGCTGTCTTGAAACGGCGGCGGGCGCGCGGCACCCGACCCACGATGTGGTGACGCGACATGGGAGTGCTCTATTTAGCGAAGCGCCTCGGGTGGATGCTGTTCATTCTGTTCGGCTCCACGGTCGTCATTTTTCTTGTCATCCATGTGATCCCCGGCGATCCGGCGCGTGCGATGCTAGGCCCCCAGGGGACTCCCGAGGCCGTCGAAACCTTGCGCCGAGAGCTCGGTCTTAATGATCCTTTATGGCAGCAATACTTGATTTGGGTGGGGCGCGCGCTGACTGGCAATCTCGGTCACTCCATCCTGCTGAGCAAGAGTGTGCTTGAGCTTCTCGGCGAGCGGGTAACGACCACCTTGTTGCTCAGTCTCTACGCGTTGATCCTCGCGGTGCTGATTGCGCTGCCGATCAGTGTCATGTCCGCGACACGCCGCAATACGATAGGCGATCATGTCGGCCGCCTGGTCGTGTTGATCGGGCTTGCCATGCCGAGCTTTTGGTTCGGTCTGATGCTAATGCTGCTCTTCAGTGTGCGGCTCGGTTGGCTGCCGGTGTTCGGCTATGTATCGCCGCTCGATGATCTGGGTCAGCATTTCTCCCACATGGTCTTACCGGCCGTCGCGCTTGGATCGGGCTATGCGGCGATGATCATGGAGACCACACGGAACAGCCTGGTCGACGTGCTTAATCAGGATTACATCCGCACGGCGCGCGCCGGCGGCTTGGCCGAGCGGCTGGTGTTATGGAAATACGCCATGCGCAACGCGCTGATTCCGACCGTCACGGTGATCGGTATTCAGATCGGCTACTTAATGAGCGGCGCAATCGTCATCGAGAACCTGTTCGCCATCCCCGGTATCGGTCGGCTTATGGTCAACGCCGTGTTATCGCGTGACTATCCGGTGGTGCAGGGAACCATGCTAACGGTTGTTTTTGTGTTCGCGTTTGCCAATCTGTGCGTCGACTTGCTGTGCGCGGCGATCGACCCCAGGACCGCAAGGGAGTAGCCGGCGTGCTTGGGGAATTTCTCAGGAATCTTCGCAGCAACCGAGTACTGCTGGCGGCCACGGTAGGTCTTGCCGTGTTCATCCTGATCGCCATTTTCGCACCGCTCATCGCGCCACACGATCCAAATGTGCAAAATCTACGAGTCACGCTCGATCCGCCGTCCCACCGATTCTGGCTCGGCACCGACGAGTTCGGACGTGATCTCGCGAGCCGCCTCATCTTCGGTGCGCGCAATTCGTTGATTGTGGGCCTTTCTGTCACGCTGCTGTCCGGGCTGATTGGCACGGCGCTGGGTATTGTTGCCGGTTATCTTCGCGGCATTGCCGACACCGTCACGATGCGTGCGGCCGACGTGATGATGGCGTTTCCAGACTTGGTCCTGGCCTTGGGATTGATCGCAGTGCTCGGCTCAGGGCTCGACAGCACGATCATCGCGTTGACCGTCGCATTGACGCCAATTTTCGTGCGGATGGTCCGAAGTCGGGTGATCACCGTCCGAACCGAAGCTTATGTTGCCGCTGCCAAGCTGATTGGTGTCCGCCCGCCGGTAATCGCGGCGCGGCACATCATGCCGAATGTGCTCGGAGGCATCGTGGTGCAGGGCGCGCTCACCTTCGCCTTCGCGGTGCTAGGGGAAGCAAGCCTAAGCTTCGTCGGGCTCGGCGTTCCGCCGCCGGCCGCGTCTTTTGGCAATATCGTCGCGGAAGGCCGCGACTATATGATCCAAGCGCCTTGGATTTCGATTTCCGGCGGTGTGACGATCATGCTGATCGTGCTTTGCTTTCTGGTGTTGGCCGACGGGGTGCGAGATGCGATTGATCCCTATCAGCGCGGCCACTGATCCTCTGCTCGAGGTCCGCGACCTGCAGGTGCGCATCCCGACGCGCCGGGGCGACCTGCTGGCAGTGGACGGCGTCGATCTCACGGTCGGGGCCGGCGAGATCGTCGGCGTCGTTGGCGAGAGCGGTTCGGGCAAGACTCTGACCGCTTACGCGATCATGGGGCTGCTGTCGGCTCCTGCCGTGATTTCCAGGGGTGTCATCCGCTTCCGGGGCCAAGACCTTCAAGCGCTGGCTGCCGAAGAGCGTGGCCGGATGCGGGGGAGCGCCATGTCTATGGTGTTTCAGGAGCCGTTAACAGCGCTCAATCCAGTGTTTCCCGTCGGGACACAGATTCGCGACGTGATCCGGCGGCATACGAATCTTTCCGATCGCTCGATCCGCGGCCGCATTCTCGAGCTGCTTGACCACGTCGGGATCGCCGGACCCGAACGGGTCGCTGCAGCCTACCCGTTTGAGCTGTCCGGAGGCATGCGCCAGCGGATCCTGATCGCCATGGCTATCGCTTGCGGGCCCAGTCTCGTGATCGCCGACGAACCGACCACCGCGCTCGACACCACCATCCAGGCGCAGATATTGGAATTGCTCCGCCGTTTGGTCCGGGACGATGGTATATCACTGCTTCTAATCTCGCACGATTTCGGCATCGTCGCCGATTTGTGTCAGCGGGTCTACGTGATGTATGCCGGCCAGGTCGTCGAGCACGCGACCGCCGGACAGCTGTTCGACCGGCCTCGCCATCCCTATACCAGCGCGCTTCTCGGGTGTATGCCGGCCGCGAGGGATGGCGACGCGCCGCTTGATACAATCGAAGGAACGGTTCCCACCGTCATCGATCCCAAGGCTCTCTGCCGCTTTGCCGATCGGTGCGGTTATGCGCAGGCTCGATGCACCGAGCAGTCACCGCCGCGGCAGACGTTCGGCGTCGTTCAAGATGCGCTGTGCTTTCGCGCCGCCGAGCTCACTCTTCCCGGGCTCGTGACGCCTTCTCTTACCGACGGGGTATTGCCGTGAGCGACGAGCCTCTTCTGAAGGTGGAGAACCTGCACGTGCACTTTGCCACTCGGCGCGGCCTACTCGCGTCGCGGCGCCGGATGGGCCAGGTGAAGGCAGTCGATGGCGTCTCGTTTGAGGTCGCTTCCGGCGAAGCCTTCGGCATTGTCGGCGAGAGCGGCAGTGGGAAATCGACCATAGCAGCTTCGGTCATGCGGCTGCTGCGACCGACAGCGGGGCGGATTCTCATCGATGGGCTGGATATAACTCATTTGTCTGAAGCTGCGCTGCGGCCGCTACGGCGCGAAGTGCAGATGGTCTTTCAAGACACGAAATCGTCGCTCAACCCCTACCTCACGGTAGAGCAGATCGTGCGCGAGCCGCTCATCACATACGGGTTGCCGAGCGATCGCGTCAGAATCCTCGAAATCCTGGCGCGGGTTGGGCTCGGCGAAGCCCATATCGACCGATATTCCAATCAGCTTTCGGGCGGTCAGCGCCAACGCATCGGCATCGCCCGCGCGATCGCATTGTCACCACGTCTGATCGTCGCCGATGAGCCAGTTTCCGCGCTCGACGTATCCATCCAAGCTCAGATCCTGAACCTCCTGCGATCACTGCGCAAGGAGCTGGGACTCGGCTTCGTGTTGATTTCTCATGATATTTCTGTTGTCAGCTACTTTTGCCAGCGGGTCGGCGTTATGTATCTGGGCCGCCTCGTCGAGCAGGGGCCGACCGCCTCAGTAATGCGCCAGCCGAGCCATCCCTACACCAAAGCATTGATCTCGGCAGTCCCGGGCCGATTCGGTGCCCGCGCGGAAAGACGCATCCTATTGCGCGGTGAGGCGCCTGATCCCATATCGCCGCCACGCGGTTGCGCGTTTCATACACGCTGCCCAGTGAAAATGGGCTCGATCTGCGAGACTTTTCCTCCACCTTATCACCGCACCGCTGGCGGCGGCTGGGCCGCCTGCCATCTCCTTTCCAGTCAATCCCAAATTGCTGAGTCTCAAGCAGGCAAGGTCATGATATGAAAAGCAAACTGACAATAGCCCTCGCGCAACTGGCTCCCGAGGTCGGCAATACAGAGACGAACTTGACACGCGCTATCGAGGCAGCTGACAAGGCTAAGGCGGCCGGTGCCGACATCCTGATGCTGCCAGAGCTCCATCTCCAAGGCTATCGCGCCGACGAGCTTTTCGCCGAACTGGCGGAGACTATACCCGGTCCTTCAACGGACCGATTGGGTGAGGTCGCGAAGAAGCACAATCTCCACATCGTCATGGGCATGGGGCGCAGATCGGAAGGGTTCCCAGACCTATGCTATAATTCTCTTTGTTTCCTGGGGCCGGAAGGCGTAATCGGATGGTACGACAAGATACATCTGGGTACCTTCCATCCCTATATTGAAGGTGTCTACTTCGCCCCAGGCCGCAGCGCACCTGTGTTCGACACCCGCTTCGGCAAGGTGGCCCTCCAGATTTGCTATGATGCCAGCTTCCCTGAGCTGACGCGCCTCTATGCAATGCGCGGCGCAGTTCTGAATTTGGTGATCTCGGCTGGCCCATCCGGCGATTGTGAGGGTTGGGCTAATACCTTACGCCAGCGCGCGTCGGAGAATGTAATGTGGACAGCCTATTGCAACACCGTCGGTAAGCAGAAAGACTTCTCCTTCTTCGGCGGAAGCAAGATCGTCAATCCTTTCGGGCAGATCGTCGCCGAAGCGAAGTTTGATGAGGAGGATTTTCTCGTGGCTACCATCGATTTGGAGCAATCCTTCCATACGCGGCGGCATTGGATGACATTCCGAGACGTCCAGCCATGGCTACTTTCCGAATTGGCGGAGGCATCAGCTAATGCTCGATGAAGCTGCTGCGACCCTGTGGAGCGACGGCACGGAATTCCGCTGGACAAAGGAAGCATGCCCGCAGCCGGGGTAAATTACCGCGGGCCTCGCTCATCGATCAGCCCGACGATGAAGGCTTCGTGTGCATCAAGGCTGGACGCGCGTCGGCGGCCTTGCGGGCGCGGCGCGTCCGCTCGCCGATCTTCGCCCGTGCGATCCACCGGATCGCACTCGATATGCCGACGCCGAACCGCGCCGCCGCCTGCCGGGCCGACATGCCCGCGTCCGAAGCCTTCAAGACCCGGGATCGAAGATCGTCGCTCAGTGCTCTTCCCATCATCCACCTCATCAAAGGGGATGTTGAATCACCCGCGCAGCCCAACGTCACATCACAATCGATTCATTGATCGCAGGACGTGCTCTAGTCGGACATAAGAGGATTGCGCATGGACGCGGAGGGAGCATGGTAATAGCGGGAGCACGAGAGGTATGAAGAAGCCCTGTACTCCGCTCAGCATCCTCCCTAGATCCAAGCTGTGATGTCTTCTTGCGGAGGCACTAGAGCGTTTCCTATTTTGAGAGAATCGTAGGATTCCCAAAGAAGCGGGTCGTCTAATCGCTCGGCCGTCAAGGGGGTGAGTGCAAGGCAGTCGTCCTTTCTGTCCATGCTCGTTCGTTCGTATGCCGGGTACAGGGTCGTCTACGCGGTCGATGCAAAG
>NZ_VLKT01000110.1 GCF_007830515.1 Mesorhizobium tianshanense
CCCGGCATGGAATGGTTCCGCCTTCAGCTGCAGGCACTCAGCCTCCGGCGGCGAACCCACGCGCGTCCATGGTGATCATCGGCGCCGACAGGGCCGCGCCCAGCTGCCCACCGTCCCGACAACACCGCGCGGAGGCGCAACGAAGCGGTCTGTCCGCATTCACCCCAGAGCTTCCCGACGGCGGTCGCGCAATCGCCGACATCTGCCGAAATCCGAAATCCCCATAGCCATCGCCTGTGGCCCGCGGGTTCCTTCCTCGGGGACTTTCGTACGCCTGCCGGCGCCCGAAACTCTTCACGGAAGCGGACTGGCGGGTTTCAGGAATAAGGTAGAGCATAGCTGCCGTTCACGCCTCAGAGTCGCGCGACGACAGCTTCCGACCTTAGTTCGGCTCTTCCGAGCTGGCCGCGCCAGATCCATAAGCGGTCATTCACGGATTTAAGGTGATGGCTGCTACGCCCCTTGGCCGCCGATCGTCCGGAGTGCGCCGCTTCCCCAGGCCCTCCCATTTCGACAAGCCTAAATGCATGTCGCGCGAAAGTGTGCAGCGGTTTTGCGATAACGACATGCATAAAAACAAGAACTAAAAGCGCGTCGCTAGAATCCATTCAAACGCGACGCGCCTTTAGTCGACGGGAAAGAGCGGATCGATCGTCATTGGCTGCTCTCCGGCGCGTAATGGAGGATGACAACACCTGACTTGAGCGTCCTCGTCTCCAGATGCTTCAGGGGTATCCGGTTCGGGCCGCCCTTGAAGAGCGGCGTGCCTCTCCCGAGAATGACGGGGTTGATCCCGAGGTGATACTCGTCGATCAGGCCGTGCTCCATCAGGGTCGCCGTGAGGTCGGCGCTGCCGAACACGAAGATGTTTTCGCCGTCCCTGGTCTTCAGCTTGGAGACTTCTTCCGCGACATTGCCGTTGAAGAGCTTCGTGTTGTTCCAGTCGGCGCTTTTCAGCGTGCGCGAGAAGACCACCTTCTCGATCTTGTTCATGAAGTCCGCGATCCAGCCTTGCTCGGACGGCCAATAGGCTGCCATGAGCTCGTAGGTCACGCGGCCGAAGATCAGCGTGTCGGCCTTTTCCTGGGTCTCACGAATGTAGTTCTCGAGTTCTTCTTCGAAGACGAACCAGCTGATGTCCCTGTCCGGACCTTCGAAGAAGCCGTCGACGGTCACCATGTCCCATATGATCAGTTTTCTCATAGAACCCTCCTCCTTGTGTATCCCTTTGTGAATTCTCGGCCCTATCCCGCGAAGCGGAAGCGCATGTTGGTGATCTGCCCCGCTTCCGAGACTGCGGTCTTCTCCAGCCTGACCGGCTCCATGCCCTTCTGATTGAAGAGGCGGATGCCGTCGCCGATGAGGACGGGCGCGACATGGATGAGGACCTCGTCCACAAGCCCTAATTAGAGCCGACGGGAAGTCGCAGCATTTCAGCGGGATGCGACGAAGCGTTCCAGTTTGCCCAGAGTTTGCAGTCCCAGTTCCACGGCACCGAAGCCCTTCGCCTGCTGGAACTCGGCAGCCGTGCTGAATACCATGCCCAGCGTTACCTTCGTTGCCCCGACCTGATCCTCGAACGAGGCCCAGGCGTCGGCATGTTTCGGCCCGTTCTCGCCCCAAAGCAGCGTATAGCCGATCCTCTCCTCGGGCCGGACCTCGATATAAAGATGGTGGTTCGGGAAGATCGTGCCATCAGGCGCGATCATGTCGAATACCCATTCGCCGCCCGTGCGCAGATCGATCCTTTTCGTGCGACAGGAGTAGCCTTCCGGCCCCCACCATTGTGGCAGCGTTTCAGAGTTCATCCAGGCGCCCCACACGATGGATCGCGGCGCCTGAATCACCCGCTGCAGCACCATGGTTCGTTCAGCCGCGCCCGCGAGGTTGTCCAGACCAGCGCCGAAGCCTTCCCGATAGCCTGCCTCCATGTCCTCCGCCAGCGAGGAAAGCTGCACCGTCACGACCAGCCGGCTGCGCTCGTCAGCACCTTCGAATTCGGCTGTCACCAGCGCTGCTGATTGCGTCGCGCCTTCGGACGAGATCACCTCGTAGTTCACGCTGCACACCGCTGGGCGCAGCGCAAGCCAGCCATTCTCGCAGCGGATATCAGGCTGGCCTTCTACCTTGCAGAGCGAGGTCTCGCGGCCACCGACCCTGATGTCGGTTTCCAGGATTTCCACGGTGACCGAGGGCGATGGCGCAGCCCAGATCGCCCGCGCGGCCGGGGCCGTCCATGCCTCCCACAGCACGGCCAATGGCGCGGCCACGTCCCGTTCGAAGGTGAGCGTCGCAAAGCGGCCCTTCCTATCCTCAGGCACCGCACGGGCCGCACTGTCTGTAGCGAGGTTCTGTGTCATTCTTCGCTTTCCTTCATCACTTTCATCACAAATGCATCCAACCGGTCGAGCCGAGCCTCCCAGATGGCCCGCTGTTCATCGAGCCATGTCCGCACCGGATCCAGAGCCTCGGGTACGATGGCGCAGGTGCGTATCCGCCCGTCCTTGGACGTGGTGATCAACCCTGCCTCCTCCAGCACGGAAAGGTGCCGCATCACCGTGGGCAGCCGTAGTCCCGTGGGCCCAGCCAGATCCGTTACCCGCGCAGGTGTTTCGGCGAGCCGGGTCAGGATCGACCGGCGGGTCGGATCAGCGAGCGCGTGGAAGAGCAGCGAGAGATCAGGATCATGCTTAGCCATGTCGCTAACTATCGCCCAATTTGCCGGTGGCACAAGCGAAAACTTCGTCAAGTCGCTAAGTTTTTTCCGCCCAAACGCGCCGAGTTCTTGGAGCAGGCGGCTTCCAGTGCTCCTGCGCTTCGTTGAAGGCTACCGCAAGGCTGGCCTTCCCGACTAAAGAGCGCATCGTTTGGATCGCCGGCTTGCTCTGGTCAGGACATAGGCTCGTCTTTTGCCTGTGAGGGCAATGCCCGTGGATTTCATCGATCAATGTCCGTTGATGGCGCCCGAAGCGGCGCATTGCTGCCATTCGCAAAGAGGAGAATTAAAGGTCTCCGATGAGTCAAACTGGTATTCCGTCCCGGTACCACGCGTCGGATTTCACCACCGGGAAGACGGACCGCAGTGCCCGAGATTTTTGAGCGCCTGCCCGGCAAAAGCCATGATCCCCGCTATGTCAGGCGGGCATGACCGTTGCGAAAATCGAAAATGACGAAGTCCGATCAAGCCTTAACAGGCGAGCGCTGCTTAGGGCTGCCGGCCTTGCCGCACTGGCCGGGCTCGCTGGCTGCGCCACAGTACTGCCCACCGGCGAAGGCGCCGGTGTCTCGGCCTCGGCCGCCGGCAGGCTGGCGGGCATCCGCACTTCCGCCGGTCTTGGACCGCTTGTCCCCGATCCCCGGCTCGAGCAGGCAGCCCTGCAGCAGGCCGGCTATATGGCGCGCGGCGGCCGCATGACCCACACCACCGGCTGGGGCAAGGGATTTGCCTCGCGCGTCCGGGGCAACGGCATCGCCGGTGCCGCCGCCGAAAACATCGCCGCGGGCCGCTTCGACGAGCCTAAACTGTTCGATATCTGGATGCATTCGGCCGGCCATCGCCGCAACATGCTCGACCCGCGCTTCACGCGCTTTGGCCTGGCCTATGTCCGCGACGGCCGCGACAGCTCGCTGCGCTACTGGAGCCTGGTTCTGGGCAGATAGGGGTCGGGCAAACAGGGACCGGCACGCCGGCCCAATCCGCAGCCGTCATATGTGCGGCGCGCCCATCGGTTGCGGATCATCAGGCCGTCAGTCCTTGCGACCGAGCAATTCCCCGATGTCGCTGGCCGAAACCGGTTTGCTGAAATGATAGCCCTGCATTTCATCGCAGTTATTCCTGCGCAGGAAGGCCACCTGATCCTCTGTTTCGACGCCCTCGGCAATGACCCTCAGATTGAGCTTTTGACCCAATGAAATCACGGCGCTGGCGACAGCCTGATCGTTCTCGTCGGCGACGAGATCGTTGATGAAGGACTTGTCGATCTTCAGCCGCGCGACCGGAAAGGTCTTGAGCGCACTGAGGCTGGAATAGCCCGTTCCGAAATCGTCGATCGATATCTGAACGCCCAGGCTTTGCAGTTCGTTCATGGTCGCGACCGCCAGGTCGATATCCTGCATGATGAGGCTTTCGGTCACCTCCAGCTCGAGATACCCGGCCTCCAGACCGCTGTCCGCGAGCGCGTTGACGACGCGGCCGATCAGGTTCCTTTCCCTGAATTGCCGGGCCGACACATTGACGCAGATAGTCATCGGCGGCAGACCCGCGTCCTGCCAGTCCTTGTTCTGCCGGCAGGCTTCGTGCAGAACCCAGTCGCCGATCGGTACGATCAGGCCTGTCTCCTCGGCCGCCGGAATGAAGGCGGTCGGCGGTATCGTGCCCCGCGTCGGATGATTCCAGCGCACCAACGCTTCGACCGCGAAGACCTGTCCCGACCGAAGATCGACTTGCGGCTGATAGACAAGGGTGAATTCGGAACGGGCCAGGGCGTTTCGCAATTCCTCCTGAAGCACGAATTTTTCATGCGCCGTGGTGTTGAATTCGGGAGCATAGAACTGGAAATTGTCGCGACCGAACTCCTTCGCGCGGTACATGGCTGCATCGGCATTGGCCAGCAGCGCGTCCGGGTTCGCCCCATCCTTGGGGTAGCTTGCAATGCCGATACTGGCCGTCGCCCGCAGCCGATGCGCTCCGAGCTGAACCGGCTCCGCAATCGCCATACGGATTTTTTGCAGGGTCTCGGCGATGCGATCGACGTTCGTCGGCTGGTCGAACAGGACGATGACGAATTCGTCGCCGCCAAGCCGCACGACGGTATCAGTCGCCCTTACGCACTCGACCATGCGGGCGGCAACGGTCTTCAGCAGCTCGTCACCGGCATTATGGCCAAGCGTGTCGTTGACGAGCTTGAAATTGTCCAGATCGATGAACACCACCGTCACCCAACGATCGTATCGCTGCGCGTACAGGATCGCCTGCGAAAGCCGGTCCTCGAGCAAGGCGCGATTTGGGAGTCCGGTCAGCACATCATGGTTGGCCATGAAGTGGATCCGATCCTCGGCCAGCTTGCGCTCGATGGCGATCCCGGCGATGCGCGTCGTGAAATCGATGAGCCGGGTCTCGGCCTCGGTCGGTTCGCGCACCGTCGTCGAATACATCGCAAAGACGCCCAGCACGGCGCCCTGATGCGACAGGATCGGCGTCGACCAGCACGAACGATAGCCATGGGCCGCCGCCAGTTCGCGGTAATCCTCCCAATGCGGATCCTGCATGACGTCTGCGACGATCACCGGCTCGCGCCGGTAGGCGGCGGTTCCGCAGGATCCCACCTTGGGACCGATGGCAACCCCGTCGATGGCGTTCGTATAGTCTTTCGCCAAACCCGGCGCGGCGCCGTGCCGCAAATGGCTGCCATCCTTGTCGAGCAACAGGACGGACCCCAATATCCCCGTCAACTGGGATTCGACGAGGCGCATGAGGCGGTCGAGCACGTCTTCGAGCGGAGCGCTCGTCGCGATCATTTCCAGTATATGCGCCTGCCCGTCCCGAAGGACGTCCGCCTGCTTGCGGGCAGTGATGTCGCGGGCGATGCCTACCAGACCGAAGATGTCACTTTGAACATTGCGCAACGGCACCTTCGTCGACGAGAACCATTTGCCGGCGCCTGACGCATCGACCACAAACTCTTCCTCGTCGATCATCGGCTGTCCGCTGCGCAGCACGTCCTGCTCGATGGCGCGGAATTTCTGCGCGAGGTCCGGGGCATGAAGGTCAAAATCGGTCAAACCGATCATGTCGCTCGTCTTGTCCCGGCCATTGTCGGACGCAATGGCCCTGTTGGCCACGACGAAGCGGCTTTCGGTGTCCTTGACCCACATGTAGTCGGGTACCCAGTCGATCAGCGTTTGCAGCGACATGCGCTCGTCGACGATCAGGCGATTGGCGGCGAGTTCCGTAATGTCCTCATGTGTGGCGATCCAACTGCCGTCGGGCATCGGCCGGTGGCAGATCTGAATTGTCCGGCCGTCGATGAGATTGGCGGTCCAGTTTCTCGAGGCCGCTCCCGAATTGACCGCCCGGGCCAATGCGAGATAGGCATCGGCAGCCATCGCGGATGTCCCGGCAGCGACGCGGCGTTCGACGATTTCGCCCAGCGTCAGACCCGGCTGCAGTTGTTCGGGCGCAATGCGGTAAATCTCCGCATAGCGGCGGTTGCACAGGATGAGCCGTTCATCGGCGTCGAAAAAGCAGATGCCTTGCGAGATGTTGTCGATCGCCGTCTCGAACCGCAGCGCCTGGTCCTCGAGTGCTGCAATCGCAGCCCGAAGCTCGCGCTCGAGAATTTCGTACGAGGCGGTCGTCAGTTTCGCCAGCGCGGCCAGATTGGTCGATTCGGGCGCTTCGGCGGCTTGCCTCGATGATTTCGTGACCAAACGGAAATCCTCCGGCTCGGCGCTTAGGGCGAGGCACAGAAAGCTCGCCTGCAAGCTAAACGGGTGCATTGTGGTCCGGATATACTAATGGTCGGTGAACCGGCTCGATGCAGGAGGCCACCGGGCGTGGATTTCTCAAGGGCCACGGCTTGAGTTCGGGCCCGGATCGAACATCAGTCCATATGCGCGGCGGGACCGGCGGTCGGTCCGGCCCTTGGCTTGCGCAGCAGGAAAACAAACGGGATGGCAAGCAGCGTCATCATCATCAGCAGCTTGAAGTCATTGACGTAGGAAATCATCATCGCCTGGATATTGACCATGCCATCCACCTGGGAAAGCGCCGTCGGATCACCGCCCGCCGCTGCCGGCGACACCGCCCGCAGGTTGGGATTGAACGGATTGATGTAGGCCGAGAGTTCGGCATGATTGACCTGCGTGTTGCGTACCAGCAGAACCGTCACCACCGACACGCCGATCGACGAGCCAAGATTGCGCACCAGGGAAAACAGCGCCGTGGCATCGGTGCGGAAGCGTGCGTCGAGCGTGGCGAAGGCCACGGTCGACAGCGGCACGAACACCATTCCCATGCCCAGCCCCTGGATGACGCCGGAGCTGATGATCAGCCAATCGTCCATCTGCGGCGAGAAGCCGGACATCGTATGGAGCGATTGCGCGGTCAGGAGGAAGCCGATAACGACGAGGATCCGGGCATCGACCCTGTGCATGACGCGGCCGACCAGGAGCATCGAAATCATCGTGCCGACACCGCGTGGCCCTATGACGACACCGATGGTGACGGTCGGGTAGCCGAAGATGGTGGACAGCATTGGCGGCAGCAGCGACATGCTGGCAAGGATGAGCACGCCCATGACGAAGATGAAGGCCAGCCCGGTCACGAAATTGCGGTCGAGGAAGATCTTCGGGTCGATGAAGGGATGCTCCGCCGTCATCGTGTGAATGATGAACACCCAGAAGCCGGTTATCGAAAGACCTAGCTCGATCCAGATCTCGGCCGAGGAGAACCAGTCGACCTCGCCGCCGCGATCGAGCAGCAGCTGAAGCGCGCCGACGCCGAGCGATAACATGGCGAAGCCGAAAAAATCGAAGCTCCGCACCCGCCTGGCGATGCCGGGAAGATATGCGGCCAAGCCGAGGAAGGCGATGATGCCGACCGGCAGGTTGATGAAGAAGACCCAGCGCCAGTTGAAATTCTCGGTCAGCCAGCCACCCAAAGTCGGGCCGAGGATCGGTCCCAGCATTATGCCGGCGCCCCAGATGGCCATCGCCTGGCCGTGACGCTCCCTGGGGTTGATGTCGAGCAGGAAGGTCTGCGACAGCGGCACGATCGCCGCGCCGAACACGCCTTGCATGAGGCGGAACAGCACCATGGTTTCAAGGCTCCATGCCAGGCCGCACAGCATGGAGAAGACGGTGAAGCCAACCACTGCCGTCAGGAACAGTTCCTTGCGGCCAAGGCGGTCGGCAAGCCAGCCGGTGACCGGCGTCATGATGGCCGCGGCCACGATGTAGGACGTCAGCACCCAGTTGATGTTGTCGGGGGAGGCGCCGAGATCGCCGGTCATGGTCGGCAGCGCGACGTTGGCAATCGTCGTATCGAGCGCCTGCATGATCGTCGCCAGCATGAGCGCGACGGTGATCAGGCCGCGACGCGGCACTTCGCGAAAGGGTTCTGGCGTGCTCATGATGCGGAACTTCCGACAGGTAACAAAAACGTGTACACAAGAGCGACGTGCGTCCATTTGGACGCACAAAGTACGCTCTAGTACTTTGAGTCCGCGCATCGTGCTTTCTGAAAATCGATTCCGATTTTCGGGCCGATGCGCAAGGTTTCCGGGCGGCGAGGCCTTCCGTATGGAGAGACCCTCATCGCGGTGGGACGCGACTATCGATGTGGGGGTTACATCGACCGAGCGTCTCGATAAGACGGACGCCTGCCGCCCGGAAACCTGAGGACCGAAGGGGCTGCGTCGCGTTGTTCAGGCTTCGGTCAGGCCGCAACGCAGCCCGGTCCGAACCCCAACCCTCACCGCACGTCCCACCGGACCAATCCTGTCATCTCCTCTCGTGCATTTGCTCTCGCTGTGAGGCGAGAATTCTACTTCCGACGTCCTATTGCGCCTCACCCGCCGTGGCGTGGCCGAAGATACTGGGAAGCCCGCGGGAAACGCCGGTGTCCACCGTGACTGTCGCGCTCATGCCGGTGCGCAGCGCCATCCTGGCGTCGGCATCGGCCAGTTCCAGGCGCACCGGAATGCGCTGCGTGACCTTGACCCAGTTGCCGGTAGCGTTCTGGGCGGGCAGCAGCGAGAACTCGGCCCCCGTGCCGGCGCCGATAGCCTTGATCGTGGCTTCGAAGGTCTTGCCCGGATAGGTGTCGACCACGATTTCGGCCTTCTGGCCCGGCTTCATGTTGGTGAGCTGGGTTTCCTTGAAATTGGCATCGATCCAGGTGTCGCCGGTCTCGACCAGCGAGAACAGCGGCGTACCCGAGCCGACATACTGGCCGACCTTGAACGAGGCAGCCTGGCTGATGATGCCGTCGGCGGGCGCCCTGACCTTGGTCTGCGCCAGATCGTAGGCAGCTTTGTCGCGCGCGGCGAGTGCCGCCATCACGGTCGGATGCTCGTCGGTCTCGATATCGGGATTGCCGCCGAGGGCCGATTTGGCGCTGAGGATGCCCTGCTGGGCCACGGCCAGTTGCTGCCTGGCCTTGTCGAGATCGTTCCTGGCCTCGTCCAGCGACGACTTGGCATTGATGCCCTTGCGGGCAAGGTCGGCGGCCCGGTCGTATTGCGACTGCGCGTAGTCGACCTGGCTGGCGTCGGACTTCTCCTGCGCCACCGCCTGGCTGTAGGCCGCACGCAGCTGCTCGACATTGAGGCGCGCGCCGGCCACAGCCGCGTCGGCCTGGGCCAGCGCGATCCGGTAGGGCTCGGGATCGATGGCGAACAGCACGTCGCCCTGCTTGACAGACTGGTTGTCGAAAATGTCGACCTGAACGATGCGGCCCGCCGTATCGGCGGCGATCGACACCTTGGCCTGCTGCAGATTGGCGTTCTCGGTTTCCTGATAGCGGCCGCCGGTCACCCAGACATAGCTGCCGCCGGCGATCAGCGCTGCGGGCAGTGCGAACATCAAAAGAAAACGGCCGGCACGGCGCTTCTTCTTCGGCGCCAGCGGCGCCGGTGCTATTTGCGGAGCGACCTCCACCGGAGCCGCCGCCGGCTGCACGGGAGCTTCCATCTCCAGCTTGGTCGCATTCTCATCTACCTTGGCTACCGCGTTCATGCTGCTGCGCCTTCTGCACCCTTGATTTTCTCGCAGGACGGCGTTTCGCCGTCCGCCAGGTTTTCGGCCATCGCCTCCAGCGCCCTGATCAGGACGCGGCGATCCTCAGGCGACACGCCGGTCAGCGATTGCTCATAGACTTCGCCAGCAAGGCTCTTGACCTCCGCGTAAGCCTCACTCGCCTTGGCGGTCGGGAAGATCATGCGGACGCGGCGGTCGGCGGCGTCGGAACGGCGTTCGATCCAGCCGCCCTCCTCCATACGGTCGACAAGGCGCGACACGCTGATCGGTTCGATCTCGAGAAGCTCGGCGAGCCGCGCTTGCGTGATGCCTTCTTCCTTGGCGACGCGGACCATAAGCCGCCACTGCGCCGAGGAAAGGCCGAGCCCGCTGGCCTTCGCCTCGAAGCGCTTGCGCATCAGGCGCTGCACGTCGTGGATCAAAAAGCCCAGTCTGTCGATGCCGTCGGAAACCATAAGCGGCATATATTATAAGCGTGCTTATTATTCAAGACGCCGCATTGTGCCAGAAGCCGGCAAGTTGCATGGCAACCGCAGGAAGAGCGCTACAGCTCCAGGTTCCAGTTCTGGCCGACCAGATCCTTGCCGAAGGCGTGGTGGCGTTCCTCGTCGGCCAGCTTGAAGCCTGATGCCTCGTAGATGCGGCGCGCCGAGACAAGAATGTCGTTGGTCCACAGCGTCAGCGTCTTGTAGCCCCTGGCGCGGGCAAAACTCACGCATTCATCGACCAGCCGCTTGCCGATGCCAAGGCCGCGCGCCGAAGGCTCGACATAGAGCAGGCGCAGCTTCGCCACCGCGTCCGACTTGCGCACTACGAAGACCGAGCCGACGACCTCCCCTTCCCGCTCGGCGATCCAGCTGCGTTCCCATTTCGGATCGAAGGATTTGACGAAGGCGCCGAGGATTTCGGCGACCAGCGCCTCATAGGTTTCGTCCCAGCCATACTCCAGCGCGTAGAGCAGGCCCTGGCGATGGGTGATCCAGCCGATATCGCCGACCTGCAAAGGCCGCAGCATGTAGGGGACCTCGGGCTCCGCAGTCTCGTCCAGCAGGCGTTGCACCGTCAGCATGGCCTTGACCAGCCTGTCCTGGTCCAGAGCGGGAAGCCGGTCGAGCAAGGCCGCGACCTGATCGTGGGAACCCTGGTTCAGCGGCGCGAAGGCCGTTCTTCCCGCCGGCGTCATCGTGATCGACGAGCGCCGCGCATCGGCTTCCGTCGCTGTACGCTCGACCAGGCCGCGCTCCTCGAACTTCTTCAACAGCCGGCTGAGATAGCCGGGGTCGAGACCGAGATCGCGCGCCAGGTCAGTGGCGGTCAGGCCATCGCGATGCGCCAGTTCGTATAGCACCCGAGCCTCGGTCAGCGAGAAGGCGCTTTTCAGCCATCCTTCGTCGAGCAGGCCGATCTGGCGGGTGTAGAAGCGGTTGAAGGCCCGCACCGCATCGATCCGCTCCTTGCTGGGTTGATGATGAATCGTCATGGCATCCTCCTGCTCGCACAAGATCAACCATTTAGTTGACATAGTCAAGTATTTAGGAGATCGGCGGGCCGGTTCGACAGCATTCGCATCACCTCCACCTGGCTATGGCATGGCGGAACAGTGCCCGATTCTGGTAGTTGAATCGCTGAGGCGCCGGTAACGTCATCATTCCGGAGCGGCACGGCTGAATTAGGCTCTCGCGCGCCTTGACTCTCGCGAGCCGCCGGCTTATCTCACCGCCACGTTAGCACTCGCCATCGGTGAGTGCTAACCAGGTCCGGCGCCGCCGGATGGAGGAACTGTTCTCACCATTCTCATCGAGGAATAAAAAATGGCAAAGTCGAAGTTCCGCCCGCTTCATGACCGCGTGGTCGTACGCCGGGTTGAATCCGAATCCAAGACCGCCGGCGGGATCATCATCCCGGATACGGCGAAGGAAAAGCCGCAGGAAGGCGAGATCATCGCCGTCGGTTCCGGCGCCCGCGACGA
>NZ_VLKT01000111.1 GCF_007830515.1 Mesorhizobium tianshanense
CTTGGCGGCGACCTTCCTTGTCGCCAAGGCCAGAACACGAAAGCCCTCGGCCCCCTTGGCCTTGAAGATCGCGTCGAGGTCCGCACGCCGACCGGCATCCAGCGGAACTTCGACACCATTGCAGTCGATCGACGAACAGATGTCGAGCACGTTCGAAAACGCACCCTTGGTGACGAACAGGCGCTGAGCCGGTGCGGCACCCTCGGCAACGACGATCGTAAGCCGGCGGCGCATGAAGTCGTAGGGGATCTCGTCGATCTTGGTGAGGTTGCCGGTCGTCAGCCCAGCGCTTTCGCCGGCCGCCACGATCGCGGCATCGAGCGGGTTCTCGATGCCAGTCTCGAAGGCCGCGTTGAGAAAGGCCAGCCGCCGAACCTCATCCGAGTTGGCCTTTATCAACCAAAGACAGCTACGGTTGATTTGATGATGATGCCGCCATCCGGGCTTCGGCGCATCTGGCGTCCAGTTGCGGTCCGAAAAACGTTCGGCAGTTGCAGCGCGGGCGGCACCCGTGACCAGAGAGTCCGCATGATTTCCCGACCGTGCCGGGTTTTCCGAACGGCGCTCCCGGTGACGACGCGCTGGGACCAGCGAAATCGGCTGCGCACAAGGAGTTGATGCGTTCTCCGCCACCGGAGTTGATGCATATCAAGGCATCGCCCGGCGATGAGCAGAGTATGGTGACAATCAATCCTGCTTCAACCTCGGGAAAGGATACCGCTATGACTCGGCTTTTCGTTTGCGCCGCTTTGGCGTTTGCCATGAGCGCGACCGCACTCTCGCCCTCGTCGGCTCAGAATGCCGGCGGACCAGGGGGGATGATGGGAATGATGGGCGGCGGCTGTCCGACAATTGGCATGATGGGCCGCGGCGGCTGGGGCGAAGGTCTCCAGGGCCACGGCATGATGCGGCGGCAGCCCAAAATGGGCGCCATGGTCGACGGCCGCCTGGCTTACCTGAAAGGAGAGCTCGATATCACGGATGCCCAGGCCGCAGCGTGGGACGGCTACGCCTCCGCCGTCAAGGCGCGCGTCGAACTCATGAAGGGCATGCACGAGAGCATGTTTGAGACCATGCAGAAGGGCACCGCTACCGAGCTGATGGACGCACGCATTGCCGGAATGGAGGCAATGCTGGAGGCCATGAAGGCTATGAAGCCCGCGACCGAAGCTCTCTATGCGGCGCTGAGCGATGAGCAAAAGAAGGTGGCTGACGAATTGATCGGAGCCGACTGCGGCGCGATGTGACGCGGGCTGCGCAGACGGGCTCGAAGCCAGCACAGGAGGTGTTTTCCGTGAGCTACTATTTCAGCAAGACCATTCACATGGGCATGGATGCCGCGATTGCCCATGTGACGGACGCCTTGGCGCAAAAGGGCTTCGGCGTGCTGACGACAATCGATGTCCGGGCGACGTTGAAGAAGAAGCTGGACGTCGATTTTCGTCCCTACACGATCCTTGGCGCGTGCAACCCGACATTCGCGCACAAGGCGCTGCTGAGCGAGGACAAGATCGGCACGATGTTGCCCTGCAACGTCATCGTGCAGGAATTAGGCGAAGGCCGGGTGGAGGTTTCGGCGGTCGACCCCGCCGCCTCGATGCAGGCGGTGGACAACCCGCATCTGGCGTCGATTGCCGGAGACGTCCGGGAGATGCTGAAACAGATGGTTGCCGGTCTCTGATCCGCGCTTGGCAGGGACATCCAGTTCGCGGCTGCCTAACTTGCTGGCGGCCGCGTTCAGCGTCCGGTCGCGAGTGGAGATCTGATCGTTTTCTCGGCCAACTGCGCAGGGACTCGCGATGTTGGAATATGCAATCGAAGCCAGACGGGCTGATCCGTCCGGCAGCAAGGCCATGGCCAAGGACGCCGAGCTCGTGCTTGACACGTCGTTGGCAGGACGGCGGGATGCGTTCAATCCAGCTGAAACTTCTGCTCGCGGCTGTGGCCGCCTTTATGATCAAGAGCATCGAGCGGACTGCCCCGATGCTGAAGTTTGATCTGCGAGGCGTTGAGATTAATCTCCACGCGACGAGGCAAGAAAGCCCGCCAAAGGTCATCCACATCGACTACGTTTTGACCGTCGATACGGACGAGAGCGACCAGCGGCTCGACCTGCTCCATCGAAACGTTCGCAAATATGGAACGATCTCCAACACAGTTGCGTCGGCGACGCGGCTGGACGGCGCTGTCAGGAGGAAATCATGAGCCGCCTGCATGCCGAAACACACCTGGTGTCCCGGATAGGCTGGCTGCGGGCGGCGGTGCTCGGGGCCAATGACGAGATCGTGTCAACGGCGAGCCTGATTGTCGGCGTCGCGTCCGCATCCGCAGGGACGTCGGACGTTCTGGTGGCCGGCATCGCGGGACTGGTCGCCGGCGCCATGTCGATGGCAGCGGGCGAATATGTCTCGGT
Organism: Mesorhizobium tianshanense; assembly: GCF_007830515.1. Classification (GTDB taxonomy): domain Bacteria; phylum Pseudomonadota; class Alphaproteobacteria; order Rhizobiales; family Rhizobiaceae; genus Mesorhizobium; species Mesorhizobium tianshanense. The sequence continues at coordinate 2,414 of NZ_VLKT01000111.1, forward strand.
CAGTTCACAGTCAGACACCGAGAACGCCGACCTCGAGCGGGAACGCCGTGAACTTGTCTCCCAGCCGGCGTTCGAACGGGAAGAACTGGCACAGATCTATGTCGACCGCGGCCTGCAGCCCGATCTCGCCCTCACGGTGGCCGATCAGTTGATGGCCAAACATGCACTTGGGACTCATGCCCGCGACGAGCTCGGCATCTCTGAAATGACTGCCGCCCGCCCTATACAGGCAGCGCTGACTTCGGCGGGAACATTCGCTGTTGGCGCAGCGATGCCGCTCGCAATGGTGCTTCCGTCCCCGACGTGGCTGCTTGTCTGGACAGTTTCGATCGCGTCGCTGTTCTTCCTGGCGCTGCTTGGAGCCATCGGCGCCCGCGCCGGAGGCGCGAATGTCGTCAAGGCGACCGCCCGGGTGACATTCTGGGGCGCTCTGGCAATGGCCCTGACGGCGGGCATTGGGGCGCTCGTGGGGACCGTTGTGTAGGCATCCAGCCATATGTCCGGCAAGATCACTGAAGGCTCGATGGTGGCTCTCTTGTTGGACTGAAGAACCCCACTTGGACTGAAGAACCCCACACCTAACGACGTTGGGATAACCGGCGTGCTGTGGTCAGCCAACTTCGAGCCTTTGAGGAGAGCGGCCTTCCGAGCTGCCGGCAGTCGACAGGGATTTCGCGCGCTGCGATCGGTTCGACGGTTACCTGCCATTATTGAAAAAGCACGGTGAACCGCGTGCCTTGCCCATTGTCGCCCAAGCCGACGCGCAATTCGCCGTCGATCTTTTCGACAAAAGATCGAACAATCTTCATTCCCAGGCCCTTGCTGGCGGCAGGTTCAAATCCTTCCTGTAAAGCTTGGCCATCGTTGGACACCGAAAGCGCATAGCCCCCACCCGTATGCGGCTCCAAACTGACCATGATGCGCCCGTTGCCATACTTGATCGCGTTCGTGATCAACTCGTTCACAATGAATCCCAGCGAAATGCCGGTGACAGCAGGCAGTTCAGCCTCGATCCCCTCCACGCTGATTACCTGCTGCCGAGTTTGATCTTCGCAAAACAGCGTTGAGAAATCGCGGCAGAGATCATCAAGATACCGCTTGGACGCAATTCGTTGCGCTCCGTCGTATGAATGGAGCCGCCGATGGATGCGCTCGATTGTGACGACACGACTGGCGGCGACGGCGAGTTGCGAAACGACAACAGCATTTCCTGACGCCCGGCCTTGTAGGGCAAGCAGGCTTTTGACGACTTGCAGATCGTTCAACAGCCTGTGTTCGGACTCCTTCCTCGCGAGATCCTGCTGTTCGATCAGGTCTTCCTTTTGACGGAGCAGAGCTCTCAAGCGCGCCAGCTCCTCTCGCTGACGGATTTCCGTGCGTTCGTGTTCTTTGCGCTCACGCTCGCAGTCCGCTGCGCTCCACAAGATGACATTGTCGGATGCGGCAGGCGAATGTGAGCCGACCCACTTGGCCAAATTTTCGATCATATCGAGCCCTCAAGCGCCACAATCTGATTGTAAATTAACGCAAGGAAACCTGCTGCGGAACAGCCGATGGCACATTGACGCAGATCAACCATGTCCGGATTTTCTACCCGTTTCGGCCGCCGGCCGAGCTTTAGCCTGAGAGATCGCGCCGCCACCCGGTGCGGGTTCCTCTATAGAAGACCAGACGTTTCTCGGTCATTTGTCTTGAATCAATGCTGCGGACGGTACGGGGAGTAGTTTTATGCGGAGCAGTGGTCGGGAGCAGCCCTGGAGCCTGCCATGCGGTGCCTGTTGATCCAGGAAGGAAGTTCGCAATGAAAGGTTTTGTCGACGACATCGAAGAGTTGACGGAAGAAAATACAAATTTCCGACGCGTGCTCTACACGGCCAAGAAGATGCAATTGGTCGTCATGGCCTTGGGACCGGGCGAGGAAATCGGCGAAGAGGTCCACAACGATCGCGACCAGTTCTTCCGTCTTGAGAAGGGCAACGGCGAGATTTCGATCGATGGCACCGTCAGCAGGATCGAGACGGGGACCGCGATGATCGTTCCCGCTGGTGCGCGCCACAATATCAAGAACACCGGGGACGAGCCCCTGAAGCTCTACACGCTGTACGCGCCTCCTAACCACGCCGACGGGACAGTGCACGGCACAAAGGCAGCTGCCGAGGCGTCGAAAGAGAACTTCGACGGCAAGACGACTGAGTAATTGTCGGTCCAGGACTTGCGCAATGAGAGCCTGACTAGGCTCGAAGGTGCCAAAGGGTTCGAGATTGTGCTGCGGCGCTGGGTTGTGGAGCGTACCTTCGCGTGGCAGGGACGTTGGCCTCGCCGACGTGGTCCAAGTCGACAACCGCGGGCGCAAAAAGCGCCGCGGCGTCCGTCGGGCCAATCGCGGCTTCTACAAGCTCAACAGCCATGGTTGTTACAACGACCACAAGGGCTACAAATATAATCGCCCCAGCTATCGCTAGTACAACGGCTGGTGGTTGCCCGCAGGTGCCTTTATCGTCGGCGCGATTGTCGGCGGCGCCATCGCCAACGACAACGTCAATCGCGGCGGCGGCAGCGCCAGGTGCGATGCTGCTACGACCGGTATCGGTCCTACCCCGAATGGGACAACAGTTGGCAGCCCTATAACGGGCCGCGCCGCCAGTGCATCTCGCCCTACATGTAATGGTTCGACCGACCTCCAGGAACCGCGTCATTTGGCGCGGGGTTTTTTGTTTGGCGGCGGAGCCCGGTTTCGGTTCGTCAGCGTGCGGCGCACAGCACCGCGCCAGCCCAAATGCGCTTCCCAGCCGGATCGGCCAATGCCGCGTCATTCCGTCAGGTTGCGAAGCTTGATGGAGGCCACGATACCCTGGACCGAAACCGCTCGGCGCAATCATGCCCGCCGAGGGCTACGCTATTCAAGTGATCTGAGCGATCGGGAATGGGCGTTGATTTCGCCATTCCTGCCCAAGCCGCGACCCGTTGGACGTCATCGGACGACGGACTTTCGCGAGGTCGTGAACGCGATCTTGTATTGGCGTCGAGTGGCTGCGCGTGGTCGCTGTTGCCCAGAGACCTCCCGCCCTTCACGACCGTCCAGCACTACTTTTACGACTAGCGCAACCGTGGGGTCCTGAAGACGATCCGCCACCACCTCGTCACGGCGGCGCGTGAACTGGAAGGCCGGCACGCAAGCCCGACGACCGGCGTCATCGACAGCCAGAACGTCAAGACCACCGAAAGCGGCGGGCCGCGCGGGTTCGACGCCGCCAAGAAGATCAAGGGCCGCAAGCGCCACATCGTCACCGACACACTCGGCCATCTGGGCGGGGTGGTCGTCCACGGCGCCGATATCTAGGATCGAGACAGGGCCGTCGAGGTCGCCACAGCCGCCATCGGCAAAGACATGACCCAGCCAGGGATAGCGATGGCGGATCGAGGTCAGTCATGGATCTTCGTCGTAAATCTCCGCATCCTCACAAGAGGCATCGCAAGGTACTGCTATCCATCATAGAGTTTTGAGTCGGTACTAAGAGATCAGAACTTCTTGTTGATCGCTGCCGCCACCTTCTTGGTGGCGTCTTTAGCGGCTCCCTTCACGTCGCCAACCGCCTTCTGAACCTTGCCCTTGGCTTCCTGGACCACACCTTCAGCCTGAAGCCGTTCATTTCCGACCGCTTTGCCAACACCCTGCTTGACGTTCCCTACTACCTGATTGGCCAGTCCGGCTGCTTTGTCACTCTTGCTTCCCATGATGTTCGCTCCCAGTTTCTGCAAAAAATTCTACGTCTGCCACGCCACTTCCTTGCAACTGAAATCGTATCGAAGCCAGCGGAGTGGCAATTTGACCGGGATCAATAGCCGGTCGGAAAATTTGCAGGTCTTTAAGCCGGACGCCTCAGTTCCACTCGACGGAGATTGCCGGGCTAGCTGCCAGGACACGGCCGTGGCTACTGCTGTTCCGCGAACGCGGTCCCTTCTCCGGGTTCAACGCAAGCTGCCGTCACCCTCGACGCGTTTTCTTGACGCCGTGAATATGTCCCAAGCCGCGATAAACATGGCCGCAATGACTGGACCGACAACAAATCCGTTGAGACCGAACGTCGCGATACCGCCCAGTGTGGAGACAAGCACAACGTAGTCGGGCATCTTTGTGTCTTTGCCCACCAGGATCGGACGCAGGAAGTTATCGACGAGCCCGATGACGAGCGAACCGAACGCTATCAGGACCACGCCCTGCCAGACAGCTCCACTCGCCAGCAAATAGATGGCAACCGGAACCCAGATCAAGCCTGCGCCTATCGCGGGCAGCAATGAAAAGAAGGCCATCACCACCCCCCATAGAAGCGGGGCGCCAATTCCAAGGAACCAGAATATCAGGCCGCCGAGCGTTCCTTGCAGGAGGGCCACGAGCATGTCGCCCTTGACCGTAGCACGGATGACGATCGTGAACTTGCTGAGGAAGTCCTGCTTTTGCTCGGCGCGTAACGGAATGGCATCTCGGATACGCTTTGACAGTGCAGCCTCGTCCCGGAGAAGGAAGAACAATAGATAGAGCATGACGAACAGGTTCACGATGAAGTCGAACGTGCTCTGACCAATGTTGAGGGCTTGGGTGGCGATGTACTGACTGCCCGCTAAGAGGCCGGCGGAGAGTTTTTCCTGCAAAGCTCCGAGGCTCGCAAGGCCAAAGCGGTCCAGCAGACCGGTTGCCCATCCAGGTAAGACGTCATGGACCTGCCGAAAGAACCGCGCGAAATCCACCTCTCCGGACTGGACCTTTTCATAGAAGCCTATGGCCTCCTGGGTCAATGACGCGCCGATAATCGTCATTGGCAGAATCACAATTGCTATGATGACAAAGACCGTAACGAAGGCGGCAAAGTTTCGACGCCCCCTCAGCAACCGCAACAATCGCCGGTACAATGGAGCGAACAGGACTGCGATAATGGTTCCCCATAGAACCGCGCCATAGAACGGCCAGAGAATCCAGGCGAACGCCAGCGATATCGCAACGATCATCAACAAAAAGGCATTGTGTTCGATGCTGCGCATACCGACCTTTCCCGAACGCGTGGTTCCCGGCCTTAGCCCGCAGTCCCAAGGTTACTGTGCAAATTCGTGGGATCCGCGCGGGTTGATGACACTGGCCGACGGGCACGCCCGGCCTATCGATATCAACACGAAACCGCAGTATCAATTCGTCCAGGGTGAACCTGACCGGACGGGTCCCTTGCACCTGCACTGAGGCCCAGTGCAGGCTTGAAATTGGGGGCGCCGAAAGCCGAGCTAAGACTTCGAATTTGTCCTGGATCAATGCCACGTGACGTGACTTGGCGATCATAAAAGGTGGTACTTCTGTGGAAGTCGTGATGGATGCGAATCACGTGCGCACGCAGGATCAAGGTGGGAAAATCTAATTGATGACGAGGTTGAGGCTGTCCATGGTCGTCGCCATGTCGATATAAATGCGGATTGTAATCGTCTAACGCTCTACAAAGGAGATGGTAAATGTCTATAGGTGTGATCCTACTCATCATTCTAGTGATATTCTTGCTCGGAGGCTTTAGTGGTCGCTTTGGGGGCTATGGTTACGGATTTGGACACGGCGGCGTAGGTATCATCGGCGTGATAGTAATCATCCTTCTTGTTTTGGTACTGACGGGAAGGCTTTAGCCCGAGCGAGAACCTGAGAAGTTCGGGTCGGTCAATGCGGCGGCATGGATCTTGTCAGCCGCTGGAAGACGTCCCGCGCCACCTACTACGGCAGTGACTGGCTGCGGCCGCCAAGCGAAAAAGTCTGTGTTTCCCGATCACATCATTTCCTTGGAAGACGGGCGCAAGTTCAAGTCGATGAAACGGCACTTGGGCTTGCTTGGCATGACGCCTGACGAGTATCGAACCAAGTGGGGGTTGGCGCGGGACTACCCTATGGTGGCACCAAGCTACGCAGCGCAGCGATCGGAGCTAGCAAAAGCTAGTGGGTTGGGTCGTAAGGTGAGTGCAAAAATGCCCACCAACAAGAAGGCGCCAACCAAGAAGGCACCAGCCAAGCGGGTGAAGGCCTAAGAAGACCCTGCCTCAGGCTAGCGGACTAATGCGATGACACGCCAATCCATTGCCGAAGCGCTTGAAAGCGCTGCCGATCGCATCGCAGACATTTCGCGTGCGGATTTGCAGATCATTCTGCGTCGCGCCGCATTGATGCTCAGGAACGTCGCCGGCGTGCCGCTGGAACCGGCAACCGCATCAGCTGCCCCACATTCCGTCAAAACGCTTGGCGGCGACACGAGTGTAATGAGCGGTGTGTTTGGGGTCGCGATGGCCGAGATAATCCTGGATGAGGCGCAGGTCATAGCCACGGTTGGCGAGCGAGAAGCCGCAGGAGTGGCGGAGCATATTTGCGCAAGAGCTCGCCGGGTAGCGCAACTGCGGATGTAGAAGCCGGGTTAACAGTTGAACGCCTAAAGAAGACCTTTACGTCGATCTCTCCTCGCATGCGCCGAAGCGTCATAGGCCATGACGTGCGACAGCGGAACAGCAGATCGAACATGAGGCCGCCGAGCCAAGCCGGAGCGGTCCGGTTGCCGCTCGTCGCGCTGATCAAGGGATAGATCGGCGCCGCCACTCCAGTGTTCAGCGTATCTGCGTTCGACAGACCTCGGAAATCGATGGAGCCATAATCAGCTTCGAAGACCCGCGATCCAGAACGGGATGAGAGGGTGGCTGGCGTAAAATCGAAGCCTCGGAACGAGCCGGCTGGTTCGCTTCCCCGTCCCAGAGTCCGTGGCCTGAGCACGCTAATCTCAGAGCTACGCGCCCATCTCATCGCCACTAAAAAGGGGATTGGGGACGGAACCATCCAATGAGGTGTTCGAATTGATTCAGATCAAAGCAACAAAGTGCCATCCGCGCATTCTTCTCCATCGTCATGCGGAGACAAACTGGCCATACACCATGGAGAACCGTTCAAGCGAATGGGAACCCAGGCAGGTAAACCAGATTGCCAGTGAAACATGATAGGCGAGCCCGCGGCACCACCTAGGCGACTCTGAACTTAAGTTCAGAGCTGGAAGGTGAGAGCCGCGGGCTCGGTACTCCTCGCTCTATGGCGCACCGCCGATGGGCAGTGAAGAGCGGGGATGGCCCAGCTGTACAACGAGGGAACCCGAGGGCCTTGCGGCGCGGCTTTCCGAGGAGGAGACAATGATCGCACGAATGCTATTCGGCGCAGATCCTTTCCGCAACATACGCCGCCTCCAAGACGAAGTGAGCCGACTGGAATTCCCGGCGGTGAATGTCTTCGCAAACCAGGACGGCGTCATCATCACCGCCGAACTGCCTGGGGTAAGATCAGAAGACTTGGACATCTTGATTCACAGAGATTCCGTTACGCTCAGCGGAGAGCGGCAAACCGAAACTGAGGAAGCCCGGCGGGGATACCACCGGCGTGAGCGTCGTCGAGGCCGGTTTGTGCGGACCGTGTCATTGCCGTTTGTGGTCGACCCGAACAAGGTTGAAGCGGATCTCGTCAATGGCGTACTCACTCTGGATCTTCCTCGGGCCGAAGAGGACAAGCCCAAGCGCATTAACGTGAAGGCGAGCAAGGAGGCGGGTCATGGCTAAGCGAGAGACCACGAGAGCGGGAACGAAGGGGAACAAGCAGTCTCAGGCCACGCCGACTAGCCAACCGGAGCTGGAGGGCAAGCTGTCCGCCGGGCAGGACGCGGGCGAGCGGACCCATGAGAGGCTGGTCTTCGTACCATGGGTTGACATCTACGAAACTGAAACGGGCCTTGTCGTCGTTGCGGATCTGCCCGGCGTCAGCCCGGCGGGTTTGGAGGTCACGTTGGAGAAGCGGGTGCTGTCGATCTATGGCCGCCTCGAAGAGGATACGCCCGAGGGCTGCAGCCAGGCCTATCGCGAGTATGAGGTCGGCGATTTCGAGCGGCAGTTCACTCTCTCCGGGGATTTCGACATCAACGGAATTGAGGCGAACATGAAGGACGGTGTGCTTCACCTCGCCATCCCGAGAGCTCCGGAGGCAGCGGCAAAGCGGATCGAGGTTAGATCGGTTTCCTGACGGTCGAGACGCGCTGCAGGCGGCCGAGAAACTCGACGCGATCATCCTCGACAAGACGGGCACGATCACCAAGGGCGAGCCGTCGAGGAAACCGCCGTCCTGCGGCTGACCGCCTCCCTGAACAGCTCTTGTTCCGACCCCACGATGGCGGCTGGGCGTACAAGCTTGGTGCCGTGTTCTCGGAAGACGTTCCCAACACGGGATGAGGCGGTCAAGGCCGCGAAGATCGCTGCCGCTGAGCAGCAAGTCGCCGGTCAGACCGATGGCATCGAATATCAAGACGCGCAAGGAAAGTGGCACGCGGAAGTGTCACAAGGCGGCGACCGCCCCGAGGCGGAAGTTTCCACCCGGAGCGCTCCTGAGTAACCGCCATGGACGACGGCCCGACGATTCACAGACTCACTTCGCCTCGCTGGGCCGCAGGTTGAGATGACCGAGCAGGTCCATGTGCAGAGGAAAGACCAAGGTTGAGGACTGTTCGCCTACAATGTCGAGCTACGCTGAGCGGTCGCGGCAGGGGCTGCCCGTGTCGAGTTCGTGTGCAGAATCGTCGGCAAATGCCTTGGTCAAAGGCGTATGTGCGTGTTTCGGTAATTCCCGGACACCCTTTTCGCTAAATCCCGGACAGTGATTTCAGTAATTCGCGGACAGCGATTCCGCTAAATCCCGGACAGTTTTCGGGAGCGGATTTGGCGGTCGGTTCTCGGCTGCGCCGTTCTGGCAGTTTGGCCTCTCACGATGATGTTGAGAGGGGCCATGCCGAGACGGAAGCAAGCGAGACGAACGAGCGTGAGGGACATCCAAGCGATCTTGCGCCTGACCCATGAGCAGGGTCTTTCGGTGCGTGAAGTGTCGGAACGGCTGAAGATCAGCAAGACGACAGTATCGACCTATTTGCTACGGGCGCGGGAGGCCGGGCTG
>NZ_VLKT01000112.1 GCF_007830515.1 Mesorhizobium tianshanense
CCCGCTGCACAGCGTTGGGGGTGGGGCCACGGTGGGGAACTCCCGTCGCTAGTTATGTGGCCGAGCCAACCCGCTCGACGCCCGCCCTCTAGACAGAGGACAGCCCCGAGACGAAGACACGGAAGGCGGTATCCAACCCGCGGATGAGAGTCTGATCAACCGTCGTCTCTGAGCTCCACCCCCAGCCCTGTGCAGCTTCAGCCGATCCAACTGCTTCGCCCACGCCGAGCAGACCATCCGTCTTGCGCTCAGCCTTGACAGGGAACATGAGAGACTAGAGTTATGGACGGCTATTCCGCTCGGCACCTTTCTGATAGACTGTGTTTCGCTGGTTAGTTCGAACGCTGAGAACAACCATGTTTCCGTCTTCAGGTCGACAGTGGTGCCTTTTCCTGTTGCTTCCATTGCTGGTGGCAACGCCGATCGCCAGCAATGCTCAGGAGAATAGCGCCGGCTCGCCGACCGGCCCCTTCCTCGGATTGGATCCGTCGTCGTTCGATCGAATATTGGGCGAGGCCCTTCGGCGCAAACCGCCGCCGTCCTCGCCCGCGACTTCACCGGAGATGCTGGCCAACAATGTCACCGAACTGCGTGTCTTCCTGACGCAGGAGCCCGGAGTGGTGGTGGGAGAGATCGCGACGACCGGCCCATCGACCCTCACGGAATTCCCGGTAGCGCTGGAGGATGGAGTCGTCACCTTTCGCGACGACGGCGCCGAGCCGGATCGAGAGAAAGGCGACGGTGTATTCACCGCGCAGTTCAAGTTTGACGCCACTGGGGAGTTCGCGGCGCTGCGCGCCGACCTGGCGGCGACGATAGACGCTTTAGGCGAGCAACAGCAGAATACCGGGTTGATACGGCGCGGGCCCCGCGACATCGTCACGACCGCCGCCGCAGTCAGCGATGCCGAGCTCAAGATGGTCGGCCCGCTTAACGAGGCACGCAAAGGGTTGGAGTGGGCACGGGGCCTGCGGGACAGCCAGGATCCGGACCCGCTGCGCGCGGCGCAAGGGCTGGAGATCAATATCGGCACAACACCGTTCCTGCGCCTGCCGGGGCCGCGGTTCCACGAGTTGTTGCCGCAGCGCTTCAGGGTCGAATACCTCTTCGATCTTCCGATCTTCCCGGGGTTTCCACCCCCGCTGCCCACCGCCATTGACCATGAGCGCTCACTGCTGATCACTGCAACGGATGTGGTCGAGGACAGCGCGCGCAGCTTCGATGCCTGCAGCGGGCTTGGGTCGCCGGGCGGCGCGTGGAGCTTCGGTCACCTGATGCGCGAGCTGGCCAATGGCACCGGCCTCACACCGGAGGAATTCACCCGACACTGGCTATCGAGCTGGCAAATTCCCCAGGAGGCCAACGGCTGGATCGTAACCGAGCCAGCGCGCGCCATGCGGCTGCAATCGCTTGTTATCGACAACTGGCGGGCCTTGTCGCCCGGCGGCGTTTTCAATGTCGACTATTTCCCGGCGCGACTTCTCGCCATCGTCAATCGGCCCGACCTTGCCGATCGCATCGGCTATGGAACCGCCGGTAGTGCCGGCGAGGGGCGCTTGGTGTTCGGGCTGGTCTACCACGATCCAGCCTCCAATAGCTGCAATCCGATGAACTTCACCGTCATCTTCGAATACGGCATCGCTGCCGGCTCGTGCATGGAGGTCAAGGCGTGGCATCGGCGCTGGAAGGATCTCGACCAGTTCACCGTCGGCAGTGCCGCTTACAATCAGGCGCTGGAATCCATCACCCGCGCCTTCACCGATCACGGATCGAATCCCGGCCAGCTTCCCAACATGAGCTCACTCAGTCAGCTGAGGACCAACGAGACCGTGCTGAGTGTCCCCTGGCAGCTGCGCGAGTTCCACCTGCAGCAGGACGGACTGCTCGATCTGGTCACGGTCAAGCAGACGCCTGACAATCAATTCAACAGCAGCGCGATCCTGCGGACTTATCTCGGCATCAACGAGGCCGCCATCCTCGACGATCGGCATGTGGTTCCCGAGCGCTTTCCCACTATGTTCGATCGGTTCCTGGGCGCCGTGTCCAACACGGATGTGAGTAGCTACTTCTGGTGGGTTCCCAATCCCAGCACCACTCTCGCCGATCCGCTCGAGACGCGCCGCAAGTTTTCGCTCGCCACTTGCAACGGGTGCCACAGCGGCGAGACCGCAACCCAGTTCACCCATATCGGCACACGCGACATGGCCACGCCCGCGCAGCTCTCGGGATTCCTGCTGGGTGAGGACATCACGGTACCGCAAGGCGGCGGCATACATCACTATGAGGATCTGACCGAGCGCGAGATCGCAATGTCCAACCTGCTCGGACGCTCGTGCCTCCTGCTCCTGGGCTTTCGACCGGTGCCCTTCGTTCACTGAAGGCGTGTGCCCCCTTGATAGTATTGTGCCTGGAATGATACTTTGATGGGCCACGCTGGATTGTCCTGCCGGGGCGCGGATCAACAATTGATCAGCAATTGCGTTTGTCACCGAGGGGTCGGACGCGCGCGGTGTACTATGCTTCTCCCGCGGCGGGTATGACAGGGAAATGCCCTTTGCCATGTTCGGACGAGAGTGAAAGCAACCGACGGCCAAGCCCGGCCCGAGCTTTAATCCTGCTTGAATTGTTTATTTGAGGGAGAAGGGAAATGGCCAAGCTCAAGATGTTCCAGGGTAACAATCCAGGTGGGAACATCCCAAACCAGCAAGGGTACAGGAATGTTGCGACCGGCGTGCTCAACAACCTCGCCGCTTTTCGGAACGCCTCCACCACGGACCGATCTGAATTGCTGAAGCAATATGCAACCCCCGCGCACAAGATTTTTCAGCAGACCAGAAGTCCAATACAAGACGTTGAGATCAGCAAAAACAATTGTAAGATAAGCATCTATAATGACGAAAGGAAAAAGCCCGCGGTAAATTTCGGTAAGCACAAAATGGTGTTGCCGGAGATGCAGACAGGCGACCCTCCGCTGGACTCCAATTATCTCGCCCCATATGTGCAAGCGATCGTTGCCCTGTATGGTGCGACTGGGGGCGGTACGCCAGCCCAAGTAACGGCCGCGTGCGAGTTCCTGTTCGGGATCATGCTGCTCACGCGCTGCCGATAAGAGTGGCTAAACCAGCAACGTCACCTGGTCCTCCGGGTTCGGGAGGACGGGGCTGAGGTCTGGGTGATCGGATGCCAGCAGTCGCTTGCGGGCAAATCGCGGCTTGAAATGGCAAAGGTCGGGCGAGATCGCCCTGACTGCCGGCACGCCCACGACGTCGCGGGTCATGTCGGCAAACCATAACGCAACGTCCGCGCGGGCACAGGCCTCTAGAGGCGCACCGGGCGATAGCGCCTTGTTCTTTGTTGCTGGGGAATGCTTCACCGCGTGCGCTGCATCAAGCGGCGGCAATGCCATCGTCACCGCTTGTCGCCACGCCGCCCAGCTAGCGGTGGGACCCAAAGCGCGCACCGTGGCGAGGGAGAATTCCATCTGGACCATCTCGGTGAGAGCCGCCGCTCCCGCCTCGCGCATATCAGGTCGCGCGGCGAATCCCAGCGCGACGTCGCTGCCGTCCGGATCAGAGGACGCGGCGGCAGCCACGGGCACGCCGAGGTCGCTGGTGATGTCGAAGAGCCATGTGTCCCGCTCGCGCTCGCCGAGCCACGTAACCAGCCCGCTCGCGTCGTCGAGCAGCGCGAGATCGATCAGTGGCCTGCGCCTCCGGCCATACCACCAGCGCGTACTGGCATCGCTTTCGATCAACTCCAATAACGCGGCGTGTCTGGCGCTCTCGATATCGGCACCGCAGGCGCAGCCATTGCTGTCGCCGATCGCCACCGCGCTCTCGTCGCCCGTTTCCTTGCGGCCGATAAAGGCGAAGTCGGCAGGAACATAGGCTGCTGGCCCGCCATATGCGTCCTCGACCGCGAGCCAGTCGATCGGCGTGGCCGGATCGCGGCGCGGCGGCCGCCAATCGAAGCTGCGATGCCGTTCGTTCCACGCAATGCGGTCGCCGAGTTGGGCAGCAGTAAAGCCGTTCAGCACCTCGGGCGAGAGCACGGCGGGTCCGATCTCTTCGTCACGCGCGCTGACGAGTTGTTCGTCACCCCATGCCGAGCATGACACGAGTTCTGCGGCTTCGCGGAGTGCGCTTGTCCGGGCGCCCGTCGCGGTGAAGCCTCTCCCGCTTGCCATTCGCCCCGGCACCGGCCGCGCCGCGCGCGGGAAACCTGGTATCTTGAGCAGGGCGGCGCCCGGTATCGCGATCGCCAGGCGGACAGGGCCACGCTGCGGGAGCTCAACGGCGTTGAAAAGCTCCTCAAGCTTCCGCGCCGACCTGTCTTTCGCGGTCATATTCTCTCCCTTTGTCCCATCTGGTGCAATTACATCGACATAACCGGTCAACCGCGCCACAATACCTGGGGACCATGTCGTAAGCTGGCCACGATGCAAATTGAAGCCGAATCGCCGGCGCTGAAGGCGATCCTGTTCGCGGACCTTGCCCAATACAGCCGCTTGACGGCGGCAGGTGAACTCGCAGCAATTGATCTTGTCACCCAGTGCTTTTCGCTGTTCAAGGACCACTGCCCGCAGCACCGCGGAGAATTCGTCAAGACGACGGGCGACGGTGTACTGGCCCTGTTCGATAGCGTTTCCGACGCGCTCAACTACGCGGTCACGATGCAAGACAAGCTTGCGGCCCTAGCCGTGGAGCAGCCCGCTGCTGGCCGGTTTAGGGTTGGACTCCATATTGGCGAAATCCGCCGCCATACAGGCGACGTCTATGGCCATGCTGTCAACCTCGCCGCCCGTGTGCAAACGCTAGCCACACCCGGCAGCATCTGCGTCACTGAGGAGGTCTACCGCGCGGCGCGCAGCACCACCGACTACGGGTTCCGCTTCGCTGGCCGTCACGCCCTCAAGAACATGCCTGAAACGATGTCGTTCTATCATGTGATTCCGCATCACATGTCCCAGGACAAACCCGGCCCCTCGCAATTCTCGATCTCCGTTATGGGTGGGCTTGCTGTCCTTGATAGCGATGGCGAGCCCGTCGCCTTGCGGTCGCGCACGGCGCAGGCACTCATCGGGTACTTGGCGCTCTCGACAGGCTTCAGGGAATTGCAGGACAGGATTGCAACGCTTCTGTGGCCCGAGCGTACACCAGCCGAAGCGAGGAGCGCCCTGACCGGTGGTCTGCGCATTGCGGCCAAGGCTCTTTCCGGCGAGCCAAAGAATTCGGGACTGCGGCACGGCAACCACGTGAGCCTAGATCCCGCACGCGTGATCGTTGATATCAACCGAATCTTCACGGACCTCAGCGAAGGCAAGGTCGACGATACGCTGCTCGAGCGGTCGGATTGGACCGAGGCGATTCTCTATGGCTTCGAATCGGTCAGCAGCCTCTATGGTGCCTGGCTCCGCGTGACTCGCCACAACCGCCGGAACCGGGCAGAGGAAGCGCTGGAAAGCCTGCTGAGCCGTTTCGATGCGAGCGAGCCGGTCATCCGGCACGCGGCAAGCGCTTTGCTCATGCTCGAGCCATCCCATGAAGGCGCGGCACGTTGCCTGATGCGCCACCATGCGTTCAATCAGAATGTCGCTGCCGCGCGGCGCGTTTACAACAAACTCGCGAGCACCTTGCGCCAAGACTATCAGCTGGAACCCAGCGTCGAAACCACTGCGCTCGCCGCCAGTTTGGCGGACCCCACGCTCCCCCGCCAGCCCGAAAAGCCATTGCAAGGCCGTGCGCCGATCATCGCGGTCTGCACTTTTGTGAGCGAGAGCGATGCCGTTGCCGCTTTCGCGTCCGGCTTCCGGTCCGAACTGATTATCAACCTTTCGAAATTCCGAGAGTTGACGATCCTTGATATGCAAGATGGCCGCGACGCCAGTGATGCTGACTATCAGCTCAAGGCCGATTGCCGTGGACTTGGCAACCAGTGCGCGCTCTTCGTTTCGCTCGAAGAGAGAATGGCGTCCCGAGTCGTGTGGAGCGAACCGTACAGGCTCACACTTGCAAACTGGCACGCTACGCAACGCCAATTGGTCGGTCGGCTTGCCTCAAACCTGGAGATCTATCTCTCCCAAGACCGCCTTGCGCGTGCGCTTCAGCGGCTGCCCGAAGACTTGGACGTCTATGACGCGTGGCTGCGCGGCGAACACTTGCTCCTACGCTGGTCAGCAAAAGCAGAAGATGAAGCCGAGCGGCTGTTTGACCAGGCGATCATCGAGGATGCGACGTTCGCACCGGCACACGCAAGCCTCGCAAGCGTTTATAATTCGCGACATTTCATAAGACCCGGCTGCCCGCGCGACGCGCAGACCCAACAGCGCGCGCTCGCTCTGGCGAGGCGTGCGGTCGAGCTCGACCCCCTCGACGCGCGCAACCACATGGTCGTGGCCTGGTCGACGGCGATGGTGCAACGCTTCGAGCAAGCCGAATTGCACTTCGAATTGGCCGCCGAGCTTAATCCGAGCGATCCAAAGGTCATTGTATCTGCTGCGTTAGGGTTGGCTTTCATGGGCCGCATGGATCTGGCAACCAAACTGACCGCCCATGCTCTCGAGCTGACGCCGCTATTTCCAGACTATCAGTGGTCCCATCTGGCAACCACGCGCTTTCTCGCCGGTGACTATTTGGGCACGATTGAGGCCGCTGAGCGTTCGCAGAACGTGATCATCGATACGCCGGGATGGAAGGCGGCAGCGCTCGGCAAGCTCGGCCGCCTCGAGGAGCGGGAGGCAGCGCTGAAGGAGTTGCTGCGCGCGGCGGAAGCTGCCTGGGCCGGACCTGCCAACCCGTCGAGGCGGGACATCATCCAATGGTTTCTCGGCGCCTTTCCGATCCGCCGCACAGAAGACCGACTTAAGCTGGCGGCTTCGTTAGGACGGTTTTAGGAGGCTAGTCGTCGCTCGGGAGATTGCTGGCCTGCGTTCCTCGCCGTCGACCTCACACGGCAGGAGATCGGCGTTCCCGTCGTCCGCGTCGTCGTGCCCGGCATGCGGCCGGTGCGCCGCCGTCTGGCGGCCGGACGGCTGTTCGATGTCCCGGTCAGGCTGGGCTGGCGGGAGAAGCGGATGTCAGCTCGGGAAATGAATCCGGTCCCGATGACGGCGTAAAGGAGCAATCCCATTAAAAAAGCTCTCGCAAAATCGGCCCGGTTGGGAGAATATTAGTGCCCTCTAAATAGTGGAGAGAGAAATGAAGAGAACCTGCGCGACAGGAGTTCTGATCTTGGCTCTGGCTTTCGGCGGTCCGGCGTGGGCCGATACAGTCAGGGTGGGATACACTCCGGAGGCCTACCCGCCCTTTTTCTTGCAGGATGCTTCAGGCAAATGGGGAGGATGGGAACTCGAAATCGTCGACGCGCTCTGCGTGGAGGCTAAGCTCGACTGCGTCCTGACGCCGACCGCATGGGACGGCATCATCCCAGCCCTCACGACCAAAAAGATCGACATGATCGCGGCGTCCATGTCGATAACCGAAGAACGGATGAAGACGATCGATTTCTCCGACCGTTACTACAAGTCGCCGGCCGAGGTAGTCGCGGCCAGGGGATCAGAGATCAGCGCTACGCCGGAAGGCCTGAAGGGCAAGATTCTTGGAGTCCAGGTGTCCACTACCCATGAGGCTTATGCCCGAAAGCACTTCGCTTCGGCAGTGGCCGAGATCAAGGGTTATCAGACGCAGGACGAAGCGTTTCAGGACCTCGCGGCAGGAAGGGTCGACGCCGTGCAGGGTGAAGCTATCGCGGCGGAAGGCTTCTTGGCCTCAGACCAGGGAAAGGCCTGCTGCGAGGCGAAGGGCAACGTCGTTGACGACCCGGAGATACTCGGCCTCGGCGCCGGCTTCGGCTTCCGGCAGGACGACGACCCTCTCAGAGAGAAGATCAACGCCGCCATCAAGGGCATCAGGGCCAGCGGCAAGTACGACGAAATCTCGAAGAAATATTTCACTTTCGACATCTATGGCGATTGACGAGGTGAGATCTGACTGCCGACTTCGACAAAGTTGCCCCGGTCGGAAGAACCGGAAATCGCCCGATCCGGACTTCGCAATTTGACCGCTCCACAGTCGGCATTGGGGGTCAAACACGGACACGATGCCACCGGAACCGAATGTCTGCTTTCGGGAAACGCTGAAGGTGACCGCAATGGCGGACATGCTGAAGGGTTTCGGGTGCCGTCAGGCGTACGAAAGTCTCTCATGCAGGAACCCGCGGGCCGCAGACGATTGCCTATGGGGATTTGTGTCTCGGGGTGTGCCAGCGCCTGTCGCGGACTTCCGCATTGGGTGCGGTGGGCATGTCGTGGAAGCGGCTTCCGGGCCAGGTCGCAGAGCCTGTAGCGTTGATTCCGGCGGGATTGGTGTGCGTGACGACCGGCGCCACGGCAATGTGCACATAACATCCCGTTGACCGGCGCCGGCGTGGCGGGGTCGAACGAGCAACTTGGCCATGCCGGGTCATGGGGCGTTCTCCCGGTTCGGCGCTCTTGAGGCAGGCGGTGCACGAGGCTGGCACCACCGTTCGAACCTCTCGATGACGACCATGCGTCCGCCGCAGCAGGGGCAAGGCCGGCGGACGTCAGCCGGTTCTTCCGGAGTGTCGTCTTGGGGCGGCGGAGCGCCGTTCAGCAGTTCGCGCGCGAGTGCGAGGCTGGCCTTGCGGGCGGAGCTGGCGAGCAGCCCATAGTGGCGGATGCGGTGGAACCCACGCGGCAGGACATGGAGCAGGAAGCGGCGGATGAACTCGTCGGCGGCAAGCGTCATGAGCTGCTGCCGGTCGGCGCCTTCGCGACGATAGTCCTTGTAGCGGAAGGTGACTCCAGCTTCGTCGAAGGCGATCAGGCGGCGGTTCGAGATGGCGACCCGGTGAGTGTAGCGCGACAGGTAGGCGAGCACCGCTTGGGGGCCGGCGAAGGGCGGCTTGGCATAGACCACCCAGCGCTTGCTGCGAACAGGCTTTAGATGACGCAGGAAGGCCCGACGGTCGGCGAGGTGCGCCGCCGATCCGAGGAAGGGGAGCCGGCCGGCGTCGTGAAGCGCGACCAGCCGGGTCAGGAACAGACGGCGGAACAGCTTGCCCAGTACTCTGACTGGGAGAAGGAAGGCCGGCCGCGACGATACCCAGCGTGACCCGTCCGGCGCGATGCCGCCGCCCGGCACGATCATGTGGACATGGGGATGGTGGGTCATTGCCGAGCCCCATGTGTGAAGCACGGCGGTGATGCCGATGCGCGCGCCGAGGTGCTTTGGATCGGCCGCGATGGTCAGCATCGTCTCCGACGCCGCCTTGAACAGCAGGTCATAGACCAGCGCTTTGTTGTGGAAGGCGATGACGGCGACCTCGGCCGGCAGCGTGAACACGACGTGGAAGTATCCCACCGGCAGCAGGTCGGCTTCGCGCTCGGCGAGCCAGGTCCGCGCCGCCGCGCCTTGGCACCTGGGACAGTGCCGGTTGCGGCAGGAGTTGTAGGCGATGCGCCAATGGCCGCAATCCTCGCAGGCTTCGACATGACCACCCAATGCAGCGGTGCGGCAGTGTTCGATCGCCGACATGACCTTGAGCTGCTCCAGGCTCAGATGCCCGGCGTGGGCGACCCGGTATCCGGGGCCGGCAGCACGGAAGATATCGGCGACCTCCAGGTCAGCGCGCACCGTTCAGCCGGGAGGCGTCTTGCCTTCCATCAGCGCCATCAGCCGGTCGAGCGGCCCTGCGACCGCGTGGATCGTCCGGGTCGAGACTTTGGTGTAGAGCGCTGTCGTTTCGAGCTTGCTGTGCCCAAGTAACACTTGGATGACGCGGATGTCGACATCCTGCTCGAGCAGATGGGTGGCGAAGCTGTGCCGCAGCGTATGCGGGCTGACGCGCTTGCGGATACCGGCGACTTCGGCGGCTTCCTGAACCGCGCGATGTAGTTGCCGTGACGAGATCGGATCGGTGCAACTGCGCCCCGGGAACAGCCAGCCATGCGGAAGCATCACCCCGCGACGCCTGCCTTCGCGCCACCACAGCCGCAGCAGTTCCAAGAGTTGCGGCGAGAGCATGGCGTTGCGATCCTTGCGTCCTTTGCCCTGTTCGACCCGGATCAGCATGCGTGTGCTGTCGATATCATCGACCTTGAGGTGCGCGACCTCCGATACGCGCAGGCCCGCGCCATAGGCGACGCCGAGCGCGGCCTTGTACTTGATACCAGGTGCTGCTTCGAGCAGCCGCGCCGCTTCCTCCACGCTCAGCACCTCGGGCAGCTTGCGTGGATATCGCGTGACCACCAGCGCGCGCGCCAGATCCCGCCGCTTCAGCGTCACCGTGAACAGGAACCGCAGCGCCGAAACCGCGCCGTTGATCGTCGCAGGGCCCACGCCGTTCTCGTGCTGATACAGCTGGAAGCGCCGGATGTCCTCGGGCGCCGCGGTGTCGGGCGCGCGGCCAAGGAACGCGGCGAAGCGCCGGACATGACGAACGTAGTCCTGCTGCGTATGCGGTCCCAGGCCCCGCATCAGCATGTCCTGCTGCATGCGCTGGCGAAGCGGGGTGATCGGAGCATCGGTCGACAAGGTAGCCATGGCAAGTTCCTCTCGTTGAAGGGAACTCCATGGTCGGATCGCGGTCTCTACCCGCTCAAGGCCTATGAATACCGCGCCATCTCAGAATCAGGCGCCCCTCCCGCGAAGCGGGTCGTCTAATCGCTCGGCCGTCAAGGGGGTGAGTGCAAGGCAGTCGTCCTTTCTGTCCATGCTCGTTCGTTCGTATGCCGGGTACAGGGTCGTCTACGCGGTCGATGCAAAG
>NZ_VLKT01000113.1 GCF_007830515.1 Mesorhizobium tianshanense
GGCGCTGGAGCATAAAGGAGATTCAGCGCTTCATGATTGTCTTCGGCCTGATCAGCTCGGTATTCGATCTGCTGACCTTCGCCATCCTGCTGCTCGTGTTCCATGCGGGCGAAGCAACCTTCCAGACCTCGTGGTTCATGATTTCGCTCCTGACCGAACTCGCGGTAGTCCTCGTGCTGCGAACCCACAGGCCTGCCTTTCGCAGCAGCCCCAGCCGGCTGTTGTTGTGGTCGACGCTTGTGGTGGCCGCTGCGACCCTCACCATTCCGTTCCTCGGGCC
Organism: Mesorhizobium tianshanense; assembly: GCF_007830515.1. Taxonomy (GTDB): domain Bacteria; phylum Pseudomonadota; class Alphaproteobacteria; order Rhizobiales; family Rhizobiaceae; genus Mesorhizobium; species Mesorhizobium tianshanense. Next base: position 281 of record NZ_VLKT01000113.1, read on the forward strand.
GCTGAGTTCGGTGTTCAGCTTCGTGCCGCTCTCGGCGCTCCAGATGGGCGCCGTCCTTGCCGTCGTCCTCGGCTATATCGTGGCGACGGAAGTGGCGAAGGCGTCGTTCTTTCGATCGGACAATACTGACAAACCTTCGAGACAAGCCCACACTTGAACCGACCGCCGGTGGGTTGGTAGTTGAGCCTATTGCCGGCGGGACAACGGCGGGAGCACCCCATCTTGCCGACAGCTGCCGCCACGCATTCCGCTCTCGGCTCCAGCCGCGAGACCGGACTTCGAAGCGAGGATGCAACCGCACGGCCCGAAGCCCTCCTTCGCAAGCGCAGGTCCGTACGGGGAGAGGCATGAGCGGCGCCGAGGTCGGCCGAGTTCGAGCTATTTCAACAGCGGGAGTGAGCCCTACGCCCGCATCGGAGGAAACTGCCTGCCACGCTTGGCGGTAGGTCTTCGCGCCACCCATCATCGGTTTCTTCCACGGGGCATTCCAGCCACATCTTGATGAGGTGCAGCACGCGCCGATCAACGATCCGGCGCGCTACCGACTTCATCAGTTCGGCATGCGGAATGCTCCCGAAGTAGTCCGCGAGGTCGGCGTCCACCACTTCCGGATGACCACGGAACAGCAGCTCCTCCACCTCGATCACCGCCTGTTGGGCATTGCGCCCGGCACGATAGGCATGGATTTCCGGTGGAAGGTCGGCTTCGAAGATCGGCTCCAGCACCAGCATCGCTGCCGTCATGCAGACCCGATCCCGCACGGTCGAGATGCCCAGCGGCCTGAGTTTGCCGTTGGCCTTCGGTATAAACACGCGTCTGATTGGTTCCGGTCGGTAAGTCTCCTTTCTGAGCGCAAGCGCCAGTTCGCCGAGCCACCGCTCGACCCCATACGCTTCGATGTCCGCGAAGTCCTGACCGTCCACGCCCGGTGCGCCCTTGTTGGAGCGGCACTGGGCATAGGCATGCGCCAGAACATCCTCGCGGCTGATCTTGTCGTACAGGGCATAGGAGGTTGCCATCGGTTGCACTGTTGTCAACCGCATGCTCGCCTGTGCACGCCCGGAGTCCGTTCGCTGCACACAAAGCAGGGCATAGCCCGCGACATCAAAGACCCTATTGCGCCGCTTGTCGCATCCATGCACCAACGCCGTCGAGGTGGCGACGCCGCTCGTCCACGCCATGCTCGACAAGCAAAATCGCGAAATCCTCGATGAGCCGGTCGGCATTCTTGGCAACATCGCACCGCGTGCTGCCGCGCGCACGAAAAAAGGCCGGGAAAAGGTCGCCGAGTGGCCCAAATATCTCGAACACCGGTCCGCAAGTTCCCAGAACCCGCAGGACCCGATGGCCACCTACGATCTCGGCTGGATGTGGCGTGAACTCAACATCGAAAACCTTCGCCGATGAACCTCGCCATACACCATACCAAGCCTTGTGACCGATTTTTACACGTACTTTCAATCCACCCCTACCTCTCCGTGCTCGAAGAATTGGCAAACTACCTGCCGAACCGCACTGCATAAGCGGCGCAAATGTTGCTGATTGCTTGGCGTGACGAAGCTCACCTTTTGTATGATTTCCGCCGTGACCATGGAACGTGCATTGCGGCGCCGGGTCAGTGCGACATCACGACCGGCATCGTGATGTTATGGAGAAGCTCTTCGGAGACACCTCCAAACAGGGATTCCCACAGGGGCGAATGCCCGTAGGCTCCGGCCACGATCAAGTCGGTTTCCTCACGATCCAGGCTCGCGAACATTGCGTCGATCGCGTCGACCTCTCCGGTGTCCCGCCATCCTTCGACGGTCACCTTGATCCCATGACGCCTGAGGTGAGCCACAACGTCTAGCACCTCGGAACTGTGTGGATCGAAGCCTGCGTCGAAGACGAAAAGTGTGACACGCTCAGCCCTAGCGAGCATCGGCATTGAGTCATGGAGAGCGCGTGTCGATTCCCGGCTGAAATTCCACGCCAAGAGAATGCTCCGCCCGATAGTCTCTTTGGCTTCCCACCCGACCGGCAAGATGAGCATCGGCACGCCTGCTGTGAGGAGCACGTCTTTGGGGACTGTTGCCGCCGCAAGATGAGCGCTGTCCGTATGAGGCTGGCTCGATACGATGAGATCGGCGCAATGCGAGAAAAGCTCCAGTGCGGTCTCGGCTGATCTCCCTGCAACTCGGCACTCGGCTTCCAGGCCGGCTCTCCGGACCATCTTCTCAAACGTGTCCTGGATGGCTTCCGCCCGTTCCCGCTTGTCACCTTCGAAAGCCGCGGCAGTGCTGATGTCGACGCCGATCAATTTCGCCCTGTGTTGCTTGGCTATTTTGATCGCGGTCTCGACCCTGGGCTCGTTTAGATCGCTGGCGTCCAAATAGACGATGATATCCTTGTACGACATAATTTCCTCGTATGACATAATTTCCTCCGCAATAGAAAGCGCGCGCAGAAATCTTTCAAAGCGCGCGAAACGAAGCGGGGCTTCCAAGGGCGCGGGCAAAATCTCAGTAGGGCGAATAGCACTGCCGACGCGGGCCGTTGTAAGGCTGGAAGGTATTATCCGACGCGCGATACGACCTGTAGTGGTCGTAGCACCACTGCACATGGGCGTTGCCTGCGTAGACACGGTTCTGGTTGTTGATGATCGCGCCGCTAATCACCGCGCCAGCGGCGAAGGCGGCAAGCGGGAACCAAAAGTCGCCGTGCCGGCGATAGCCGCGACGGTACTCGCGGTAGCCGCGGTGGCCGTTCCAGTACATGCCGTCGCTGCGTACAACACCGCGGTTCACATGTCGGTTGCCGTGGCGACGTATCCATCGCGGGTCATCGTTGCGGGCTTCCACAGTCTGGACGTCGTTCGAAGCTGACGGAGCCTGCGGTACGAACATCTGCATGGCATTGGCCGGCAAGGCGGCGGAAGCCGCAAACGAAGCTGACAATGTGCCCGCCAGTATGCCTGACATGATCTTGTTCATGATCTTCTCCCACGGGGGGGTGGTTACCCTTTGTGTGTTTGAACGATTAGAGAGTTATGCTTGCGCCTGTATTAAATTCGTTGAGAAGCGGCGGCGGTATTTCTCCCATAAGCTCAAACTCGTCCCATGAGAACCAAGACGACGACGACGATCAGAATTACGCCAAGAATACCAACGCCGCCGTGGCCGAACCCGTAGCCGTATCCACCGAAGCGGCCACTAAAGCCGCCGAGCAGGAAAATGATAAGCAAGATGATAAGTATGGCTCCAAGCGACATGGGTTCTTCTCCTTTTGATCCCTTTGGTCGGACCTTGCCGACGCTCAGCCTATTCCGACAAATTCGATTAACTGGCCTTTCACTGTTCGAATGGCCATGCGCGCACCAACTAGCTACTTGCCTTCTATGGAGACTCCGTCCTTACCGATACTCACTGTGACCCCGGTTTGCTGTTCTCTGTAGAGCTGATAGCCGACTACAGCCACAGCGGCCGCGAGCACGCCGATTACCAGATAAAGAATGTTACGGTTCATGAAGAGCGACCTCTATCGATTTGGCGATCTAAAGAGCTGCCAGCATAGTGCCTATTTTTCCTTGATGACGTCTTTGATGCCGCCGACGGCGTTCTGGACCTTGCCTTCGAATTTGTCGGCCTTACCCTCGGACTCCAACTTGACGTCACCGACCGCCTTGCCAAGGGCTTCCTTTATTTTCCCTTTTACGACCTTCGCAGACCCAATAACCCTGTCTTTGTCCATCATCCATTCCTCCAACTTTCTCTTCTGCTTGATAACGTTATGAGCAATGCGCGAGTCGTCCTTGATTTCAATCAAAGCGAACCGCGCGGGCGCGGCGCGCCTATGCCAGGCACGGGATTGGGGAGGGAGCAGGGCGTCGGCAGCCGACATGGCCAGTGGTCACAGAGGTGGGCCCCCAGGGCGGGCCTTCGGCATCTGCGAGAGCCGAGACAGCGATTAAATGCTCCGTCGGCCTGTTCTGAAGCATTCATGTAGTCGGCAAGTCCATCGCCGGAAAGGCGTGGGTTCTTAACTTGCCCATGAGTCTTGACGGACATGGAAGTGGTCGTTATCCGCCACTTTTCTTGCGGGCGGCTGGTCTGCCTCTGCGATCCGATCCTGGCAAGATATTGTCGCCTACAAGACGGTCTTCGGACGATAGTTTGGGCCGTATGGAATGATCGACAGCGCCGATCTCACCTAGCCAATCTTCATAGCCAGCATTCATTTTTGACGTTAGCTCTTCCGGCTGATCTACCCCGGATTGAAAGAGGCCCATGAGCCGCCGCCCGAAATGTTCTCTTGCCGGGTGGCCTTTGGGAATTCCTGCCTCGGTACAGTAGTCGTTGAGAACCTTGGCGAGCATTGAGAGCTGCTCGGAGTCGATTGGATGGTCGAAAGACATTGCCCCTCATGGGCGAAAGCGCGATCGACTCGTCCACGCGCAGGCGCCCGAACTATGGCCAGCGGCAAAGAAAATTGTACGCTTCCGACAGTCGGTTAGCGAGTCAATTCCCGATCTTGCCGAGATGCCAAGCCGCAGCCATCAGTCTGTTGAGCGCGGCGGCATCTTCCGCCGTATCGAATGGTCGCGCCGTAGCCGTTCCATCCAGCGCCAGAACGACAGCCAGGAATGGAAGGGCGAGCACAGCCGGGCTGTATGACGGGCGAGTGATTTTCATCGCCCAAGCTACCGGGCGCTCCGGCATTTAGCCAAGGTGGTATAATTGCTTAGACGAGCGCTTTTCGGTCTAGGTTTAACTGCTACCTAACCGGGAAATCGCCATGGGTCGCACTGGTGATGTGCGTCTTGATGGTGGGGATGATAGTGCTCGCCTAGCAGCGGACAGCGTCGGACGTGTCCGGCATGTTGATCTAAGTCAACATGCCTGGCCACTGCGGTGATAGCCTTTCCAAGGCTGGCGTTGTGCTGCCCCAAGCTTAACCTACGGAGTCGCTGACATGAAGGGCTACGTCGCGAATATCGAAGATTTGGCCGAAAAAAATAGAGATTTCCGGCGGGTGCTCTACACGGCCCATCATCTGCAACTGGTGCTGATGTCGCTAAGGCCCGGACAGGATATTGGGGTGGAAACGCACAAGACCCACGACCAGTTCTTTCGGGTCGAGAAGGGCAAAGGCGAGATTGTCATCGACGGGATCACCCACAAGTTAAAGACTGGCGACGCGATCCTTGTGCCCGCAGGCGCCTCCCACAATCTTTTCAATGTGGGTGCGAAGAGTCTGAAGGTCTATACTATCTACGGCCCACCAAATCATCGCGACCAGCTGGTCCAAAGCAAGAAGTCGGTCGCCGAGTTGTCGTCGGAGCATTTCGACGGCAAGGCTACCGAGTAGCGCGCAACGGTATGGACGCCGTGGGGACGGCGCTTACGTCCTCTTGGGTAACCTCATTCCCGTCAATTGCGTTGCGCCTCGGTAGATGCCTTGCGAAATCGGCGTGCAGGGTACCCGATAAAGGTGTAGAGCTATCCCTGGCCGCTGGACCGCGGCTGTACGTCTTCGCGCTCTCCCATCTTGGCCACCGGTTTTACCCGCGCCGGACCCACGGGGCCGCCTTTCGTATCCGCAAGCGGCTCCTTTCTAGTGGTACCGTTTGCGATGGTGACCACGCTGTCGTAGAAGCCCTTGCCGGTGGAGGATCTTGGAGGTGTGGCATCATGCATGATGCTGATGACCGTCGCGCTCGGACAAGCATCCTTGATCGCTTGGTGGAAGGCAACCGTAGCGTCGGGGTCGAGAGCGCTCGTCGACTCATCCAGAAACAGCAACCCCGGCTGTAGCAGGAGTATCCGCGCGAGCACGATCTTCTGCTTCTGACCGCCGGACAGAAGCTGGTCCCAGCTATGTCCGTTGAGCCCCTCCTGGGCGAGGTCGCCAGCGAACTCGGCAAGGCCTGCTTTGGTCAGCGCGACGGCGACGTCAACATCCGAATGGGCTTCAACAAGATCAGGCATGCAAATCAGTTCCTTGAGGGATATGGGGGGTAGGTTCACATCCTGAGCGGCATACAAGCTTCGCACGCTCTCGGGCAGAATTGCCGCGCCGCGACCATGCGGCCAGAGGCGATTGATAGCTTTGAATAGAGACGACTTGCCGCTGCCCGACTCTCCGACGAGCAAGGTCCATTCTCCTGGCTTGAAGTGGTGCTTGCCGGTCCTGATAAAGGGCACATCATCGCCCTCATGCATCAGTTCCAGATTATTGAGGGTCAGGCCAAGTTTGGGGTCCTGCGTGCTGTAACGCAGTTCGGAGTGGCCGGTTCGCGCGTAGAACTCGCGCGGCCGCTGCACATCCTCGATCGCCCTTGCAAGCTCGGTCAGGCGACTTGAATTCGCCTTGAGCGTCGATATGTCCGGCATAACATGGATGAACCAGGAACAATCAATTATCAGCGCATTCGCCAGTTCGGCCCCCGTAATGTAGACTTGCAGGCTGATCTCGTTGTCGACATAGGGCAACAGGCCCGGCGCGTAGGCAACAATCCGAGTACCCAGGAAATTATAGAAGAGCTCAAATGCCATATACCCGGAAACCAGCTTGTTGAGCCTCGCCCAAGTGCGATCGATGTCGAGATAGCGGCGTTTGTGGATGCCCTTCTGCGCAATCTCGCCCGAGGCGGCGGCAGTGTAAAAGCTGTTGTGGAGAAGCGTGTTCAGCGCGCCGCGGTAACTGCCCTCGGCCCTCTGCATTGTGTTGTCCAGCACCTGCAACACAGCCCCCAGCTTCGTCGCGACGAAGGTTGCAATTGGGACGTACGCAACGACGGCAACAAGCGTCAGGAAGGCGCTGCCATAGTCGCCGAAGAAGGGCAGTCCATTAACCGGGGCGGATGTTTCGACGATCTTACTGCCAACAAAGACAAGTGACAGTAGCACCCCTGCGATACCCATGGCGACGCCAATGGCACCGCCGGCCATTCCCTTGATCGATTCCTGGACACGCTGATCAATATTGTCGGGGACCGAGATCTTGGGCGGTATGGCATGGGTCGCGCCCTGTTGGAGGTGATAGTGCGTATGGTTGCTGTCGAGCAGAGCATCATTGAAACCCCGATCAAGCCACGCACGCCACCTGCGGTGCAGCGTCGTTGAAAAATAGTGGCGGACCGCGATGAAGCCAACATCCTTGAGGACCACAATCGCGGCAAGTGTTGCGGCACTTTCCAAGATGGTCCTCAGCGTCGCAGGGTCTTTAGGACGGTGAAGAAGAGCGATCGCGCTGACGAGCTGGCCCGACACCTCTGCAAACCAGACACTGGCCAAAGCCGACAACGCTGTAAGTATGATGATGACCGATGTCAGCCCCCATGCCTCCAGCCAACTCTTCGATCGCCAGTAAGAGGCCATCAGGCCGGAGAAGCTGCGCATCGAGGAAACGGGAGTTGCCGGCTGCTGCTCTACCGACCGACGGCTCAACCAGCGCAACGCAACCTCCCGCTGTTGATGAGCGGGTGTCTAGGCACGCAGCGCTCTTAGCATATAAAACTGGCTCTTCCCGCCCGATAGGATGAGGGGCACCAAAGGGGAAGATTCTGTACAAGGCATGTTGGGTGACGCCAAGAGAGAATTTGCTGCTGCCGATATGGTGCCGGATCGCCCTTCCTGTCGGTTACGGACATGGAGTGATGGCTGATCCTAGCCTACGTTCGCCCTGCGATGTCGTGAGGGCTGCATCCATTGTTTGGTTCCGTTATTGCTCGCGAGGTGGATTGTGAAGCCTGTCCATGAGCGCCGTATCCATCAGATTTTCGAGATTGGGGTCTGGCTCAAGGGTGCGCACGCCCTGATCGAATGCGTCGGCGGGCTCCTGCTTTATGTCGTCAGCACCGACACCATTGCCTCTTGGGTCAATGCCTTCACGCAGGACGAACTGATCGAAGATCCGAACGATTTCATTGCAGGCCATTTGTCGCAGATGGCGAGCATTTTTACGCCTTCCACCTGCTCAGCCACGGCCTAATAAAGCTGTTCTTGGTTGTCGGGCTTTTGAGAGGCAAGCTGTGGTCGTATCCGGCTTCGCTCGCTGCATTGGGCGCGTTCATGTTCTACCAAGTGTATCGCTATTCCTACACCCATTCGTTCGGCCTGCTTGTCCTGACCGTCTTCGACGCGATCGTCATGGTGCTGATCTGGCATGAGTGGAAGGTCGTGCGGCAACACAAGCAGTTGCAGCGAGCAGCATGCATTAGATGCCACGCTAAGCCGTCCTCGGACGTCGCTTCGGCAGGCGCCTGGTTTTGGGCATGCCAAGCTAAATTCACTCGCCTTGAAGAGTGGAAATGAATCGCCTCGTGTAACATTGAGACCCTCATCTGATCAACACTCTTCCCACGCCGCCGCATTGGCATTGATTTGGATCAATGGCGCCGACCTCACTCCGACATATCTTGCATACGAGGTTCCTCCTGCGTCGCGCGGCACAAAAAGATGGACTTGGCACTTCCCTCTTGAACGGAGCCCGCATTGAACGCGCACAAGCTGCCCAATCTCGTGGGCATTGCTGAGCTTCCATTCGCTGCCGCGCTTACGTCTTCCACCAGTATCAGGCATGAACCCAAAATAGGAATTCAGTCCTCTCCTGGTCAATTCGCTCTTGACATTTATGTTCTCTTTTTGTTCCATGCGAGCGTGAAGCGTTTGGAGTAATCGCCATGGACCACATCGTGACGCTCGACAGCCGCGAAGAGGCCGCCCTTCAAGAGATCGCCGACAACTTCGTTGCCCTCCACAAGGGGATGTGATGAAGGCGCTCAAGGAACTGATCGTCCTCAACGGCCGCCTTCAGGAGCGCCTTGACGCACTCTCGGCGCCGCGCCGGGCTTCCCGCTAGGAGGAACGGCAATGGGCATCCTGCACCTAGACGCCGAAGCCAAGGTCGAACTGCACTCGAAGGCGGTGAAGCTGATAGCCCGCTACGAAAGCCCCCTGGAAACCGTGAAGGCGCTCATGGTTTATAACTGTGAGCGCGAAACCAAGATCCTCGCCATAGCCCACCGGCATCCGGGGCTGGCGGAGCTCAGCTATGACGATACGCCGGTGGTGTTGGGGTGATAGCCATGGGCGACCAAATCAATAGGTCGCAGCAACAGCAACTTGATCCTGCCGCCGACTGGGAGCTTGCGGCCGACGAAGCCATCGCGGCCCGTGGTGGGGCCAGAGAAGCAGTAAAGGCGCTTCTTATCGCCAACGCTGCCCTGGAGCGTGAATTGGCACTGGCGGCCCCCGCTGTGAGCCATGGGTTTAGCCGAGGATGGCACCGCCGAAGGTGGTACAGCGAGACCGACTAACCATTGCCCAGGGAAAGGCATCCAGCATGTCACAGACCATTCTTCCTGAGCCGAAGGCACCCAAGCTGATCGTCGTCACCGCCTTCGACCGAGATGAGAGCGGGGACCTCCAGCCAGCCTACGGAACCAGCCGAGCAGCAGACGGAAGACCGAGCAATAAGGACCGCAAGGGCCTTGGCGGGGAAACATGCTGGTGTCATCGCATGGTCACGCGAAGCCAACCCCGCTCTGGGCGAATACGGCGAGCCGATGACGCTCTTCGTCGGCGGCGACGTACCCGACATGGAGTGAAGACCGACCGGTCAGGAGACCCTAAGCAGGTGGGAGGAACATGCTCTCCTCTTTGGCTGCCGCCTCAAAGGCCTTACGGGCATCCTGAGGGGGCACGTCGCCTTCCATGGCGGCCATGCAGGTCTCGACCGCCTGCTTCCACTTAGGGCCCCGTTTGGTCCACTTCAGGAGCTGCTCAGATGCACCCTCGACGTGGCTAACCCCGAAGCGAATGCCCGGACGGTCAGTCCGAACGTAGACCGGAGGGTTGAACCAATGGAGGGACATTCGGAA
>NZ_VLKT01000114.1 GCF_007830515.1 Mesorhizobium tianshanense
CCTCCGTGCGTGAGGATCGGCTCGGCCCATCCGAGCAACCCTCGTCTCTTAATCGCACGAAAGGGCGGGCCACCGATCTCAGCCCTGGAACATGACGTCTAGCGCAGTCACAGTTTCGCCATTCCTCCGACAGATGCCAAATTGTGATAACGAGACCGTAAACAAAAACAATGGTAGACACGCTCACCCCCGCCGAGCGCTCGGAGCGCATGTCCCGTATCCGTTCATCGGATACCTCGCCCGAGCTATCACTTCGCAAGGCGCTGCACAGGTTCGGCTTACGCTACACGCTTGCAAATAGGGACCTGCCGGGGAAGCCGGACATCGTTTTCCGGCGCAAGCGCGTTGCGGTGTTTGTCCATGGCTGCTTCTGGCACCGCCACGAGAACTGCAAGGTCGCCAACATGCCCAAGTCTAACACAGCCTTTTGGCAGGCGAAGTTTGGCAGCAATGTTGCGCGTGACCAGAGGGCGCGTACCCTACTCGAGGAACTGGACTGGAGGGTCGAAGTCGTATGGGAATGCGAGCTTGGGCCCAAGACCGTCGCAAGGACGGCCGAAAGGGTAATGACCATCGTAAAGAGTTGATGCAGCGCAATAAGACTGTATTACGAGTAATTTTTCCTAGACATTTTGCAAGCACTATCCAAGTCTATGCGCCGCGAGGGGGAAATGACCGCGGCATTACCTTATGGGTCGGTTAACGACGCGATAAACGACATTTTTTTCGACGGGCGCTTCGCGGCGCAGCCGGTCTATTTGTCAATGGACAACGGCATGCGCAGTGAATTCGGCGAGCGCTTCGGCATCGATCCCGACATGACTGAAGCTGCGGTCTGCGAGAGCGTGAAGCAAACGCTTGCGCTTGCGGGCGATCCGTACGGAAAGCACACCCTCGATGCACGGAAGTGGAGCCGTGCCGGAAAGCGCAGCCCGCCATCATTCTCGGCTCTACTCTTTACCTTGGCGTACGCCGCCGAGTTGATGGAGGCCGAGGGCACATTTGCCAATAACAACTACTACTACCGCCTATCGCAAGTCATGGGCATCGAGCGCGAGATCCTGAAACGATATCGCAACTCGCCTGAGCCACTTTGGCTCGCGCTGAACGATTGGCTCGTGGCCAACAACCATCTCCTTGGACGCCCAACCGCACGACCAATGAGTTCGACATGGCGATACGTCGGATGGTCGATCTCGCAAGCGATCGTGCGCGCAAGCGACCGGGACCTTTTCCACGACTTGTTCGAACGCTTCGGATTCAGTGGAAGCGAGGCCATTTCGAAACGGGACATGGTCCACTACCTCGCCAACTGGATGCTGACGAGCAGGCCAAATGCGCGCCTCAAGAACGCCTGGAGCAAGCGTGAGCTAAGAGAGCGTGTAGCCGAGGCCGCAATCGCGGAGCTCGCCAACTGGAACAGCGGCTCGGGAACGACTATAGCCGGAACGCAGGCACGCGCGACAAGGCTCTCGCTGCTCGCCAACCTCGTCCCGCGGCTTGCTGGCCCAGTCCTCGAACTCCATCTTGGCCACCTCGGCGAGGAAGCCACCCCAGCCACCCTTGTGAATGAAGCCGGATCCTTTCAGATAGCCAATGACGAATTCGGCAACTTCGCAACAATTAGCCCATCGCCCTTCTTCGCCGGGGACGTGGCGCTCGGGCAGCTGCAAGCATTCAAGCAAATCGACTCCGCTCGCAGGTTTGAATGGCAACCGCGACTGGTCGTCCCCTTCGCCAAGCCGGAACAAGGCGCCTTATGGGTCGAGGCAACGCGAGTAGGCTTCGGAGTGCAGCACCTCCTGCTTGTTCGCGACACAGGCAGACTGCCAAAAATGGTGGAGTCCTACCTTATGAAGGCAGCGTCGCGGCTGCCGACTATTGCATCGGCAGGAAAGCTCAAGGGCCTCCCCACTGGCTGGATTCTCTATGGCGACGTCCAGATCAGCCGGACGAATATTCAGCCGGACTCATATGACCTCGAATGCCTTGTGCCGTTGGGCGAAGGCAGCGTCCTCGACTTCCAAGGCGGCTTGCAGCTACTGCCTAGCTTTTACCATTCCAAGTCCAGTCCGGTAGCGCGTCTTGCCGTGCCAGCCGGACCCGCGCGCCTCGAGGCAGCCGCGCCAGTTGCGGAAGGCATTATCGCGTCCACGCCATCGGCAGGCAAGGAAGTCGAGCTACGGCTTGGCTCCAACATGGGCGAAGCCCTAGTGCTGCGTGGCTATGAGGGAGAGGAGCTAGTTGAGGAAACGGAGGTCTTCTTCAGGGACGCAGACAATCCCACGCCGTTGCATCGCGATGGCCGCGGCCAACTGGAATATGCCTCCATCTTGTCAACGGGCAAGCCCGCGTTCACGCCATCGGTTGCCGTCCGTGGCATGTCGGTCGCGGGCGAGGTCAGGCATCCAGGCAAGGTCGACCAAGGAAGTAGTGAACCGGCCGCCATGCTGCCCGAAGGCGGCGCTGCGGAAGATGTCCAGGATGCTGCCTACTCGCGTGCGGTCGAGCAGCATGTGGCCCGCGAAGCGTGCATAGAGAACGGCTACCACGTTTGGCGCTTCCCCATGATTCCCGCGGACACGCCACGCGGGACGCCGATCGAGGGACACTGCACGAGCTGTTCACAATCGCTGGTCATCGTGTACCGGCAAAGGAAAAAGGTGCAGCCGGCGGCGGCCTTGCCTGCCCGCATACCACTCCCTCCCATGCCGTTGCCTACGAACGACGACACTCATCCAGTCGACCACGACTTGCTCCTAGATGCCTTGTCATTCTTCGGTAGTGGATCGTGGAGCAAGTTCGTGGCCTTGCTGGATGCGCTTACGACGACACCGCAATTTGCACGGCAGGTTGCCGAAGACTACGCGGCACTCGGCCTCGTTGATGTCGAGCTGAGGCCAGGTTCCAGCGCCATCCGGTCGTGGAGTGTGCCTGCGCCTGCCATTAACTTCTTCGGCGAGAGGCAGGCCTTCCTTTCTGGGTTCCGTTCTGGCGACCTAGTCCAGCAGCTACAGCAAGCTGTGGTGGATGCTGGAGGCAAACTTTCAAGCGCGCCGCAGGGTGGCGGGCCCTCGGCCCTCTTCTTCGAGGGCATCGACGACAGCGTCTTGCGGACAGCCATCGATGGAATCCATGACCCGCACGGCCGGCAGGTCGCGATCAACGTGCAGCCGGCACTTTCCATCGCGGGCGCGTGCCTCGCGATGCCGCCGTTGGAACAAGGCCTTGTCCCGGTATCCATAGGGCGCGCAAGAAACCTCCAGCAGTTCAACCCGCAGTCCGCACGCTGGAAGGACGTTGAAGGGGTCCGTGGCAACGGTTGTTACCGATGGAACGAGGGTTCGCAGGCCTACGCATATGTAGGTGCCGACGGAACCGCCAAGGGAGGCCCATACCAAATCACCAAGTTACTCGCCGCGCGCGCGTCGCGGATGCGGCTGCACGCATACGATGCGAGCAAGCACGTGTTCCGGTCGACACTCGGCTGCGAACCGCCCGGGCTCCTCTCACGCGCCCTTGTTGCTTGCTCCGGCCGGCTGCCAGCGAAGGACCGTGGCATAACGATCCATACTAGCGTCACCCCAGAAGTCGGGCTGGCGACCATGAAGGTACTTTACGGGGAAGTGTAGATGATCAGCGCAAATCCAAACAGCGTAATAGACTACATCCGCGAAGCCTACCTTCGATACTACGATAGTGCCTTCTGGATGCGCGACCCCAAGGTTATGGAGGAACGACGGAAAATCCTACTCGCCGACGGCGTGATGTCACGCAATCCGCTCATCGAGGCCATACCACAATATCCCTCCACCGATCCAATCGAAGACGTTTGCAAGCGCGCGGGACTCGACACCTTCGTGGCCCAACACCTTGCACGGGTGGTCTTCGGGTCCACAGGCCCTGTGAAGCTACGCAGGCACCAAGCCCAGTCCCTCGAGACCGCCACGAAGGGATCCGCTAGCGGCGCGCGGAACGTAGTAGTCACCTCTGGCACTGGCTCCGGCAAGACTGAAAGCTTCCTGCTCCCCCTCCTCGCGAGCCTCTTGCAGGAGCGCAAAGACGGTGCTGGCCTTGGCACGCTCAACCGTTGGTGGGCTAAGGAGTATGGTCCCAACGACACGCAATGGAGGCACTCGCGTACGTCTTCGGGCAACCAAGTCGTGTCCGCAGTCCGCGCGCTCGGGATATATTCGGGAAACCGCTGTTCTATTTTGGCCGGTATACCGGCGCTACTATCGGCTCGACATTCACGCCACCCGCAACCCTCAATGCGTCTGCCCGCACGCGGATAAATGACATCGGTCGGGAAGTCCTCGGCATAGAAAACGACGTCGCGGCAATCCGCAAGCACATGGAATCCCAAGGCCGTTTGACGGCTGACATCCTCACGACATGCAGCCAGTTCCAGGATCCTTCCATCGGCGAGATGCTGACGCGCTGGGACATGACGTCGGCCGCGCCCGACATCCTCATCACTAACACCAGCATGCTCAACATCATGCTGATGCGCGATGTCGAGGCGCCTATCTTCGAGCAGACGAAGTCATGGCTCCAATCAAACCCCGCGAACACGTTCACACTCGTGGTGGATGAACTCCACAGCTATCGCGGAACGCAAGGCACCGAAGTCGCGCTCGTGGTCCGCAACATGCTCGACCGCCTAGGCCTGGTCCCGGGATCCAAGCAGCTGCGTTGCATCGGCACGAGTGCCTCCCTGGATGGCGAGGCCGGCAAGGAGTACCTTGAACAGTTCTTCGGGGTGGACCGGCAGTCGTTCTCCATCTTCGCTGGCGAGGCACGGAAGTTCCCTGCTTCGCTTCCGGTTGACCCGGAAGCAGTCCAGGTAAAGGAATTGCTGGGCGGAACCGCGGACGAGGCCAGGGAAGCACTCTCGGGCATGGGCTTCTCGCCCCGCGAGGCCATCGCCGCTGCCTGCGCCACGGCCGGCAAGGCAACGACGATCGATCCCACTACTGGCAAAGACGTGCAAGTAACGAGGCCCGTCCCGCTCCCAGCATTGTCGCGCGCGGTGTTCGGCAAGGATGTTGACGAGGACGTGCTCACCGCCTTGTTCGTCGCTGCTAAGCTCGAACAGAAGGAAGGCAGTCAGGCATTTGAAGAGCCCCTGCCCACCTTCCGCTCGCACATGTTCCTGCGCCAAGTGCAAGGCATGTGGGCTTGCTCCAATCCAGGCTGCACGGACGTGCAGGAGGAGTACCGCTCCGAACGCCGCAAGTTCGGCCGCTTGTTCAAGTCACCAGCGATGAAGTGCGAATGTGGTGGCCAGGTACTAGAGCTGCTCTATTGCTACGACTGCGGGGAAGCGTTCGTCGGTGGGTACATCGTGCCAGCGACTGATCCCCAACTTGCCGCGATGAACTTGACGTTCCTTGAAGCCACGCCACCAACTGGCACGACCGATAAGACTAGTCAGGTCAACGAGCGCACGTGGGATGAATTCCGCTGGTACTGGCCCAGCGGCACGCTTGGCCAGGGTCAGCGCGCGACCTGGACGCATGAAACGCCATCCAAGAAGCAGGTGCGCTTTCAGTTCCAGCGAGGTACCCTCAACCACTACTCAGGCGAGCTTAGCACCGACACCTCGGCCGCGACCGGCCTGATACTGGCCGTTTCCGGCAACCTGGCCACGAATGAAAGCGTCGCGGCGCTCCCCGAGGTTTGTCCGTGCTGCCAGAGCGACAAGCGCAGCCTCAATTCCATGCCCAAGTACAAGAAACCGTTCTTCCGCGGAATCGTCATTAGTCCTATCCGCGGACTCCGCACGGGTCTCAACATCACCACGCAGTTGGTGGCCGACCGCGCGATGTACTCTACGGGCGACGGCCAGCAAGTCGAGAAGATGATTGCCTTCACCGACAGCCGCGACGATGCGGCCGATTTGGCGGCCGGGCTTGAACTAAACCACTTCCGCGACCTGGTGCGGCAGCTTGTCTACTCGACGATCCAACCACGCAAGGTCCCGACTAGCGACGAACTATTGCAGTTCATCGGGATGGACACCCAGGACCCCGCCTTCAAGCCCATCTTCGAAGCCGCCGAGAAACTCACGCCCGGCATCTTCGACGCGGTGCAGCTCAACAAGTTCGTTCCCACGCAGCAACGCAAGGACCTAATCGCACGCCACGATGCCGCCGCCATGAGCCAGCGTACCGGCTGGCCTACGCTGGTCGTTTCGATGCGCGACGCCTTGGTCGGGCTCGGGCAGAATCCCGCTGGGCCAGCCGCAAGCCTAGCCACGGACAACGGACGCGAGACCGGAACTCCGTGGTGGAAGTTCTTCGACCCACCTAACAACGATGAATGGGAGATGGTCGCACCCAGCGTCGCAATACAAGGGCGCCGACGGTTCGTAGAGGAATTCTCCACGCAGCTCGCAAAGTCCCTTTTCGATCGTGCCGGACGCGATATGGAATCCATGGGAGTCGCGCGCATCGAGGTCGACGGCACGCATGGCACAAAGCTCGGCATGGACGAGGCCAAGGCAAGTTGCGTCATCTCCAACGTAATCCGCATGCTCGGACTCGCTCAGTACATGGTCGGCGAAAAAACCCGCAACTCGACGGCCGTGCCCAATGTTCTCAAAAGCTACATCGAGCGCGTTGCCAGTGATCTCAACCGCGATACAACCGAGTTGGGAACCACCATCGGCGACCGATTGGATGGCCTCGGCGTCATCAATGCTAACTGGCTGCTGCATATCGAGAAAGAAGCTACGCTGAAACTTGCCGTAGTGCCGCGTGGCGACCGCAAGTTACACAGGTGCAACAGCTGTTCGCGCTTGACGATGTCCATCGAAGTGCCGGTCTGCACGACGCCGCATTGCCAGTCAAAGTCGTTCAGCGTCGTCGACAATCCAGGCGATGACTACTACGCCTGGGTCTCGAAAGAGCCGCCACACCGGCTGTCAGCGGCGGAGCTCACCGGCCAGACGAAGCCGATGTCCGAGCAGCGCAACCGCCAGCGCCTATTCAAGGGCACCGCGTTCCTTGACGGCGAATCGCCGCTGGTCAACGGACTTGACGCGCTTTCGGTTACGACCACGATGGAGGTCGGCGTCGACATCGGCTCGTTGAAGCTTGTGATGATGGCCAACATGCCGCCGCAGCGCTTCAACTACCAGCAACGCGTTGGCCGCGCGGGGCGTGCTGGTCAGGCGTTCTCGTATGCCGTCACGATTTCCCGAGGCGCTGCTCACGATGATTACTATTTCAACAATCCCGAGCGCATGACGGGCGACCTACCTCCCCAACCGAAGCTCGACTTGTCGCGCCCGGAAATCGTACGCCGCGTTATTGCGGCCGAGTGCCTGCGCCGCGCCTTCCTCCAAGCCACGCCACTGCCGGAGCGCAATGAGGAAAGCCTCCATGGCATCTTCGGCCGCGTCGGCGAATGGGTTTCCACCTACCGCAGCCAAATAGCCAGCTGGCTCGCAAGCTCGACCGAGGTTGACAGCGTGGTCGAACGCCTCGCCACGCACACGCCGCTCGTGGGATTCACGGCCCAGCTCGCGAAGGTCATCCGCGACGAACTCGTTCCCGCAATCGACGCGGCCGCTTCGAACCAACGCCTGATCCAGGAGGAACTGAGCCACCGCCTGGCGGTCGCGGGCATCCTGCCGATGTTCGGCTTTCCGACGCAGGTCCGCAGCCTCTTCCAGGACAAGAGAGCGTCCAAGCTAGATGAGGTCGTCATAAGTGACCGACCCATCGACCACGCCGTTTGGGCGTTCTCGCCAGGTTCGGAGATTCCTAAAGACAAGCGGCTGAACACCGTCTCTGGCTTTGTCTTGCGGCGCGAAGGGCCTACGGGCGTGTTTAATGAACAACAGCCACTTGGCAGACCCGTCACCTATACGCGTTGCACGGACGATGCATGCGGCACGATTGCCGCCACTACCGACACGGTTTGCGCTATGTGCGGCTCACCATCGCGGCCTTTCCCCCTGTATCAGCCACGCGGTTTCCTCTCCTGGTTCAAGCGCAAGGACTACGATGGGCAACGGCAACGCGGCCGCGCCTTGCCGCCGCCGGTTAGGGCCTTCGAGCAGGCGTACGGCAACGAGGGCTGTGGGGCCATGAAGATGGCCCACGACTCGGGCGCAGTCGCGGTAATCAACGACAATGGCAACCGCCTCTTCGAGTTTTACCAAGAACCATACGAAATTGTCTCCGTGCGCGAGCCCAGCCTCTACCGGGATGAATCCCCGTGGGACAACGCACCCGCTGCAACGCCGTTCGATACCGGTGCTGTCGGTGCTATCTTCACGACGGATGTCCTCAGCTTCTACATCGGCGGGGCCGATGGCGTTGGACGCCAAGGCATGCTCGATGCCAAGAACCAGCCTTCGGCACGTGCGGCGATCGCTTCGTTCGCCGAGTTCGTGAAACTTGCACTCGCAACCGCCCTTGACGTCGACCCTGCTGAGTTCAGGGTTGGACGACAGTTGCTCAAGAAGGATGGTTGCGAGACCGAGCAGGTCTTTATTGCGGATGCGCTCGAGAACGGCGCCGGCTACGCGCGCTGGGCGTCTGATCCCGCGAATATGCGCTCGGCCTTGCTCGCCTACTATGACGTCGTGGCGAAGAAGTGGCAGGACCCCAAGCATGCCCATGATTGCGACCGGTCTTGCCCCGACTGCCTGCGCAACTACGCCAACCGCTTCAGCCATGGAATTCTGGACTGGCGGCTTGCGCTCGACCTCGCCGACTTAGTGTTGGGCAATCCACTCCAGCTAGGGCGGTGGATAAACGGCGCGGAAGACGCTGCCGCCAAGGCGTTTACCCGATTCTGCAAGGATGCAGGAATGGAGGTGGCCTTCGATTATTCCGAGTCCGGCCTCGCCATGGTCGTGCGGGGGGGGGAAGGCCCTCGTCATTAGCCATCCACTCTGGCACGTCAATGACGGCTTCCTGCAACCCGAGCAGCGCGAGGCCCGTGACCAGCTGCGCCTCCAGGGTATCGACCCCATCTTCGTCGACGTCCGCGACTTTGCCTCGCGGCCAGCAATCTACTACCTGAGGCTTCAATCGTGATCGAGGTCATCGGAGAGGAAGGAACGCCGGAACACGATGCGGCCATTGCTGTAAAGGACGCACTTGCGAAAGCATGGCCGGGGCTAGACACCAGCCCTGATACCGATGATCACGTGAAGATTGCCGCGAGCGTGAAGCTCTCCGGCCATAAGGTTAGTGACATTGACGTGGTGGTTGTCGGTCTGTTCAGGACGAAGCACTACATCATCCCGAAGTCCCAGGCACGCGATGCCGATGGCAACAGCCTCGTTGGTAAACAGGTCCGCGTGCGCTCGTTCGTTGCCGCTATCGAGGTGAAAATGCGTGTTTCGGTAATTCCCGGACACCCTTTTCGCTAAATCCCGGACAGTGATTTCAGTAATTCGCGGACAGCGATTCCGCTAAATCCCGGACAGTTTTCGGGAGCGGATTTGGCGGTCGGTTCTCGGCTGCGCCGTTCTGGCAGTTTGGCCTCTCACGATGATGTTGAGAGGGGCCATGCCGAGACGGAAGCAAGCGAGACGAACGAGCGTGAGGGACATCCAAGCGATCTTGCGCCTGACCCATGAGCAGGGTCTTTCGGTGCGTGAAGTGTCGGAACGGCTGAAGATCAGCAAGACGACAGTATCGA
>NZ_VLKT01000115.1 GCF_007830515.1 Mesorhizobium tianshanense
CCCTGCCTATGGTCAGGACTTGTACTGGACCTGGCCTTTCGACGGACCCCAGAAGTCCTTCCAGTCGTAGGTCGGAACGGAATCCAGGTACTTCGCCTTGAATTCCGCCGCGTCCTTCGCCGTGACAAGGACCGTCGGGCCGTAGAATTCACGATGCTCTTTCGGCTCCTCGGAGGGTTTGAAGGTGCCGATGGCGGCATGGTAGGCGAGTGCAGCGCTGATCCCGCCGCCCCAATGCGGATTGGTGAAGACGGTGGCAAGAAGCTGACCATCCATGACCATCTGCACGGCTTCCGGATTGCCGTCATAGGCGACGATCGGCATGTCCTCGATACCCTCGGCACGCAGCGCCTCGATGACGCCATAGGCAATGTTGTCATTGGCGCAGTGCACGCCCTTGATCTTGTCGCCGTAGCGCGTGAGGAACGAGGCCATCAGGGCCGCGCCCTTCTGGGTGTCCCAATCGGCCGGCTGCGCATCGAGCAGCTCGATCTTCGGGAAGTCCTTCAGCGCGTTCTTGAGGCCGGCGAGGCGCTCGACGGCCGGGTTGTTGGCCGCAATGCCACCGAGATGGACCACGCCACCCTCACCGCCCATGGCTTCGAAGAGGATGCGGGCGGTCTCTTCCGCCGGCTTCTCGTCCGACCAGGTCATGTGCGAGACATAGTTGTCGCCGAAGTCCCAGGGGTGCAGGTCGTCGGTCTTGTTCCAGATCGTCGAAATGTAGGCGCCGGCAGCCTGAACGGCCTCGACGACCGGACGGGCGTTCGGGCTGTCATTGGCGTCGCAGGCGATGGCGCAATTGCCGTTATTCTTGGCAAGGAAGGCCTTGATGTCAGCGAGCGACTTTTCCGTCGAGCCCTCATTGATAAGGCTGACGAGTGCGCTCTTCGGCTTGCCGAGCGATTCCACGAAGGCCTCGCCGCCCGAAACAATTGAGTTCCAGTAGGCGGACGCGCGGTCACGATAGCTCCAGGCAATTGCCGGGTCCGTCAGCGCGGCGCGTGCGATGCCGCCAGAGAATAGTCCCGGCACGGCAGCCGCGCCCATGCCGGCCGCAGCTGCGAACAGAAAATTGCGACGGCTGACCGTCTCGCGCTCGATGAAATCCTTGATAAACGTCGACATTGGTTCCTCCCAATTCTCGATTGAAACGCTTTCCGCGTCACCACTGGCTCTGCTGCCGACGAGGAGAGCCTTGCCTTCAGGCGGGACACTCCAGCGTCACTCACGCCAGTTAACGCACTAACCAGTTACTTCTTTTAGTTTGCCCAAGTCAAGCGGTTTCAGTATGATCAAGACAAGCAATCGCGTCGAACGGCTGTGACGGACAGCGACGCGCGTGTATGAGTTGCAGGAAAGAAATCCCGACCGCGGCAGAGGGCAGGCTCAAAACATGACGGGCGAACAAAACGAAAAACCGGGACGAAAACCGCGCGTCCGCGACGCGGAAGCCACCAAAGCACGCATCCTCGAGGCGGCAAAAAAAGAATTTGCAAAGAAAGGCTTAGGTGGGGCGCGCGTCGATGATATCGCCGAGAAGGCGAAGGCCAACAAGCGCATGATCTACCACTATTTCGAGAGCAAGGAGGGCCTGTTCCAGACCATTCTCGAAGAGGCCTATCTCGATATTCGCAACGCCGAGCAGAAGCTGCATCTGGAAGATCTTGACCCGAGAGCAGCGCTCGAAAAACTGGTGCGCTTCACCTGGGAATACTACCTAAAGAACCCGGAATTTCTGACGCTCGTCAACAGCGAAAACCTGCATCGGGCCAAGCACCTGAAAAAATCGGAGATCGTCAAGGCCTCGAGCAGGAAGCTCGTGAACATGGTCTCGAGCATCCTTGAGCGCGGGGTGAAGGCGGGCGTCCTCCGCGACGGCATCGATCCCGTGCAGCTCAACATCACCATCGCAGCCGTCGGCTACTACTACCTGACAAACCGCTTCACCGGTTCGATCATCTACGAGCGGGACCTGATGGCCAAGGACGCCCTAGAGCAGCGCATCCAGTTCAATATCGATACGATCATGCGAATCGTTGCCGCTTGACCGGCCGTCGCACACTCCATGAAACGGTCCGGAATCAAGGAAGTCGCGGCGGCGGCAGGCGTCGGTCGCAACGGCATCCTACGTGTTTCGGGAACCGGCCGACCCTCCGAAGCGACGCGCAAGCAGGTGCTGGGCGGCGGCGACGTTAAGGATGCGTTAAATCGCCGGTGGCAAAATCATTGGGCGGCTGTGTTTCGTGTACCGCCAGGCAACACCCCGCCGCCGAGAGGCCGGCGGGGTTTCGCATGTTTAGGGGCTGGATAGTGGCGCCCGCACGCCCTCGCGACATTTTCCTTCAGTTTTCGACTATGAATTTCGCGAACAGAGAATCCGGTCTCAAGCGCGCCAAGTCGGAAGGGAAAACCCTCGGCCGCCCCTCGACGCTCAGCGACAAACAGAAGCAGTATGTGCGCGACACCACCAGCCCGCAGACGATCATGCGCATCAGAAATGCGCGCCCATAACTATTTGCTTCACAGAGATTCCAAAACATGTTCGAGAATGATTACGATACGTTTGCGGCGGCCTATCAGGCTAATAATGAGAACAATGCCTGGAATGCCTACTACGAGCGACCCGCAATTCTTTCACTGGCTGGCGATGTTGCAGGGCTTCGGGTGCTCGATGCCGGATGCGGCGGCGGGGCGCATGCAGCAGAACTTCTTGATGGCGGAGCGATTCTGACCGGTGTTGATGCCAGCGCGGGCTTGCTGGAAATCGCACAACGTCGCCTTGAGGGACGCGCGCAATTTTTGGTGGCTGACCTGAACGAACCACTGCCCTTTGAAGATAGCACTTTCGATCTGATCCTTGCTTCGCTCGTCATGCACTATTTGCCCGACTGGTCGGTGCCGCTTACGGAATTCAACCGTCTTCTCCCACAGGGCGGTCGTCTGGTTTTTTCTACGCACCATCCCTTCATGGATCACCTGTTGGCTGGTCACGAGAATTATTTTGAGACCTATAGTTTTAGTGAGACGTGGCAGCTCGGTGGCAAGGCAATGACGATGCGTTTCTGGCATCGGCCGCTGCACGTCATGCTCGACGCCTTGAAGTCAGCTGGATTTCAGATCGATGTCCTAAGCGAGCCGCAACCCGATCCACGCGCCAGCTCTCTCTTCCCGGAGGCATACCACAGCCTGAAAACCAAGCCGAGATTCGTCTTCTTCTCGGCCATGAAGTTGTGAGGCCAAGTTTTTTGCCAGCGCGGACGAGACAAGGTTCACGCTCCGTTCGGTCTAAAGCGTGTCACCGGGGACAGTTTTTGTTGCGACCCTTATGAGGTCGAGCAGGACCGGCGCACTGGAAAATCTTCTGCAGGCAATCTCCAGGCGATCTAAGTCGCTCAAAGGCCGCACCCATTCTGGAGCCGGCCTTTGCAAATCACCCTCCGCGCCGGTAGGCGGCTGAGTATTCAGGCCGGCGCCAACCCTAGACGTCATGTTCCAGGGCTGAGATCGGTGGCCCGCCCTTTCGTGCGATTAGAGACGAGGAAGGACCCATTCAGTTCCATCACGCGGGCAACCTTCAGCCTTCGGTCTCGGATGCAGCGAGCCCAAACTGCCGTCGTGAATTGGTAGAACCGCAAAGTTTCCAACCCCTCTCGCACCATCGCGGTCGTGCTGCCGATAGAGCCGGTTTCTGCGCCTGCCCATCACGCAGCTCGGCGTTCCGGGACGAGCGGCGCGGCCAACTCGTGTATGCGCGCGTTGGGACAAACCCGCCTGGCGATATCGCAAAGATGCTGGTGATGCGTCAGGTAGATTACCTGACCCACTTTCGCCATATCGGCGAATAGCCGGAAGGCTTCCTCGGCACGGAAGTCGTCGAACGTCTCCATGATGTCGTCGGCGATGAAGGGAACAGGAGTTCGAGACTGGGCGAACTCGTGGTAGCCGGCAACTCTGAGCGCGAGATAGAGTTGGAAGCGCGTTCCCTTTGACATTTCCTGCGCAAGCTTGGAACTCCCATCAGCCCCGATGCCGATAAGGACCTCGGTGTCCTTGTCGGGCTGGGTCGCCAGACCGCGATAGGCGCCGCGGCTGATCACCTGAAAAGCCTCCGAGGCGCGAAGCATCATCGAACTGCGATGCTTTTCGCGATAAAGGCGCAAGGCCTGCTCGGCCGCGACGATGCCGGCCCTGAGGCGGAAGTAGCTGAACGCCTTATCCTCGATTTCCAGAAGGACCGTGCGCCGTTGCTCTTCAAGAGCGGCCACGGCACTATCGCCGTCGACAGCATCCACCTCGTCGGACGCTTTGCTGTATGCCGTAAACAGGTCTCGTACGCGCCGATCCTGATCCTCAAACCGGGCCCTGAGTTCTACCTGTTCGGCTTCCAGCGCAAGCCGATCCGCGGCGTCAAGCATCTGTTCGACATTGGCCATGTCCTGAATTGACAGCGCGTCTCGGATTTCGCGTTCGATGATACTGGACCGCCGGCGCAAATCTCTCCTTTGCTCGATCATGCGCAGCTTTTTCTCTACGTCCTGCAGGGATGATACTCCGAACAGGTGCGTCATTTCAGATTTGCGTCGCTCGCAAATCGCGATTTCAGCCTCCAGGTCCCGGCTTTTGAGAATCTGGTTCTCGAGGGCAAGGTGCTTGGATTCCCTTTCTGCCTTTTTCGACCGGGCCTCTTCCACTCTGGCGGACATCAGCGCCCAGAGTTTCAGGGCACTCTCTGCTGGTCGCTCCAATCCGAGCTCTGCGACCATCGCTGCAAGCTCGCGCAAGAAGGCAGCCTGATCTTCTACCATCTTGGCGATGCGATCTGCCAAGCCGGCTTGCCGTTGAGCGGCCGGGCTGAGTTCGGCAAGTCTGTCCATGACCTCCTTGACGGTCGCGAGGCTGGGGATAGTTCCTCCTGCGCCGAGCCAGCAGCTCTTGCAAACCTCAGCCCATGACGCGTCCCATTGCGCCTCGTCGGCAGTTGCCGTTTCAAGGGCTGACTGGCGGAAAGCCTGCTCCCTTTCGCAGCGTTCAAGCTGCTCCCTCAGATTCTTGTGTTCGACTTCAAGATCAACGGCGGATTGGGCCGTAGCCAAAAGCGCTTCATAGGAGTCAGAGTGATCATGGGAAACGGCTGCCGCCGACAGTGCCACCGAGAGCCGGTTACGCGCCGCCGCGCCGTCCGCTTCCGCCTGGCGTAAGTCACCTTCGGCCTCCCGGAGCAAGTCGGCTGTCGCCAGGACCATTTCACGGCGTCCCAGCCATGCCTCAAGCCCACCTAGCTTGATCTCGCCAGAAACAGTCAGAGCCATTTTTCGAGCGGAATCCAAAATTTCGGCCCTGATAGCTTCGCGTTTCGACTTCGCCGCGTTCAGCAACTCCGCTGAGCGCTCTAATTCCGCTTCCGCGACGGCGAGCCTCTGATAAGTTTGATTCAGCTTCGCCAGGTCGCTCATGTGTCCCAGCCGTGCGCTGGTGATCAGGTCGTCTTTCCGCAGCTCGATCTCAAACGCCGCAGCGGTCGATTCATCGAGCGCGTCACGATGCGTAGCCCATGCCGCTTCACGCGCTGATCGCGACGTCGCTGCCTCATGATCGTCCACGACGCCGGTGGAATTCTTCAGTGCATCCAGTTCGGCTCGCAAACGCCGCAGCTCACTCGTGAGGCGCCCGCTGTCATCGCTGTAGCGATCGATCTCGGCTTCCTCTTTAGACAGAGCTGATTTCCAGGCCTCCAGCTCAGAAGGTGACGGCACTCTCATTTGCCGTACCTGGTCAAGGCTTTCACCCCACGGTCGGAGTTCCGACATCTGCTGCGCCAGTGTTTCTTTCAGATCCACACGGGAGCGTTCCGCGACACGGCGGCGGGCTGCATGATCATTCTCTCGAAGCGCCGAGAGCTCGCTAGCCAGCGCCGCAATGGCTTTGCTGTTGGTGGCGGCGGCGGCTTCGCTCGACAGCTTGCTCTGCAACTCGATCAGACGGCGGTTCGCCTCTTCGGCTTCGCGCTTCGCGTTTTGAAGTGTCGCGTCGATACCAGAGCGGCGTTCAACGAGATCTCTGATGCTCCCAGAAATGCGGCTTCCGAGCATCAGGCTGCTCGGCTCGTCTTCTTCAGGGCGCTCGAGAAGCCGCAGTATATTCGCAATTTCCCGGTCGACCTCCGTCAATTGCAGACGACGGTCCGGCAAATCCCTTTCGGCTGTGACATAACGCGCGTGCAACTCGCCGATAGCGTCCATCCTTTGCCCCACGGTGACCGCGATCTCGTCGACGGCGATAACATTGAGCCCTTTCTCAAGCTCGGCCATGGACGCTTTCGCCGTCTCCCGCTTCACGGCAAGCTCGATGTCTTCCTGATGAAGTGCCGGCAGTTCGTTTCCCCACGAGGGCGGCGCCTCGGGAACATCTTGCAACTCAGCGAGACTGTCCCGGATGTCCCGCAATTCCGCCAGTCGTGGCAGTGCTGTCAGCAGGTTCTTGATCTCGTCCAGCCGCAGTTGCGTCCGGGTTCTGTCAGCCATCGCTTCGTCATAGTGGGCCAGTGACCGCTCCTTGGTTTCCACCATCTGACGGTAATGGGTGGCGAGCGTGTCAATCTGCTCTTTTCGCTCTTTCAGATCGGAAAGCCGACTTTTCAAGTCGCCGATTTCACTGCTGCGGGCACGGAGTTTGAAAAGGCCGTCGGCCTGCGAACGCAATTCAACAAGTGTCTGACTTAGTGCGGCCAAACCTGTGCTTGCCGAAAACAGAAGCTGTCCGAGATCACCCTTGCTGGCCAGGATGCTCTCGCCGCCTTCCTCAAGCGTGTCATCGTCGAGTGAAAACATCGCGCAATAAACGTCCCGCTCAACTCCACCAAGCTCGCCGAGTATCAAATGCTCGCCTATCGGCTGATCACCCGGACCGAGCAGACTGTTTTGGGGCTTCTTGATCCGGACAAGCTCCCGGGCAACACCCCTGATGTCCAACGCGGCTCCGATGCGCATCGTTGAGTATGGGTGGAGGAAATCATAGCGGCTGCGGGACTCGATGCCGAAGAGGAGGTCGAGGAATGCAGATAGGGCCGTCGATTTGCCCGCCTCGTTTGGACCGTAGATGATGTGCAAATCTGGGCGGCCCGGCTCCACGGGCCCGAAGTCGATGTGCTTGTCGGTGAATTTGCCGTAGCGGGTAAGGTCAAGCCGGTTGATGCGCATCATGCTGCCTCATCGTGTTTCCGACGATGGAGCCGAGCGAGCACATCTTCGACCCCCTCCTGCGCGAGCAGGCGCAACGTGGCCCGAAACTCCTCCTGATCAGCACCGAAAGTCCCTCTGCTTTCAGGGGGCAGATGACCACGAAGCTCCTCCCCAATATCGATGAGCGCGGCGTGGTAAGCCTCCGAGCCGATGATCTCGCTTCCGACAAGCTCTCGAAGTTCGACGAGTGGATCCCCGTTGGACCGATCTGCGGGAACGAGGTCGGTGCACTGGATTTCCACTTTCTCGATCCAGGTCCGGCCAATGACAGATGCCCTGTGCTCGGCTTCGGTCTTGATGAGGTCGGCATCGTTGCGGACCTGCCATGCGAGCGGCGTTCGTCCGGTGAAGGAAAGCCGGACCACAAGATGTTCGGAATTTGCACCTTCCCGCGCAGCCCCCAGGGTACCCTCTACCTTGGTCACTATCTGACGCCAATCTGCGACGCCATCTAGGTCGATCACGACGCGCTCGAACTGTGCGATGCCGGTGACCCTTTCCTCAACATGGACTGTTCGGTCATCAGCGATCGTAACAAGACTGACCGATTTCGGACCGGATTCGTTGATGTCGCGCCCCTGGGGCATGCCAGGCATTACGATCGTGCACCGTCCGGTACTGATTGACCGCTTGTGAATGTGACCGAGCGCCCAATAGTCGAACTCTGTCGCCTCCAGATCCGAGACGTTGCAGGGTGCGTAGGGATCGTGCCCCCGCGTTCCTGCGAGGCTAGTGTGGAGAAGACCGATGTTAACAGCGCCTTCGACCCGTGGCCTGTACTTTCCAACCAGACTTTCGGAACACTGGGCCTGCGCAAAGCTCAGCCCGTGAATGACCACAGGGGTCGCTCGAACGCCCGATTCGAGCGCGATAGCCTCCGGGCGCCCACCATAGACTTTTACGGTTTCCGGGTACGTCAGTTCTCTGGTGATCTTCGACAACGCATCGTGGTTGCCCCGAATGATGAACACCCGGACTCCGGCCTGGTCCAGTCGGCGGATTTGCTCGGAAAGGAACCGCGCAGTTTTCATGGAGGTCTGATCGCCGTCGTAGAGATCACCAGCGAGAAGAAGCGCGTTGACCTGCTCGGACAGGCAGAGATCGACGATATTGACAAAGGCACGCCGCGTCGCGTTGCCTATCAGTTCGCCTAATTCCGGGTTGCGCAGCGCCAAGGACCGAAGAGGCGAATCCAGATGAACGTCCGCCGTATGAACAAATCGAAAAGCCAATGCCCTTACCTTTTGCCTTCGCGCGAGAAGGCTTTGATTCCCCGAAACAGATACTGGCCTTCGCCTAGGTTCCTGCCTAGCCCGCCAATCTCTCGCGATTTCAGGTTTCCACAGGCTAATGACAGAACCTGTCACCAGCCGCGGATCGGGCAGTTCTTATCGTTCAAACACCACCATCGGTTGGTCACGGTCGACGCCGGCGCCTTTTGAAAAGTCAGCGTCTCCCCGCAATTCTCGAGGGTCAGCGGATATGTCGTGGGCTCAGCCGCCGCGGCGGCCGTGAGGAGGGCGAAACTGGCGGCAACAAGTGCCAAGCGGGAAAAAGTCATGACGCGAAACATCTCCGATCGATTGCTGGCAGGGACCGAAGGAGCCGGGCAGGACGGCAATGATCGTCATCGCGTCACAACGGACGAGATGCGGCTGCACTTCACGTGTGGCTAGTGTCATCGACTACCTCCCCGGACACCCCGCCCGGCGCGTTCAGTTACGGGTGTCGGTAGGTCTCCTGACTGACGGGGCATCGTCCGTCTCGGCCTTCCCGGGGGCTAATCCCAGTGGCATGATCGAGATGGACTCACCGTCTACAATTGCGGGGGCAGTTTCGTTTCGCGGCCAATGAGCGCCGCGCCGAATTCCCTGTTATTTCCTTACGGAAACCGACACCCGTTCCTAGCCAATTGGTTTGCTCGCATCAAGCGGTGCCTTTTCCGAGCCGAACACCTTTATGCCTCTTGCAGCTTGTTACGTTATTACGTTACAAGCCCATGCTACTTAACCAAGGAGAGCAGCAAATGCAAACACTATGGAGGAACGCGGCGGCAATGCTCGCGCTGCTTGCGGGAGCCAACGAAGCATTGGCCGACGAGAAAGAGGCCTGGAGTCTGTTTGTCTCGGACCACGCCGCACCAACCATCACGGCCATCGATGCGGTCAGCGGCGGGAAAATCGGCACGTTCTCAGTGAAGGGCCCCGCCACTCTTCATCGCAGCGCGAGCGGCAGGGCCGTGTTCGCGGTCCAGGGGACCGCCGGCACGGTCACGGCAATTTCGAGCGGCATCGC
>NZ_VLKT01000116.1 GCF_007830515.1 Mesorhizobium tianshanense
TCGCGCACCCATTCGTGCTCGACAAGCCGCGCCGCAATCTCGCCCGGCTCGATGCGGAAGCCGCGGATCTTGACCTGCTCGTCGTTGCGGCCCAAGAACTCCAGATTGCCGTCCGGCAGATAGCGCGCCAGATCGCCGGTGCGGTACAGACGATCGCCAGCCACAAACGGGCTGGCAATGAAGCGCTCAGCCGTCAGATCAGGCCGGTTCAGATAGCCGCGCGCCACGCCCGCCCCGCCGATATAGAGCTCGCCCACCGCCCCGAACGGAACCGGCGCGCCATGAGCGTCCAGCAGATAAAGCCGCGTGTTCGATATCGGACGGCCGATCGGGACATTTAGAGCCTTCTCCTGCATTGGACCCACAGTATAGGTAGCCGCAAATGTCGTCGTCTCGGTCGGACCATAGCAGTGAATGAGACGTACAGGGCCTTCTTCTCTCTGCAACCTTAGGAAGGCGGAGGGGTCATTCCGCTCGCCTCCACAAAGGAGGTATTTAAGTCGTGATAACGTCGGGGCAATCGATGACGTATACTGGTTGAATAACGCTGTTGTCAGAAACAGGGATGTCACTTTCTGACGTTCGAGCGCCTTGGAAAAA
Source organism: Mesorhizobium tianshanense (assembly GCF_007830515.1). Classification (GTDB taxonomy): domain Bacteria; phylum Pseudomonadota; class Alphaproteobacteria; order Rhizobiales; family Rhizobiaceae; genus Mesorhizobium; species Mesorhizobium tianshanense. The sequence continues at coordinate 601 of NZ_VLKT01000116.1, forward strand.
CTCGATGCATCTAAGACGGTAGTGGCATTCATTACAACCACGCAGCCACCGTTAAGCAGCGGCGCCCACACTTCAAATGTGCTTGCGTCGAAGGCGGGATTGCCCGCCCAGGCTACACGGTCGCCGGCATCGATTGTCAAATATTCATTATTGATCGCGAGCCGGTTGACAGCACGGTGAGGAACAACAACTCCCTTAGGAAGGCCGGTCGAGCCGGAAGTGTACATCACGTAAGCGGCATCTTCGGCGCTCAATCTCAGCCCAGGATCGGTGCTCAGTTCTGCATCGGCCGCTAACGGCTCAATAGGCACAACAGGAACCGTCACCTCGGCGAGATCAACCCCCTTACTCTCGCTAAGAACCAGGCGTGCAGCACAATCAGCCATCAGCCATTCTTGTCGCGCGAGTGGAACAGCGCGATCGATCGGCACATAAACCGCGCCCGTCTTCAGAATGGCCAACTGCGCCACCACAAGCGTGACGGAGCGGTCCAGTAGTGTCGCAATGCGATCCCCGGGCTTCACCCCAAGCCCGATCAGATGGTGGGCCAGCCGGTTGGCGCGGGCGTTGAGCTCGCCATAGCTCAGCGCTTCGGCCTCATGCACCAGCGCCACCCTGTCGGGCCCCTGACGCACCTGCGCCTCGAACAGCTCGTGGATGCACTTGTGCGACGGATAGTCCGCTTCCGTCCGGTTCAGCTCCTCCAAAAGGTAAGTCCGCTCCTCGGGCGACAGCAGCTCGATGCGGCCGACCGGCTGCCCGGCATCGGCAACCACATCAGCCAACAAGGTCTCCAAATGCCGGGTCATGCGATCGATCTGCTCCGGGGCCAATCGATTGGCATCGAAATGCCACCGAAAGCGGCCGTCGATGGCGCAAACCTCGAATGTCACCAGCTCGCCCGCCAGCGCTGCCTCGAATCTTCCGGTCGAAGCTGAGTTGGGACCAACAGAACTGTTTTGTCCCGCAATCGCCACACCAACCGGCCAGGGCCGTTGCGACCGCAGCGCCTCGATATCGCGCAATGGCGGAGACCGACCGACAAGATCGCGCGCAAAGCTGTCGTGCTTGCTGAGATGGGCGATCTCGGCCGCGACTGCCTTGCGTGTTTGCTTGAAGTCCCATGCGAGATCGAGGGTGACTTCCATTGGCACGGCGGAAGCGATAACGGCCCCCGCCGCCTTCACCCTGGCTCGCGCCGGTTTCGGCGCGGGCCTCCATCCCAGTTGAAGATCTATCTGGCCCGAAACGAGGGCCAGATAGATCAGCCATGCCGTTAGCAGGTCTTCCACCCGATCGGCAGGGGGAAGCTCCGCCAGGGCATTCGACACTTGCCAGGAACTCGACTGCCAGGCCGGCGGCGCTTTTGCTGTGCCGGACGACAGGTAAGGCAGCTGCACAGTTTTGAACTGCTCAAGCCGTCGTCCCCAAAAAGCCTCCGAAGACGCTATTTCTTCGTGGATGGCTGTCAGGCAACGCGCCTGATCGTCGCTGAGGACAGGAAGGGCATCGCCTTCAGCCAGATCATTGCGGCTGGCGAGTGCTTGTGCCTCCAGCGGCTCACCGTCCAAGCTGCCAAACCAGACCTCTACATCGTGCGTACCCGTCGCCACACGCCAGTGACCCGGATGGATTTCAAGCAGGCGGCCTGCCGCAAGGCCGGAGCGGCAAGGCAGCATCTCCAAGCGTCTGACGGCGACAACCTCTTGCCCTGCCAGCGCCTTGCACAAACACATCGGATTGGGGTAAAACGGCCCAAAATCTAAGGCCCGCGCCATCGCCGACAGATCTTGCGCGGATCGATCCCAGCGCAGAATACCTGCCGCATCTGGCCGCTGGCGGCTGGGAAAATAGCTCCTGTCTTCCGGTGGCATTGGACGGGTAGTGAGCTTGCCCCCCGCCAAGCCACCCAGCAGCTCGCGGAAGCCCTCGACGGCGGCTTCATAGCATTTGAGGTTCAGGGTCAGCGCCGTTTCGGTAGGCGCAACCAGCACTTGGCGCTGAACCGCTATGTCACCTGGATTAAACCCATCATCGATATAATGCCAAGTTATGGCATGCTCGCTCTCTTGCGCCAGCAGCGCCCAAGACGTCGCGTGAGTTCCGGCGTAGCGCGGCAAGGGACCGTCATGACAGTTGAAAGCACCTTGACTGATCCGTCCCAACACATCGGCCGGCAAGATGAACGGATTGGCAACGGAAAAGAGCCACTCCACCGGCTCGCTCTTGAGGAAGCTCGACAGCTCTTCAACGCTTGACAGGCATGGGAGATTGGCACGATCCGTCCAGTTAGCGAATGTCGCATCGGCACTTAGCACCGCGCGAATATCGTGGCCCATTTTCATAGCCAGCTGCGCACAGCTGATCGCCAGCGTGCCGCCGCCGACAATAACGCTAGAACAAATTGGCCGTGTTGTAGCTTGCAGTCTACCATCCCCGCTTGGCTCGCAAGCATCTGTGCGCATCGGAGGAGGTCGACGTACCATTTTCATCCCTCAGCCAATCCATCGAACGGCATGATCTGCTTCCATCCAAGGCGCCCCGTCCGGCCTGCCGCACCGGTCAGAAGCTGCTCGACAGTTCCGTGCTGAATGCTGATTGAGTTGAGCTGGCAGCCTTGCGCGACGAACGACAGCAGCGTCTCGACTGACGCGAAGTGTTTTGGCGGAACCGCTCCTAATAGTGCAGCATCTATGGCAGTGAATGGCATAAGTTGAACAAGCTATGTGTCTGTGTTGGGCGGCGCGGCCGAGGGACCGCCATGGTCCTGCGGATGCTCCAGTCTCATAGCAATCAGCGTGCCACAAACGGTGCAAAGCTTGCTTGAAGAGCGGAAGAACGAAAGCGCTCACCCGTGTGCGGGGAGTTGATGACGGCTTCGATAAAGCCGCCGGCGGCCGATGCCGGTGATGCGAGACCTACTTGTCGGGCGCCACGCCCTAATGCCAGCTCGTTAATCGTGACAATTGTCGGATACCGGCGACCCTTCTCGGGCCGCTGATGTACTGCTGACTAAAGCGGAAATCCCGGCAATCTGCTCCCGCGTCAGACGCTGCCTGATTTGGTCGGTCGCGCAGATCAAGTCCCCTGGTCCGATAGCCTGACGGGGCAGAAAGCTTCACGATCTATGATTCCATTTCCAAACGCAGGCACGCCTAATTTCCGTCGAATGGTCGAGGTTTGGTGTTTTCGGAAGCACGCCATCGATTCGACGGAAGCCCGACATCGTTTTTGTGGCGCGCGTCTGTGGTCCGATCGGGTGGCTCCAGGCTTACAGGTGGGCCCTTGAGAGAAACAGACTGGCCGTCGAAGGGCTTCATCCCGCAGATCCTGCCGAAGGGGGGCCGGTCAGATCAATAGTCTGAGGATCTCCTGTTGAGCAAGCGTAACAGTCTCCATCACTTTGGCTCCTTAGCTACAATCGAGAGATTGTCTGACGTGCAGGCGCCGGGCCGCTTCGAGGGGCTAGCCCATGTGTCAAATTTTGTCCTCGAGCAATTCGCGTCCGGCTTGGGCAGGCTCGATTCCAGGGCTCAGATGCCGATCCCAGTTCCGTCGACCTAGTTCGGATTGCGACCACCTGTTGCTTGAAGGGGGGGATGTCACATTAACTCAGTAAAGAGCTTTTTCCATCGCGCCGCGCCGATTCTTGACGCCCTAACCCTTTGATTTCTTTTGCCCGAAACTTTTGCGCTTGACGAGTAGATAGTAGTATTTCTCGTTAATGTGACATCCCCGTCGATCCTGCTCGTGTCCGGAAAATCTCCGTAATCACAGATGTGCCGCCTTTGGGGAGCAAGCCCCAACGTATCGATCTCATTTGCCCAATACTGCGAGAAGTTGTCTGACAAGAATGTCTCGACTGGAGTCGGACCGAGTAGATTTTGTAGGGCCATGCTGCAGGCCCCAGTACCTGAACCGGGAACGATTCCGCAGAGCCAGCTATCAGGCAGCTCTAGCAAAGAGGCCATGCGTCGGATTACTTCTCCGAGCCGTTCTGCTCCCTCGGAGCTTCGGTGACTCCGTCCAACATAGCGCAGCATAGTTGGGTGCACGCTCCAGCCGGGATGTTTGCGGCAAGGGCCTGATGAAAACCGTGGATCGGACGGAAGGACCGATGGTTTCACTACCGCATTTGGCAGGGTCATGGCTTCCTCCAAATTGGGAAAAAGGGGCACCTCGACAGAGATATCTGAGATCAGGCGATGTCCTGCGCCATCAGCGCTGACAGCTTGTCATTGGCAAAACTCATCCGTTCATCGGCGGGAAGGTCCGAAAGGCGCCTGATGATTGCGGCGTCAGACAAAGCCCCGCCTTCACAAAGCTTTTGAACATAGGACGGATGGATGAAGTTTGAGCCCGCGAATTGATATGCCGCGCTGCTGCCCCAGCCATACCGTTTGCGAAGCGGATCGAAGTGACGCAAGACGTGCTCGAGGAGTGCCCGTTCCTTGGATGGTTCGAGGCGCGTGAGAAGCGGTAGAAGCTGCTCAGTGGCCGTATTCCCTGCCCCGCGGCCCATGCCGCTCATGGTGCAGTCTATCCAGGTCGCTCCCGCGCCTTCCGGTTCTGAAGACGGCGTTGGGTAAGCAACTTAAGTTTTTGCCGCAGGCGAATTAGCCTAGATTGGTCATGTAAGGGGTCGGCCCTCACGCCGCACTGGACGGCGTCGCTACCGACGCTCGCCGCGCCATCATCACGAAACTGTCGAGCAATTCGAATACGCAAGGGAGGTCTTCTGCGTCGCGTACAGCAGCATGGCTTTGGCGTTGGGCCCCTGACCATCGCGGATCGCGTCTCTTGGAGTGGTGTAAAGTGACGGCGCGGTTGCTGCGCTTCCCCGGCAGGTGCCGGAAATCAGGGTGCCACTGCCTGCCGGCTGCCGCTAACAGCCGGCTGAAGGCCGATGATCGTGCGGGCGATGGTGGATTTGCCAGATCCGCTTTCGCCGACGCCGCACACAGCGTCAATGAAAAGGGTCTGCCGTGCCCGTGGTGGGCGAGGGCAATCGTCTCGCCCTAGCGGATTCAAAAAGACGTAAACGGCAGGCCCCCGGACCCATCTATGTATTGCTTGCCGTCGGCATCGAAGACATAGCCATGGGACACCTTGGGCAATTCTCCTGCGGCAATCGTTGTTGAAGTCTTTGGCGACAGCCCGGCGCCGCATGAGACGTTCAAAGCGTTCGATCGTATTTCTTTGACGAGCGCGATGAGCTTTTGGACTTTCGGAAGGCCCAGCGTCGCTACAATGTGCGCATTTCGCTGATCGTGGGCAGTGATTTCACGCGATCGTGCGCTGGCGAACAAGAAGATCGCGCGTGCGATGAAGCGTCTTCCTGTCCCCGCGGGTTGGTCCGCAGTGGCCGGTCCGCTTCTAATCCCGAGGCGTGAGGTGTACGCCGGCGATGGTGCATCGCACGGAACCGCCGGCTCGCTCGACGGTAGGAATTGCTAGCGGCAGCAGCCGCGCGCTCACGCTAATCATGTCAATCTGATCCTTGGTCAATGCCAACAGTGCGGTCGTCGACAGAGACAAGATACGCCCGTTCCCGCCCAGGAGCTCAATCGCATTGCCTGCAAACTTCTCAATCTGTGCGTTGGTGAGCCCGATTACCCGGCGTCCGGTGCGTTCCAGCCGATGGACAATTTCGCGCCGTCTCTCCGAGTCAGTGATCATGTCCAGCCCGATCATGGCGAAATCGGTCGCGACGCACATCAGAACGTTCGTATGATAGATGTCCAACCCACTGGGGTCCTTCGCCGAGAACAGCACCGGCTCAAAACTGAACTGGGCACAGAACCTTTCAAGCGCGATTGGATCGGTGCGCTCAGATATCACTGCATAGGCGACCCGATCAATATGATCGAGCACCATCGAACCGGTACCTTCCAAGAAGAGGCCGTCCGGCTCAAGGCCAGAATAGTCGATCACCTCTTGCACTCTGTATCGGCTCTTCAGCATGTCAATAATATCACTCCGGCGCTCACGTCGGCGGCTCAAGGCCTTCATCGGGTAGATCGCCACGTAACCGCCAGCGTGAGTTGAAAACCAGTTGTTCGGAAACACTGAATCCGGAGCGTCGCTGTCCTCGTCCTCGAACAAATGCACCGTTATACCCTGCTCTTGGAGCAGCTCAGCGGCGCGGGTGATCTCCGCATAGGCGAGCGGCGACAGATCACCAGCATCAACATTCGATATTTGAAAGCGATTGTCGGCCGCAGTTTCAGTATTGACCGTGAAACGGTGCGGGCGGACCATAACCACCGCAGAAGGGGCCTGAACCGAAAATTCTGAGCGTGCTACCACGGAAAAGACTCCGATCAGGTTAGTGAGTGCGCGGGAGTATGCCGCAGCAACCGCGCGGGTCATTCGGTCAGCGATCCCGTTGAGGCGGAAATCGCGAGTTCGCGGATGGTCTTGCTGTGCCTGGCGGGTCGATGTCAAAGTGCCTTCGGTCAGATCGGATCGCGCACAAGTGGGCAAGTCATGCAGCGTCCGCCGCCACGGCCACGGCTGAGTTCAGCACCATCGACCGTGATCACTTTCACGCCGGCGCGCCTCAATAGCGTGTTCGTATGTACGTTGCGTTCGTAGGCAATCACCACGCCCGGCTCGACAGCGACCACATTATTAGCGGCATTCCATTGCTCCCGCTCGGCCGCGAAGCTGTCACCACCGGTCTCGACAGTGCGGAGAGCCTTCAATCCCAGCGCCTCGGCCACTACCGATAAGAAAGGTCTAGTCTCCTTGGTGACATCGAGCACACCCTCAGCATTGTTCGGTCGCAACGAAAACGTCTTGAGTAGCTCAATGACCTGCGGGTGGATCGTCACAAGGTCGCGGTCACAGAAGGTGAAGATCGTGTCAAGATGCATAGAGCGGCGAGTCCGCGGCATCAGTGCCGCGATGACGTGCGTCACATCCTTCGTCGTGAACAAGCGTCGCGCCAGAGCCTCAACTGCCTGGGGTGTGGTTCGTTCACCCATTCCAATCAGCACAACACCGCCGCCGACCGGCATCACATCACCGCCCTCGAGACTGGAGGCGGGGTCTGCTCCATCCGGCCCCAAGTAAGTGAAGCTGGCCTCCCGAAACCGCGGATGGAACCGGTAGACCACCTCGACATTCGCAGCTTCCGGCTGTCTTGCGGGCCAATACATAGCGTTGACCGAGACACCACCGTAGATCCAACAGGAGCTGTCACGTGTGAAAACCTGGTTCGGCAATGACGGGAGGACGAAATCCTCCGGCTCCAGCGTTTGCCCCGTTAGGCTGCGCGGCTTGAACGGCAGTTCAGAAGCCAAAATCCCGCTGACCAGATAGGTCGCGAGTTGATCAGAAGAAATTGCGCCGAGCCAGTTTCGCAGTTCATCGACCATGTCTTGCCCGACAGCGGAAGGTTGAACGCGACGGTCGAGGAGCCAACGGCGCGCTTCGGGCAAGGCCACCGTTGCAGAAAGCAGTTCGTCGAAGGATTGAACCAACACGCCACGATCGCGCAGGGCCCTCACGAACATGTCGTGCTCCTGCCCGGCACGCTCCGCCCAAAGCACGTCGTCGAAAAGAAGGCCCTTGCAGTTCCGCGGTGTGAGACGGTGAAGGCTAAGGCCTGGCCGGTGCACCAGTACTTCTCGCAGCCGGGCGACCTCGGAATGCACACCTAAGCTCATCATGGGAATTGCCTTGCCCTCAGAGCGGGCCGGTGGCGCAGGCCCTGTCTCGTTGACTGCAAGTGGGCGGTCATGGTGGGATCGGCCGGGACGAAGGCGCTCTCCCCGCTCAGCCCCGCCCAAAAGTTGGGAGAAGAACCTCGTGATAGCGAGGCCCTCAAGGAGATCATCGATACAGACATCGCACGGCTCTGCTCCTCGGTATACGTCTCCGGTTAGAGAGCAAAGGCCATACCGAGCCAAAAAATGGTGTGAATGCAATAGTTTGCCTGTTCCCGGCCGCTTCTGCCTGCCCGTTACGGGCAGATTTTTGTCGGGCTTCTGACATAGAGAAGCTAACTTCTATGAGCGTCGCACCTCCATGGAGGCGACAATTCTTCACCTCCTCGCCAACTGGCCCGAGCTTTAATCGTGTCAGCTGCTAAACCATGCGCACCTAATCTAGCAGGCTTCTCTGATTGGGGTCGTTGAGGTCAAGCTCCTCCTGATATTTTTCCGGACCATGTCGCCCCGCGGGTCACTCGCTTCTCTTCGCGGTCGACGTTAGGCCGCCGCATGATGGGGTCAGTAGAGCGAGGCGTCTCAATCTGTTGAACGACCTTGGGAGAGTTCGGCCCAGGATCGTGCCTGCTAACGAGATCACCTTGCCCATCGTCCCCACGGGAACGATCCGGATCACGCCCTTTCGGGCGGAATCAACTCCTCCTTCGTTGGTCCGTTATCCCTATTTCATGCCGATACGCGGCCGGGTGCCTTGCCGAAGCGGAATTCTGTTGCATCACTCCACATGCGATGCAGAATGACAGCGAGCTTGCGGGCAACAGCAACTCGGGCTCGAGCCATACCGCGCCGTTTGGCGACGTTCATGCCCCACGCTCTGAGGCGGATGTGTTGCAAAGTTTTTGGTAACGAGGCGCATGGCATTGGGCTCCGGTGTTCCCCGGAGAGTTGAGATGTTCAAAGGCCGCCATTTCGACCAATCTGTGATCTTGCTTTGCATTCGCTGGTATCTGGCCT
>NZ_VLKT01000117.1 GCF_007830515.1 Mesorhizobium tianshanense
CTTGCCCTCGCGAGAGGCGACGGACGTTATGGCCGGATCCTCAAGCAACTCGCCAAAACCGACCTTCTCATTCTCGATGACTGGGGACCGGAAAAACTCAATGATGACCAGCGGCGTGATGTGCTTGAGATCATTGAAGACCGCTACGAACGCCGATCGACAATCGTCACCAGTCAGCTGCCCCTGGATCACTGGTACGAGATCATTGCAAACCCAACCCTGGCCGATGCCATCCTGGACCGCCTTGTTCACAACGCCTATCGCATCGATCTCACCGGGGAAAGCATGCGAAAACAGCGCTCGCCAAGAGCGTCTGAAACAGCGCAAGCTTGACCTGAAACGAAACCCAATCCAAACATCAACGAGACCCAGGATCAGCCCGAAAAATGGCCGGCTTCAAATCGGAACACCGGCCGGAATGAAATCGGAATGACTGGCCGGCTTCAAATCGGAATCGATGGCCGGCTTCGTCGGAATACGCAACTGGCGTACTCAGATGGCTTCAAATCACGCACCGCGATACGTCCGAGTTGCCAGAATGGCTGGCGCCGTCCATTCGTCTTGCCGGGTCAGTTACAATTTCAGCAACGGCTGCGAGGCTGTTCGAGTTCATCAAGACGTCAGTCCAATCGAACGATGATGCGCCACCGGTATTCTGGCTTCCGGCCGAGCACGCCGCGTGGGGACGTAGCGAGACACTTGCGGATGTGATCCGGGAGATAAACAGCGAGATTTCCTCCGAGGGAGGTATCACACTCCTGCCGCGCGCGGATCTGGACACCCGCTCACGCCGTGACCTTGTTCGTCAGTACGGGGGAGGAAAGGAAGGCAGATCACAGCCTCTGTTTGCGGCGTGCGTGGCTGTGCCGCCGAATGCTCTTCCGTTGTCGTTGGAGATCATCGTGCAGCCAACGCGATGGACGGTTATTCTCATCCATGTTCCCGCGCCGAAAACGGCTTATCCTGTGCCCATCGGATACGCATCGACGAATCCCGAGGTCGTCGATGCGGTATGCGCCTGCCTAACGGCGGCCATTGCGAAGAACGATGAAAGAAGCGTCTTCTGGACACGCGGTGACATCGCGGCGAGTCCCGCCCTAGAGGATATCCGCCGTCACCTCGGCATCTGAAGCCTACTAGAGGGGAACGCCTCTCCCGTGACACGGCTTAGGTGAGCCCTGCCTCCTCGGCCAAAGCGAAGCCCCTTGAAACCTTCCACGTCTCCCCGCCTGCAGACCGGCACGTTCTTGCTTTCGGCAACCCCGTTGTCACGAACCGTCCATGTAGTCGCGGATCAACGCGACGTCGCCGGAATCGAAATCCACCCTGGCCCGGATACCAGCCTCGCTCGGGTAGGATTCCAAGCCGCGCTGGGAATCGGCATGAGGGCGTGACACCCTTCATCAAACCGCGTCACCTGCAGATACGAGGTGGGACCCCTACGCCGATCGGCTTCGGACCCCCCTGCCGAAGCACAGACGGCAGCTAACAGGCGGTGGCAGAGGAACGGCGAACGGCTGAAGCGGGGCGCAAAGCTGCCGTTCACGCCCTGGAAGGTGCGTCACCTTTGGGTCAGCGGTTCGGCCGGCAGAATCCTTGGAAATGCCCAGTGTGAAATGGGTATTTCACACTGGGCCGCCCTTCTCGTCGATAGCCAACGCATGACCGGCTCAGGGCTAGAAGTCAGAGGCATCGTGATCGGCAATCTCGCCATGGAATGACGACGTATCGACCGTCATGTCATCGATGACTGGCTCAGAGTCGACGAGACTGCCGTGGAAGGCCCCCGGAAAACTCTCTGAAGTCTCCAGAGGGTCATCCGTGTTCATTCCGTAACGCAGGACAACATACCAGGTCAGAGGACCCTGAAATTGATTCCCCTCGAATCGGATTTCATTCTCAAAAGTTTCTACCGTGTCGATCTGAGTCGATGTCGAAAGCAGGTCGAGATCCGACCGGGCCTGCGTGTCCTGATAGTCCATCGCTTGCACGGCCTCAACGATCTTCCGACGCAATACTCTATTCTTGTCATCCATGTCCGTCACCCGATCATCGGAGTACCAATGCCGATCCTTTCGACGTAGCGCCACTTCAACATCTCGCAGAGACCGCCGATATCCGGATAGATGTGACTTTGATCGATGCCCATCTTGAAAAGCGTTCGTCGAAACCTCGACCGCATACTGGCTGGAATGGTGAACTTGTCAGCATTCTCAGGTAGCCATGGCTTATCCGGCCGATTGTGGGCTGAAAACAAGCCACGCTGATTTACGATTCGCGGAGCCGATTTCGTGGGAACGAGGAACATCACGCGATCGATCGAGAAGGGATCCGGATCCTTTACCGGATCTACGATGTCTTCGGACGGGATATTGACAGCATGAACGACGGCATTTTCGTTTTGCTTTCCACTTGAGATCGCGAAATAGCAGGCAACTAGCGGGTTCGTGGTCCAATCCAGCAGGCGAGTTGGAAGTCCATGGTGCTGGGCGACCGCAAGCCAATTCCAGTCACCCGTTACAGGAAGTTGGAACATCGGTCCCGCGGATTGCTGGAAGGCTCGAAAGACCCTTTCCTCGTGCAGGGCCGAGTATACGGCAGGCGGCCTTCCGACGGTCGGAATGAATTCGTGCGTTTCCGAGCCACACCCCCGAAACACCCGCATCGGGTGTGCTTTTGCATCGATAAACTCGATGAACTTGATCCAGCGGGCCTGCGTGTCGCGGGCTATTGCCTCATATTCCGCCGGCCCTGGCGCACCATGCGGACGCTTCTCGACCGCGCGAGGCAATGGTTTCCGGGGTGGTCGCGTCCTCGTCATGATGAGGGACTTCGCATCGCGTGATAGAGAGCGCTGGGGAAGTCGCCTGCTATGCGAGATGCGGGAAAGCACCACTGGACAGTCCGACGATCGCGCTCTGGCCAAAACACCACCTTCGGCTCTCCTACTCGCTTGCGTATTTCACCGCTGATCGTAGGCCCCTCACTCGATCCGATGATGAGCAGGTCGATCGGCCCCTCCGCGCGGATCTCCCCCTCCCAGTCTATGTACGTGAAGGCAGTCGAGCCGCCGAAGTCGCTGATCAGGATTTCAGTCTGCATGACGAGCGATTTCGCCTCGAAACGTCCGACACCGAGGAGCCGCAAATGATCACCATCCTTGCGGCTATGGCGAAGATCGGACAGCTGCGGCGGTGGAAGGAGCGGCAGCCGAGCATCCTCGACGAAATAGGCAATGCTTCGTGCCGCAAAGTCTGCAGCTTCCACAGGCTCCATACCAAGCTCGCCCCATGCATGCGCGAAAGCCGCGGCGAGAACATCCCCCACGCCAATGCGGAAATAGCTTTCGGAAGCGTAGCTCTTTATCGGGGTCGGAGACCCACCGAAAAATACTTGAAGCCCTCCCAACCGGTCCTTGGTCAGGATGAGCTGGGGAGCAGGCTTGCTCTCGAAAACATTCTGCGCTGCCGCTGCGAGGTTATCGTTGGTCCGGGATGCATCCCCCAGGCCGCCAAAACCGAGAAGCTCCTCCTCCGAAAGGATCATCGCCAGTCTGTCAGCGGTCGAACCATTCGCGTGGAATTTCGCGTAAGAGTTCTGTGGGTCGTAAACAACGGTACGGCCGTTGACCTCGGCGGTTCCCTCCATGAACCCGAACCGCAGAACCACGTCGCCATCCAACGTGAGGCGCTTCTCCTGCTCGTTATCGTCGGGCACATCTGGAACAAACGACTTCTGCAGAGTGTCGAGATACTCGAAGATCAGCTCGTGTCTGGTTGGCATCAATCTCCCGACAATTCCGAAACTGGAGAGTGTCGCCTCGGCGTCGCTTTTCCAGACGTTCGGCACATAAGTGTGGAGCACCGTGCCCTCCGACAGCCCGCTGACCGCGATGGCTGCGCGCATTCCCGATCCGAACAAGCGCTCCCATTTCGGGTACTGGCAGCGTTCAAGATATATACCGCCGGCGATAATCATCCTCGTATGACCTCGACCGAGCAACGAGTGGCTGAAGCAACCTCAACAATCGCGATGTAACGTGCTCCGGTCTCCACGCAGGCGATCAGCCGTGCGAGTCCTTGAAAGGCTGCCAGAGTCCCGACGATCCCGCCGCCGTTTGTCACGCAAACGAGGCTGCGCCACTTTCCATTTTCAGAGATTTGGACAAGGAGTGCCTCGCCCGTCTCAAGGCCCTTCACCTGGTCGGGCCTGACCCCGACAAGATCAACATTGAAACGAACGTCACAGCCGTCTTCCAAGACGACCGACCTCCGGCTCGTCGCGGCCTGTCGGGCGCCCTTAGGTGCATACCCTCCCATCAGGCAGCTCCTCTCTTTGGACGGGGATAGGTCATCTCCACGCATTCGCGATGCTTCAGGCAGCCGTTGCACTGACCGCATGCGTACTCATGGACATGGCAGGAAAAGGTGAGGCCGATCAGCTCATATGGAAACCCTGACGTGCGCAATAGCGTCCTTGTCGACATCCGTCGCGCCGGCGCCGTGACCCGCACATGTCCTTCCTGTAGCGAAAGGGTACGATCGAGGGATTTCAGAAAAGGCGCCTTTCCATCAGCGTGCCGATCCGTCGATACCGAACCAAGGATGATCTCGCTGACACCCTCAGGCATGAGTTTCATGGCCGCGAGTGTCACCAGCATCTGATTTCTATACGGCCAGAATTCCTCGGCAGACGCGCCGTCCACTACCGCCTTCGCCGCCATCGAACCAGATCCGAGAAACGAGAGGTCAGCTTGGATTGTGCGGTGTTCGAGACCAATCTGGCTGCACAATGCGGAAGACGCTGCGATCTCGCCTTTGGCTGCGCGCTGGCCGTAGTCAATCGTGACGCAGACCTGCGGCCTCAGCCACCATGCCAGCGCAGACGAGTCTAGCCCACCCGAGAACAAAAGCGCCCTCACCTCAGAGAACTCCAGATCGCGCCGTAAACTGCCGTGGTGAAATCGTCGGTTACCGTGCAGCCGGTTCCCTCCAGCATCGTCAGACTCTCTGGTCGTGGCGCCTCCGCGAGAACCACAACCGGAATTCCGAGACTTCGAGCATACCCAATCTCGAACAAAGTCCCCGCGTCCTCTCCGTCGATGACGGCGAGAACCGTGTTGCACGACCGCAGTCCATCCAGGTCTTTACCCGCTATGTACTCAGAGCCGCCGTAAGCGCCCACATCGTGAATTGGCGAGAACGTGTCTCCACCAAGCATCGTCAGGCAGCCACGCATCTCGTCGACGAGCCATCTCTGCGATAGCGTGAAGAAGGGAGCGGCGATGTATATTCGACCAGCTGTTTCTCCGCTGGCACACGGAGCCAGATCCTCAAGCCCCTCAAGCGAAACTTGGGTCCCGCGCGTCGACACATAGCGGGCAACTCCACGCGAGGCGAAGTCGGCGGCCTTCGCCGCCGGCCATTCGCGTTCACCCCAAAGGTGAGCAAAGACGGCGCTGAAGATGTCGCCTGAGCCCAGCTTGAAGACGGTTTCCGATCGATAGGCGGGAATTCGTATGTTGCCGCCAGCCTGCATGACCACAGCCCCAAGAGGGCCGCGCTTGACAACAATGACGTCGGCATTGAAGCGATCGCGCGCGATGTCGTAATTCCAGATGTCACCGCTGCCGGCGCCACATTCGAATTCCACCTCATTGAGTACTACAGCGAGTTCTTTCGCTGTGGAGCCATTGGCGTGAAAAAGGAGGGCAGCCGAAGGGTGCTGGGGATCATAGACCGCGCGCCTGGCGCTTATGGCAGCATCGCCCTCGACCATACCGAACCGCAGTATGACATCGCCATTTACAGAAAGTGGAGGCAACGGACTGTCGGCCGCTCCGACAAGTTCCGATATGGAAAGCGGATGGAAGTAATGGAATGCAATGTCGGATCCGATCTCCCTCAGATCCGTCGTCACCCCGAGTCCGTGCATGGTCTGCCGCACATCCTCTGCCCAACCGATATAAGCATGAGCCACGAGGTGAGAGCCTGGTGAAAGCGCGGATAGCGCCACTGCGGCGCGCCCGGCCGATCCAAAAATCCGCGACCAGTGAGGGCGTACGCATTCCTCACGATAGACGCCGCCGACAATGATCATGCCGTACGGCCACCGATAACGTGGCAATGGCCTGAGCCTAGTTGAGTGACGGTTACGGCATACTTCACCCCACCTTGGAGGCATTCCAGGAAATTTGCGTAGTTTTGGAATGCGGCGAGTGCGCCAACGATCATCCCGTCAGATCTGATCGTTACTGCAATTGGATGTCGATCCACAAATTCCGTGCCGACTCGGAGAACATCACCCTTTGCAAGGCCGGAAAGCGCGGGAAGGCGAATTCCTTCCAGGTCCGTATCAATGCGAATATCGCAGCGATCAACGCCCTCGACACCGCCCAGACCAAATCCCGCTGCATCTTTGCCAGCCTTCGGCTTCGACACGCTCGAATTCTCGGAGCGTTGATTAATACTCTTTGGTTTGCTCTTACCAGCCATCGAATCAAGCCTCCCAATTCCAAGTTTAGAAGGTCGCCCGATAGAAGGTAAATAGTCAGCTGAACAGTATGCGCATATCCCGCCACATAATTGCATCAAGAAGCGACGCCTTCACGTGAATCGCCCTCGCAAAATCGAGGAATTTTTTTTCGAGAGCTTCGTAGTCTTTGGGCAGGCGATAGTTTTCAGGGAACAGCCCCATAAGTGTCCCAGCCCGAAGAACATGAATATCAAGGATAGCGACATCATCGCTCCCCAACCAGTTTCTGGTTATCCAGGATGCCGTCTTCGGTCCGATGCCGGGTAACTCCATCAGCTGTTGGCGAAAGATCTGATGGTTGTCTGTCCGCGGCGGCCGCTCGCGGATCGCATTCAAAGCAACATGGAGCCGATCAGCCCGCTGCCGCGGATAGCGGTATTTGTGCCGCCTCCCCTCTACCAGCAGCGGCACGCTGAGCAATTCCTCGATCTCCTGGCGAGAAGGGACTGGATCAGAGAAATAGACCCCCGCCTCATAGAGGTGCTCCCATGCGGCACGATTGAGCTCCATCTTCACGCCGTATCCACCTAGCAGGCAAAATGCCAAATCTTCGACCAGCGGCGTGCCTTTTGGGCTGACATAGTCTTCGGAATCGCCGGCTTCGAACTCTGCCATCTTGGCCCAATACGCTGGGCTCCCTGCCCAACCGCTCAGACCAAAACGTACACCTGGCACCACTTCATCATCGGGAAGGAAACGGGGAACGGATTTCGATGTAGCGAGCATAGCCGAACTTATATATGCAATACATATGGATAGCAAGATTCCGGAGATTGCTCTCATGATCGAGAGCAAACGGCGCGAGACACTGATGTCTCAGGCCGAGCTATCAAACTTACTAAAAGTCCACCAAGGTCATTTGTCGAAGATATTGGCTGGAAAAGTGCCGATTTCGAAGAAAATGCGCCTGCGGATGTCAAAACTCCTGAGCGCTTGGCCGCCTTCGGCGTCGAGCGACTCTGCCCTAGAACAGGAGCTTGTTAGGGCAATCCGCCGCTCGACGGAATTTCAGGAGTTCATTCGAGCAGCTCTTAAGATGCATAATTCTTAAGATCAAAATATGCATTTTTTGACTTGTCCGTCTCGGTCACATGGCATCCCACGGCACAGCGGGCCGGAGATCGCATCGACTGCCTCAATGACCGAATTGAGGCGCGGCTCCGCCAAAGCAGCGATTTTGCATGGCGTTTGGCGGAGGGCCCCGAAGTGACTATTTCCAAGTGGACATGATAGTAGGGTCTTGGCGAGATTTAATCCAACGGCGCCATGAGCCTTGGCGCGATCGAACATCGCAGTGGTAGCTGTGTAACAAACTGTGTAACAAACAGCAGAAAAAGTTAAATATTTTCAGCGGCATAGGCGTCAAATTGAAAGACGCTCTCTCCGCCATCCTTATAGCAAAATCAATGACTTAAGTGGTTATTTCGTTATTTCGGACTTATCATAACCAATCACATAACCCAACAAAGCGGGGCTTGTCGTTGCCATGGCGGAACGGTCAGGCGTCGCAGAGCGTCCCGTTGAGTTCCGCATAGGAAGCCGCGCACATGATCCGCGTCTGCGCCGCCTTAAGAAGGAACTTCCTCTAAAGCGCCTGCTTCCTGGAAAGCGTCATTCCCCAAGTCCTCCCTAAGCCCAAGCGACAATACGTGCGGCGGACGATGGCGCAAGCAGAATTGCGTCGTATCCGACTAAGCTTGACGCTGGAAAATCATGCAGCAAGTTGGATGCCGAACTCTACTGAATGAATTCAGACTTGGCACCACTTCTCGCCAAGCAACAAAAGACGAGTGATAACGATGCCATTGGCGTCCTCTGGATCGGCCTTCCAGTCGGTAGCATGGGCGAAAACAACACGAAACAGCGCGAGGCTGAAATCTCAAAGGAGAAGGGCGAGATGGACGCCGTCCAGCGGGCGCGCGTTGCTGGCAAGTGCGTTTAGGCCCGCCATCAAGCGGGCCAGCGCGAACTTCAGGCAACTGCCCATCGGCATCGTGCTGCCCATCGGCATCGCGCTGGCCGGCATCACGATCGGAATACTCACCGACGGCGAGTCCAAAGTGGGTTTGCTGACCTTCGAGGGAACGATCCGGTCCGCCATGAGTTAGCAAATCATGATGGACACCATGGAACCCCACGCACGCGCGATGGCCAATGCCAGGGAGCGCATCAATCGGACCGAGCTCGCGCTTGAACGCACAGAAGAAATGGTAGCCGAGAATATCGCGCTGTGCAGCAGGCTACGCGCGCAACGGTGTCTGGTCGAGGCCGCATACCGCTTGGTGGAGATCGATCCCCCCAGCAATGAAGGTGGGCTGAAGGCCTAGGTTGAGAACTCATACAATTGACTGATTTTCATTGATATTATTCGCCCTCAATGAGTCGCTGGAGGCCGAAGTGATGTCGAAGAGCTTATTTTGGTTGTCGGATGAGGCGTGGAGTGCGATGGAACCGCATCTTCCTCGCGGCAAAGCGGGGAAACCTCGGGTTGATGATCGCAGGGTGATTTCGGGCATCCTGCATGTTCTCAAGACCGGCTGCCGCTGGCGCGACGTGCCTGCAGCCTATGGTCCGCCAACCACAATCTACAATCGCTACAACAGGTGGTCGCAGCGCCGCATCTGGCAGCGTATCTTCGAGAAGATGGCGGCTGCCGGGCCCGTTCCGGATGAGCTTTCCATCGATAGCAGCCACGTCAAGGCGCATCGCT
>NZ_VLKT01000118.1 GCF_007830515.1 Mesorhizobium tianshanense
GGCTGACGCTCTCGCCCGGAGTGCCGTTCGCGCCGTTCCGTACCGGTCAATTCAGATCAATGAAGGGACGATCTGATCATGGTTATTATTCATGCTGCCGCCATTGGTCCATTTCGCAGGTGGTTACGCCTGCGCGCCGAGCGAAAAGCTCTCTTGTCGGCAACGGACCAGTTGAGCCGTTTACCCGATGACGTTCTTGGCGACATCGGCATCTCATGTGACGAAATCATGTGCGCTTTGCGAAGCCGCGCCATCCGTCATGCAGAGGCAGGCGCGGCCGGCACGACGATCGAGCGCACCAGATCGCTTCGGCCTCGATCCCGAAACTTGGCCGGCAGTGGCTACGCCTCGGACAGCAAGGGCGGCAAATCGGCGGGGATGCACCCTCTGCAGCGATGGAAGAAGTTCGTGAACCACGCTATTCACGGGCATCCGGTTTGCCTGGGGTTCCTGGAAGCTTTCCGAACTTTCAGCCTAGCGCCTCCAGCCGAATTGCGTGTGCTTATGAAAGAGATTGGGGCATCTGGGCACGCCGCCGTTGCGAGCACGATTGATCTCCTTCACCGCCCTGGCAAGCTTCGGGTCGCGCTCCTTATCGACCATCTCTTTTCTGATGCGCTTTCCTTCCGCCGATCCTGCCGGAACGTTCGGATAAAGCGAACTACAGGGCTGAACTTTGCCGGGATCGCGAAAGCCCTGGAGCGGCTGCACCTCCCAGCGGCGCGTGACCTCGACTGAACGCATCGCGTACCGCACGCCGTCAGTAATTACCCACCCCCTCGCCCCTCGAAGCGGCACGGTGCGTCGTCACTCCTCGTCGATATCCGGGTACTGCGGGGGAGCCTTGCCGATCTTGCTGACGATCCTCGGGTAATTGGCATCGGGCTGCGCCTGCCCTGTTCCAATAACTTCGACGCGGAAGCGCCACTCGTCACCGTAGTCGTACAAGAAGGTCATTGCCGAGCCCACCTTCTGGAAGGCTGTGGTGACGCGCGTGCCCTTCACGCTGCGAGAGCCGCTCCCCTCTATGTCGGCGAAGAGTTCGAACCGCAGGGGCGAGTCGAACAGCTTTCCCGTCAGCTTTGAATAGAAGCCGTAGGCGTGGTCTAAGTCGAAGCCAAATGCCGCTACGATGGCTTCGGCCAGATCCGCCAGCGTGCTCGAACTCGACACCTCGATGTCCCGACAAAGCCGTGCCCGAAGAGAGGCTCGGAAGATCAAGGTCGCGGGCTCAGTCATAGCGGATTTCAGGCGCTGACGGTTTGAAGGATGATTTTGAAGGGGTTCGTGCCTGGCGCGAGACAAGCCGTGTCGACGACGGGTCGAATGTCGGCTTCGCCCTGGGCGGCCCACATGGCGCGATAGCCGTTGGTGATCTTCCGTTGAACGACGGCGGGTCTCAGCGCCCGTTCGCAGGCGTTGTTCGTCGCGTCGACCATTCCTGGCCATTGGGCAAAGCTCAAAAGTTGATCGCGAGCTCGCCTGAACTTGTTTTGGATGTTGCGGGCCAGATCGCACGACGTTGTGGTGGCGAAGATATCGTCCAGACTTCGCTCCAGGGCGCGACGCTTGCCAGTGATGGTCGAGGCGGCGAAGGTTTCGATACCGTCGGCTAGGGCGAAGGCCCTTTGCAGCCAACGCTTGAGCCGTGAGGGCAACATGTCCCCACTTGCCTCGTCCGCATAGGCGACGTCGCGGGCGAGATGCGCCAGGCAGGTCTGATGCGCATTTGCGTGACCTTGTTGCGCGGCATAGCGATCGGAACACCAGACGTCGGGCCGATGGCCGTCCATCAGGGTCCGGACCACGACGGCGCCGCGCGTTGGCGCCGCTTGATGAACAACCGCTTCGGCGCAGCGAAACACCCAGTGGTAGGCGTTGCTTCCTTCGATCCGCACGCCGGTCTCATCGGAGGCGACGACCTTGGCCCGGCGCAACGCCGCGACGGCCTTGTCGCACTCGGCCGCGAAGGCGCCCTGCGCACGGCGCAACATGTTCATCAGTCCGCCCTGGCTGATGGTGAGACCGAAAAGGTTCGCGAACGCGCCCTGCAGCCGCTCGTAGGACAGGGCCTGGAAAGTCTTGAGATAGGTCGCCACGGCGTGCACGCGTGGCCCGAACGGCGTCCCCTTCGCCGCATCCGGCACAGCCGCGACAACCAGCGTGCCGCAGGACGGGCAACGGACTGCCAGACGCCGATGACGCTCAATCAAAGGCCTGATCGCGGGAAGCTCAATCTTGTCGTGCTCGCTGACGGTTTCGGCAGCAAGATCGCTCGACAGGCTGGCGCGGCAGCAAAGGCATTGATCGGGATGATGGTCGATGATGCGGTCGGCATCCTCACTCATGGCGCGGCTGTGACCTTGATGGCCCGCCTTGGCGCCGCCAGGCTTTGCCCTGTCCCGACGCGCCTTGCGATCGCTCGAAGGTGGCTTGGACGACGTGCGTGATGTCTTCTCTGGCCGCTGCATCCGCAGCACCAGATCGATCAACTCGTCCTTCGTCAGACGCTGCAAATCAGTGCGATCCATATCTCCATAGATTCAGGGATTCTTGCCCCTGACAAGGGCGTGGGTAATTACCGCCGTCATACGCGTTGTTTAGTATGTTCTTGTCTGCAAAGCCGAGGTCCTCAATCAAGAGCGGCTCTCCCTCGATCCGGTAAACTTCCGAAAGCACCACGGCGACCGGCCACTGTGCAAGTCGCGTCATAAGATCGGGATCGCGTACGAAGGCTTTGGTTTCTCCGTAGACGCCCGTCACCCTCACGAGTTCAGGACTCTCCCACGTAGTTCTGGGCCCACTTCGGCACCGCCGCCGATAGTGACGAGATAGGGCTGAGGGATTGCCTTGTTCCCAGTCGCACGAGCCTGCTGGAAATGTCCGGGGTCCTTTAGGCCTCGTCGCCGCGCGATCCAAAGCACATCACGGGTTCCGACGAGCGGCCCCAAACCGCCTTCACGCCCATGATCTGGTCAAGCGACCCGGCCACCTCTTCGAATGTCGGCATAGGCTATCCCTTATGCTCAAGCACATCGGCCAGCTGCGCGACAAGCCGGTTGCGGGCGTCGCGAGATAGCTTGTCGAGATTGAGCTGTTTCCACCTGACAGCCGGAAGCTCGTCAGCGCCTTCGACGCCGAGCAATGACCAATCCGGTTCACCCTTCTTGAAGCCCAGCAGGAACGCTCTGTGCTCTTCCGGCATGCCGCCCGCCATAGCGGCGATCAGTTCCTCGCGCGTCGCCAGTAGAGCGTCGAGCGCGACGGGCCCTACCGTCATGCCGTCGAAACCCTGCGCAAACTCCTGCGCGATATCCTTGCGGCGTGGCACGAGTACTTCGGATATCGGTCTGTCGTGGCTGATAAGATAGACGATAAAAGCGCGCCTAAGATCGTCGCGGATCCCCTCATTGTCGAGAAGGTCTCTGACATCGAACAGGTCACGCGGATGCTGGCGGTCGAGGGCCGCCATGATCTTCCCGGCATATAGGTCCGAAAACGAGACCACCTGCAATTCCGCAAAGCCGAATGCGTCTTCCACCGCCGGCGACACGGTTCTCACCTCCGGCTCGAACACGCAGCCGCGCAGCACCGGCGTCACCTCGATCTTGATCTGCGCATCGCTTCCCTGAACCATCAATTTGGTGACGATCTGCTCCCGGGCATTCACCACTTCGTTGACGCGCACGCCTCGCAAACCTGCCCTGAGCGCCGCCGCAATGCGCTTCATTCCCGCATCAATGGCTGCTAGCGACTGAGGCCTTGGAGCGACCGGCAAATAGGTCAGGTCGATATCGACCGACAGGCGCGGCATATCACGGACAAACAGATTGATCGCCGTGCCGCCCTTGAGCGCAAACTCCCGCTCCGCCGCGACGAAGGGCACGGCGGCGATCAGAAGGGCAACCTGGCGCCTGTAGCGATCATTCAGGGGCACCAAGGTCCTCCGGCACGGTTATGAGGTATTTCGGGTCCAGTTTCCCACCTTTGACGAGCATACGCTTGCCGCTGCCAAGGCTGATCTCCTCACGTTTTATCTGCTTCAGCCACGGCGGCGCATGGCGATCGGCAAAGAAAAAGAACAGGCGCTTGACCTTCACGCTCCGGCAGTCGGCAAGCAGCGTCTGCAGCCGCCGTGGGCTTAAGGTATTCAGGCTTTGGACCATCATATCTGCGACGTGAAAGCTCTCGTGTCCGGGCAACTCGTTAAGCATTTCGAGCAACGCACGCTCAGGCGTCGAAGCCACAAGCGGCCAATCTGATGGCCCCGGCAATTCCCGCAGCGTGCCGCCCTGCAACGCCTCTTTCTCGACAGCAAGGTTTTGGAACAGCACCTGCGACCGGTGAAACCGGAACGACTCTTTCAACGGGAGCTTGGCGAGCCAGCCGGGAGGTGGCTCCGTTCCATAGAGGTGGATCGTTGACGGGCCAGTCGGTGACAAGTAGTGGCTGAAACCCTGCAGGTCGAGCGCTGTGCGCCCTCCGACCGTAAGGGCGTGCCCCATGAGCTTCTGGAGGGAAACGACGGTTTTCTGCCAGTCGAGTTCGCCAAGAGGACGTTTGTAAGTGCCACGCACCGGCTGCACCAGCCAACCAGCCGAAACATATTGGCTGCGCAGGCTTGTGGAATAGTCGTGCCGCTCCATCCACGCCGCATCGGCCAATAGACCCTCCGGCAGGGTTCGCTCTAACTGGTTTAGCTTTCCGCTGTTTCGCTCAGTCATGCTTGGTAAAATAGCACAATATCAAACCACTTTCAAGGTTTAAAATACGCCAATTTCCCTTAGTCATACTTAGTAAAATTAAATAATCATAAACTAAAAGGGAATTTCGTCCTCAAGATCATCAACCTTGGCAGCCTTCGCGGGGCCGGGCGGGTCCACGGCTACGGCGGCTGGGCAGGCTGCGCGGATCGATCCCGGGTCCACCATGATGGGCTTCGTCGCCTCGCCCATGCGGAAGCGGAAATGGCGTCTCGCGGTTACCCACACTGGCGAGCTCCCCCGAAAGGTCGGTGAGTTGGTGGGCGACGAGGTGGACCACTTCGCCCTCACACTGGATCTTGCCGCTGACGCTGAGCATCGACGAGGAGAGCAGAACGCGGCGAAACTTCTCGGAGACCTTGACCCACACCACGACATTGGCGGCGCCGGTCTCGTCTTCCATGGTCAGGAACATCACGCCCGCTGGCGAACGAGCACCAGACCTGCCGCCTCCAGCCAGCGGACGTCGCGCGCCTGAACGATGGCGAGGCTCCAACCGCGCCGGCCGGCGAAGCTATGGCACAAACGGCGGAGGACAATTCCCGGATCGAGGTTTGGGACCGCGACGAGAAAACCCTCGTCGAAACGATCTGTCGATGCCATCACAATGGTCTGCATGTAATGGAGAAGCTGCTTACGCCCGGCGAGCCGACCGTGGCGCCGGAGACAATCGTGGACGGCAGCATTCACGCAGGCCTCGATGTTGCGCTTGGTGATCTGCGAAGCTGGCACCGCCTGCGCGGCTGGTGCAAGCACTGCTCGCATCATGCCGAGGTCAAGCCCGAAGCGTTGATCAGACGATACCGGAAGGCCGCTCTGTTTAGTTCCGGCGAGCGAGCGCTTTTCTGCACGAGTTGTGACAGAGGAGGGGCGGTTCGGCTCGAAATTCTATCAATGCCGAGGTGACGGCAACGTGACGATTGAGACCGTGCGGGAGCAGGCACACACGATCCGCTTTCGGCGCCTAGTGCAGATCCGATGGGAAAAGCGCGTGATTTGGCGAGATGAGTGAAGGCAGACGCCTGTCCGTCCGAGACGATCACGCCGAAGCACCGCCCCGGCCCCAAGGCACGTAATTAGATAAGTTAAAGGCAACTTTGGTGTGTTATATACGCTGCGTTCTCGGTGCGGATCGATGGATCAGGAAAGACTTCTAGCCGCAGTCCTCTTGGCTGATGTCGTGGGCAGCACGCCCCTATATGAGCGCATCGGCGACGATGCCGCTCTGCATCAGGTCTCGGATTGCCTGGACGCGATGCGCGAGATCGTCGCCCGGCACGGTGGTGATTTCATTCATTCGAAAGGCGATGACGTACTCAGCCTGTTCGAGAGCCCGGAGGCGGCGCTGAGGGCCGTCTGCCAAATCAGCCGCCAACTGTCGGAAGGGCCGTTGAGCGCCCGTATAGGATTGCATTTCGGATCGGTCATTCGCGCACGGGGCGAGGTCTTCGGTGACGTTGTCAATGTCACCGCAAGGTTGTCCACTACGGCCAACCCCGGGGAGGTGCTGATCAGCCAGAGCTTCTGCGAAGCCCTTTCCGCGGGGAGCCGCAGTGGCTTGCGGCTCCTCGACAAAATGGCCTTGAAGGGGAAGCAAGAACTCTTCGATGTCTATACCCTGTGGAGCGACGATGGGGCCCTCAGTACGCAGATCACCAGCCGGGGCACCATTACCGGCAGGCGCTCCATCCCGCCGCGGCTGGCCAAACTGGTCATCCGCTATGGAGATCAGTTGCGATCCTGTCGAAACAACGAATTCGTGACCATCGGCCGATCTCCGGAATGCAATATTGTCGTCGAGCGGCCCTGGGTTTCAAGGCACCACGCGACCTTCACTGTTTCGAATGGCAGGGCCCGGCTTGTCGAACGAAGCTCGTCGGGCACATTTGTATCGATGGAACCTGGCCATGAAGTATTCGTACGCCGCGAAGATATTGTCCTCTTCGGCTCCGGCGTCATCTCGCCTGGACTGAGGTCGTCCCTCGGCGACGCCCAGGTTCTTCACTACGAAATTGTCTCAGACTGACCCGGACGGACTCGTTAGCCGCGACCGGCTTCAAGCGGCCGCGACGATCTCTTCGGCAATTCTGCATGCGCGCAGCGCTGGTTCGCTGACGCCGTCAATGTTCGCGTTGAACCTTGTTCTCTGGCGTCTCGTCTGAAAGTGGGTTCATTTTCCCGCCTATTAAAAACCGCTCATCGCCACTGATCCGGCGGCGCAGTAGATTGCGCACATTCGAAACCTGCCACTGCCCGTTGCGCGCCGTCCGAACGCCGCGGTTGTTGAGTAGCAAGCCGCCGACTGGTTCAACCTTCCGTCAGGGCCGGGCAGGGGAGGGCGTGCAAAGGGTTGGTACGACCTAAGAAACGGTCGGGGTTTGAGTTGGTAGAGGGATATCGCCAATACAGTGCTGTGACCGAGTTCGTTTGCTGACAAGGCTTCTTAATCAGCGCAAATAAGTCCGACTCCGACCTCCGCAACGAGTTACAACATAAATCACTAATAGTCGCGATCTGGTCAAAGCGCCGCCGGAAAAAACGGTAAGGCCTTTTCCACGGCAGGTTGGCGAAGCGCGGAGTTGCGGCCACGAGTCAAAGTGCTTTGACAGGCATGGCATGGCGAAGGCGCAGCGCTGCGTCATAGGTAGGTGAACGGCTGCTCACGCTCGTTCATGGCATGAGATGCATTGTTATGGGCTTTGATGAAAGTGCTTTGGTGGTCGTCGTCGTGAAAAACGGACAGCAAGGGCGGCAAATCGGCGGGGATGCACCCTCTGCAGTGATGCAAGAAGTTCGTGAAACCACGCCGTTCACGGGCATCCGGTTTGCCTGGGGTTCCTGGAAGCTTTTCGAACTTTCAGCCTAGCGCCTCCAGCCGAATTGCGTGTGCTTATGAAAGAGAT
Organism: Mesorhizobium tianshanense; assembly: GCF_007830515.1. GTDB lineage: Bacteria > Pseudomonadota > Alphaproteobacteria > Rhizobiales > Rhizobiaceae > Mesorhizobium > Mesorhizobium tianshanense. The sequence goes on from NZ_VLKT01000118.1 coordinate 7,667, forward strand.
TGGGGCATCTGGGCTCGCTATTGGGCAAGCTTGATTATTTGCACTCACGTTAAACCTGGGTGCCCTCCGCAGTTCATCATAGCGGATCACTAGGCGTTGGCCTTGAGCGCTTCAGATCGATCACCTGGTTGTGGTGGCATCTTGGATTGTGGCAGAACGCGGTGTGAACCGCGCCGGGTTGATCGGAGGCTCCAACTCCTGAGAAGGTGGAGCCATGACAAGCAAGACGACCAACAAGTTCTCTCCCGAGGTTCGAACCCGCGCGGTTCGGCTGGTTCTAGATCACGAAGGCGAGCATGCCTCGCGGTGGGCGGCGGTTTCGTCCATCGCCGCCAAGATCGGCTGCACGGCGCAGACGCTGCATGAGTGGGTGAAGAAGGCCGAGCGCGACAGCGGCGTGCGAGCCGGTGTGCCTACGGATGTGGCGACGAAACTCAAGGCTTTGGAACGCGAGAACCGCGAGCTTCG
>NZ_VLKT01000119.1 GCF_007830515.1 Mesorhizobium tianshanense
TGCGGCTTTTCCTTCGCCGTATCCGGGATGATGATCCCGCCGGCGGTCTTGGATTCGGATTCAACCCGGCGTACGACCACGCGGTCATGAAGCGGCCGGAAATTCGACTTTGCCATTTTTGGATGTCCCTAGTGCGGATGTTGAACGGTTCTCCGTTGCCGGAGCGTCGTTGGCACTCGTCGGTGGAGAGTGCTAACGTGGCAGTGAGATAGGTTGTAGGGTCGTGCTAGTCAAGACGAACGAAGGGGGCGGACGAGGAGAGGGCGAAGAGCAAAACATTTTGGAATCGATATGCTGCGCGTCAACCAGTTTTGCAGGAAATCGCTCGCGCGAGGTCCACGAACCGGCGCTTTTTGGGTGTCTTGCCGCGGTGGGTGGCGCATTTCCGCAATAGGTGCGGTCAGCTGCTAAGCGTGTTTCAACTAAGCTCTGGGCCGACTTTCGTCTCTGTTTGGAATGTGAAATTATGTGAAATTGATGGCCGAGCAGTTGGCCAGAATCGACGGCCAACCGAACAGTCTTGAGCTTTTTGCAATTCATCCCTAACCTGGAGTTGCATCGCCAAAAGGAGCGCTCATCGCTTCGGCAGGCACTTGCAGGCCATGATCGGATGTCGTCTTGAGACGATATTCCCCTCGGGTTCGGGTAGCCTATCGAAGCGAAATCTTCGACCAGTTGTTTCCGGAGCCCGATATCGTGATGAAATACACAGACGTTGAACCAGGTCTTAAAGATGAAGTCCCCTGGTCGGACAGCCTGACCTCTTACGACAAGGAGCACTTCAAGACCTACTTGAGGTTCCTGGACGCCTCCGCCGACGATGCCAGTTATGAGGAGATGGCGCAGGTCATCCTCGGCATCGATCCGGCGGAAGAGCCGGTGCGCGCGCGGAAAGCCGCGAGAAGCCATCTCGATCGGGCGAACTGGATGATGACGACCGGTTACAGGGAGTTGTTCGCCTAAATGAGGGTGAACGGGCGGCGACACACGCTGCTTGTTCAGACGTGATCACGGCGTCCGCCACAAGAACGGGATGACATCCGGGCCTGCGGGAATGCAGGCTTCCGCTGACGTCTATTCATTGTCAAACTCCGCTCCTCGTACAGGCAGAAGATTCGCTGCGCCGATGCGTCTGTGCGTGGCCATGCAGGTCAGCGGCGGCCGCTCGTCATATCTGGCCGGCGCAGCAAGGGAGAAGATGAACCCGTGTTCTGGTGGCGGGTCAAAGCCGGACGATGTTCTAATGGTTGTTCGTCGGGACCATGAAGATATGCCCCCTGGTGAGCCACCGCAGTGGCTTGCTCGCCTACCGGGGACTTCACGCCGCTACTTTCTCTTGAAATCGTCATCGCCCTGACAAGACATTTGCGATGGTCAACGGGTGTCGATGAGGCGCCTGTTCACGCTACTAGGGGTCAGAACAAGAGCTGCTCGAAATCATACGCTAAGGTCGAACGGAACGTGAACTGTCGTCTCTGACGCGCATGATGGTCTGTCGGCTGGTTTGGAACTTTCTGGCGAGAGCTGAAACGTTCAGGCCGTTGGCCAGCCCTTTAAGAACATCTTGCTTCCGCGTTTCGTTGAGCCGCGCCGGTCGGCCAAGGGTCTTTCCTTCTGATCTTGCCCGTTTGAGGCCAGACTGCGTGCGTTCGATAAGCAGATCACGTTCGAACTGTGCGACGGCATTGATGACGTTCATGGTCATCTTGCCAGCGGAGCTTGCGAGATCGACACCACCGAGAGCGAGGCAGTGAACCCGGGCACCCAATTCCTCCAGTTTTCCTACTGTGGTGCTCACATCGATGGCGTCCCGACCAAGACGGTCGAGCTTCGTCACGATGAGCACATCCCCGGCTTCGAGCTTATCCATGAGCCGGATGAAGCCCCGGCGCCGCGCAATTGCGATACTGCCGGAAATAGTTTCGGTGACGATGCGGCGCGGCTCGATGTGGAACCCGGCGGCCTGGATTTCCTGGATCTGGTTTTCAGTCGTTTGGCCGGTCGTGGAGACACGGACGTAGGCAAAGGTGCGTGGCATAGGCTCGATTCGTCCGAATAGGCTGTCCGAAATGTCGAGCATGTCCGTAATTATGTCAAGCTAATTTGTGGACAGTGCGATTTCACCCTGTACGGAACCGGTCGTTTTCGGACATGCCAGAGGCCATTGGCGCGAAGTTGCATGGAGTAAAGAAATGGCCCGGCGGAAGCTTCTCAAATTCAGGATCGACAGGAGTTGTTCGGCGTGCCGACCGATGAAGACAGCCTGATCCGTCACTATACCCTGTCTCCGGCCGATCGGCTGGAGATCGCAGTCCGGAGGCGCAAACATAACCAGCTTGGCTTTGCCGTTCAGCTTTGCCTGATGCGATATCCGGGTAGAACGCTCATGGCGAACGAAATACCGCCGAGGATGATGCTTCATTATATCGCTGAGCAACTGAACGCCGAACCGGAAAGCTTCAACTCCTATGCGAGGCGTGAGCCGACCCGGCTGGAGCACGTCTCGCACCTCCTCGCCTACCTTGGGATGAGAACCGCAGCAGCTCCGGACCGGCGGGCCGCCTTGATGTCGGGAATCGAAACGGCGGCGACGACCGACAAGGGGTCTTCGATTGCCAAGGCAATCGTCACCACCATGCGGGAACGCAATGTGGTGCTTCCCACGCCGGACACCATCGAGCGGATCGGGCTGGCGGCACGCGCCATAGCGCGACGGCGCGCGGAAGCGGCGTTGATTTCCGGCTTTTCCGCTGAGCAGCTCCAGAGCCTCGACGATTTGCTGAAGGTGGATCCGGCGATCGCACAGACGCGGTTCCATTGGCTACGATCTGCTCCGGACGCACCCGGCTCCAGCAACCTGGTCGCGATGATGGAAAGGCTCTCCTTCATTCGCACCCTCAATATCGATCCCCGCCTGCAAGGCCGCATCCATTCCGGGCGCTGGGACCAGATGATCCGGGAGGGCGATGTCACGCCGGCCTGGCTTGCCGCCGATTTCAACGCCAGCCGTCGGCGCGCGACGATCGTCGCCCAAGTCATCAAGCTCGGCCACAAGCTGACCGACGACGCGGTCACCATGTTCATAAAGCTGATCGGCAGGCTCTTTTCCCAGGCCAACAATCGCAAGAAGCAGCGCCATGCCGAAACGCGTAAAGAGACGGCGAAGGCGCTCCGGCTGTTTCTCGATACGATTTCCGCCCTTCAGGCCGCCAACGACAACGATGAGGATGCGATCGAGACGATCAACCGCTACGTCGGCTGGCATCGTCTGTTGCAGGTAAAGCCCGCTCTCGAAGCCATGGTGGAAAATGGAGATCCTGATCCATTGCTTGTGGCGGTGGAGCAATACGCGAACGTCCGCAAATATGCGGCGCTGTTTCTACGCACCTTCGCTTTCCGCTCGGCTCGCCGGAACGATCCCCTGCTTGCGGCGATTGAAACCCTCAAATCCCTCTACGAAGATGGGCGGCGCAGCCTTCCAGATCGGGTTCCGGTTGCCCATCTCGGCACGACGGCCCGCAAATTGATCTTCAGCGGATCAAAACCTGATCGTCGTCTCTACGAGATTGCCACGCTGGCGGCGTTGCGGGAGCGGCTTCGCTCAGCGGATGTCTGGGTCGAAGGCAGCAGGGTATTTCGCCCGATGGATGAGCATCTCATGCCGCGCCCTGCCTTCACCGATCTCAAAGATACCGACCAGCTCGGCCTCGGCGTCCAGCGCGACGGGGCGCAATGGCTCGCGCAAATGCAGCAATTGCTCGACTTCAATCTGAAACGCCTCGCACACCGCGCCCGGAACGGCAAGCTTGAGGGTGTCCGTCTAGAGGCCGGAACCCTGCTGGTGACGCCGCTGGCCAGCGAAGTTCCTGCCGCGGCCGAGGAACTGAATCTTGAGCTGAACGACATGTACCCGCTCGTCGAGGTGCCGGATCTTCTCAGAGAGGTGCATGAGTGGACGGGCTTTGCCGACCAGTTCACCTATGTGCGAACGGGCGACATGCCGCAAAACATCGCTGCTATGCTTGCCGGCACACTCGCGGACGCAACCAATCTCGGGCCGAAACGCATGGCGGGCGCATCGAAAGGGATCAGCGCCCATCAGATCGGCTGGATGCGCATGTTCCATGCCAGGACCGAAACTTATCGGGCGGCGCAGGCAAGCGTGACCGACGCCCATGCGCGTCATCCCCACGCTCTGCTCTGGGGAAATGGAACGACCGCGTCTTCCGACGGTCAGTTCTTCCGGGCCAGTGATCGTGCTGCAGGGCGCGGCGATATCAACCTCCACTATGGCAGCGAGCCAGGAACCAAATTCTACAGCCATCTCTCCGATCAGTACGGCTACTTCAGCATCCTGCCCATCAGTCCGACTGAAAGCGAGGCGGCCTATGTTCTGGACGGGCTGTTCGACCACGACACCATCCTCGACATCGAGGAACACTTCACCGACACGGGCGGCGCCAGCGACCATGTCTTTGCCCTCTTCGCCCTGATCGGCAAGCGCTTTGCGCCCCGACTGCGCAACCTCAAGGACCGGAAATTCCATACCTTCGAAAAAGCCGATACCTACCCGGCCCTCGCGGACCATATCGGCGTGCGGATCAATACCGCGCTCATCATGGAATATTGGGATGATCTGCTGCATCTGGCGGCGTCGATCCGTGCGCGTACCGTTGCACCCTCGACGATTCTCAAAAAGCTGGCTGCTTCGCCGAATCCGAGTCAGTTGGCCAAAGCCCTGCGGGAACTCGGCCGTATCGAGCGATCCTTGTTCATGATCGAGTGGTATTCCAGTCCGGCCTTGCGTCGGCGGTGCCAAGCCGGTCTCAACAAGGGCGAGGCAGCGCACAAACTCAAGCGTGCCGTCTTCTTCCATGAGCGAGGCGAAATCCGCGACCGATCATTCGAAAGCCAGGCATTCCGCGCCTCTGGTCTCAATCTTGTCGTCAGCGCGATCGTCCACTGGAACACCGTCTATCTCAGCCGCGCCGTCACCCATCTGCTTCAGGGTGGCCGGAATATCCCCGACGCCTTGCTAAAGCACGTCTCGCCGCTGAGCTGGGAACACATCAATCTCACTGGCATCTATGCTTGGGACACGGCGCCGGACCTTCCGGAAGGCTTCAGGCCGCTCCGCTTGCCGGGGAAAATGCTCTTGGCGGCATGAGGTTCATGCTCCGTTCGACCTTAGCGTATGATTTCGAGCAGTTCTTGTTCTGGCCCCATTGTCGCGAAGATTGGCGATGAACGGACGGATCACAGCCTATAAGCCTCGAGAACGCGGCCCGGAAGGGCGATGCGCGTCACCACGTTGACGTGCGGAATCGTGCGTCCTTCCCTGTCGCCAATATCCGCTGTGATGGTGGCGGCTTCGCCGGCCGCCTTGATTTCATCCTGGTTCGGCTGAATTGGCGTCAGCACCAGGTCGGAGTTGCGGATGATCGTATCGCGGATGACGCTGTCGACGCCGGGTGAGTCCATCAGGATTACGTCGTAGACGCCGTCTTGTTCGGCCAGCACGGTTTCAATGCTTCGCTGGGTTGCCGCGCTGTGCAGCTCGATGTTGGCCGGAAGATTGTCCTTGGCCTCACAGCGCTTCCACCATTCGGCGAGGTTCTGGCGCGGATCGGCGTCGATCAGAAGAACCTTCTTTCCATGAATAGCGTACTCGCCGGCAACGAGGATAATGACCGTCGTCTTCCCGGCGCCGCCTTTTCTGCTGATCGCGCAAATTCTTCGAGGCATGTCTGAACCCTCTTTTGCCGTCCCCCAAAAGCCGAACGCGGCAGGCCGTAGCCACGGCTCATCTTTTTACACGATGCGTTCACGCCTCACTATGCCAGGGTGTGATACTTCGATCACATCTTGTGTTCACATCGAGAAGCGATGTGAACACATCGTGTGAATATGTCGTGTGAAACTTGGATGGCGCGCGCTGGTGCGTGTTTCGGTAATTCCCGGACACCCTTTTCGCTAAATCCCGGACAGTGATTTCAGTAATTCGCGGACAGCGATTCCGCTAAATCCCGGACAGTTTTCGGAAGCGGATTTAGCGGTCGGTTCTTGGCTGCGCCGTTCTGGCAGTTTGGCCTCTCACGATGATGTTGAGAGGGGCCATGCCGAGACGGAAGCAAGCGAGACGAACGAGCGTGAGGGACATCCAAGCGATCTTGCGCCTGACCCATGAGCAGGGTCTTTCGGTGCGTGAAGTGTCGGAACGGCTGAAGATCAGCAAGACGACAGTATCGACCTATTTGCTACGGGCGCGGGAGGCCGGGCTG
>NZ_VLKT01000120.1 GCF_007830515.1 Mesorhizobium tianshanense
CGTCGGTGTTGCGCAGCCTCGACCAGTGGATCAGGCGAAGGCTTCGATCCATTGCATGGAAGCAATGGAAGCGCGGGCGCACCCGCTTTGCGGAGCTGCGTCGCCGGGGCGTCGGGCACGAGCTGGCGGCACAAACCGCCGGCAGCGCGCATGGTCCCTGGCGCATCAGCAACAGCCCAGCGCTCGCCATTGCCCTGCCGAACGCTTTCCTCGCAAGCATCGGCCTCGCTTTCCTCGCCCCTGCCAATGCCGCATAACCAACCGAACCGCCTTGTACGGGCCCGTACGCAGGGTGGTGTGGGAGGGGAGGAACCGCAAGGTTCCCCCCTATCCCGATTTGAGGATTGCTGCTAAATCTGTTGCGGGCGGTCATCGGGCGATGAGGATAGAAGATGACTATCGAAATGAACGAACGACATTCTCGGATTCGAGAAATCTTGCTTCACGAGTGGGATCCTATCGGTGTCAGGGAGATACCACGCGCCGCGGATGAATATGACGCTTATGCGGACGAAGTGTACATGATGTCGACGGATCGAGGTGCTAGAGCAAGCGATATTGCGAGATATCTCTTCAATATTGCTACGGAACACATGGGGCTATCCGACCTTGTAAGGCTAAAGACAAAGTGCGATCAGGTAGCCAAACTGATCGCCGGGTTGAAACCCGGGTTCTGAGCTCACCGATGTGAAACCTCTAAACGACGATCGCTTGGTCAGGAGGGATGTCACCAAGCCCTCAGTCGAAAAACGCTTCCACGACATTGCGCCTACCCAGCATGAAGGCGTCTGCGACATGCTGCAACGGGGCGAGATCGACATCGGAGACGCCGGCGCGCACGATCTCGGCGAAACGCCTGTAGAGCATCGGGTATTCCGCTTCCGGCTCCTCGTGAACGACGCGGCCGTCGACCGCGAGTTTTGATCCGCCGCCCGAAAGCACCATCGCGCCCTTGTCCGTCTCGGCCAGGATGTCCCAGCTTTGCGGGCCGGTCTGGCGCCAGTCGAGTTCCATCGTCACCGGCAATCCGTCCGAGGTCCGGAAGGCGATATGTGCGGCGATCGGGGCTGCGCGGTTCTCGGGAAAATCGAGAATTGCCGAGGTGATGAACATCGCCGGCAGGATGTGGGTCGCGATCGACAGCGCGTTGATGCCGGGGTCGAACACGCCGAAGCCGCCTGGGGCCCATATCCAGTCCTGGTTGGGGTGCCAGCGGCGCACGTCTTCCTTCCAGTTGATGGCTGCCGATCTGATCTGGGTCGAGCCGAGGAACGCGCGCGCGGCCTCCACCGCCGGCGCATAGCGCGAATGCCAGCTGGCGAACAGCGAGACGCCGTTTGCCGCCGCCAGTGCTTTCAGGTCCTCGACCTCGCTGACCGTGGCGCCGGGCGGCTTTTCCAGGAAGACGTGCTTCTTCGCTTCCAGCGCTGTCCGCGCGGCGTCGTAGCGGAACTGCGGCGGCATGCAGAGCGACACCGCCTCGAGCTCCGGCACCGCGTCGAGCATTGCTTCGATCGTTGGAAAGTTCGCGATGCCGTCCACCTTGCCATGCCGGCTGGCGGCGGCGACGAGGCGGTAGTCCAGGTCCTTCGCCACGGCCGGCAGGTGCTGGTCGCGGACGATCTTTCCCACCCCGACGATGCCGAGCTTGATGGGGTCGCTATTCCTGGACATGGGAGACTCCGCGGACTGGAAATGCACTGCTCCTGGCAGCGATTGGTTCTTAGCAGAGAAACGATGTCGGGCAAGCCGCGGGAGGCCTGGCGGCGGCCTGCCGAGATCGACCCCGTTTCAGATGCGCCCCGATTCGGATCGGCCTGCTTAGACTGCAACGTCGAAGGTGACGATCGACACTTCACCTTCGAGCGCGCCCTGATAGGCCGACAGGTGTGGCTCTTCGTCGGGCACGCCGTCCAGGTCGCCGATCTGGTCGAGCTCCGCTTCGGCGTAGCCTTCGGCCGCCAGTGATTCGAGCGCCCGGCGCACCGCCGAATCGTCATCAGGCGCGACCAGCATGACGTGGACGCCTTCTGGCTTGCCATCTTTCCTCTTCCACACCCGGCCGGTGATGATGGTGACCGGGCGCTCGTCATTGTCGTTCACGGGCCGATTCCTCCGGGAGAGGGGACTTGCGCTGTTCATGCCGCCTTTTTCGCATGAAGCTTGGCTGTACGACAGCCGGAAGCCGGTCACTTTCTTCCTTCCTCTTGCAAAACGGCGAAAGAAAATTACATGCGCTTGCCGCATGGCTGCCAAGCCTCGGTTTCAGCGCAATATTTGGCGCTCCGGGGTTGACGGGCAACAGGGTTGCGAGTAGAAGCCGGCCAGTCAGAACCGATGTGAGGCTCTCCCTTCCGAAGCGACGCGCTTTGGAGTTTGCCTCAAACAGGGTTCGTTTTACGAGCGAAAAGACATTTCCGGCGTGCATGAAGCGGCTTCCGCTTCCTCTGCCATTTGTTCGGGCAAGACCGCGAGGCGCGGTTTGTGGCCCGAATTTGCGTATGGAAATGACGCTTTGAGCGGCCCTGACCGGGCGAGACACGGAATTGAGAGACAAGAGGGTTTAATGCCTACCGTCAACCAGCTGATCCGCAAGCCGCGCATTGCGCCGGTGAAGCGCAACAAGGTCCCGGCCATGGAGCAGAACCCGCAGAAGCGGGGCGTCTGCACGCGCGTCTACACAACGACGCCGAAGAAGCCGAACTCGGCGCTGCGCAAGGTGGCCAAGATCCGCCTGACCAATGGTTTTGAAGTCATCGGTTACATCCCCGGCGAAGGTCACAACCTTCAGGAGCACTCCGTGGTGATGATCCGCGGCGGCCGCGTCAAGGATCTTCCTGGCGTCCGCTACCATATCATTCGTGGCGTGCTCGACACCCAGGGTGTGAAGAACCGCAAGCAGCGCCGTTCGAAATACGGCGCCAAGCGTCCGAAGTGACCGAAGCGTAGCGAAGGTCATCCCGGACGCAGCGAAGCGACGATCCGGGATTGAGGCCACCACGCAGAATTGAGGCAGAGAAAAAATGTCCCGTCGTCACAGTGCAGAAAAGCGTGAGATCAATCCGGACCCGAAGTTCGGCGATCTGATCGTCACCAAGTTCATGAACGCCGTCATGTATGATGGCAAGAAGTCGGTTGCCGAGACCATCGTCTACGGCGCGCTGGACCAGGTCCAGTCCAAGACCAAGCAGGAGCCGGTCACCGTCTTCCATCAGGCGCTCGACAATGTCGCGCCGCATGTGGAAGTGCGTTCGCGCCGCGTCGGTGGCGCCACCTACCAGGTTCCGGTCGATGTGCGCCCTGAGCGCCGTCAGGCGCTGGCCATCCGCTGGCTGATCGCCGCCGCCCGCAACCGCAACGAGACCACCATGGTCGACCGCCTCTCCGGCGAGCTGATGGACGCGGCCAACAACCGCGGCACCGCCGTCAAGAAGCGTGAAGACACCCACAAGATGGCAGAAGCCAACCGCGCCTTCGCGCACTACCGCTGGTAAAGCGCGAACGAGACTGAGAGGCACCTCCCATGGCCCGCGAATATAAAATCGAAGACTACCGAAATTTCGGTATCATGGCGCATATCGACGCCGGCAAGACGACGACCACCGAGCGCGTCCTCTACTACACGGGCAAGTCGCACAAGATCGGCGAAGTCCATGACGGCGCTGCCACCATGGACTGGATGGAGCAGGAGCAGGAACGCGGCATCACCATCACGTCGGCCGCGACCACGACCTTCTGGAAAGGTCGTGACGGCAAGATGCATCGCTTCAACATCATCGACACCCCCGGCCACGTCGACTTCACCATCGAGGTCGAGCGTTCGCTGCGCGTGCTCGACGGCGCCATTGCGCTGCTCGACGCCAATGCCGGTGTCGAGCCGCAGACGGAAACCGTCTGGCGCCAGGCCGACAAGTACCGCGTGCCGCGCATGATCTTCTGCAACAAGATGGACAAGATCGGCGCCGATTTTTACCGTTCGGTCGAGATGATCGGCTCGCGCCTCGGCGCGCACGCCGTCGTCATGCAGCTGCCGATCGGTGCCGAGACCGAGTTCAAGGGCGTCGTCGACCTCGTCGAGATGAACGCGCTGGTCTGGCGTGACGAAACGCTGGGCGCTGCCTGGGACGTCGTCGAGATCCCGGACGACCTCAAGGCTCGTGCCGAAGAATACCGCGAGAAGATGATCGAGGCCGCCGTCGAAATGGACGAGACGGCGCTCGAGAATTACCTCGAAGGCAAGATGCCCGACAATGACGAGATCCGCGCGCTGATCCGCAAGGGCACCATTGCGGTGAAATTCTACCCGATGTTCTGCGGCTCTGCCTTCAAGAACAAGGGCGTGCAGCCGTTGCTCGACGCCGTCGTCGAGTATCTGCCGTCGCCGGCCGACGTGCCGGCCATCAAGGGCGTCGACGCCAAGACCGACGCCGAGATCGAGCGTCACGCCGACGACAGCGAGCCGCTGTCGATGCTCGCCTTCAAGATCATGAACGACCCGTTCGTCGGTTCGCTCACTTTTGCCCGCATCTATTCGGGCAAGCTCACCAAGGGCATGTCGGTCGACAACACCGTCAAGGGCAAGAAGGAGCGCATCGGCCGCATGCTGCAGATGCATGCGAACTCGCGCGCCGACGTCGAAGAGGCCTTCGCCGGCGATATCGTCGCCTTGGCCGGCCTCAAGGACACGACCACGGGCGACACGCTCTGCGATCCGCTGCATCCGGTGATCCTCGAGCGCATGGAATTCCCCGATCCGGTCATCCAGATCGCGATCGAGCCGAAGACCAAGAACGACCAGGAAAAGATGGGCCTTGCGCTTCATCGCCTGGCCGCCGAAGACCCGTCCTTCCGCGTCAAGACCGACGAGGAATCAGGCCAGACGATCATTTCCGGCATGGGCGAGCTCCACCTCGACATCATCGTTGACCGCATGCGCCGCGAGTTCAAGGTCGAGGCCAATGTCGGCGCGCCGCAGGTGGCTTATCGCGAGACGATCACCCGCAGCCAGGAGCAGGACTACACCCACAAGAAGCAGACCGGCGGCACGGGTCAGTTCGCCCGGGTCAAGATCCTATTCGAGCCGAATCCGGAAAGCAGCGAATTCCTGTTCGAATCCAAGATCGTTGGCGGCGCTGTGCCGAAGGAATACATCCCCGGTGTCGAGAAGGGCATCAACAGCGTCATGACGTCGGGTCCTTTCGCCGGCTTCCCGATGATCGGCGTCAAGGCGACGCTGATCGATGGTGCCTACCATGACGTGGACTCCAGCGTTCTGGCCTTCGAAATCGCCGGCCGTGCCTGCTTCCGTGAAGCGGCGCCCAGGCTCGGCGTGCAGTTGCTCGAGCCGATCATGAAGGTCGAAGTGGTGACGCCGGAAGATTATGTCGGCAGCGTCATCGGCGATCTGAACGGCCGTCGCGGCCAGATCCAGGGCCAGGAGGCCCGCGGCGTGGCGGTGGTTATCAACGCGATGGTGCCGCTCGCCAACATGTTCAAATACGTCGACAACCTGCGCTCGATGAGCCAGGGCCGCGCGGCCTATACGATGCAGTTCGATCACTACGAGCCGGTGCCGACCGCGGTCGCTCAGGAAGTCCAGAAGAAATACGCGTAACTCGAACGGGTTGCAGCGCTAACTTAATTCAAAGCCCGCACGGGCGAGCAGGAATGGAGAGATCACATGGCAAAAGGTAAATTCGAGCGTACAAAGCCTCATGTGAACATCGGCACGATTGGCCACGTTGATCATGGCAAGACGTCGCTGACGGCGGCGAT
>NZ_VLKT01000121.1 GCF_007830515.1 Mesorhizobium tianshanense
GGTCAGGGTCGAGCGGCGATGCTACATCTCCTCCCGTGTCCTCTCCGCGAAAGCCTTTGCCGAGGCCGCCAGAGCCCATTGGGGCATCGAGAACGGGCTCCACTGGGTTCTCGATGTCCAGTTCAAGGAGGACCAATCGCGCCTGCGCCGCGGCCATGGTGCCACAAACATGGCGATGGTCCGCCACCTCGCCCTCAATCTCATCCGCGCTATGCCCGGCAAACAATCCATCAAGGGAAAGCGAAAACTCGCAACCTGGGATACCGGCTACCTCTTGGCCGCCCTCCAAGCGCGTTAACCTGGACTCGTTGCCCTGCCGTTCCCGTAATGTTCTTGCCTTGGCGATAAATCTGTGGTTGTCTGCGGTGACGCCGTTCGCGGCATGATCGCATGGGCTTCGGGCGAGCCCGTATCCGGGGGTAGAAGATGGTTGCGCGGGTCCGTACGGTCGCTTTCCAGGGCATCGAGGCTGTGCCGGTCGACGTGCAGGTGATGATCGCGCCGGGCAAGGTCAACATGCACATTGTCGGCCTCGCCGACAAGGCGGTGGCCGAAAGCCGCGAGCGGGTGCAGGCGGCGCTGCATGCGTCGGGCCTCTCGATGCCGTCGAAGAAGGTCACCGTCAATCTGGCGCCGGCCGACCTGCCCAAGGAGGGCAGCCACTACGACCTGCCGATCGCGCTCGGCCTGATGGCTGCATTGGGCGCCATTCCGGGCGACATGCTGGCCGGCTATGTCGTGCTCGGCGAACTGTCGCTCGACGGCACCATCGCCGCGGTGGCCGGTGCGCTGCCGGCGGCGATCGGCGCCAATGCCGAAGGCAAGGGCCTGATCTGCCCTTTCGCCTGCGGGCCGGAAGCGGCCTGGGCCGGCAAGGATTTCGACATTCTGGCGCCGCGCAGCCTGATCGCCATCGCCAATCATTTTCGCGGCACGCAGGTCCTGTCGCGGCCTGAGGCCGGCATTCATGCCTCGGCGCGCGACCTGCCGGATCTCGCCGACATCAAGGGCCAGGAGACCGCCAAGCGGGCACTGGAAGTGGCGGCGGCCGGCGGCCACAACCTGTTGATGATCGGACCACCGGGATCCGGCAAATCGATGCTGGCGCAGCCGCTGCCGTCGATCCTGCCGCCGCTGGCGCCGAAGGAATTGCTCGAAGTCTCGATGATCGCGTCGGTGGCCGGCGAACTGGGCGAAGGAAAACTCACAGACCGGCGGCCATTCCGCGCCCCGCACCATTCGGCCTCGATGGCGGCGATGGTCGGCGGCGGCCTGCGCGTGCGACCGGGCGAGGCGTCGCTTGCCCATCACGGCGTGCTGTTCCTCGACGAATTCCCCGAATTCTCGCCGCAGGCGCTCGACGCGTTGCGCCAGCCGCTGGAGACCGGCGACTGCATGATCGCCCGCGCCAACCACCGCGTCACCTATCCGGCGCGCATCCAGTTGGTCGCGGCGATGAACCCGTGCCGCTGCGGCATGGCCGGCGAGCCTGGCTATCGCTGCCTGCGCGGCGAGCGTTGCCGCACCGACTATCAGGCGCGGATATCAGGCCCGCTGCTCGACCGAATCGATCTCAGGATCGAGGTGCCGGCGGTCTCGGCCAGCGATCTGATCCGGCCGGACCGGGCGGAGAAGAGTGCAGATGTGGCGCTGCGCGTGGCGCGCGCCCGGACGATCCAGCGCGAACGCTTCGAGCGGCTCGGCGCGACCTCCACCACCACCAACGCGCATTGCTCGCCCTCGGTCATCGAGGAGGTCGCCATGCCGGATGCATCAGGCCTGTCGCTGCTCAAGGATGCCAGCGAAAAACTCGGCTTTTCCGCGCGAGCCTACCACCGGGTGCTGAAGGTGGCGCGCACGCTGGCCGATCTCGAAGCCAGCGAGACGGTCGGCCGCATCCATCTGGCCGAGGCGATATCCTACCGCATGAGCTCGGAACGGATGGCGCAGGCGGCGTGACAAGGATCCGCTCCCTCGCGCCGGTGGGCCGGTAGCGGCCCGGGCCGGCAAGGAGCTCGACATTTCTGACGCTACGCAGCCTGATCGCTACTACTTAACCGGAATCATGAGATGTGCGTAGGGAGTGCCCGCCCACATCACATATGGCCTCGACGTGTCCGGCTTGGGGTCCGTCGGATAGCCCTGCATCATGTCCGTTGCGTTGACGATCATCACGTGCGGGCCGGTCTCCACCCAATTGTTGCCTTCCTCGGGCTTTGTCGCATAAGGATCGGTGTTGCTCCCGTCGGTGCCGCCGGACAGCATATACAGGAAGCCAACCTTGCCCTTGGGCGGTTCCTTTTTTCCGATCCACGCCACCGCCCATTCCATCGCGTTCGCATCGCCACACATTGGATCCGGGCCAGGCGAGGCCGGATTGTCCGGCATGCACCAGAAGCCGTTTGTGCCCTCGCGCAATGTGCGCATTGCGCCTTTCTCATCCATGGCGTGGATCGTAGCGCCGCTTCCTACAGCGGGGGGTGCGGCGGATTCAGCGCTCTTGATCATCGCAGCGTCATCGGCGGCTACGCCTTGCATCGCAAACAAACTGCCCGCCGCCAAAAGGGCAGCGACCGTCAGAAGCCGTTTCATGGCCGTTCTCCCGGTTTGAGTTGATCTTGTGCATGATGTTGGACGCACGGCCTCCCAGAGCCGTTTGTCGGTGTTTAAATCGTAGCAGATCGCATGCACCGGGACAATGATGTTTTAGCAATACCTAATATCTATCGGGTGTTCAGGCTGAAATTGTGCTACATTAATCCGCGCATTTCTCGGCGTTGAATATCCGGCATGTTTTTCCCGCCCAAATGCTCTGGAACGGGCTGCAACGCGCCTTCGGCCACGGCCTGAGCACGGAGGCGCACGAACATCCGGAGCGAGGTCAGGCGTCAGCGGCGCATCTCAAACACGCAGCATCGGACGATCTTCTATTTCGCGCCTCGTCCCTTGAGACCGCACCTTTGCAGCGCGGGCTGCTATCCAGCCCTATCCTTCGTCTTCAGCTCCAGGCGCCGCGCATGCAGCACCGGCTCGGTGTAGCCGTTGGGCTGGACCCGGCCCTTGAAGACGAGGTCGCAGGCGGCGAGGAAGGCGATGGACTTGTCGAAGTCGGGCGCCATCGGCCGGTAGAACGGATCGCCTGTGTTCTGGCGGTCGACGATCGCCGCCATGCGCTTCATCGTCTCCATCACCTGGTCTGAGGTGCAGACGCCATGATGCAGCCAGTTGGCGATGTGCTGCGAGGAAATGCGCAGCGTGGCGCGGTCCTCCATCAGGCCGATGTCATTGATGTCAGGCACTTTCGAGCAGCCGACGCCCTGGTCGATCCAGCGCACGACATAGCCCAGAATGCCTTGCGCGTTGTTGTCGAGCTCCTTCTGGATGTCCGCCTGAGACCAGTTCGGCCGCACCGCGACCGGCACCGACAGGATGTCGTCGAGCTTTGCCTTGGGCCGGCTCTTCAGCGCCACTTGGACGGCATGGACATCGACCTTGTGATAGTGGGTGGCGTGCAGCGTCGCCGCCGTCGGCGACGGCACCCAGGCGGTGTTGGCACCGGCCTTGGGGTGGGCAATCTTCTCGTTGAGCATCGCCGCCATCAGGTCTGGCATCGCCCACATGCCCTTGCCGATCTGGGCGTGACCGGCCAGCCCGCATTCCAGCCCGGTGTCGACGTTCCAGGCCTCATAGGCGGCAATCCAGGCGGCCTGCTTCATGTCGCCCTTGCGGATCATCGGGCCGGCTTCCATCGAGGTATGGATCTCGTCGCCGGTGCGGTCGAGAAAGCCGGTGTTGATGAAGACGACGCGGTCCTTGGCCGCGCGGATCGCCTCCTTGAGGTTGACTGTGGTGCGCCGCTCCTCGTCCATGATGCCCATCTTGATGGTATTCGCTGGCATCCCCAGCAGCGCCTCGACACGGTCGAAGATCTCGACGGCGAAGGCGACCTCTTCCGGCCCATGCATCTTGGGTTTTACGACATACATCGAGCCCGCGCGGGAATTCGCGCGGCGTCCGTTCGGCCCGACATCGTGCAGCGCGATCACCGCCGTCAGCGCCGCGTCCATGATGCCTTCCGGCACCTCGTTGCCGTCGCGGTCAAGGATCGCCGGATTGGTCATGAGGTGACCGACATTCCTGACCAGCATCAGCGAGCGGCCGGGCAGCGTCAGCTTGCCGCCATCGGGCGCGGTGTAAGCGCGGTCGGGATTGAGCTTGCGGGTAAAAGTCTTGCCTGATTTGGTGATCTCTTCCGCCAGGTCGCCCTTCATCAGGCCGAGCCAGTTGCGGTAGACCACGACCTTGTCCTCAGCGTCCACCGCCGCGACCGAATCCTCGCAGTCCTGGATGGTGGTCAGCGCCGATTCCAGGATGACATCGGCGATGCCGGCGGGATCGGTCTTGCCGATCTGGTTGCTGCGATCGATTGATATTTCGATGTGCAGGCCGTTCCTGGTGAGCAGGACGGCTTCGGGATTGGCGGCGTCGCCGCGATAGCCGGCAAATTGTTTGGGATCGGCAAGCGTGGTTGCGCCGGCGCCCTCGCCCAGCCGCAACATGCCGTTGGCAACCGAAAGCCCATTCACCCCTGCCCATTTGCCCGAGGTGAGCGGTACCGATTCGTCGAGAAAACCCTTCGCCCAGGCGATGACTTTGGCGCCGCGCGCGGGATTGAATCTCCCGCTCTTCTCGGCGCCGTCGGTCTCGGGAATGGCGTCGGTGCCGTAAAGCGCGTCGTAGAGCGAGCCCCAGCGCGCATTGGCGGCGTTCAGCGCATAGCGCGCATTCATCACCGGCACCACCAGCTGCGGCCCGGCCACCACCGAGATCTCCGGGTCGACATTTTCGGTCGCGACCGAGAAGGCCGGCCCTTCCGGCACGAGATAGCCGATCTCCTTCAGGAAGGACTTGTAGGCCTGCATGTCGACTGGCGCGCCGTTGTCGCGGTACCAGCGGTCGAGCTTGCCCTGCATGGCGTCGCGCTTTTCCAGCAGCGCCCGGTTCTTCGGCGCAAGACCGCTGACGATGGCCGAGAAGCCGGTCCAGAACGCATCGGCCGCAATGCCCGTGCCCGGCAGCGCCTCGTTCACAATGAAATCATGAAGCTCGCGGGCAATCTGCAATCCGGCGATCTCGACGCGATCGGTCATCAGGGCTTCTCCAAGATGAAAGGCTTTGGCCGGGCCTTTGGCATGTCAGGGTGGCAGGGTCAATTCAGCTTAGGGTGAAGGTAGGGCAAATCGCTTCAGGTTTTAGGTTTGCGCAGAACTTCGGAGATTTGCTCCGCCAGGCCAAGCTGCCAATCTCCCCCCTCGTGGGACCGTTGCGCAGTTTCAGGAGAGCGCTGGCGGGAACGGGTTTGGCGCCGGTTTTCGTTTGTTTTTGGGTTTTGGGGTGTCCTGTCTGGGGTTTCAGGCGGCGGTCCGGCCCTGTGTGGCCGGAATCCGGGCGCACCTATCCTGTGATGGCGGCCCATCGGCGCATGTTGAAGGCGATGGCCGCCATCGTCACCTGGGCGGCTGCCTTGGCCAGCCCGACATAGCGGATCGTGGTCAGCTTCATGCGGCGCTTGAGCGTGGCGAAAGTGGTCTCCACCGCAGCCCGCCGTCTGGCGATCAGGCGGTTGTAGCGTTTGAGCCGCGGCGGCAGCTCGGGATGGTGCTT
>NZ_VLKT01000122.1 GCF_007830515.1 Mesorhizobium tianshanense
GGTTGTGTGCGTCAAGTTCTGCAAAAAGGGGCGGCCATGGAGCTGGTCATGCGGCTTGGCGCAGAGCGAGCTTCTTGTGCTCGCGCAGGTCGTCCATGTTGATGTAGCGGTTGGCCTCCATCCAGTTTTCGTTGGTTTCGACGGCCAGTGCCCTGACGAGGCGCAGGCAACTCTGTGAGTTTGGAAAGATGCGCACGACATAGGTGCGCCGTCGGATTTCCTCGTTGAGCCGTTCAAGCATGTTGGTGCTCTTCAGATGTTTGTGGTGCTGGCGTGGCAGACGAAAGAAGGTCAGCGTGTACTCGATGGTCTCCTCCACCCATGTCGTCAGTCGTGGGTAGCGGGCCGACCATTTGGCAAGCCATGCGGCGAGATCGGCCTTGGCCTCGGCGAGATCGCGCCGGTCGTAGAGCCAGCGCAGTTCCTGCAGGCAGTCGTCGCCATGCTTTCTCGGCAGGTGATCGAGCGCGTTCCTGAGGAAGTGCACGTAGCAGCGCTGCCATGCAGCTTCCGGGATCACCTCGCCGATCGCCGCGACCAGGCCGGCATGATCGTCGGACACGACCAGTTCGACGCCCCTGAGGCCGCGTGCCTTCAAGCCGACGAGGAAGTCCCTCCAGGCCGAGCGGCTCTCGCGATTGGCCATCTCCACGGCCAGGATCTGGCGGCGACCGTCCCAGTCGATGCCGACCGCGATCAGCACCGCCTGGCTCATGACGATGCCGGCTTCGCGCACCTTCTCGTAACGGGCGTCGAGGATGAGGTAGGCAAACGGCTCTTGAAGCGGGCGCTCGGCAAAGGCCTTCAGGCTCTCGTCCAGGCGTTTGTTGATGGCCGAGATCGACGAGGCCGAGAAGGCATGGCCACACAGCTCTTCCGTGATCGCCTTGACCTTCCGGGTCGAAACGCCCTGCACATACATCTCCGCAAGTGTGGCCACCAAGGCCCGCTCCGAACGCTGGTAACGCTCGAAAAGCTCGGTGGAGAAGCGCCCGGCCCGGTCCTGCGGAACCCGCAGCTCAAGCTTGCCAACACGGGTGACAAGAGTGCGGCCATAATAACCCGAGCGATAGCCGAGCCGCTCCGGTGTGCGCTCGCCTTTCGAAGCACCCAGAGCCTCGTCCATCTCGGCCTCGAGCACCTCCTGCATCACCGCACGGATCACTTCATGCAGACCTTGCGGGTCCGAAAGCAGAATGTCTTTGACGGCGGCGCTGGCGGTCTTACTTTCAGTCTTGGTCATGGTGGCGTTCCTTCGCGGGAATCAGGTGACGTTGAACATCACCAGCCTGCCATGACCGCCCTCGTTCAGCGAATTTGCAGAACTCTCAGCACACTACCCAATTTCGACATAAACCCAGCAATCTCAAATGGTTGCTTGGGATTGTCTTGATGCCGGCATCACCTGTTCGCCACCGGGCATTCCAACCGGACGCTGCCACGCCGTGAGTTTCCCTTTGCCGATCAATTCACGGAACATTGAATCCGCTAGAAATCGTTATGGATCCGAAACAGCGGCTGCAGTTGCAGCGAAACTGTTGGGCATCAACGTCACGCCATATCAGCCGCGAACGACACCGAATGACAGCGTAGGCAGAACGCATCGATCATGGGTGCGTCTGCGCGGAAGGTGAATCTAGTTACTGTTCTCCCGGGCGGTTCTCGCGCAATGCGACGCATTAACAATGACTTAGTTGCTAATCGTCGTCACATGAGCAACTGCAAACGGTGGTTTGCAGTTTGCACACCCCGCAGGATGAGCGAGATGAGCAGCGCGATTACATATTTCAGGGTCTCGACACAACGGCAGGGCCGCTCAGGTCTGGGCATCGAGGCACAGCGCGCCGCAGTTGCGCGATTTGCCGAAGGGGCTGGCATCGTCCTTCTTCAGGAGTTCACCGAGATCGAAACCGGCAAGGGAGCCGATGCGCTTGATCGCCGGCCTCAGCTGGCCGCCGCGCTCGCCGCAGCCCGCCAGGCGAAATGCCCGGTGCAGGTCGCCAAACTCGACCGGCTCTCGCGCGATGTCGCATTCATCGCCGGCCTGATGGCGCAGCGCGTGCCATTCATTGTGGCCGAACTCGGTGCTGACGCAGACCCCTTCATGCTGCACCTCTTTGCGGCGCTCGCCGAAAAGGAGCGCCGCATGATCTCGGAGCGGACGAGGTCCGCCCTCGCCTCGCGGAAAGCCTGCGGCACGAAGCTCGGCAACCCGAGCAAAAGTGCCATGGCGGCGGCCAAGGGTCGCGCGGTCTCGATCCAGGAAGCCGACCGGTTCGCCGCGACTGTTTTGCCGATCATGCAGGAAATTCAGAACGCCGGCGTGACCAGCCTCCGTGGCCTTGCCATTGCGCTGAACAACGGCGGCGTCAGAACCGCACGTGGCGGGCAATGGCAGGTCTCGAATGTGCGTAACCTGCTGGCCCGCCTTCCCGCCAGTCCGCTTGTATAATCGGGAATATCTGCGATCCCCCGCCTGTCGTGAGAATGCCATCCGGCTCGGCACGCAGGAAACCCGCTGTGTTGTTGAGTGCCGGGCTTCTTCTGCAACCGAGATACCGCGGGGCAATCCCGCAAGGACACACTCTAACAGACTAGCGGTCTTTGATTTTGTTCTTCACCTGAGCCGCAAGTTCGGGCGTCACGTCAATGCCGTGCGCCTCCTTGGCGTGGACAGCCACCTTCCTAAGAAGTTGCTCCTCTGTCTCAGGCTTTGAAGTCGCAGCCGGGCACGATGTCACCGCAAGCTATTTCCTTCACTGTTCAGTCCTCCCGATGCGTCGGCAGGGGAACGGGGCAGTATCTTTTCTCCTGCCGGCCAAATATTTAACCACAGCGGCGGCGCAAGAGATAGATTAGCCAGGACGTGGCGAGGTTCGGCCGGCCCCTAGCCCACAAATGCGGCCCCAAGCGCGCCACATACCGAAAAAGTCCGTGCCGTTGTCAATCCAGCACGGAGCGAGAGTTCTGGTTTGTAGGCATTTCGATAACCATTCGGAGCTCGAAGCGCTTCAGGCTAATTTGTCTATTGGCCGGAACGTGGTATGTTCCGTTACGTCAGGGGAACGCCACATGCAGAGCAATGGCAGTGGGCCGAAAATGCCCTCCACACTCGCAGTGAAACTTCGGGAAATTAAGGACGCCCTCGCAACTCTAACTGCGGAGGAGCGTGAGTTTCTGGTCACCAATCCAAGAGCGGTCGAAGACACATTCGGTGCAGTGTGCCCCACAAACCTGAAAAAGGTGAAATCACTCCTTGATAGGTACTTAGCTACGGAGCGGCCGTTTCCGCCGCATGGTTACTCTAATGTCGTCAAACTGACGAAGGCCCAACAAGAGGAGGTTCGCCGGCTGCAATCGCAGATTCTCGAAAAGCAGGGTGTCGCTACGGAGAAGCAAGGTCTCGCGAAGATCCGGGGCGAAAGAACCGATCCCTTTCCTGACGCCGATCCGGAGCCGACTTCGGACGAGGAGGAATAGCCATGAGCTTCAAAGTGCTGGCGTGTTTGGTCGCCCACGCACCTTACCAGCCTGATTTCCTGGCATCCGACGCGAATGAAGTGAGCGAATATCAGCTAACCGACAGAATTCCCGGATGGGACGATTGGCTGAACGACAATTCCATCAACGCATATATGGCGACCGCGACGACGGGGCGGGTTCGTGGCCAGGCATGGGGCGTCAGCAACCCATTTACAAACTTCCGTTCCGTTGTTGGAGGACAGTTTCGGTATGAGTATGTTTTGAATCCCGCTGACGTGCTGTTCCCCGAAGAACGGTATCGTTTCTCGCTCGATATCGAGACCGATGGCCGTTTTCTTCATACACCCGCGGTTCCCCGTCCTGCTGACGAGCGGGAACCGCCGGCGCGTACTTTCAGCCAGATGGACATATTGTTGTCGGTCTTCCAGTTGCTGCCGGGAGGTACCTCTCAAGCGATCGCGGCCGATCTGAGACAGCAGGATCTGTTTCGAATGCTGGATGCTAGCCAATTCCTCGAGGAGACCATCAATACTCGCCAAACGGTCAGCCAAGATTTCTTCCCGGGAGGGCAAAATCCCATCGTGTTCCGGATTGTGCGGAGCGTATTTGCTGCCGCAACTGGAGAGTACTCAGATATCCGGATCCGCGGTTCGGAAGGACGGCGCAATTTTCGCGTTCGTGTCTCGAACCCAAGAGTCCAGCGGGTGTTAGAGCCGAGCGATCCTTGTTTTGCCGTTCTGAATCCGCCATTCCAGATCATAAACCAGAAGTTTTCTGAAGTCGGCCGATAGCGCTACGAGCGGCTGGCCCTCGAAGGACAGGGCGTGCCTTATAAGCTACTGGTTATCCAAAAGACGCCAGACATCTCCGAGGTAGCCGCCGTGCCGGATCGTCCGGCGATCGATCGCGTAGCGGGCCGCTGGTGTACTGCGCCACCCGGCGGACGATGCGCAGCCGTTCAATGTGAAAACCCGTGCGGCAGCAAGCATGGAAATGACTCGCCTTCTCTCTGGCTCGGGCGTTAACTACACTGCCTTTTGGGAGGAGGCGACAATGACCATGTATCTTACGCGCTTCAGCTACACGCCCGAGACATGGGCACGCATGATCGAAAACCCGGAGGATCGACGCAAGGCGGCCCGTGCGTACATCGAGTCGGTGGGGGAAAAGCTGCACGGCTTCTGGTACGCTTTCGGCGAGCACGATGGCTGGAATCTGTGGGAGGCACCGGACAATGTTTCGATGGCATCTGTCGTGCTTGCAATCGGCGCTGGGGGGCGCTCAGCTCGTGCGAGACGACCGTCCTCCTCAGCGTTGAAGAGACGATGGAAGCGCTTGGGAAGGCTAAGTCGATCCGGTATCGCCCGCCGGGAGCATGAGACCCCCTCTCCTGCACAAGGATCCGGCCAACGACCTCGGGCGAGCCTGCTCGCCGGCTAGCCGTGTATCGCCCTGCTCTCCCGCGTTGCGCAGCGGCGATTGACCCGGCGGGACGGTGCGCCATGGTGTGCGCCGCGGGCACGGGCACGGCAGGTCGGCGGCCAGGCCCCAAAACTTGGACGCCGGCGCCTTTCGTGGTGATGCGCGCGGAGGGAAATCATGGACGGATATGTCTCGTCGAAGAACTTCTCGGCATGACAAAAGAGCTGACCATTTCACCAGGGCCGATCTAGGCGAGATGATATTAGTTGCGGCAACTGAAATCATAAAACTGCGAGGCTGTTAAAGGAGCCCAGCGGGCCGAGTGAGCACAGCCACTGGCCACGTCTCGCCTTTTCCTTCCTCGTTTTCGGCGATCTTGCTGTATTTGGTCGACCGTGAACTATCCGCAAGCCATTGATCTGGCATGTTGATTGAGGCGGATAGCGGCTTTGGAATTGCAGGATTGGCGGTTTATGAGCGCTGTTTTCCTGCAATTTGGTTTTGCGATTCCCTTGTGCTGCGGAGCGTGATTCACTCGGTTCGGCGGCGGCGAATCGAGGGGACGGCGAATGTCCAAGCCACGCGAGAAGCGCGAGACGGGAGAGCAGGATCTGTTCCGCTCCAGGCTCGATCAGATCATCAACATGAAGCACGAGCTGGTGCGGCTGGCGCAGGCGATCGACTGGCCGGTGCTGGAGGAGCGTTTCGGCGCCGTCTATTCGGAC
>NZ_VLKT01000123.1 GCF_007830515.1 Mesorhizobium tianshanense
CGCTTTCATCCGCAGAACTTATAACCTGCCCGGTCGTCGCCAGCGCCTGCGCGATTGTGGTATGCTCACCACCCAGGAAGTGGCCGAACGCTTCGAGATCGCCGAGACCACCGTGCATCAATGGGGACGTCAGGGGCTCATCACCAAAGTCTACAGCGACAATCTCAGCCGGGGTCTGTGGGATATTCCTTCCCACCTCGAGATCATCAAAGGTCGCCCAGGCTGTAACGCTAATCCCGCCCGCCCTGCCTCCATTACCGTGCCATCAGCCGAACAGGACGCACTATGAAACCTTCGCCTTGTCCTTTGGGCGTCTCGGCCTGGCTGCGAGAACTGCGGTGCCGTAATGGCTCGCCATCTCGGCATAGGTCCGGTTGAGACCGGGGTCGTAGCGATCGGGGTTGGTGACGGCGGCCTTGAGATTGTCGCAGACCACGAACTTCGGCACGCCGCCGAGAAAGGTGAAAAGGTTCGTATGAACACGGATCCACTCGGGCAGGCTCTCGCTCGGGCACGCCTCGGCGTAGGTATAGTTGGAGGCGCCCATCGCTGCGACAAACAGCTTCATGGGATGCGCTTCGCCGGTGATGGGGTCGAAGATGTCGATGGTGTCGCCGGCGAAATCGACAAACACCTTCTCGCCGCCCAGGTGCGTCTGGCGCATCGTCGGGCGCGCGCGCTCTTTCCAGGCCTCGAAGGTCGTGCAAAACCAAGTATAGCCAAAGCCGTCGGGATTGGCGGCACGATACTCTTCCCACAGCAGCACCCGCGTTACGCCGCGCCGGCGCAACTCCTTCTCCACATAGCTCCAATCGGGCACCGGCCGCCGAGGGCTTTGCGAGGCCGCCTTCGGCGCAGGGAAGAGCAGCAGCTCAAGGCCTTCGTCATCCATCCCTTCGGGCAGCGGCCAGCTCAGTCCGGCAAGACGGGCGCGCCGCAAGTAACCGTGGACGACGCCATTGCTGACCCCGAGCGTGCGCGCGATGACGCGCTCGGTCAGACCCTGGGAAAATCTCAATCGTAATACGTCTCTGATCCGGCGCATCGACAATCTCTTGGTTGGCATCAGGCTTCCTCGTTTTGAACGAGGCCTCCTGTAGACCGCTGAGTTGTCGGCCGAAGCGTCCAGCACCTCCGAAAAGGTTGCTCACGATCGCCTGAAATCGCTGCTCACGATCCCGCGAAATCCTTGCTCACGATGCGGTGAAATCCGTGCTCACGATCGCCTGAAATACGCACGCCCGTTAAGGTCGACATCGCCTCGGGCATGGCGGTAGACGCCGGTTTGCCGGGCCTTTTCGGCCATCTCTTCGGAGAGATCGAACCCGTCGATGAACCGGAAGCGGTGGTTTTCGAGACTCAGACGGGAGAAGAGGCATGCGGTTCAGACTTAACGTAAGACCGTATGTCCGCCTCTGTCGGTGAGGTGGCTCGCCCTACACTGCGCGTCCGAGGGTTGCTCGGGCGGGCCGAGCCGATCCTCATCACTGGAGGACGAGCCGTGGCAGATTATAGGGAAGCATTTGTCGGAATCGATGTCGCCAAGCTGAGGAACGCCTTCGCGATTGCGGATGCCGGCCGGAGGGAGAGGTTCGCTTCTTCGGCGAGGTCGACGCGTCGGATACGACGGCGGTATGGGTTCCCGATGAAGGTCATGAGGCCATGCGGGATCTCGTTCGCGCCCGGGCGGCTGCAGTCGAGACACTCCGCTTGCATCGGCAGCAGGTGAGCGCCTTCATGCTTAAGCACGGTCGTGTCTATCCCCGCAAGAAGGGCTGGACGATGCGCTCTCTCCGCTGGTTGCAGGAGCAGCAGTTCGATCACCCTGCGCATCAGATCGCGCTCCAGGAAATGGTCGAATCTGTCCGCATCTCGAAAGAGCGGGTTGAGCGGCTTGAGCTTGTGATCGAAGAGTTCGTTCCAGCCTGGTCGCTCGCCCCGATCATACGGACGCTGCAGACATTGCGTGGTGTGGACCTGATCGTTGCTGTGACGTTCGCCACCGAGATTGGCGACGTGCGTCGCTTCGAGAGCCCGCGCCAACTCATGGGATTTCTCGGCCTCGTTCCCGGCGAGCGATCGACGGGCGAGACAGTCAGACGCGGCGGCATCACCAAGGGCAGGGAACGGACGGGTGCGCCATATGCTGGTAGAGAGCGCATGGACCTATCGGCATCCACCCAAGGTCGGCGCAAAGAAGCTCTACCGACTGGAGCAGGCGCCACCGAGGGTGCGAGAGATCGCATGGAAAGCTCAGACTCGGCTGACGGCCCCGCTATCGAATGCTGAGCGGACGCGGCAAGAGGACGCCGGTGGTCTGCACGGCGATCGCGCATGGGTGGAGGCGGGCCCACGGCAGGGGAATGCCCGTCAGACGCTTTGTGGCCGGTAAATCGACCGACGCCCGCAGTAAGATAGGAACAGCCCCAGACGCACAATCGGGAATGCGGTAGCCAACCCGCGCATCAGAGCTTGATCACCGACGTCCTTCAGTTCCGCCTCCACCCATGCGCGATCACCAGTTCGAGCAGCCGTTCCTCGGACCGGACGCCGCTCTGCGTCTGGATCAGGCCACGGCCTTGAGGTCTGGCTTTTTGACGTAGGCCCATGGCAGGAGACTCGTCGATCCGGCTGTTGGGATGACCATCGACGATCCTGGTGAGGACGTCAGTGAGATAGCCGAGCGGCTCGATGCCGTTGAGCTTGCAGGTTTCGATCAATGACGCGATGACGGCCCAGTGCTCGGCACCGCCGTCGGAGAGCGCTCGACCACGTTGCTGTCGATCTCGACGCGGCCGTCGTCAAGGAAGCGCGAGAGACCTTTCCAGCGCGAGAGCGTATAGCGGACCGCCTCAGCGAGCTTTGTCTTCTGGCTGATCAGGCCGAACTTCTCTCGCAGCCAAGGTTCGAGGTCGGCGATAACTGAAGCGCTCTTTTCCTGGCGCATGCCGAGGCGTTCGTCGGCCGATCGGCCACGGAATGCCGTCCTCGATCTTATAGAGTTCGGCGATCCGTCTCAGCGCCTCGCTGGCAATCGGCGCGGGACCGGCTGCTGCCAGTTCATAAAAGCGCCGACGGACATGCGCCCAGCAGAAGGCGAGCGTGACGCCGCTTTTGTCGGCCAGCACGCGATAGCCGCCATAGCCGTCGAGCGATCGGAAGCTCGGCCTTTCGGTCCGGCGCATAGACATAGGCGACGCCCGGCGGGTCGCTCCCTCCCATGGTCGGTCATCGCAGGCATAGGCCCAGAGCTGGCCTGACTTCGTCTTGCCGCGGCCGGGATCGAGTACCGGCGCGGTGGTTTCGTCAGCGAAGAGTTTTGGCGAAGCCTTCAGCTTGCCAAGCAGTCGCTCATGCACCGGACGCAGATGCCAGGCGGCGCGGCCGACCCAGTCGGCGAGCGTGGAGCGATCGAGATTGATGCCCTGGCGGGCGTAGATCTGCGCCTGACTATAGAGCGCAGCTGATCGAACCCGCGACTTCCAGTCAATTTTGGATCGTCATGATAGGCATGCCGACGAGTCGTTCAGGAGCAGCGGCCGCCGCGTGGGGGCGGAGTCAGCGTGGGCCTGAATTGCGCCTTTTTGAATTGGCTTCAGCAACCCGACCCTACCGAGGGAACATTCCGCCCTAACACCGCTCGCTCGCTACAGCGCTATTGAGGGCGCGCTCGCGAGCGGCTTCGTCACCGCCAGAGCTAGACCACACCGTGGGGGTACGTCATGCCAAGCTGATGACTGTTTGTGGGTGCAAGTCCCATCCGGCCAAAGCCGTAGCAGGCAAGCCGGGACCGAGTCTTGCGGGCGTCGCGGTAACGCGGGGTCTGAAGTGTAGACAGGAGCCATGCGGGGTGCGGGAATGAGCCTCGAAAGGTGGATGTTCGCGGAGGCCGAGTGTGTTCCCTAAACACGAAGGCAATATGAGTATCGTCGTTATGCGAGACGATGCCGCTCCGCCGGGGTCGATGGCCGGATCACGCATGGAAGGTAATCATCGGAACATGAGAGGCCCGACCGGGTCCGCTGGATTGGTCTCCAGCGGGGGACAGCAGCAAGGTACTGCCAGAGCTGCTGTCCGAGCTGAGGTCGGGAGTCGGACTGGTTCATAGTACCCGTGAAGCCGTCGAAGGAAACGAGGCGAGTGGAGGGAAGGGACCAGCCCGAGGGGAGCCTGCGCGAGGAAGCCAAGGTCCGGACACAGAGCCGGGTTGCCTTGCCGCCGAACCTCGAGCGGGTGAACGCGGCGGCCAAGCAGGCTGCCCAAACCCGGTTTACGGCCCTGCTGCATCATGTCGACGAGGCCGCCCTGTATCGGGCGTTCCGGCGACAAAAGC
Organism: Mesorhizobium tianshanense; assembly: GCF_007830515.1. GTDB lineage: Bacteria > Pseudomonadota > Alphaproteobacteria > Rhizobiales > Rhizobiaceae > Mesorhizobium > Mesorhizobium tianshanense. Next base: position 4,334 of record NZ_VLKT01000123.1, read on the forward strand.
GGCAGGCGAGTGCTGGGGTCGATGGGATAACCGTGGCGAAGTACGAAGAGAGACTGGAGGGTAACCTCCGCGATCTCTGCGAACGGGTCCACACCGGTCGCTACCGGCCACAGCCGGTGCGGCGGGTCTACATTCCCAAAGCCGATGGCGGTAAACGGCCTCTCGGGGTGCCGGCGCTGGAAGACAAGATCGTCCAAAGCGCGGTGGCCGAGGTGCTGAGTGCTGTCTACGAGGCCGACTTCCTGGGGTTCTCCTACGGCTTCCGGCCGGGGCGGAGCCCCCACATGGCGCTTGATACCCTGCATACGGCGATCATGAGCCAGCGCGTGAACTGGGTGCTCGATGCCGACATTCGCAGCTTCTTGGATCCATTGTCATAATACCCCCTGGTTCATGAAGTGTGTTCGAAGAGGGTGGGATTGTGATCTGTGGTCTTGATCCATAGACCTTTTCTCTGTCCGCGGACGATATGGACAGCGTCGAGTTCGCCGTGCTTGATCCGATGCAACAGACTTTGGCGGGAAAGCCCGAGGGTGTCCATGGCGTCGCGGATCGGTTCAAAGCCGTCGCCGGGTGTGGCGAGGAAGCGGGCCTTGAGTTCCGCGGTCAGGCGAATGCGCCAGGGCGCGCCGGGTGTGATCTGTTCGCCCCGAATGAGGCCGTCGTTGATGTGGCGGTGGAGCGTCGACGGCGCCACGCCGAGGGCTGCGGCGGCCTGACGGATGGTGACGATGTCGCCGTCGGCGGCCGGTGACTTGGCCTTGCAGACGGGGATCTTCCAGTGTCGGCGCAGGTTTCCGACGCGGTTGGCGTCGAACCGGTGGCCGTACGCCGTTCGACGGCCCTGGCGGTTGAGGATGCCGGCGATGACGGCGTCGGGGTAATGCGGTGTCAGCCGCCGCAGCAGCGCCAGCGTATCCTCGTCGGTACGAACCGTCGCCGGTCGCGAGCGCGGCAAGGCGACGGTGAGGCGGCTCGTAGCGTCGCCCTTCCAGCGCAGGACGAGATGCGCCGCTGCCTCGTCGCGATCGACCTGGAGGGTGACCTCCTC
>NZ_VLKT01000124.1 GCF_007830515.1 Mesorhizobium tianshanense
GCCTGATCGCCAGACGGCGGGCTGCGGTGGAGACCACTTTCGCCACGCTCAAGCGCCGCATGAAGCTGACCACGATCCGCTATGTCGGGCTGGCCAAGGCAGCCGCCCAGGTGACGATGGCGGCCATCGCCTTCAACATGCGCCGATGGGCCGCCATCACAGGATAGGTGCGCCCGGATTCCGGCCACACAGGGCCGGACCGCCGCCTGAAACCCCAGACAGGACACCCCAAAACCCAAAAACAAACGAAAACCGGCGCCAAACCCGTTCCCGCCAGCGCTCTCCTGAAACTGCGCAACGGTCCCATTGCGGGGGAGATTGGCAGCTTGGCCGCCTATCCCACAAACCCCACGCGCTTGTGGCTGCCATCACAAAACGGCTTGTTGGCCGAATGGCCGCAGCGGCAGAGGAAGGTGCGGGTGGTGCGGTCGACCGTGTGGCCGGTGCCGGTGACGATCTCGACATTGCCTTCGAGCTTGAGCGGGCCGTTGGTGGTCGGCGTCACCGTCAGCGGGCCGTTCCGCGCGGCCAGCGCCGGCGTGTCCTTCAGCGGCGGCTCGCCGGTGGCGGCAAAGCCTGATTTGGCGTGGCTGCCGTCGCCAGAACGGCTTGTTCTCCGACGCGCCGCAGCGGCACAGCGTGGCGCGGAAGAATGTCTCGCCGCCCAGCACGATCTCGGCATGCACCGCCAGCGGGCCGTTTTCGCGGATGCGCACGGTGTTGACCACCGGCGGCTGTTCCTGCGGGCCGCCATCCTTCCTGATGTAGGTGATGGCGCCCGACGGGCAGCTTTCGGCAATCGCCACGATCTTCTCGACGCTGGCCGCCTCGGGATGGATCCACTGGCCCTTCGCATTGGGCACGAAGACATGCGGATCGCCCAGCACGCAATTGCGCGAATGGATGCAGCGCCGGCCGGAAAAGCCGACATCGATTTTTTCGCCTTCGACCGTGCCTGCCATGCTGTGCTCCTTGCTCAAGCCATACGCTATGGCGGTGGCCGGGACGGCGTCAAGCCGGCGTCCGCGATACCCTTCTCCCCTTGTTTGTGGGAAAAGGCAGGGCGCTCAGCCGTCGACCGCCACATGCGGCGCAAGCCGCCGGATCGCCGCGATCATGTCGGCGCCGGTCGCGTCGAGCGAGGCGATTTCCATGCGGACGGTGTTCTTGCCAAAGGGCAGCAAGAGGCCGAGCGCGTTGGCCGGCGCATATCTGATGGCATCGGGAGGCGGCTCGGTCAGCTCGAAGTTGATCATTGCCGAGTCCTCGTCGGAGACGGGGCTCACGCTGCGCACCTTCTCCCAGGGCACCAGCACGCCGCCGCCGCGCCGGTCGCGAAAGCCCACGGCATCGAGCACCACCTGGACGCCGGTGTCGAACGCACCGCGCGCCAGGAACAGACCACGCCCCAGGCAACCAAGCGCCAGCACCGCCACCAGGAACAGCCGTTGGCCCGGAGCACCTGACGCAAGCCCCTTCAGCGCAAAGAAGCCGAAGATCGCCGCGAGGCGGCGCTTAGGTTCAGCGTCCTGCTTTCAGGCGTAAGCCTGAGGTTGCGACTTCAAAACTGACGCATGACTTTGGTGCTGCCCCCTTCCTGCCTTTCAGGAAGGGGACCGCCGGCAGAACTATCATCGTTAGGCGTCTGCGCCGACTCAGCTATAAATTCAGTTTCGTTTAGGAGGCTAAACATGCCTTGTAACGGGCGGAACCATCGTAAAGCGAGCAACGGCCCGTAGTCGGTTGTCTCAGATATCGACCACACCGCTAGTCTCCACCGTACAGCTTCAGCGCCGCGTTGCGCGCGGACGCCCGACCGGCTTCTCAATCACCCATCTTCAAGGCCTGGATAAACGCCTCCTGCGGGATGTCCACCTTGCCGAACTGGCGCATGCGCTTCTTGCCCTCTTTCTGCTTGTCGAGCAGCTTGCGCTTGCGCGAGACGTCGCCGCCATAGCATTTGGCGGTGACGTCCTTGCGCAGCGCCGAGATCGTCTCGCGGGCGATGACCTTGCCGCCGATCGCCGCCTGGATCGGGATCTTGAACAGATGATGCGGGATCAGCTCCTTCAGCTTCTCGCACATCTGGCGGCCGCGCTTTTCCGCCGCCGTGCGGTGGACCAGCATCGACAGCGCGTCGACCGGCTCCTCGTTGACCAGGATCGACATCTTGACCAGGTCGCCTTCCTTGTAGTCGGTCAGGTGATAGTCGAAGGAGGCGTAGCCCTTGGAGATCGACTTCAGCCGGTCGTAAAAGTCGAAGACGACCTCGTTGAGCGGCAGATCGTAGGTCAGCATGGCGCGCTTGCCGACATAGGAGAGGTCGGCCTGGATGCCGCGCCGGTCCTGGCAGAGCTTCAGGATGCCGCCGAGATAGTCGTCGGGGGTGAGGATGGTGGCGCGGATCCAGGGCTCCTCGATGGCCGAAATCTTGACCACGTCGGGCATGTCGGCCGGGTTGTGCAATTCCTTCACCGTGCCGTCGGTCAGAGCCAGGCGGTAGACCACGCTCGGCGCGGTGGCGATGAGGTCGAGGTTGAACTCGCGCTCCAGCCGCTCCTGGATGATTTCGAGATGCAAGAGGCCAAGGAAGCCGCAGCGATAGCCAAAGCCGAGGGCGGCGCTGGTTTCCATTTCGTATGAGAAGGAAGCGTCGTTGAGGCGCAGCTTGCCGACGGCGGCGCGCAGATCCTCGAAATCGGCGGCGTCGACCGGGAACAGGCCGCAGAACACCACTGGCTGCGCCGGCTTGAAGCCGGGCAGGGCATGCGCGGTCTGGCGCTTGTCCTCGGTGATGGTGTCGCCGACGCGGGTGTCGGCCACTTCCTTGATCGAGCCGGTGAAGAAGCCGAACTCGCCGGGGCCGAGCTCGTCGACATTGATGCGGGCGGGCGTGAAGACGCCGGTGCGCTCGACCAGATATTTGGCGCCGGTGCCCATCATGCGGATGGTCTGGCCCTTCTTCAGCACGCCGTCGATGATGCGGACCAGCACGATGACGCCGAGATAGGCGTCGTACCAGCTGTCGACCAGCATCGCCTTCAGCGGTGCCGTGATGTCGCCCTCGCGCGGCGGCGGCAGGTCGTTGACGATGGCCTCCAGCACGTCGGGAATGCCAAGGCCGGTCTTGGCCGAGATCAGCACGGCGTTGGAGGCGTCGATGCCGATCACCTCCTCGACCTGCTCGCGTATGCGCTCGGGCTCGGCGGCGGGCAGGTCGACCTTGTTCAGCACCACGACGATCTCGTGATTGTTGTCGATGGCCTGGTAGACATTGGCCAGCGTCTGCGCCTCGACGCCCTGGCTGGCGTCGACGACCAGCAGCGAGCCCTCGCAGGCGGCGAGCGAACGCGACACTTCGTAGGCGAAGTCGACATGGCCGGGCGTGTCGATCAGGTTGAGGATGTAGTCCTCGCCATTTTTGGCGCGGTATTTCAGCCTGACGGTCTGCGCCTTGATGGTGATGCCGCGCTCGCGCTCGATGTCCATCGAGTCCAGCACCTGCTCCTTCATGTCGCGCAGCTCCAGCCCGCCGGTCAGCTGGATCAGCCGGTCGGCAAGCGTGGATTTGCCATGGTCGATATGGGCGACGATGGAGAAATTGCGGATGTTCTTGATGGGCGTGGTCATGTCGCGCGCTTTAGCAGGGGCAGCTTGCCCGGGCAAGCGGCGGGGCTTCCGAGGCGATCGGGGTTAGGCAAAGATGGTCCATCTCATGTCGGAAGACGGCCAATTGCCGAAGCGGGCACCGCCCCTCATTGCCCTGCCGGGCATTTCTCCCCGTAAACGGAGAGAAAGAAGCTGGTCGCAGCGTCGGCAACCCTTCCTGCAACGCTGGTGATTGGCGAAACCCATCGATGGGAGCGCCCCGTTTACGGGGAGAGGATGGCCTACCTACTCCGGGCCGCAAAGCCGTTAAACTTTGATCCATCAGATTAGAGCATAGTTCGCGCCCTGCGTGATAGGCCACACCCGTCACCGTTTGGGGGTTTCAATTAATGTCACAGTCTGGAGGCCATTTCCTCAGTTCCGAGGGCGGCTCGCTTGCGCCGATACTCGCCATCCTGCTTATCCCGATGTGTGCCGCTCTGGGCATCTCGGTCGACTATAACGCGGCTGTCGAGACCAGGGCATCGATGCAGAATGCGCTCGACGCCGCGACTCTGTCGATCACGACCCTGCCAACCAGCACATCGTTGGCGGACCGTCAGGTGAAGCTGCAGGAGTCGTTTGCGGCCAACAGCGGGCAAGGCACCGCCAAGCTCGACAGCTTCGTCGTCGCCGCCGACGGCACCGCCAGCATCGATGCCTCGGCCAGCTTTGCCATGCCGACGAACTTCATGCAGATCGCCCGCGTCGACACGGTGCAGATCGGCGTGAAGTCGGCGGCGCGCAAGAGGCCGGCGCTGGTGCAGACCACGTTCAAGATCGACCTGGTTTCGGGCCATTGGGACAAGACGATGACGCTCTACGGCACGAAGTTCGGCGAGACGGCGGTCAACCCGCTGATGAAGATCACCTATGACTACAACGGCTTTGGTGATCCGAAAGGCTACGGCACGTCCACCGTGTATACGGTCAACGGAGCGACGGAGACGAAGGTCCAGGAACAAGAATGCAAAACCAAGACGGTGAAGAATTTCAACAGATGGGGTGATTGGGGTCTCGCCCGAGCCAAATTGAGGGCGGCTGCTCCTGTCGAGATGTGAGAACGTGGTCGATGTAGATCGCCACAAACATCAGGAGGAGCAGCCATGAAGTATTTTGCCGGACTTGACGTGTCTTTGGAAGAGACCGCCATCTGCGTCGTCGACGAGAGCGGCCGGATTGTGAAGGAAGGGCGGGTGGCGAGTGAGCCGAGGGCGCTTTATGAGGCCTTGCGGAAAATCGATCTGCCGCTGGACCGCATCGGGCTCGAAGCCTGCTCGCTGGCGGCCTGGCTTTATGACGG
>NZ_VLKT01000125.1 GCF_007830515.1 Mesorhizobium tianshanense
GCCATCGGGTTCCGTTGCAAAGTTTTGTCTGGTCAGAGAATTTGCCAGAGTGGTGGCAATCATGCGGCAGCGAGGATTTCGAACTGCTCGGCGAGAGACGGGTTCGGATTGAAGGCGTACCGCGCCTGTCGTTTGCGCATCATGTGGACCATCTCGATGCCGGACAGGGTGACCGCGGCGGCGTGCGTCGATTTGAAACCGAGCATCGGCCGCACCCGGCGCTTGATGCGCCGATGGTCCTGCTCGATGCGGTTATTGAGGTATTGGCTTTGGCGGATGCGGATCGGCTTCGACCGGCGCCGGGAGCAATCCTGCAATCGACTTGTGGCATCGCAGGAAACGATGGCTTCCCGGTTGGTCTGACTGCCGTCGATGACGATGCGATCGGGACGGCCATGGCGTGCCAACGCTTTTGTGAGGAAACGCTTGGCGGCCGGCAAATCCCGGTATTCACTGAACCAGAACTCGACGGTGTCGCCGACGCTGTCGATGGCGCGATAGAGGTACATCCATCGCCCGCGCACCTTGATGTAGGTCTCGTCCGCATGCCATTTGCCGGTCACGGCGCGCTTGCGCCGGTTGAAGCGTTCCATCAGCAGCGGCGCGAAATGAACGACCCAGCGATGGATCGTTGAATGATCGACACTAATGCCACGCTCCGCCATCATTTCTCGAAGATCGCGTAGGCTCAGTCCGTAGGCCAGATTGCGGATTCCGACGTGAAGCCGGCCGCCATTCCGATCAAAGACCGGCCACCGTTCCGATTTGAAGCCGGCCACCATTCCAATCAAAAGCCGGCCAGTTTTCGGCACTGAAGATTACCTCCTGGGTCAGCAACTTTGGCATCAATCACCTCGCCACGAACGGGGACATTTTGATGCCGGCAAAGAGAAGGCTGACCATGAGACAATTGAGACAGATGCTGCGGCTTGCCGGAAGCGGGACGAGCTCCCGCGAGATTGCGGTCGTATTGGGGATAGCGCGCAGTACGGTGCAGGATAATTTGCAGCGTGCAGCCGCGGTTGGATTGAGCTGGCCCTTGCCGGGCGAGCTGACCGACGATGCGCTTGAGCACAAGCTCTTCAGTCGCAACGGCGTCAAACAGGGCACGCGACGACGCACGGAACCGAACTGGGCCGATCTTGCGGTCGAGCTCAAGAAGCCCGGCGTCACCTTGCTCATCCTGTGGGAGGAGTATCGAGGGTCGCATCCCGACGGTTATGGCTACAGTCGCTTTTGTGAACTTCTACGGGGATTTAAGCAGCGACTGTCACCGACGATGCGCCAGGAGCATGCGGCCGGCGACAAGGTCTTCGTGGATTATTCCGGCAAGAAGATTCCGATTGTCGATCGCAACACCGGTGAGATCCGCGAGGCGGAGATCTTCGTGGCGGTGCTGGGTGCGTCCAGCTACACCTTTGCCGAGGCCACCTGGACGCAAACGCTCCCCGACTGGATTGGCTCGCATGTCCGGATGTTTCGTTTTTTTCACGGCGTTCCCAGACTCGTCGTTCCCGACAATCTGAAGTCGGGCGTCAGTCGCGCCAGTTTCTACGATCCCGAGATCAACCGCAGCTACGGCATGATGGCTTCCCACTATGGCGTCGGCGTTCTTCCGGCACGGCCAAGAAAGCCTCGGGATAAATCGAAAGTGGAGAATGGAGTGCGTTTCGCCCAGTCCTGCATTCTGGGGCGCCTGCGCAACCAGACTTTCTTCTCGCTGGCTGAGGCCAATGCCGCCATTGCCCAGGCGCTCGATCGCATCAACGACCACGTCATGCGCCGGCTGGGCGTCAGTCGCCGGCAACTGTTTGAGAGCGTCGAGCGTGCTGCGCTCGCAAGCCTTCCGAGCGAAGACTACGAATTCGCCGAGTGGCGTTTGGCCCGCGTCTCGACGGATTATCATGTCGAGTTCAAGACCTTCTTTTATTCCGTGCCCCACAGCCTCATTCGTCAGCAGGTCGATCTGAGAGCAACGGCGCGCACCATCGAGATCTTCCACCGCGGCAAGCGCGTCGCGGTGCATCAGCGCCGCTATGGAGGTCCTCGCCATGGAACCGATCCGGATCACATGCCCAGTTCCCACCGGCGCTATGCCGAATGGACGCCGGAGCGCTTTCGGCGCTGGGCCACGTCGATCGGGCCGCAGACCGAAGGTCTGGTCATCGCAATTCTCGCCAGCCGTCCGCATCCCGAGCAGGGCTTTCGAACATGTCTGGGCATCCTACGTCTGTTTCGCGACATCGATCGCAATCGGGCCGAAGCCGTGTCAGCCCGCGCTGTCGAGATCGGTGGCCTGAACTGCAAGAGCATCGCTTCGCTCATCGCCAACCACAAAGCCGCTCGCCATTCCACCGAACCAACCGCCATCGTCGATCACGCCAATCTGCGTGGCCCTGATTACTTTCATTGAGGAGATCCACCCATGCTGATCAATCCCACCATCGACATGCTGCGAGAGCTCGGCCTTTACGGCATGGCAACCGCTTTCCAGGAACTCGATGCACAGTCCGAAGTGCGCGGCCTCGAGCACGGCGAATGGCTTGCCATGCTGCTCGAGCGCGAGGCTACCATGCGCCGCCAGAAGCGTTTCGAGGCTCGCGCCAGGGCTGCCAAGCTTCGCCATGACGCGCAGATCGAGAATGCCGACTTCCGCGCCGCACGCGGCCTCGACCGCAATTTGTTCATGGCGCTTGCCGGCTGCGGCTGGATCAGAAAGCATCACGGTCTTCTTGTCACCGGGCCAGCCGGCGTCGGCAAAAGCTGGCTTGCCTGCGCTCTTGGCCACCAGGCCTGCCGCGAAGACTTCTCAGTCGCCTACCACCGGCTTCCCCGGCTGTTCGCCGCCCTCGCGCTCGCAAGAGGCGACGGGCGATACGGCAGGATCCTCAAATCTCTTGCCAGGACCGACCTGCTGATCCTTGATGACTGGGGACCGGAAAACTCAATGACGACCAACGCCGCGATCTCCTGGAGATCATTGAGGATCGCTACGAACGACGCTCAACCATCGTCACAAGTCAGGTGCCCGTGGATCGCTGGTGGGAAATTATTGCAAACCCAACTTTGGCCGACGCCATCCTGGATCGCCTCGTTCACAACGCCTATCGCATCGATCTCACCGGTGAAAGCATGCGAAAACAGCGCCCGCCAATCGTCCCCGAAAACACCGAAGCTTGACCTGAAACAAAACCCAACCCAAACATCAACGAGACCCAGGATCAGTCCGAAAAACTGGCCGCCTTCAAATCGGAAGGGTGGCCGGAATGAAATCGGAATGACTGGCCGGCTTCAAATCGGAATCGGTGGCCGGCTTCATCGGAATACGCAGGCCAGATACCAGCGAATGCAAAGCAAGATCACAGATTGGTCGAAATGGCGGCCTTTGAACATCTCAACTCTCCGGGGAACACCGGAGCCCAATGCCATGCGCCTCGTTACCAAAAACTTTGCAACACATCCATGTGGATCGCTACTCCTTCATTGCAATGGACTTTCACCATCTACTCCTTGCCGGTCTCCCGGCGCACTCTTGTTCCGACCCCTGATCGGGACGCGGAAGCCATCGACGCGTGGCTGCGGGCTGCCACGCGGACTGACTTGAAGGCGCCGCATCCGGCCCAGCTTTCTTCGAGGCAGTTCGGGGGAGAGTTTTGGGCCAGAATCGACGTATTGTGGCGTCGCGACTAATCCGGCGCTTCCGCAATCTCAGTCTGGCGGTGGAGTCCGTTCGTTGATTTGGCGAAGGCCGTTGAAATGGCTCGAGCCAAAAGTTGGCAGTTTTCCGGGTTCCCCATCATGCTCTCGTGATCGCCTGGAACCGGCACGGCATGAATGGCCGCCGCATCCAAAACTAGGTTCCATCCCCGCATGGGCGAAGTTGCGTGTGGGTCTATGGAGTTCTTGGCTCGTTCCCCCTTGGGGAGGTCAGTTTCAGTGGCATAAAACTGATGTATTGCCACTGGCAACGATGGAGGTTCATACCCCTGCAGCGCTACGTGAAACCTAGCGATTTTTTCATAAATCACCGCATCGTCTTGGAGATCACGATTTGACGGGATCGCTCCGATTTGCTGCGCCTTTTCGAGCAGCTGGGCAATCGAGCTTTGTTCAGCGAAACGCTCGAGCTCTGCAAAGCGCTCGTCGTCCAAGGATTCGAGGCTTTCTAGAACCAGTTCGTTGGCGATTTGGTTGAGTGACATGGTCGAGCCATTTGCAGGTAGCGCAACATCGATGAAGGCCATGAACGAAACAGCTTCGCCTAACCTCAACAGGTGCCGCGCAATTGCGTAGGCCAATATTCCGCCTGAAGAATAGGCTGCGAGGCGATACGGCCCCGACGGCTGGATTTCTTTCATCACCCCGATCGCCTGCGAGGCCATTTCTTCAAGAGTTGGGAAACAAAATTCATTGAAATCCGGCCATGGTACCGCATAAACGGGACAGTCTATGTCCATTTCGCTTGCCAGCTTGACGGCGTAGGAACAATCGCCCATCCCTGTCGGAAGAAAAAAGAGCGGCGGTTGCGATCCCGTCGCACGAATGGGAATCACTCCTGGATTGCTCGGCTGTGGTCGCAAATTGAGCTTCGATGCCAGTTCCTTCAGAATGGGTGTCCGGAACAGATCGCTGGCGCTGAATTGCAGCCCAAGATTTGAGGCTCCACTCAGCAGCCGCACCGCCAGCAGCGAATGGCCGCCGAGCTCGAAGAAGTGGTCGTGGCGGCCGACCCGCTCGAGCCCCAGAAGCTCGGCCCAGATCGCGGCCAGCGCCGTCTCGACCTCGCCCTGCGGCGCTGCATAGGCGTTGCGCGCATAGGCGTCGTCTTGCGGCGCAGGCAGCGCCTTGCGGTCCAGCTTGCCGTTCGGCGTCAGCGGCAGCCCATCCAGGCGCACGAAGGCCGACGGCACCATGTAGTCGGGCAGCCGCGCGCCAAGATGCCCGCGCAACGCAGAGGCAAGCGCGCCCGCCTCTTCG
>NZ_VLKT01000126.1 GCF_007830515.1 Mesorhizobium tianshanense
CCCGCCGTGAATTTTTCAGGCTAGCCGCGCTGGTATGCTAGCCTCATTGTGATAGTTGTGGAGTTCCCGTCATGGAAGCGGAAGAGATGCAGGCGATTGCTGACACCCTCATGCGTGTCGTGACGCCAGATATGAATCCCAAGCAGCTGCTGAAAGCCGCAAGGAAAGAGCATCCGGAGGCCTCGAAAAAGGACATCGCGCGGGCAGCCTTCTTTTCAATCATCGCCAATGCCGAAGAAGACCACGGAAAGACAAAGAACCTAAAGGCAGTCGCTGAAGCCGAGCGTGTTGGCAGCAAAGCCCATTGAGGTCACGCCCCCTTTGGGGTCCAACGATTGCCGACCGGATTGCAATCCGCGAGCAGCAGATCGAGGCTTGCCGCGACATGATCGCGTGAAGCCTCTCATGACTGGGGCGAGGCCGTTCATTTGGCGCATATGTCCGCCAATGTCGTCGAAGACTACAAGCGCCTGCTCGCCAGACTGCAATCGATTACCGATCAATTGGAAGGGGCTGAAGCGCATCGAGAATAGAAGACGGCTTGCCGGTTTCCGATTCGGGGAGGGCCAAGGTTCCCCCGGGCACTACCTACATGTTGGAACGGAATACATCTCCCGATTTCTTCCGCCATGGCCAGTGGCCGCCGTGGACATGGAGGCTAAGTCGGCCGTCGTTCCGCTCACGTGCATCGCCGGAACGGAACGTGTCGTCCGGGCTGAGCCGCGCCGCCGACAATTGGGCGAGGCCTTCCCGTTGCAAATCGGCGCTTGCACTTGTGCCGCGCGGCAATGCTGCTCGCCGCTCATCATACCGATCCATGCGTTCATCGGCCTTCGCCCTGATGAAACGCTGCCGTTCCTCGTCGGTCGCGAACGTGACGCCCGCGGCTTCCTTCGCCGCTTCGGCTTCGGCGGCGTCATGTAGCCGTTGCTCGGCGGCCTCGGCATTGCGGCGAGCTTCCTCGGTAAACGCCACATTGGACTCGTTGACCTCGTTGCGTACGATCCCGCTCATATCAATTTCGACGAGAGCTCCAGGGGTCGATTTCCTTCCGCTTATCCACGGGGGCGCTTCCTTCCAACCTCATGTCCGCCACTTGCGCCTCATCGCACGTGGTGGACGATCTTTTGCTTTCTTCCGACGCCGCCAAGGATGAGCATCACACTGCTTCTTCCGCTTGAACCGTCATCGCCCTGACAACACATTCTGCGATGGTCGCGGGGCATCGAGACGGCGGCCTCTTCACACAGATAAGCCGTTCAGCAAATGGGAGGAGCGAATGAAAGCTGAGGACTTAAGCACCCCCGTCTTCGTGAAGCGCGGGACGTACATCGTGCATGAGATTGCCAGCCTTGCAGACGCAATCGATTTTCTCGATGAATGGCCGGAAGATCGCAGAGACCTGATCCACGAGACCGCCCTTCGGGCGTGCCACGATGCACACGATGGGCACAAGCCTGTAAGCGCTGCGCGCAATGCCTTCATCGGCTTTGCGAAACGGGCCGGCATATTGGAAGACCCAACCTCGGCGATGCAGTGGATCGCTGCCTGCAAATCGGGCAGCGGAAGGGTGCAGGTGTAAGCTCATTTTCGGCGGCCGGCGTGCGATTGGCGCGGAGGCAGAATGGGCATGGTGCGCGTCGGGGTCTACTCAAGCCGTAGAGCGAAGGGCGGCTCTGGAGACGAGGCCGGAAGGTCGGCACTTGGCGCACCTTTTCCGGCCCACGCTTTCAGAGATCAGAAACGCGGAAACTAGCATCGGAGGTCCAGATTGGGTGGCTCCTGGCCTTCCCCAGCATGTCGCGATCGGTTTGCGGTACATCAAGGCGCGCCCCGGACTCAAACGAATAGGATGGCACAAAGTGGATTTCGAGAATGGCGGTCATGGTCGGGATCAGATGGTTGTTATTGGCAGTCTCTCTCGTTGTGCTGGCCGCCGGCGGACTGGTTTTCCTGTCCTACAACAATGAGATCAGCCGCGCGCGTGCCGCGGTCGAGAGCGGAGCCAAGGTTGCGAAAACCGCCGCCGGGCCGATCGAATACGCTGATAGGGGCGATGGCATTCCGCTCCTTTCTATCCACGGTGCCGGTGGCGGATGGGATCAGGGCTTGGCCAACGTTGCCGATCTCGTCGGGGACGGCTTTCGGGTCATCGCCCCGTCGCGTTTCGGCTATCTGGGGACGTCGATCCCCTCCGATGTTTCGACTGCGGCCCAGGCCGATGCGCATGCGGCGCTGCTTTCCTCGCTGGACCTTGATAGGGTCATCGTCGTCGGCATCTCGGCTGGCGCCCGCTCGGCAATCGAACTCGCACTTCGCCATCCAGATAAGGTGTCGGCGCTCATTCTGATCGTCCCCGGAACCTACGCGCCCGCGAGCCCTGTAATGGTCGAGGGGAGCCGCGGCAGCGCATTTGTCTTTTGGCTGGTCAATGCCGGGGCCGACTTTGCCTGGTGGGCGACTGAGAAGATTGCACCGTCAGTACTCATCCGCTTCATCGGCGTGCCGCCTGAATTGGTTGAGTCAGCCTCCGCGCAGGAGCGGAATCGCGTGATGACCATTGTTCGGAGCATCGAGCCGCTTTCGCAGCGTTTCCCTGGCATCAACATCGACAGTACGGCCGATCTTCACCGCCTGCCTCTTGAAGAGATCGCCGCGCCCACCTTGGTCGTCTCGGCCCGAGATGACCTGTTCAACACGCTGCCCGCGGCTGAGTTCGCGGCGAGCAACATTCCGAACGCAAAGTTGGTCGTCTACCACACTGGCGGGCACCTCCTTGTGGGGCACGAGGAGGACGCAAGGGAGGTGGTCGGCGACTTTCTTGCCCGGGCCAGGGTGGGGCCGTCGTCCAAACCTCCCTTGGCCGCGTCAGCCCGGCCATAGCCGCCGCTTTGAAACGGTCGCGACCTTCCCGGACTGTGGAGGAACACATCAGATGACCAGGCGCATCGCTATTGTCCAGGGCCATCCAGACCCGGCTGGCCAACACCTCCTTCACGCTATGGCCGACGCTTATGCCGAAGGCGCGACTGCAGCGGGGCATCAGGTACGCCGCATCGAAGTGGCCAAGCTCGACTTTCCGCTGCTGCGTACGATCGAGGATTTCGAGACCGGGACGTTGCCGCCCGCCCTGGAGCAATCCCGGGAGGATCTGCGCTGGGCAGAGCATTGGGTGTTTCTGTTTCCGCTTTGGCACGGAACCATGCCAGCTTTGTTCAAGGGCTTTCTCGAGCACATTTTCAGGCCCGGATTTGCTATGGAATACAAAGAGGGCGGCTTTCCAAAGCGGCTACTCGCCGGGCGCTCCGCTCGCCTCGTCGTCACCATGGGAATGCCGGTGTTTCTTTATCGCTGGTATTTCGGCGCCTACGGTGTTCGCGGTTTCGAGCGTAGCATCTTGAGCTTCGCCGGAATCAAGCCGATTCGCGAAAGTTTTTTTGGCCTCTCATTTGCGGATGAGAAGAAACGCGCTCGCTGGATCGAGGACATACGCAATCACGGAGGGCGGGGAGACTGACCACCGCCCACAGGATAAGCCTCGCAAAGACGTCTATCAGTCACGTCTTTGACCCGCATCGGGTCGTAGCGAGAAGGGCAGGTTGGAGGAGCGCATCGAAGGTCAGGAAATGGCGCGCATCCATGACGACCACGCGGAACCCCTCCGCCCGCAGACCTGCCGTCAGCCATGGAGTCCAGTTTCCAGAGCCACACCATCAACATGCTCGGCAAAGCCTCGTATCGTGGCGGCTAATTCATCGATCTCGGATGCAACCTCGCGTTCCGGGCACACCTTGCCTTTCTCATCGATGATGCACAGCGACGTGGACCGGAGGCCAACATCCACACCTACATAGTGTCCCATCACAATCTCCCTGCTTCGCTATGGTCGTCGAGACCACAATCACATCAGGGAGCTTGCCTCTCCATCAGAGCAAGCCCGATTACGAATGCTTTCGGGAGCTGCAAAGCCGATCTCTACGGCGGCATGGGAGGCGCACAGCAGTCGTTCATCAGGTGTGCCGAGAACGACTGGAACGGGTCAAACCTTCGCCTCTGCCAAGGTGAAGGTTGCGCCAAATTTTCAGATTCTCGAACAGGAAAGTTGCGCCAACTGCCGACGCTCAGCGCCGAGACAATGAACGCCCTATTTGGGCCGCGAGAAGCGGACGGCCCGCTTTCGGGATGATTGGCTGAATGCCGACCTTTGCATCTAGAGCGTGTCGCGTTTGACGTGATTCAGGATTCCCATTGAGGCTGCGGCGTGATTCATTGCGGTTTGAAGGAGAACCGCGATGGGCAAGCCGCTACCGATGGCGTTGCGTGAGCGTGTTGCTGGGTATGTCGACGAGGGGCACGGACACCGGGAAGCCGCCCGGCATTTCCGCATTTCGCCTCGTTTCGTGAACGAGCTGATGAAGCTGCGGCGGGAAACGGGGTCGCTCGAACCTCGCCGCCAGGGCCATGCGCCGGGTGTTGGCAAGCTGGCGCCGCATGCCGCCTTCGTGCGCCGGCGGATGGCGGAGACGGGGGAACTG
>NZ_VLKT01000127.1 GCF_007830515.1 Mesorhizobium tianshanense
GGGCTCGTCATCCCGACCGGATATTCCTTCAATCTGGACGGCACCAATATCTACATGACGCTGGCGGCCCTCTTCATCGCCCAGGCGACGAACACGGATCTGTCAATTAGCGATCAGGTCCTCCTGCTGCTCGTTGCGATGCTTTCCTCGAAGGGTGCAGCAGGTGTAACAGGTGCGGGATTCATCACGCTGGCCGCTACGCTCGCCGTAGTACCCAGTGTTCCCGTTGCTGGCATGGCTCTGATCCTTGGCGTCGACCGCTTCATGTCCGAATGCCGGGCGCTGACGAATGTCGTCGGTAACGCGGTGGCATCGCTCGTCGTCGCCCGCTGGGAAGGCGAATTGGACCAAGCGCAGATGAAAGCCGCCTTCTGCGGTCATCAGTTTGCCGAGTATTAAACCGGCCACGCCCCGCCGAGCAAGGTCGCAGCTTCGCGACCTGTTAAGTCGCCGGGCTGGTCAGCACCAAACAATCGACTCGCAGGCTCCAAACAGCGCTTCGCGCGTCGATGAAATCAGAAGCGCTAAAATGCGGCGAGTGCAAAATTATGGGCTCCCTAAGCAAACGAAGTGTACATCGATACGCGCCCGGTTACGCCTGGATTGCTGTTCGTCGAATACGCTGTCGATCATGAATATTCGGTCACTTTGCCGCCCGGAACCTTTGCCGAGATGTATTGGATGACGGAGCGTCAGCCGGCGTTAAAACTAATCAGAATTGGACCCATGACCAAGCGCCCCACAATTACCGATCTCGCCCGCGAAGCCGGGGTCAGCGTGGCAACTGTCGATCGGGTTCTGAACGCCCGCCATCCGGTGCGGGAAGAGACCGCGCGGCGGGTCCACGAGGCCGCCCACGCCATCGGCTATCATGCTGCCGGTCTCATCAAGCAGCGCTTGCAGCGGGACCTGCCGCACTATCGGCTGGGCTTCATCTTGAGAAAACCGGCCCAGCATTTCTACCAACACTTCGCGCGCGAGGTCGAAGCGTCGGTCAGTTTGGCCCAGTCCTTCCACGGCATTCCGCTCATCGAATTCGCGCCGTCACACGTGCCGTGCGACCTGATCGCACTCCTCAAGGATCTTGGGAGCCGCTGCCACGCGATCGCCATGGTGGCGCCGGACCACCCGAAGATTACGGCAGCGGTCGAGGAGCTCAAGGCCAAAGGCATTCCAGTATTCTCACTGCTTTCGGACTTCGCCGCCGGCGTGCGCCAGGGCTATATCGGCCTCAACAACCGCCAGGTCGGGCGGACGGCCGCTTGGATGTTTTCCAAGGTCGCAAAACGGCCCGGAAAGGTGGCGGTGTTTGTCGGCAGCCACCGTTTCCAGGGGCAAGAGCTCCGGGATATCGGCTTTCGCTCCTATTTCCGTGAGAACGCGCCGACATTCGAGGTGCTCGATCCGCTCATGAACCTCGAGAAACGGCAGATCACCTACGAGGCAACGCTGGATCTCATGCAGCGGGAACCTGAACTCGTCGGCTTCTATGTGGCCGGCGGGGGCATGGAGGGCGCCATCTCCGCGCTCAGGGAAGAAGGCGAAGGTCAGGATCTCGTCGCGATCGTGAATGAAATCACGCCGGAGTCACGGGCGGCGCTCGCAGATAACGTCATCACGATGGCGGTCGCGACGCCAATGCGCCGGCTTTGCCAGGAGCTGACAACGCTGATGGCGCGGGCCATCGAGACCGGCACCGCGGAGACGCCGGGACAGACATTTCTGCCGTTCGACATCCATCTGCCGGAAAATATATGAAGCTTGATGGATTCTATCATGGACGTCGAGTTTCCTTTCACAAATGAAAGAAAGTTCGATTGACTATTCTGCCTCGTTTCGGTCTGTACGATCAACGAGCGGTTGCCACGCGGCAGAAGCCGAACAGCCGAGAACGGCGACCGCGCTTCATCGAAGGAAAAGCCAAGCCATGCGCCAGGTGTCGCCCCGCATTGCACTCGGCCACATGACGGCGTCCCGCCTTGATGTTCGGGCATTTTTCGCGCTTGCACGCGACCAGGGTCTGGCCGACGTTCAAATCCGTCTTTTCAGCAATCCTTTTGCACCCGGCATGCCGGCTACGGACGTCCGGTCTGCCGCCGCCGAAGCGGGCGTCACGATTATCTCTGTCCACGCCTTGCAGCGCTTCAATGAGTGGACCCCCGCGCGCCGGGCCGAGGCGAGCAAGCTAGCCGATTATGCGGCTGAGTGCGGGGCGAAGGCGCTCGTGCTGATGCCGGTCAATGACGGCTCGTGGCCCGCGAACGGCGAGCGCCACGGCAATCTGCTCCTCGCCTTGAGCGCGCTCAAGCCAATCCTCCAGTCGCGCGGTCTAATCGGTCTCATCGAGCCGCTGGGCTTCCAGACCTGCTCGCTGCGATCGAAGAAGGAAGCGGCTGAGGCCATTACCGCGGTTGATGGCCAGTCCGCCTTCCGCCTCGTGCACGACACGTTTCACCACACACTCGCCGGGGAGACGTTCTTCTCCTGCGAGCTAACCGGTCTCGTGCACATTTCAGGCGTGAACGATCCGACCTTCTGGATTTACCCGGATCGCGTCCTGGGAGGTTCCGACAATGGCAGCCAGATCCGGGCGCTGCTTGATGGCGGCTATGCCGGCCCCTTCTCGTTCGAGCTAGTCGAGGAAGTCCACGCGCTGGACGACCTCGCAGGCGCACTTGCCGCCAGCATCGATCTCATCCGACACGGGGCTATTGAGGCGAGAGCCGGTGTGAGGCGCTGAGCAGATTTAGGAGCGCCCGCGACGTCCCGAGGTCGTAGCCGTGCGGGACGCCTCCTGCAACATTATCTCCCGCATCCAGATGCTTGCCGGATCGCTGTTGTGAAGGGCCGGCCATTGGAGGGTCTCGGTAAATCCGGGAAGTGGCAGTGGAAGTTCGACGATCTGCAGGGGGAACGTTTTTTCGAAATGCTTGACCAGCCGCAAGGGCATGGTCGCTATACGAGCTGTACCTGAGACCATAGGTGGGATCATGCTAAATGCCTGCACGACGACCTCGACACGTCTCTTAAGACCATGCTCAATCAAAAACCATTCCTCGATGGAGGGCTTCTGCGTACGCCCGAACTTGGCCGCAACGTGCCTCATCGACATGTATCTCTCGAATGTAAGCTGCCTTGGCAGCTGCTTGTTCGTAGGGCAGCCTACGCACACGAGCGTCTCTTCGAACAGCGGCATTCTTGGATGCGCGCTCGACATGAACAATTCCGGAAGAATTAGAAAATCGACGTCACCGCGCCGGAGAAGCTCATCGGGGCTGTCGTCGATAGGCAGCAATTCGAAGCTGACGGCGGGCGCTTCCCGTGCAACACGCTCGACGACCTTTTCAAAAAACACGAGTGTGACGAAATCG
>NZ_VLKT01000128.1 GCF_007830515.1 Mesorhizobium tianshanense
AAGCACGCATCGTGCGTCGCGCGGTCGCTGAACCGCTCAGAATATCCACTTTGGGGCTCTGTTTCGGGGCCATCACACAATTTGAGGAAGACCCCGGTTAACTGCCAAGTGACATCCTCCGGCCGAATTGCGTGTGCTTATGAAGGAGATTCTAAAGCGAAGCGATCGCTATCGAGCAGCGTCACGTCGGTTTGCGTCGCCGGTAGTGGCCGCAAGGTCAAGCAGGCCGTCGCCGTTGATATCGGCGAAAGCGATCCCCTCGTCAGAAGCCTCGGCGCAAATGCGGGTTCGCAGCCAGGGCTCCGTCGACGGGTCATCGGGGATGGAAAAATAGAAGACCCCGGCACCGCTTGAGACCGCAAGCTCCGGCTGGCCGCCTTTGACGATCTGCGCCAATGCATGGCCCTGGGATCCGAGTTCGTGGCTGGCGGCGGGAACCTCGCCGATCGCATGCTCCTCGAAGCCGGGCGTTGACGCCTGCTGCGCCTGAAGCCACACCAGGCTCAGTGTCTTGCCCCCGCCGCGCTGGGCGATCACTTCCGCGCGTCCGTCGCCGTCAATGTCGATTGCCGCGACCGCATCCACTCCCATGCCGAGCCGGTTCTGTTCCCATTCACTTTGCCAAGGGTCGGCCGGCTGACGATACCAGAACGGGCCTGAGATAATGTCCGTCCGTCCGTCGCCGTCCATGTCGGGGAATGCGAGTCCGAAGGAACGGACATGCGCATGTGTGATTTGGTGATGGTTCCAGCGGTCGAGGCGACGGAGCGGTCCGTGCGGGTCGAGTCGATTGATCCAGATCCGGGCGGGTGGGTTGCCCGCCCAATTGGCACCGTAGAGGTCGAAATCGCCATCGCTGTCGACATCGGCGACGACACCGTTGTGGAGCCCTACGGTGTCGATCACTTGTCGTGCCCAGCGCATTCCTCGGCCGTCCACATTGAGGTGGATGGACAGGGCACGTTCCTTGGTCGTGTGCATCTGCCCGGCCACGACGTCGACATCGCCGTCTCCATCCATGTCTGCCGCCTGCAACGTGTGGGCGCCGGCAACGGCAGGCTGAATGACATGGCGAATCCACCGTCCCGCGGGCCCGTCGACGGCCTGGAACCAAGCCACGTCGGCCGTGTGCTCGGAACTCGAGGTCAAAATGTCGGCGTTGCCATCCTGGTCGAGATCGACGACGAGCGCCTTGAAAGCGGGATTGAACGTGCCAACCTCGTGGCCCTGCCAGCGGGCGGGATTGCGCGCTGCCACTGCGCCTGGATTCCGCGCCCATTGTCCGCACAGGACCAGGTCGACAGCGCCGTCGCCGTCGATGTCTCCGAGGGCCATCCCCTCCTCACCCAGATTGAAGGGTGGCAGGGTGACGCGAGTCCAGGCGCCGGCTCCGTCCTAAAAGAAGATCATCAGTTCGCTGGGTGCCCGAACGACGATGTCCGCAAGGCCGTCGCTTTGCCCCAGCCGCCGACCGCGCCGATCTCATGGTGCTTCCAGCTTGGGCCGTCGGTCGGATCATGGTTCGGGCGCGGATTCTCGAACCAGATGAGATTGGCCCCGTCCGGCCCGTCGGCCGTCACGATGTCGAGATCACCATCCCCATCGACGTCAACAAGCACGCCATCCGTCGTGAACTCCACACGGGCGGTTGCGATCGTGGTGAGAAGCAGGTCGGGCCAACGCCACCACGACAGAGGGGTCTGTGGCAGCCCGCCGAGGATCAAATCCAGCCGACCGTCGCCGTCGATGTCGCCGACGAGCTTCACATCCCCGGAATGATCGGCGATCTCCCGGCGATCAAACGTGAGACCCATTCGGAGAATTTCTTCAGAGCCCGTGCTGCCAGCAGAATCACAGCCCGCGATGGAGATCCCCACCGCAAGGATCGCGAGGAGGTGGCGACACACATCGAATATTGACTTCGCGGCGTGTGAACATCGCGTCAACCGGCATCCGCGCGCCGAATTAACCCATCCACGCATCCACAGGCGTCCGTCAATCATCCTGGTCTCCCGGCGCTCATCCGCTAGCATGCGCTGCCATCGGGGTCACGCTTGATGTCGATCATGCCGTCCCTATAGACGAAGGTGTTCAGCGCCCAAGGCCCCACGCAACCCCCTGCGGCCTGACCGTCTGCGGCGAGGTGAAGCGCCACAATTCCGGAAGATCGCCCAGCATGCGCGCCGTTGGCGGATTCTTCGCAAGGTCACGGGCAAACTTTGCGATCGCCACTTGCCGAGCAGCGATACGACCGGTTTGTTATCTCACGAGCCTGACACGAAGTCGCCCTTCAGGAAGCCGTAAGAAAGTAGTCCGTTCTGATGACACGCTGGTCCCAAGGAAGTAAGCGCCTTACCGATCCCCTATGCGTTGGGACTTGACGCTTTCCGGAAGTTGCGGGGCATGAGTTCTTCGACGCGGCTCTGAGGGTGGCCGTTGAGAATGGCCTGCAGGGTTTCGGCGATATAGGCGACCGGGTTGACGTCGCTGAGTTTGCAGGTCGCTACAACGGATGCCAGCAGCGCGCAATTTCGGCCCCAACCTCATGCCCCGCAAAGAGTGCATTTTTTCTCGTTAGAGCCACCGGCCTGAATCCACGAAAACATTGAGCCGGAATTGCGCGGTCCGGGTCGTCCAGCTTGAGATAGCCGGCGTAAGCCAGCCGGGCAAGACGTCCGGCCAAAGCGTCGGCAAGCCGGTCGCGCTGGGGCCGGTCATGTTCGCGCGCGGCGGTGGAAATATCGGGATTGATGGCGTTCTCCATGCGCAGAAAACGCCGTAGCCTCAGCGTATCGGGGTCATGATAGAGGTTCAGGACCAGCTCCCGCGCAAATTCCAGGAGCGCCGCCTCCAGGTTCTCCGGCCGGTCGGGTAGCGCATCGAGCGCCGCAAAATTGGCCGCGCCGACCCGGTCGAACGCCTTGCGCAGGACGGAAGCAGCAGGTTCTCCTTGCTCCCGAAATGCGCATACAGCGTAGGTTTGGCGACGCCCGCCTCGCGTGCGATGTCGGCGACGCCCGCCTGATATCCCAAGGACGTCACCAGAGACGGCGATGTGTTGCCATCCGGCCGCGAGATATGGGCCAAGAGATTGTCCGGGGCAATTGCAATTTTCCTGTTTGTAGACACCCGCTCGGAACCCCGACAATTTGGGGTTGTCAACCTTACATGCTGCGATGCACAATGCCGGCGATCCGAAAAAGTCGACCGACCATCTGCGTCGATCGGGTACTGGAGGCTCGCAATGCGCCAGACTTGGCCTGATGTCGCCAAGGGCGTGGGCATCGTTCTTGTCGTCCTGGCCCACGTTCTTACCCAAAG
>NZ_VLKT01000129.1 GCF_007830515.1 Mesorhizobium tianshanense
ACACGACGATACCGTCGTCCGGAAAAACGTCATCGCCTTCCAACGGGAAATCGCCATCGGCTGACAAAAGTTACCTTTTGCGTTCAGGGAGTGACAACGCCCCCTTGCGGGGTACCGCGTGTGCGCTCGACGACTTCTCCGTTCTTCTCCATCGGCGCTGCCAGCCATCTTTCGATGTAGAGCAGAGCCCACTTGCATGTGACGTGCTTCCTGACCGCCTTCAGCAAGAGATCGTGCGGAATATTGTCAAACAGCCCTTTGACGTCGAATTCCAGAACCCAGTCATGCTTCCAGCACCGCTGACGCGTCACGCCAACGGCATCCAGAGCCGATTTTCCCGGCCTGTAGCCGTAGGAGTCTGGAAGAAAGAGGGTATCCAAATCCGGCTCAATCATCTGCTTGACCACCATCTGCGCGATCCGATCGCTGACCGTGGGCACACCCAAAACCCTTTCGCCTCCAGTCTTCTTCGGAATGGAGACAGCGCGAACCGGCGGGGGGAAGTACGTCCCTGAGGACATCCGATTCCAGACCTTGTAGAGGTTTCCCGCAAGGTCCTTCTCGAACATCTCCAAGGTCTGCCCGTCCACCCCGGCTGCGCCTTGGTTGGCTTTGACCGCTTTGTAAGCTTCGTACACTTGTCGTTTCGCAATTCGAAACGGCTTGTCTGTCGTATTCTCCAAAGTCATCCTGTTTCCAGTTGTTCCAAACAATACGACCACCTGATCCGACCCCTTTGCTCCGACCCCATTACAGGGCCTTCAACGCTCATACGGGCCGGTCCGCCCCAGTCTCCTGCATCGGTACTCTCGCCTTGCGGTTTGGCCCGCTTGAGCTTCTCCCTTTGCATCAGGAGCCTGGTTCCTGCAGTTCCGCGCGAATGCCTGTGTCCGACTCACGCCCCCTCAACGCCGGTCGCCGCCCGCCCTGTCATCAGGCACCCGGCGGGCTTGTCCCAGGATGACGAGACGGTCCTGGTTTCGGCGACACTTACGTTCATAACGACGCGTCTTCGAAGGGTTCACTTTCGTTCGTCTTTCGGACACCCACCTGCTCGGATCTCGTCCGAACTTTTCATCCAACGCTCACCACCACGGCTCTTTACCGCAGCAGCTTGGACTGGTTTGAGACCTGCTCCTGAAAGCCGATCCCGGAGGGCCGTCCCCCATCATTCACGCAGCTTTACGCTTCGGTCTTAGTTCATGTTGAACTCCTTCCGTTACTCTGCAGCACACTCTCGTCGATGAAGACCAGACGTGCCGGATCGAGGCGACCCTGCCACGACCTCCAGCGCTGGCGGCGACGGGCAATGTCGGCCCGGGCCTGCTCAAGAGCGAACAGCGTTTTTTTTGAAGCTCAGGCCCTCGCGCTTCAAGAACATCCAGCGTTGTGGGAGATCATCACCCCGCGTGCGGCCAACTCGTCCTTCAGCCGATGCAGCGTCAGATCAGAGGTCTGGCTGATCCGCTCCACGATGAAGGCTCGATGCGGCTCCAGAACCCGCTTGCGGTGTCCGCCCATCTTGCCCGGCGCCACCGAGCCGGTGGCACGGTAACGCTGTGACCACTTCACCACCGAGGAAACTGCGACGCCAAAACGCGACGCCACCGGACGGCAGCTCTCGCCGGCGCCGACTGCTTCAACAACACGCTCACGAAGATCGTTCGAAAGGGCTCGTGTCATCAGATGCTGGCCTCCATCCAGCCAGCATCTTGATGGGGTGGACGGCCCCCGACCCAGCGGCATCGCAATGTGCCAAGATGGCGTTGTCAAAGGACCATCAGAGGGAAGGAACCGTCCGCATGCAAGTTATCACGATCGGATTGGATATCGCCAAGAACGTCTTTCAAGTTCACGGCGTCGATAATGCAGGAAACGCGGTGCTCCGTCGAAAAATTCGGCGCGATCAGCTTATCCCGTTGCTTCGCGATATGCAGCCGTGCCTCATCGGCATGGAGGCCTGCGCGACGGCGCACCATTGGGCGCGGGAGCTGATTGCACTCGGGCATGTGGTCAAGTTGATGCCGCCGGCTTACGTAAAGGCCTACGTCAAGCGCAACAAGAACGATGCGGCCGACGCGGAAGCGATCTGCGAGGCGGTGACGCGACCGACAATGCGGTTCGTGGCTGTCAAATCGGCGGATGCCCAGAGCATTCTGATGCTTCATCGGGCTCGCCACCTCTTGGTTCGGCAGCGCACAGCGCAAATCAGCGCCATGCGGGCGCATCTGGCCGAGTATGGCGTCGTCGCACCGAAGGGCCGGGCCCATGTCCGTGGTCTAATCGAAGCTCTTGACAAGGGCGATGGGCCGCTCCCCGCGATGGCGCGACAGGTTCTTATCCTCCTCGCCCGAACGATCGAGGGGCTTGGCGCGCAAATCCGGAAGATCGAGATCGAGCTTCTGGCGTGGTATCGCACGAACCAGGTCTGCCGGCGGCTTTCAACCATTCCCGGAATCGGCTTCGTCACGGCGACTGCCCTCGCTGCCACCGTCGTCGACGCAAAAGTCTTCCGCTCCGGTCGTCAATTCGCTGCTTGGCTGGGTCTTGTTCCAAAGCAGCATTCCTCCGGTGGCAAAGACAGAATGGGAGGGATCTCGAAGATGGGAGATCGCTATTTGCGGCATCTCCTCGTCGTCGGCGCCACGGCGGTCGTCCGATACACGCGGCGAAAAGCGACCACCGTCAGCACCTGGGCGAGCCAGTTGCTCGAGCGTAAGCCGGCACGGCTGGTCACGGTCGCTGTCGCCAACAAGGTAGCGCGGATCGCCTGGGCGGTGATGGCGCGTGAGGAAAACTACCGCGCGACGCCGTCAATGGCTCAAGGGTAATCGACGGTCGCGCGAAATGACAACCAGTTTGGGCAGGAGAGAACGACATCAGTGATGCAGATCCGGTCAAGCCGGGGATCGGGAGAACCTGAGTGATTCAACGCGCATCGCAGCGCGGCAGCTTGATGAGGGCCCGATCCACCGACACCATCATGGCCAGCGGCCTGAGGCCGCACAAAAACAGGCCGAACACATGAATGAACCTGACCGCTTCAGTATTGCCATTGTCAGAATCTTCTTGCTCAACGGGGGCCGTCCACACATGAATCACAAACATGACGTAATCGCGGGAGCGGTGGCCACCAAAGCTGTGGCGGCGATGTTCGGTGCGGATTCCGACGTGAAGCCGGCCGCCATTCCGATCAAACACCGGCCACCATTCCGACGTGAAGCCGGCCACCATTCCAACCAAAGACCGGCC
>NZ_VLKT01000130.1 GCF_007830515.1 Mesorhizobium tianshanense
TATTACCTTTTAAGACGATAATCAAGCACAGAACGAGAACGATCGAGCGAAATCGACCGGTCAAACTCAAAGTTACCTTTTGCGTTCAGGGAGTGATCAGCCCGCTCCTCGCCAATATCTTCCTGCACTACATCCTCGATCTCTGGGCCCACCAATGGCGACGTCGCCATGCGCGCGGTTGTGTTGTGATCGTGCGCTACGCTGACGACTTCGTCATGGGCTTTGAGAAGAAGGCCGATGCAGAGGAGATGCTGTTGGCCCTCAAGGCGCGGCTGGCCGGCTTTGGCCTGACGCTCCATGAGGACAAGACGCGGCTGATCGAGTTTGGGCGGTTCGCGGCCCTCTCACGACAGCGGCGTGGCGAGCGGCGGCCAGAGACCTTCGCCTTCCTGGGCTTCACCCACTACTGCGGGCGGACCCGGGACGGCCGGTTCATCGTGAAGCACAAGACGGAAGGGAAACGCCTGACGCGCAAGCTGACGGCGCTGCGCCAGGATGCCTGGCGGCTCATGCACGCGCCACTGGCTGCGCAGCACAGGTGGTTCGCCGCCGTTCTGCGTGGACACTACGGCTACTACGGCAGGCCGCACAACTACCCAGCGCTCAACGGATTCCATCGGCAAATGCGCCGGGTATGGCTACGGTGTCTGAGACGGCGCAGCCAGAAAAGCCGGCGCATGGGCTGGTCGGAGTTCGAGACCCTGACGGCGCGCTTCCCCCTGCCAACTCCGCGCATCACTCGAACTTGGGCGCAAGCACGGATATGACGCGGGTTACCCTCGGGAAGAGCCGGGTGCGGGAAATCCGCCCGCCCGGATCTGTGAGGGCGAAAGCCGAATGGCTGAGCTACTCGACCACGACCCCGGTGCCGACACTAACTATCGGTTTTGTCGAGTCCGTGACACGGTGGGCTTCGCTGCTGATGCACTCTCATTTAAGGCTTTGAATAATACGTTCGAGCAGCAGAGCTCCTACGAGGGCTCGAAAAGAGCATCTGAGATTGACGCGCAAGGATACTGACTTACGCCCCAATGCGTACCGGCCCGGCGCCGAGGCTAGTCTCCTGCAGCGATCCCCCTGCTGATTTATTTCCAATACAACGTCGTCACGCGGAAGGATTGTTGTAGTGTTATTACAGAACTATGTCGGTTTAGTTTCTGGAGATAAATGAAAAATAAGTATATCTCAAAATTGTAACGCAATGTAATATAAAATTCTCAAAAATCACCTTTTTGCCCCTGCATGCCGCTGGTACAGTCGCTGTTGAGAATATCAAATCTTCGCTTTCTGCTAACCATCTTGGGAGTGTCGATGGCTTATCGTGGAGAGCGTCCATGCAGGACCGGCAGCAGCCAGGTCAGGAATTGCAGACCAATCCTGCCGGGCGGATCAAGCCGAGAGGGTGGACATATGTTTCCGCTACAGGACGTCGACGTGATTACCTTGTGTCTAGACTTCTTCGCATGGTCAAACAACCATGCTCCGCATAGTGGCAAGGAACAGTCCGTGGTTTCAGCCGCGGTCATTGCGCGCCCATGAATGCAGTGCCGCACCCATCTGCCCCTACATAGAGGAACTGTTATGAACACCCTGGATCAGCAAACAGCACCGGAGCAAGCCGCACGAGAGCGCATGAAGGCATCCCATGCCCTCGATGGCGACACGGTTCGCTTGGCCCACTTATATCGCGGATGGGCGAGTGCCTTCGATCTGGATCAGGCCCGCGTCGGGTACTGCGGGCCGATGATCGTGGCGGAACTGGCAGGCGCCGTGCAGACGGCCTATTTGGCCGGGCAGCGAAATGCCATCGCAATCCTGGACGCTGGTTGCGGAACAGGGCTCGTCGGCGTGGAACTGGAACGCCTCGGCTTCCGCTTGATTGACGGGTTCGATCTCTCCGAAGAGATGGCCGAAAAAGCCCGGCAAACCGGCGTCTACCGCCATGCCCGAGGCGATGTCGACCTTAACGGGCGGCTCTCCGACTACTCCAGCGCGAGCTATGACCTAACCGTCTGCTGCGGCGTCCTCACGCTCGGACACGTCCGACCGGATGGGTTGCGCGAGCTGGCTCGCGTCACCCGCCCGAACGGCTTCGTCATTGTAAGCACCCGCAAGAGCTATGCGGAGACGACATCATTTGAAGGCGAGGTGCGGCGTCTGCAGGATGAGGGCGTCCTTATACCGGCACAGTGTCTAAGGAACGGCAGATACGTCGCCGAGGAGGACGCGCACTATTGGGTCTTCCGGGTGCCCGAGAAGCTCAGTGCACCGACGGAGGAGCGGCCATGACCTCGATACCGCAAATCTTGCTGTCGAAACTGGCAGCCGATGCAAGGCGACACTTGCAAAAGCTGCCACGAGGTGGTCACCGTGTCCTAGGCATGGGAATAACTTTAGCTTGTTCACTGTATGATTTTTTGGTCTCTGGCGAAAAGGTAGGAACTAGCGGTATGCGAGCTTTGATCAGTAAGCAGTCCGCCTAAACTACTCACTAGGCCTCATCACTTTTACTTGGCGATACTATGACGAATTCCAAGAAGGTTGTTATCGTGACTGGCGCGACGTCGGGGATAGGGGAGGCCATCGCAGAGGCCTTCGCCGCGACAGGGGCGTCACTCGGATTGGTCGGCCGCGATCGGGAGCGGGGCCAAAGAGTGCTGAAGTCGGTTGAGAAACTCGATTGTCAGGCCGAATTGATGCTCGGCGATGTCGCTGACTCGGCCTTCGCCGACCACGTGATTGAATCTACTGTAGAAAGGTTCGGAAAGGTCGACGCCCTGGTGAACAGCGCCGGGATCATCCGGCGTGGAAACGCCGTCGATACCACGGATGATGATTGGCGTCAGACTTTCGACGCCAATGTCAGCGGTGTGTTCTACTTCAGCCGCGCCGCAGTGAAGTCTATGCGGAGGACCGGCGGCGGCAGCATTGTCAACATAGCCTCGAATGTGGGGTTGGTTGGCTGTCCCGGGCTGGCTGCTTATTGCGCGTCAAAGGGCGCGGTCGTTTTGTTGACACGCGCCATGGCGCTCGATCACGCCAAAGAGCAAATCAGCATCAATGCCGTGTGCCCTGGCCCCGTGGATACACCCATGCTTGTGTCGGGCCATAACAAGCCAGTTAGCGTCGACGAGATCCTACAAAGGAATATTGATTCAGTACCCCAGGGTCGCGTGGCGACGCCGAAAGAAATCGCAAGTCTGACGCTATTCCTCGCGAGCGA
>NZ_VLKT01000131.1 GCF_007830515.1 Mesorhizobium tianshanense
AAAGGGTTTGCCCGCCAGGACAGGTGAAGACATCCCTGTCGGGATCGTAGCGGAACTCCTCCTTGGAGAAGAATGTGATTTTTCATGGAATAGGGACCCTGTTTTGGAGTGCGCCCCTGAGGGTGGACACTGATCAGGCTGCTGTTTTGCCAGTCTGCCGGATGTGTTGATCCTCGAACTGCTGCGGGCTCAGATAGCCGAGCGCCGAATGGAGCCTGCGGTTGTTGTAGACGTCCTCGATGAAGCGGGGAAGGTGTTCAGTGACGTCGTCGAAGGTTTCGAAAGCCATCGGGTAGACGGCTTCGACCTTTAGCGTCTTCATGAAGCTCTCGGCCTTGGCGTTGTCATAGGGATTGCCTCTGCGGCCCATCGAGCCGATCAGACCTTGATCGGCAAGAAGCTGCCGGTAGATCTCGGCTGCATATTGCGAGCCGCGATCGGAATGGTGAATGCAGCCTGACGGTGGTCTTCTCCGATTGATGGCGGCCCTCAAGGCGGCGACCGTCAGGCGCGCATCGATAGAGCGGCCGATGGCGTAGCCGACGATCAAGCGCGACCAGGCATCGAGGAGGACGGCGACATAGACGAAGCGGGTCGGCAGCGCGACATAGGTGATGTCGGAAACCCAGAGCTGGTTCGGCCCCGTAGGAGCGATATCCTTCGCCAGATTGGGGAAGATTGGGCCGTCATGATCGCTGTCGGTGGTGACAATGAAGCGCCGCCTCATCTTCGGTTGT
The DNA here is from genome assembly GCF_007830515.1 of Mesorhizobium tianshanense. GTDB lineage: Bacteria > Pseudomonadota > Alphaproteobacteria > Rhizobiales > Rhizobiaceae > Mesorhizobium > Mesorhizobium tianshanense. The sequence continues at coordinate 738 of NZ_VLKT01000131.1, forward strand.
AGACCGTGCTCACGCATCAGGCGCCGGATCTTCTTGTGGTTCACGACGAGGCCTTGCTGACGCAGGGCCGCGCCAACGCGGCGATAACCGTAGAACTCGAACTCGTCGCAGATCGCGAATATTGCCTCGACAATCGCGGTGTCGTCGGTCCGCTTTTCCGGACGGTCGTAGTAGGTCGAACGCGCGATCCCCATCAGTCGGCATCCTTCAGCGATGGAGATGCCGCGGGGCCGGTGACGACGGATGTAGTCCCTCTTCTCGGCGGCGGTGCGCTTTTCAGAGCCCCCTTTAGAAACTCCAGTTCCAGAGCCTGCTTGCCGACGAGCCGCTCAAGGGCCGCGATCCGAGCCTCGTATTCCTGGATAAGATCGGCGGCCTGCGCATCGTCATCGAAGGCGCCTTCCTCATATTTGCGCACCCAGACACGGATCAGGTTTCGGGTGACGTCGTGCCGTTTCGCCAAACCGTGAAGCGTCTCGCCTGACAGATATTCCTGCGCGACCTGCCGCTTAAACTCGATGCTGTGAGTGCGATATCTTGCCATGGGTTCCCTTTTTCGAAAACCCGACAAGCCTGGTCAATTCCTCAAGCCGATCTGTCCACCCTTAGGGGCGCACTCCATTTGAGGGGTCGTTTTCATCCAAAAAGGGGTCAGACTCAATCTTGCTGCATGTGAAGGATGATGTCGCCTGATTTTGAGAGGGAATCAGCGCGATGGAACGGAGATTTGGGTCGACGAGACTGGCGCCGGCAGGGTTCGTCGTTGAACATGCCGAGATCGACACAGATTGCGTATTTCTGGACGTTCGAGCCGCGGCTGTTTCGGCAACGTGCCCTTGCTGTGGGACCACTTCACGCCGAACCCAGAGCCGATATCTGCGGCAAGCCGCCGATCTGCCGATCGCCGGACGGCGTGTTGTCCTGCAGGTGACGGTTCGTCGTTTCTGGTGTGATGCCGTTCTTTGCCGACGCCGTATTTTTGCCGAGCGGTTTGGCGCCGATGTTTTGGCCCCGTTGTCGCGAAGGACCGGGCGCCTCGAAACCATCGTTCATCATTTGGGGCTGGCGCTGGGCGGCAGGCCGGCTGCGGCCATTGCCGAACGCCTCATGATGCCGGTGAGCAACGATACCCTGCTGCGTGTCGTGCGCCGGCGGACGGAACAGCCGCGCGATAAGCTTTCCATCATCGGCATTGACGACTTCGCATTCCGGCGTGGCCAGCGATACGGAACGATTGTCTGCGATCTCGAGCGGCGCAGGCCAGTGACATTGATGCCCGATCGCGAACAGGCGACATCACAGGCGTGGCTGGCGAACCATCCTACCATCGTGACTGTCGCCCGCGATCGGGGTGGCGGCTATGGTGAGGCGATAACGAAAGCATTGCCTCACGCCGATCAGGTGGCCGACCGCTGGCACCTCATGGAGAACGCCAGCCGCGCTTTCCTCGATGCGGTCAGCAAATCCATGCGGCAGATCCGAAAGACAGTCGGCAGCACCATCATCGATCCAAAGCTTCTCACCTACGCCGAACGGCTGCAATATGAAGGCTATCTGCGCCGCCAGGAGACAAACGAGGCCATTCTGGAATTGTCAAAGCAAGGTGTGCCGATCAAGCAGATCGTCAAGCGTACCGGGCATAGTCGCAAGCTCGTCCGCAGCGTTCTGCGCGGTCAGCGTTCGGATATGTTCCGCGTCCGGCAAAGTTCGCTCGAGGAATGGCTTCCCTGGCTTGACGGCCGCTGGGAGCAAGACGCGCGGAATGCATCGGCGCTTTGGCGTGAAATGCGCGGGAAAGGCTTTCGCGGCCAGATCGGTGTTGTCTCTGAATGGGCGCGGCGGCGACGTCTGGCCGAAAAGGCCGATCAAAGCGCACTTGCCCGCACGCCGTCGGCACGAAGTATTGCCAGGCTCATGACGCTGGCGCGTGACGATCTTTCCAAGTCGGACGCGGTGATGATTGCGGCGATCGAGAACAATGTCCCCGAGCTGACCATCGCACGATCGCTGATCGCCGACTTTCAGGAGATGATCCGATCAAAGGCGGTCGCCAAATTGGACGGTTGGCTCGAGCACGCTAAGGCAAGTCTCGTCGGCTCCTTCGCGAACGGCGTCGAGAAAGACATCGCAGCGGTTCGCAATGCCATCATATCTCCATGGTCGAACGGCCAAACTGAAGGCCAGATCACCAAGCTCAAACTCATCAAGCGGCAGATGTACGGCCGCGCCAAGATTGATCTGCTCCAGGCGCGTCTCATCGGTGCAACTTAGGCCGTGGTCGCAGCGAGAATGCGTCAGAGCCC
>NZ_VLKT01000132.1 GCF_007830515.1 Mesorhizobium tianshanense
CCCGCCGTGAATTTTTCAGGCTAGCAGCATATCGCGACTGTGAACATCGCCGCGAGAGCCAAATCTAACGCCACACCGCGCCCTTGAATTGCCCGGTCGCGTCTTTTGGAGTGATGCCGGACAGATCACAATGATTGGCATTGTCCGGCAAAGTTGATTGGATCACACGAGCGCTCTTTACCGGGGCGTTGATGATGCAATAGGCATCGAAGCGCGTCGGCAGGCCAGGCATCGTATTCCCCAGATTTCCCCCCGGGCGGCAGTTGACGCTGGCTCCAGTCATACGTCCATCGGGTCCAACCTCTTCCTTGCTGAAGTCGCACGTCCGGCCCGTTGGGGTTCCTGGCGCCCCAGGGGCGCCACCTATCGTCACGCCGCGAATGACCACTCCGGTGGTGACGGGCGTTGTTCCTGCTTTGGCAGTGCTGTTCTCGGCAATGGTCGGCTGGGCACCGGCACAGACCGCAGCGAGAGCCACTAAACCGCAGAATGTTTTAGCTTTCCAAGTCATCACTTCTCTCCTCTTATGAAGTCAGTTGCATGCGGATTCCAAGCGGCTTCGCCTCCGAAAGAGATCTTTCTTTGTAAAATCCCCTAGCGAAACCTGATGATGTAGTTGACCGCGATGTTCTTTGGGCGCGTTTCAGCGGTCGTGCGCGCCGGCGCTTCCGGTGAACTCGTCGGCTTGCTCGAAACTGATGTTCCTGCTGCATTGCCCTGCTGCGAAATGCCCGCCGGCTGGATCACGTCATAGGAGTGCGTATGATCCTGCATGGCATCGCACTGTAGCGAGCCGACAACGTTTGCAACGTGGTTTCCGGTCGGATCGATTCGCTGATCCGCATCTGGATCCATTCCGGCACCCGCGTCCAAGCCGCGCAGGAACAGCCCGCGGTAGTCGGGAATTCGAAACTCCGGATCCCCACCTGAAATCCGCTCGCCGTAAAGTCTACCCAAAATGGCATAGAGTTCCGGGTAGGCAGCCGCGTTCAGATAGCGTCCGTCACAAAGCATCCAGCCCTGGCTTTCGATGTGACTGAGTGGAGCATCAGCTTTTGCTCCTGGCGTAGACTCCGAACTTGCGCACGCGGCGTTGGCCCAGATCGTATTCCTGGAGCCGGTAACGGGATCGACTTGTCCAGCGAAAGGGCACACCGCACCGATGGGAATTCCTGCAAACATGATGGCATCCCTCCATTTTTGCTGTGGGTGTCTTCATCGGGAACAGCGATGGTTGATGCGTGGCGCGTGGTGTGTCTGAGTAGTGCACCCCCTCGAATCCCACGCATCATGTCTCACTGGCTCCGCACAGTTCTGCGCGGAGCCTGGAGCTGGATATTCGGGCGGACTAGGCCGGGGAAATCTCCCAGGTATTGTCGCCCTGAAGCACGCAGTTAAGATTGTAGACGGCAGCCGGGAATTTCGCTTCATCCGTCTGTGTGACAGTGTCGATGTTGAGGACCGTGCCGATCTTCAAGTTAGTCCCCGCGGCTACCCAATAGCTCGGCGTGGGTGTGAATGTGTGCTTCAGATTGGTTCCTGCCTGCACACAATAGGTTCCGGTTCCGGACATGCCGATGCCAACTGAAAACCTGTTATTCGGGACATCGGCGGCATCGTTGATGACCAGAGAACCGCTGGGGGGGCCTTGGATCGGGGCGCTAAGACCAGGTCCCGGCGATAAGGAAAACTCCGTCGTGTTTTTCCCGGCCGGGCTGCAATCCTTTGCTCCCGAAGCCAGAAAATCAACACCGGCGATCAACTGTCCAGTGTCGCTCCAAACAAAATTGTAGTCGATTTCCCAAGTGAATCTGATCTGGTCACCGACCCGGATTTGATATGGCGAGCAAAACCATGCCAGAGAGAAGACATCCGCCACCTGCTGCGGCATCTTTTGATAGACATAAAAGGTCCATGGCTGGGCCGACTCATTTTTGAGCAACAGCGAATATTGCGTGCCCTGAGCGAGTGCGGCCTTCACCTGTTGAGACGAACGCTGCTCAAGCGGCATCTCTTTGCGGGCATAACTGATGTGAATAGACATTGGCATCCCTTTCCCTGGTGGTTTGATCGGATCGGCCGTTGCTGAGGTCCGATTGCCCTTGAAGGGTAGCCAGACGGTTCAAGTTTCGGGTAGTCAAATATGCGTAAAAATTCGATTTCACGCGTCAAATTTCAATAGCCGGCGTTTTGCGAAAGACTATCTACCGTAAAACTAAGACTATCTCTTGCGCAGATAAGGAAACTGGGTCGGTCGATATGGCATGAAGGAGCGCCGGGACGATCGAAGGTGATCTGGCGAGCTACCTGACCTGCCACGGGTAATTTCTTCCATCTGAGATTAGCGGCCGGTCTCGATTGGTCCGATCCCAATGTTTGGACCGCCGGGCTTTGGAGTTTTCCGGCTTTGATCAGGGTGACGGGCTGGCTGCGTCACCCGCATCTACCGGCTCTACCGCGAGGAAGGCGCAAGCGCCGCGCAAGGCGACGAGCCGTCGGCACACGGACGCCGATCCTGGTCGAAGCGAAGCCGAACGCGCGCTGGTCGCTGGACTTCGTGCACGACCAGTTCGCCTGTGGTCGACGCTTCCGGGTGCGACGTGACGCGCGAATGCCTGGCAGCAGTTCCGGACACGTCGATCTCAGGCAGACGGGTTGCTCGCGAACGGACGGACCTCATCGCCAAGCGCGGCAAGCCGGGCATGATCATCTGCGACCACGGCACGGAGTTCACACCGAACGCGATCCTCGCCTGGTCGAAGGATCATCGCGTGGAATGGCACTACATCGCGCCCGGCAAGCCGATTGGACACCTCGAACTACCGGCATTTCCAGAGGGAGTGGAGCGGCAATGAGGTTGCGAACAGTCTGACGCGCGGCGGTGGCTGGATTTCTGTCGTTGGGGCTGATGCTGGTTGCCGATTTCGGCATCGCGGCGGCGTTTTCCGCCGCTCTCGCCGTCATGCGAACGCAGTTCGCCCCTGGTGCCAAACGAAGCGGGTAAGATTGTAGGCGAGGTTGGCCATGCCGATCTTGGTGCGGGCGCGGGCGATGCCGATCGTGCGGACAAACAGGCCCATGCGGGATTTCTGCTGCGCGAAGACGTGCTCGACGAAAGCGCGGATCTTTGAGCGCCGGCCATT
>NZ_VLKT01000133.1 GCF_007830515.1 Mesorhizobium tianshanense
TGACAGAATCACGCCGCCCGCCAAACCGCCACCCTCTCTAACCCGATACACCCGAGTCATAACGCCGCGTCCGCCACCGGTTTTGCCCCGGTTACATCGCCACCGTACTTTTTTGCGAATTAAGTACGGCGAATTTCGTGGGCCTTCAGTCGTCGGGCACGCCGACCCTAAGGACGAAATGGCTTAAATCCGCTGCGAAGCGGGGCGCTACGATGCCCAAATTGAGGCAGGTTATCGGTGTTCCCAATCACCCTTGCCCGTTTTTCGACGCACCGAGACTACGGACGGCAGCCGCTAACGCCCCCTCAGCCCTGGCCGCCGCAGGTTCAAATCACGGACATGCAACCACCGATACCGACATTCGTTGATCGTGGCGACTTGACGGCCGGCGCTTCCGAATGCTCGCCGTCGTTGACGACTATACGCGGGAGTGCCTCGCGCTCGTCGCCGACACCTCGCTCTCAGGCTAGCTCGTGAGCTGGATGACATCATCCGCTGGCGCGGTCGACTGAGCACAATCTTCTCCGACAACGGCACCGAGCTGACCTCGATGGCAATTCTGCGATGGTGTCAGGCAACCGGCGTCGCAAACCAGGCCGCCCAAGGCCACAAACGCGTGGTGCCATATCCAATTCCGGTATGTCCATGCCCTCTCAATCACGTGGTGCACCTCAGGCATCTGGCGAGACTTTGAGACTGATATGGACTGTCCAGTCGAATCAAGCCGTTCGGTGAACAGGCAGCCGCAATCTCTGCCAACGATGGCGGAACTCGAGTCGCCTAAAGCGGTGATCACGCTGAACTACAGTAAGAAATGCATCCCGAGAAAAGTTTCTGGATGCGAAGCTAACGACAATCTTCAACTTGGTGCGTATAGAATCGCGCATTGTGAAAGCGTAGTTGAGGAGACCCCCGAAATGAACGCAAAGCTCAAAAGCGAAGCCCGTCGCAAGATAATTCTTGATGGATACGTTAATAACGAACCGTTGAAAGATATCGCGACCAAGATCGGATGCTCCCTCGCGAGTTTAAGAGTCAGCGCCAGTAAACTCGGCTGCACTCGAACTCCGAAGGAGGCGGCAGAATTTCGGCGTGGCTTTCATATCCCGGAACACAAACGGGAAGATTACCACCGGTTGAGGATCTCTGGACAGTATAAATCTCGCGAGTGCGCGCAAATTTTGGGACTCTTGACAGTGCCATCATCAGGTAAAGAGTAACCTTATTACAATACACTCTAGACGATATTATCAATTAAGCATTCCAGCGCTCAGTGGTTCATCAGCAAAAAGCCCGCCGCAAAGGACGTGCAGCGGGCCCTGAAAGGTTCGCACAGATGCTGCGTCGGCGTTTCAATCGCACGTGCCTCAGCCCTCACGATCTGGATATTTGCGAACGCGTGTTCAATCAGGTCTGCGCGGATGAGCAGCTCGACCCTTTGGTCCCGGACACCGAAATTTTGGCGGTGATGGTTGTGGCCATTTTTCGAAATGCTCACACCAGCGAGCGCGAACTGCTGGAGGCGGTCAGGTCTCGTCGGCAAAAGGTCGCGGGAACCGCGCATTAGTGCATGTCGCCCGAAAGTGCGCAGCGGTTTTGGGACAACGAAATGCATAAAAGCAATAACCTAAAGCGCGTCGCATGATCCGTTCGGTCGCGACGCGCTTCTGGTATGCCGCCGCTCGCCGGTCTTCGTTAGGACGCCCTTGGCAACGAGGCCGTTCAAATCCCTGGTTGCCGTCGCGCGCGAGGCCTTGGTGATGCGGATGTAGTTCTCGGCGCTCAGGCCACCCTGGAAGCCATCAATACCCTCGCGGAACATGCGAGCGACGGCCTTCTCCTGCCGCTGGTTGAACTGGCCCCGGAACCGCTCGTAGACCTGCGCTTTAGCCACGGCAATTCCACGCGCGCCAGCCTCGTGTGCTGGGCTTCTAGTTGGATGGAATCTAAACCGACCGGAGTCCAAGGATCTGAGCTTTGGCCCGGTGTTCGGCTCCCACAATCACCTGGCCGGCCGCACACCAATGGTCGCGACGTTGATTGCGCCCGGGTACGACTGTTTACCGGACATCTTTAGAGGCCTGCGTTCGTGATATCTGAAAGTGTTACATCGAGAAACTACGCAGGATTCCTGTGTCTGCCGATCGCCCAATGCCATTTGCAGGTCTAGCTTTGGTCGTGCCTGACGCCACACACTTCATATCTCGTTATGGCGACGGCACCATGAGAATGCCTCCTCAATATTTCAGTGGGATAGTTGCGCACTTAATTTGAGATTAGCATCTCAATTTGATAATCTGGCTTGGAGTTTGGCACTTAATGTGAGAGTCAGATGACACGACATAGTTGCCCTCGCGAGCGCGAATGAGCGATCCATTTCCCGACGAAGTCGATGAACAGATGAAACGTGTCGACGCGCGGATATGACCCGCGACTTCCTGAAACATCGAAAGAGCCGCTCAACTATCGACAATGTCGCAGGTTCATCATGTCATCGGTGGTCTGTGGTCGTTCCGGTCCATCCTATGAGCGGACTGCCGACGATGTATCGTTCGGCAACTGGCGTGAATGACGGATGCATTTTCCACAAGGGCCATTCCACTCTCCAGAGTGAACGTACCTTCTCCTTACGAATATCCTTCGTATTTTCCAAGCCTCATTAAACGCGCCGAAATATCTATGGCGTACTGAGAATAGAGAAACTTGTGGAGAATTGCCTCACCATGACAATATCATTCTCGGTACGGTCAAGAATCGATGATTTTGATTTCAATAAAAATAAATATAAAAATAGAGTGTTAAGTTTATATTTTCTAAGAACGGCGCTTGCTGCTGTAACGATCGCAGCGTTGCCTTCTGGTTGCGCAGTTCTGCCTGACACCACGGCCGCGACATCGCCGGTATCGACGGAGTCTGGCTATCCCAATATATCGATCGATAAAAGGAAGACTCCGCCCGACAAGGTAAGTAAACGAATTCTGCTCACGAAACTGGCGAGCAACAGCTATCTTGGGCGTGCACCCTACATCTGTACCCCAAGCGGCTTTGGAAGGACGTCGGGCTGCTTCCTTCGTAGGTAGTTTCTGTTCCACAGCATAGGCAGGTCGTCCAATGCAGTGCGCGAATGTCTTAGAGC
>NZ_VLKT01000134.1 GCF_007830515.1 Mesorhizobium tianshanense
CCGACAGCCCCAAGCCATTCGTCTGGAGAGCCGATCCCGACGACATCATCGCCGCCCGAAACCGAGGGTTCCAAACGTTGGAATCAATCCACTAGACGTCTCGGTGAAAGAGACATCGGTGTGTATCGTGGACGAAACGGGCGCGATCTGCCGCGAGATCAAAGTCCTCAGCCACCCGGAAGACCTCGTCCAGGCCTTGAAGAATCCCGCGTGGCAACTCGGTCGGATCGGGCTCGAAGCCGGACCGTTGTCGCAATGGCTGTTCAGCGGATTGGCAGAGGCGGGCTTGCCGGCGATCTGCATAGAAACCCGACATACGAGGCCTTTCTCAAGGCGCAAGTGAACAAGACCGACCGCAACGACGCACGCGGCATCGCGCAGATGATGCGGGTCAATCTGTTCCGGCCCGTGCATGTCAAGACGCTGACGAGCCAGAAGCGCCGCGCCTTGCTGACCGCCCGCAAGCTGCTGCAGGAAAAGGCGATCGCCATCGAGAACGATATCCGTGGCCTGTTGCGCAACTTCGGGCTCAAGGTCGGCATCGTTGGAACGGTCGGGTTCGAAGATCGCATCCATGATCTCGTCGACGGCATGCCGGACCTCGGCGAGATCATGGAGCCTTTGCTGGCGGCACGGCAAAAGCTGCGTGAGACATGCATGGAACTCCACCGCAAGCTGCTATCTATCGTCCGTGACGACGAGACCTGCCGACGTTTGATGACGATCCCCGGCGTCGGTCCTGTTACCTCGCTTGCTTTCACCAGCACCATTGATGGGTCAATCCCAGTGCCGGACCGACGGCCCTTGAATTCCTGAAGCGCGCCGGAACATCCCCGGTGCTCAACCAATCGGGCGAAAGCCATCGCGTCGGCCGCGTTTCCCTGTGCGGTGACGGCCGTAAGCAGGGCCCGCATCATGCATGCGATGCATGATCACAGCCAGCCGGCGTGCGAGCGCGACGATGGCCTTCTGCCGTCCGCGTTCATCGCCCAGGCTTTCAGCCAGGACCATTTCTTCACCCGGCTCAACATGACCTACGCTGCTTCGCGCAAGGACATCACGCTGAACGAGATGGTGGAGCGGCTGGGGGGCGAGCGGTCGGTGCGGATCAGCCGCAGCGCGTCTTCGGAGGGTTCACTTTCGTTCGTCTTTCGGACATGCACCTGCTCGGATCTCGTCCGAACGTTTCATCCGACGCTCACCACCACGGCTCTTTACCGCAGCAGCTCGGACTGGTTTGAGACCCGCTCCTGAAAGCCGATCCCGGAGGGCCATCCTCCATCATTCACGCAGCTTCACGCTTCAGGATGTCGGGGCGGTCCTGCTCCAGTGCGTGTGCGGACTTTTTTGAACGTCCACCCGTGGCCGCGAAGCCATGCGCTCAAGGCGCGGTACAGTGTCAGTTCATAGTGAACTCCTTCCGTGCCTCTGCAGCACACTCTCATCAATGAAGACGAGCTTCGCCGGATCGAGATCGAGCTGGCCGTCGAACCAGGCGCGACGGCGCGTCGTTATGAACTTAAGTGTCGTCGAAACCAGGATCGTCTCATCATCCTGGGACAAGTCCGCCGGGCGCCTGTCATTCGATCCCAGTGGAACCAAACGAAATGAGAGGACTGCCCCAACTACGAGCCTGCTTTCACCGACAAGCAGGTTATATCTGGCCTAAACGCGCCTCATCAACGGGCCACGCGCCGGATTCTGACACGCAGCGCTTGGCTCCCAGGGGGGTGCCTTGAGTCCAGCTGACAGTGCTGAGGCCTCGAACGCCGCAGCTTTCACAAGCCGAGCGCTGTCTCCCGGCTAGAGTCCTTCATGTTTTGACGGAAGCATATCCTGCGTTGTTGAAGTAGTTGGCGCATTCGTCTGGTTTGATGGTGCCGACGAGGGTGCCGAGATGGCGCCAGGTGTCTTCGATGGTTCGCTTCTGGGCGTGGCGCATCCAATGCTTGATCTTGGCGAAGGCCTGCTCGATCGGATTGAGATCGGGCGAGTATGGCGGCAGGAACCAGAGCCTTGCGCCAGCAGCCCTGATGGCTTGACGGATGGCTGCGGATTTATGGCTGCCCAAATTGTCCATGATCACGATGTCGCCGTGCTGACGGACATAGGCGCGGAAGCATTCGCCGTTGATCGGGCCGTCGAAGACGCATGGGGCGGTGAGTTCGTCGCAGCGCAACGCGCCCAGGAAGGTCAGGGTTCGCCAATGGCCATGCGGGGCGAAGCCGCGCAGGCGCTGTCCCCTTGGCCCCCAGCCGCGAAGCGGGGCCATGTTGGTCTTGATCCACGGGTGAGTAGGCCGGAGGGATTTCACCTGCCGGCCTCTCGCAGAACGGTGCGTGAACCTCTCGATTCACACCGCTCCCATCAGGCAAACGTATTCGTTCCGAACGCCTTCCAGTGCACAAACAGTCCTGGATTTTCCCGCGCCAGCTTTCTCACGAAGAGGCTGGCACGCGTCTTATGGGACTGAAAGCGCTTGAACTTACGCATGATCCACGCCCTGAGCTTCCGGTTGACGTAATCAGCCAGAGTGGACAGGGCCGAACGGCTGTAACGACCGTAATAGGCTATCCATCCCCGGAGGAGTGGATTGAGCTGTTGGGCGATTTCAGCCAGCGTCCCCGGCGTCTGCCGCGGGATGTTCAAGCTTTTGATCGTGGCTCGCATCGACTTCAGCGCCGTTGGGCTGGCCGCAGGCGTGTAGCCACAGAAGAACTGATCTCGCTGTGTGTTCGCCACGCGTCGCGGTCGGAACTGATACCCGAGGAAGTCGAACACGACATTCGGGTATTCCCCTCTGCGCCTTTGGTCTTTGCAATAGACGATCTTGGTCTTTGTCGGATGCATTTGGAGCCCGCATGCTTCCAGTCGAGCACCAAGCTCCGCCTTGAGGGCTTCTGCCTGCTGCTCATTCCGGCAATGCACAAGGCCATCGTCCGCATATCGACACCATGGAAGGTCAGGATGCGTCCGCGTCATCCACAGATCAAACGCATAGTGCATGAAGAGATTCGACAAGATCGGGCTGACCACTCCCTGAACGCAAAAGGTAACTTTGAGTTTGACCGGTCGATTTCGCTCGATCGTTCTCGTTCTGTGCTTGATTATCGTCTTAAAAGGTA
>NZ_VLKT01000135.1 GCF_007830515.1 Mesorhizobium tianshanense
ACGACGATACCGTCGTCCGGAAAAACGTCATCGCCTTCCAACGGGAAATCGCCATCGGCTGACAAAAGTTACCTTTTGCGTTCAGGGAGTGACGAGCCCAGTAATGTCGAACATGATCTGCTACCGCCTCGATACGGAGCTTCTCCGCGTCGCAAAGAGCGCGAGAGCGATCTATACCCGGTATGCGGATGACATCACTTTCTCAGGCTATCAGCCTCCCGCTCCGCTTTTCGAAGCCGGGCCGCCCCCAGTCGGCAGGTTCTCCTCAGACTTGCTCTCAACCGCCTTGCGTGTGGCCATCGAAGGCAACGGCTTCACGATCAATCCGCAGAAGGCCCACTACGCCGACCGAAACTCACGGCGTATCGTGACCGGCGTGAAGATCAATTCTGGGCTGAACGTTGATCGCCGATACGTCCGCGATATCCGAGCAAAGCTTAACTCGGTAGAGAAACATGGGCTTAAGGCTTCCCAAGCAAGACATTCTGCCAAAAACGGCAAAGGCGATATCTGCTCGCATATTCGCGGAAAGATCGCATACGTCGTCCATTTGAAGGGACTGGCGGACCCAGTCGTTCGGTCGTTGGCTTTGCGCTACAATCGGAGCTTCGCGGATCAGCCTATGAAAGTCACACCGACCGACAGCGAGCGGCGGGATCGGTCGGTTTGGATCGTCGAGCATTCTGGGAATGAAGGAGAGCAGGGTACCGCCTTCTTTCTGAGTGGTGTTGGGCTCGTCACGGCAGCTCATTGCGTAGAGAATCCAGAAGATCTGCTCCTCTATCATCCGAGCACACCGTCCAACCAAACTAGGGTCTCGGTCCGCAAGCGATGCGAGCATCACGACTTGGCGATCCTCGACCACGCGATACATCCGAATGAGTTCTTTGAGATGGAAGCGGCGACGGTCGCAGCAGCGGTTGGCGATGATGTCACTGCATGCGGTTATCCTGGATATGGGCCCGGTGACCGTCTCAACATTCGGAATGGAACGGTGACGTCTCTGCCTAGGAAGAGCGCGATCGATAGAGTCGAGGTGTCGCAAGAACTCAGTCAGGGCATGTCAGGAGGCCCGGTATTGGATGCCGGCGGGAGGGTCGTCGGCATCATCCATAAGGGTGGACCGAACGAAGGCCGACAAATCGCAACCGCAATCCACGAGCTGAAGAAATGGGCGGCAAGCTAGGGGTTACCCGCCTCTCTTTGCCGCCCATGTCGAAACTAGAAATGTCGCCATCGTGCCGGACAGATTGACGGCGAGCTGCGCATGACGGGCGGCCGGCTTTACCTTTTTCGGGCCTGGACTGTGCGCGTCACCAATCTTATTGCGCAGCGATCCCAAGGATTCGACCACCGATTGGCAGCTTCCGAGAATCTGCTTGAACACAGGTTCCGTGTGGCCATCAGGAGCCAGGTTCAGAATCTTGGCTAATTTCCGGTACAGCACCGGCAGGTCGTCTTTTTCCTCATATGTCTCCCCCGCTTCGACGATGATCCACTTGCACACGTCCTCGAGCAACGTCCTCGCCAGCGTGATCGCGCCCTGAGGATCGGTGTCTCTACGATCGAGAGCCTGTGTCCACCGCGCAGCCACCGTGTCAGGCTCGAAGTCGGCCAACGCCTGCGATATTCCATCATCCGCCGGGCTGCCGAGAGCGACGGGCTGGACCTCGTACACCGGGCTGCCTGACAGGCGCCGAGCAATGAACAGGCGATAACCGTCGTGGCGAAGGTGTTCATTGATCGCTGCGGCGAGTTCGGTCTGGGCGTCGGGTGATTGTGTCAGCGGACTGGTGACCTCTTCCAAAAATCGGAAGAGCTGCCTTTGCGAACAGGTCAGATAGCCGACCGCTTCCAACGTCTCCCGGTTGTCCCAGTCGTTGTTCCTGACAAGTGCATTGAAGAGATCGTCATCCAAAGTCTGCTCCGACGGAGCATTCTCGAAGACGGATGACATTCGATGCGTCGGCCACACGCGGCGGATGAAGTCGATTTCGTCGAACTCGGTGCTGTAGGGCCGCTTGTTGAATAACGCCATGATGCGGCGACGGGTTAGTTCAGAAACCGTGGCTTGTCCGGTTTCCTGAAGCTTGGCCAGCGCCTCCGACAAGTCATAGGAGTCAACTTCTTCGATGAGCCGCTGGGCGATCGGGATCAACTCTGCCGCAGATTTCTCGAGTAGACGTCTTTCCGCATATTTGAACTTGCTCTTGAATGACTCTTCCCGATCCCCGTCCCGTAGACCAAGCCGACTGCAAAGGGACGGCACCTCGTTGGCGCTGAAATCGGAAATCGCACCTGCCAATGCATTTCTAAGCTGCTTGACTGCTCCCGACGGATACTGCTGCGTTGTCTGCTGTTTCACCCGATGCCATTCTCCCTTCAATTTTGTATACGAACCGGGCGGCCGTGGCAGTCGAGTCAGTTAGCCGACTTGGCTAAGGTGGATCAGGTTCGTTCTTACGCCATCAGCTTTTTTGTGACTGGCTCCGGACCATAGCCCTCTTCGTGTGTCCTGTCGCCGAGGAAGACGCACTCGCATTGAGGCTGAGCCACATCCGCTCGATGAAGACACTATTCATTCCAGCGACCGCACTCGTCCATGGGGGATGCCGATCTCCAGCATTGCGCTCACTACATCAAAGGCAGCTTGCGCCTGTGTAGTATTCTAAGCGGACGGCCGCTCACGGCCCACAACTGCCTGGCGGAAATGCGCCCCATTTCGGCCGTTTCCGTCGTGACGGCCGCTGCCCAGAAGCGGACAAAGGCGAGGCAGAGCACCGTGGCACCTTTGCGCCACTGAACGAACATGACGTAATCGCGGGAGCGGTGGCCACCTAAGATGTGGCGGCGATGTTCGAACATCTAGCCGGCTGGCTGTCCCCCGCTAGGATGAAGAACGGGCTCACGATCGACACCGGGCCCAGGCATCGAACGGAGGACAGCCATGAAGCAGTATATCGGTCTCGACGTTTCCATGAAAGAGACGGCAATATCGATCCGGCAGGACGGCAAGAGGATTTGGCGGGGCAAGTGTGCGTCCGACCCGCAATTGCTCGCGGCGGTGATCCGCAAGCGCGCACCGTATGT
>NZ_VLKT01000136.1 GCF_007830515.1 Mesorhizobium tianshanense
CCGATCCGAGCCGCGCGGAGGCGAACAAGAAGATCGTGCTCGACAGGATAGAGACTGCCCGCCTTCGCAACAAAGCCATTCAGACGCCAAACTCGCCATAAAGCTTCGCGAGCGGCGAACCGGTCGGCGGCGGTCTGTGCTTCAATGGCTTGTGCCACATCTGCCAACCCCTCATGAATTTTTCGGGCTAGTTCTAACTGGTCTTCGCTGAACAGGTCATCGCGGTTTTTGCCGAGCATGCGGATCGGTTGATGGGCCGTGCGATATCCCGAGCGCGTTTCGGGAATCGAAAGGTAAAAAAACGCACGCCGACCTCGGCACTCTCTCCCCGTTAGCCTAATCGTTGGACCACGGCATGAGGCAGCGTTCGTATCAGACGGCAGTCCGCACGGCCTGCAAGGAATTGATCGGTCGCCCTCCGGCATCCGCCGTAGTCGTTGTGATTGTCAAGGATAATGAGCCCGCCTGGGCTCAACACCTCTATGGTCTGCTCAAGACAGAACTTGACCGGATCGTGCCAATCGCAATCAAGAGGGCGCATAGCCATGAATGCCGGGCAACCGAATGTCCGCGATCTCGTGAGGTTGCAGCCCACAGTGTTTAGCTTCTCGAGGAAAACCTCTTGCGAAACCGTTGTCAATTTGGCAAACGAGGGACTGCTTGGGGTTTCTGTGCGCGACTACCGTATCGAAGGGGGGGGTATGCTTCGGAGACTTCTGGGACTGAAGGGGAAACAGCCTATAGTCGATCGCATGTCGATTGACCTCCAGGCGTTCGGGCCCGAATACACGGATCTACGCGCGCATGTGCTTGAGCGTATAGCGCGGACTGCCGTCGGCGAGGCTCCGTTCTACCATCTCTATATCGATGATCTTTTTCCGGAAGCCTTCTACGAGGCGCTGAAGGCGCGGATGGTGGAGTACAAGAACTCGGGAAAACTTCAGCAGCGCAAACAGGACAGCAAGGCGTTTGTCAATCGCCGGTATCCGTTGATTGAATTGCGAGATGTGGAAATCCTCCAGTTTCGCGCGTTGTTTGAAGATCGTAACGTTAAGCGGGCACTGTTTGAGAAATTCTATTGCAAGCCGTCGGACGATCTTGTTGATTCCGTCGATATTCATGAGAATGAATTTGAATTCGTTTTCTGTACTCCTGATAAATTTCAAAATATACATGTTGATATTCCGCCAAAATATATGTCATTCGTATTTTATTTCCCAACCGTTCCTGTAGATGAAGAAGAAGAAAAAAAGAATGCTACCGTTCTTTATGATAAAGGATTAAAGCCTGTATATGGGGCAAATTTCCGGAGAAACTCTGTTTGTGTATTTGTCCCCCATTTTTATTCTTATCACGGTTTCTCAACGACGATCGAGCGGGATGTTCTTGTAATGTTCCTGATCAACAAGGATGAAATGCGTGTTTGGCATGATAAATCCCGTAGTGATAGCCCCCAAGAGGGATTCTCGGGTATTGCCGACATGATCGAAGATAAGCTCGGTCGTCATCCACTAATCGAATACGGTGGCGACCCCGCACGCATTTCCGAAGAGCGTGCGGCCTGCCGCATCAATGCTCCACAGGGCCGTGTGATGCTCGATTAGCGGTAGCATGCGAACCTGGGTTGGCCGGGATAGCAAATCTACTCGTTGATCGATCGCAATGCTGGAACGCCAGCCGACGCTCGCCGAGATGAACGACAAAGGCGACATAGACGCGCCTTCGCAACAATGCCGTCCAGACGCCACACTCGCCATAAAGCTTCGCGAGCAGCTAAAGCGACGTCGGAACTTTCACCTTCACGCCATGGGCTTCTAAACGTGCGTGAAGGTCACTGGTGATGCGCTTTTTCACGTCATCGAATGCAGGCTGGCGTACCGGAAAGCCTTCGATGCGCGTGCGCGGGAACAGCTTTGTTCGAACTGACGGGATGCCGATCATGTCGATGATCGCAGTCCGGCCGTCGCGACGACCGGTATAAACGACCGGGATGCCCATCGCCGCGCAAGGCATGGCGCTGTGAATGCGGCTGGTGACGACGAGGCCCGCATTGAGCCGGTAGAAATCGAGCAGGTTCTTTGCCGCCTCAAATCTGACTTCGCTCGCTATCGGAAACGGCATAATGTGCCCGATTTGGCTAGCCTGCTTGCGCTCCGACCGCGCGAAATGGCGCTGTTTCTGATCCACAAGGATCACCTTCGGCTCGGCAGGTTCATTCTTTCTGGCCGGGAATGTCATCGTCGCGCAGCCGCTCATATAGGCATCGACACCCCATGACTTGATGATGTCGGCCGTCGCTTGATCACGGCATCCGATCGGCGCAAAGCGCTCGAAATATGCCTTATGCTTTTCGAACCCGGGCGCGACCTTCGGGGTCAGATGAAAGCCGAAGAAGATCGGCGTGATCGCTGGTGCAGGTGGCCAGTTCTGCGGCTCATGCGTGAACCAGCCGTTCATGACGACGACGCAGGGCTCGCCATCATATCGATGCAAGAAGTCACGGTCGACCAGGCTGTATTCCTGATCGATGTGCTGCGCGACGGCGAGCGTTTGTATATTGTCTCCGATGTTTGCGGTGTTAGAGTAATTCAGCAGTGCGATGTTCATTCTGTGTTCTCAAGCCCCTGCAGTATAATGAATTCCGAGGTCCCGTTACGCCTGATGAATGCAGAGATCAACGGAGTTAAGACGTGCGGACCGATCCGGCCTACGCGGACGCCGCCCAACGGGCGCCAGGCCGGGTACGGATCTTCATTGACGGCGACTGCATCCTGCAGCCGGACTTCGTGGCTCAGCACCGCGCGCTCGCCAAACCGAACCACCTGGTCACCGGCAGCCGCA
>NZ_VLKT01000137.1 GCF_007830515.1 Mesorhizobium tianshanense
CCAAGCTCAACTGACCCGTCCGCTTCACCGCCATCGTGATTCCCTCCGAGCTGCCGTCTCACAGAATCACAACCACCGAATTTCGCAACAGTCCCTTGAGGGGAGATGTCCGGCAGGACAGAGGGGGGCGCCGTAGAGCGCTAACCCAAGTAGCCACCGAGCACTGACGATGCCTCACACGCCACTGCCTTCAAAACATCGCGCGAATGCCAGATCGATGCGCAAGGTCATGACATCAGCCGAGTTGAAGCTCTGGAACGAACTTCGCGCACACCGGCTGATGGGGCTGGGCTTCCGCCGACAATTTCCGATTGCCGGCTATATCGTCGACTTCGCTTGCCCGGAGAAGAAACTGATCGTCGAGGTCGATGGCTCCCAGCATGCGCAAGGCGATGCTGTCGCCGGCGACGAGGTAAGAACATTACGTCTGGAACAGGATGGCTGGACCGTCCTGCGCTTCTGGAACGACGACATCATCCGCGACATCGACAATGTCTGCCAGCATATTGTGATTGCGGCTGGGCTTGGAAACTCCTCCTCAATGGATTGACGAGAGGATTGTAATCACGGCTAGGCTGGCGGGACAGCGCCCCCTCTGTCCTGCCGGCCATCTCCCCCACGAGGGGGGAGATGGCCGTCACCACGATCATCGCCCTTGGCCCAGCGCTCGCGGCTTTATCCGCCGTTCCGTATCGGCTAAGGGGCGGGGACGAAATTCGCCGGACCCGCCAATGACCGCCAAGACCAAACCCCTGTTCCTCGGCATCGATACCGGCGGCACCTATACCGATGCCGTGCTGTGGTCGGAAGCCGGCGGTCCTGGCGGCAAGGTGCTGGCCAAGGCCAAGGCGCTCACCACCCGCCACGATCTGGCGGTCGGCATATCGGGCGCGGTCGATGCGGTGCTGCAAAAAGCCGGCACCGATCCTGCAGCGATAAAACTGGTGTCGATGTCGACGACGCTTGCCACCAACGCGCTGGTCGAGGGCCAGGGCGGCCGCGTGGCGCTGGTGATGATCGGCTTTTCCGAGGGCGATCTCGCCCGCGATGGGCTGAAGGCCGCGCTCGGCACCGACCCTGTGGTGTTCTGCCCCGGCGGCCATGATGTCCACGGCAATGCGGCCAAGCTAGACTTGTCCGGGCTGGAGGCGGCGCTGCCGGAACTTGGCGCCTCGGTGTCCGGCTTTGCCGTCTGCGCCTATTTCGCCACCCGCAACCCGGCGCATGAGCTCGCGGCCCGCGACCTGATCCGCGAAAGGACCGGCCTGCCGGTCACCGCCAGCCACGAATTGTCGGCCAAGCTTGGCGGCCCGCGCCGGGCGCTGACCACGCTGCTCAACGCCAGGCTGATCTCGATGATCGACCGGCTGGTCGCGGCGACCGAAGGATTTCTTGCCGCGCGCGGCATCGCCGCACCGCTGATGGTGGTGCGCGGTGACGGCGCGCTGGTCTCGGCGGCCTTTGCCCGCCAGCGGCCGATCGAGACGATTCTTTCAGGCCCGGCCGCCAGCCTCGTCGGTGCCCGCCACATGACCGGGCTCGACAATGCGGTTGTCTCCGACATCGGCGGCACCACCACCGATGTCGCCGTGCTCGACGGGGGCCGCCCCAGGCTCGACCCGGAAGGCGCCACCGTCGGTGGCTTCCGCACCATGGTCGAGGCCGTCGCCATGCGCACCTTTGGGCTCGGCGGCGATTCCGAAGTGGCGCTGGAGGATGGCGCGCTCAACCCTCGAATTCTGCTCGGGCCGCGCCGCCTGGTGCCGCTGGCGCTGGCCGGCATGGTGCATGGCGAGGCCGTTACCTCGGAGCTCGAACGCCAGCTGCGCGCGCCGAATCCCGGCCGCATGGACGGCCGCTTCGCCGTCCGCACCGGCGTGCCGGAGCGGCTCGCCGCCGGCCTGACCGGTGCCGAGGCCAAGCTCTATGAGCTGATAGGTGCTGTGCCGCTCGCCCTCGATCGGCTTTTGACCTCGAACGCCCAGAACGCCACCTTGAACCGGCTGGTGTCGCGCGGGCTGGTGCATGTCGCCGGCTTCACGCCGTCGGACGCCGCTCATGTGCTGGGCAAGCAGGCGAACTGGGATGCTGCTTCGGCCCGTCTCGGCGCCGAGCTGTTCGCCCGCAAGCGCGACGGAAGGGGACAGTTCATCGCCGCGACGCCGGAGGCGATCTCCGAGCGGGTGCTGCTGACGCTGACCCGCCTGTCGGCCGAAGTCATCCTGGAAACCGCCTTTGCCGAGGACGGGCTCGATGGCGCGGCGACCGTCGCCCATGCGCTGGTCCAGCGCGCCGTCGACGCGCATCCCGGCATCGCCCGCCTCAGCGTCGCGCTCGATCGCCCGGTCATCGGCCTCGGCGCCTCGGCGCCGCTGCATTATGCCGGGCTGCCGCCGCTGGTCGGCAATGGCTGCGTGGTGCCGGAGGATACCGATGTCGCCAATGCGCTCGGCGCCGTCGTCGGCCAGGTCAGGGTTTCGGCCGAGGCGCGGGTCAGCCAGCCCAAGGAAGGGCTGTTTCGCGTCGCCTCGGGCGAGAATGTGCGCGATTTCCTTAGCGAGGCGGCGGCGATCGCGGCGGCGGAAACCGATGTCCGCGCCATCGCCGCCGGGCGGGCGAGGGATGCCGGCACCGACAGCGCCCAGATCGAGGTCGCCAGCGAATTCCGCGTCTCCACCGTCGAAGGCCAGCGCATGTTCATCGAGGCGCATGTGGTCGCGGTGGCCTCGGGAAGGCCAAGGATTGCGGTTTAGTCAATCTCCCCCCTTGTGGGACTGTTGCGAAATTCGGTGGTTGTGATTCTGTGAGACGGCAGCTCGGAGGGAATCACGA
>NZ_VLKT01000138.1 GCF_007830515.1 Mesorhizobium tianshanense
CGGCAGATGTACGGCCGCGCCAAGATTGATCTGCTCCAGGCGCGTCTCATCGGTGCAACTTAGGCCGTGGTCGCAGCGAGAATGCGTCAGAGCCCAAAAAGGACCCCCATTAACGCAGGGGCATGACACTGCCTCCGATTTCATCGGGGGCATTTGTTTTGGATGTTGGTTGTGGAGACGATTGCAAAGATACGCCGGCTTTCGCTGGTTCAGGGCAAATCGATCAAGCAGATCTGCCGGGAATTGAAGGTCTCTCGGAAGGTGGTCCGCAAGGTCCTGCGTTCGGGGCAGACGGAGTTTCGCTACGAACGCAGGCATCAGCCTTTGCCGCGGATGGGCGCCTGGCGCGAGGAGCTTGAGCTGCTTTTGGCGACCAATGCGACGAAGCCGTCGCGGGAACGGCTGACGCTGATCCGTATTTTTGAGGACCTGCGGGATCTTGGTTATGAGGGCAGCTACAGTTCGATCTGGCGGCATGCGCGGGCTTGGGAGAAAGCGCGTGGCAGCGCTGCCGCCGATGCTTATGTTCCGCTGATCTTCGCGCCGGGCGAGGCCTACCAGTTCGACTGGAGCCACGAGATCGTTGTCCTGAACGGAGTGACGACGACGGTGAAGGTGGCGCATATGCGGCTGTGTCACAGCCGGATGTTCTTCGCGAGGGCCTATCCGCGCGAAAGCCAGGAGATGGTGTTCGACGCGCACGACCGGGCGTTTGCCTTCTTCCGGGGCACCTGCACGCGCGGCATCTACGACAACATGAAGACGGCGGTGGACGCGATCTTTGTCGGCAAGGAGAGGCAATACAATCGTCGCTTCCTGCAGATGTGCGGGCACTATCTTGTCGAGCCGGTGGCCTGCACGCCGGCATCGGGCTGGGAGAAGGGCCAGGTCGAGAACCAGGTCGGGCTGGTGCGCGAACGCTTCTTCACGCCGAGGCTGCGCTTCAAGAACCTGGAGGAGCTCAACGCCTGGCTGCTCGATCAAATCATCGTCTACGCCAGGGCTCACCGGCATCCTGAACAGGGTGAGCGGACGGTTTGGGAGATGTTCGAGCAGGAGCGCGGCAACCTCATTCCATATGCCGGCCGTTTCGACGGCTTCCATTGCATCCCGGCCTCGGTGTCGAAGACCTGCCTGGTTCGTTTCGACAACAACAAGTACTCGGTGCTTTCCAGCGCCGTCGGCCGTCCGGTGGAGATCCACGCCTATGCCGGCCGCATCGTCATCCGCCAGGACGGCGTGATCGTCGGTGACCATGCCCGTTGCTTCGGGCGCGGCGTGACGGTGTTCGATCCTTGGCATTACGTCCCGGTCCTGGCCCGCAAGCCGGGCGCACTGCGCAATGGCGCGCCGTTCCGCGACTGGGTGTTGCCGGCAGCGATGGAGAAGGTGCGCCGCAGGCTCAGAACCGTCGATGACGGCGACCGGCAGATGGTGAGCATTCTCGCTTGCGTGCTCACCGACGGCCTCGCCGCGGTCGAATCGGCTTGCCAGGAGGCGCTCGATCACGGCGTCTGGTCATCGGCAGTGATCATCAACATCCTTGCCCGTGGCCGCGATCCGGCGCCCAGTGCGACCCTTTCCACCCCCGAGACGCTTCGGCTGACCCATGAACCGGTTGCCGATTGCGCTCGCTATGACAGCCTCAGGAGGACAACGAGCCATGGAACGCACGCAGGTGTTGGAATTGATGGGAAGCCTCAAGCTCTACGGGATGCGCTCGTCCTATGACGAGATCATGGGTACTGGCATCAAGCGCCAGCACGAACCGCCCAGGATCGTCGGCGATCTGTTGCAGGCCGAGATCTCCGAGAAGCAGGCGCGCTCCATCAAATACCAGCTCACCGTCGCCAGGCTGCCGCTGGCAAAGGACATCGAGGACTTCGCGTTTGCTGAAACGCCGGTCAACGAAGGGCTGATCCGTGAACTTGCCAGTGGCGCCTTTGCTGCCGATCAGCGCAACGCCGTTCTGGTCGGTGGAACCGGCACCGGAAAGTCGCATCTGGCGATCGCCATCGCCCGGGCGCTGGTCCGCTCCGGCCTGCGCGGCCGCTTCTACAATGTCGTCGATCTGGTCAACCAGTTGGAGACCGAAACCCGCGCGGGCCGCCAGGGCCGCATTGCTGATCACCTGACCCGGCTCGACTTCGTCATCATGGACGAACTCGGCTATCTGCCCTTTGCTCAGGCCGGCGGGCAACTGCTCTTCCATCTGATCAGCAGGCTCTACGAGCGAACCTCGATCATCGTCACCACCAATCTCGCCTTCGGTGAATGGCCGAGCGTCTTTGGCGATGCCAAGATGACCACCGCCTTGTTGGACCGTCTCACCCATCATTGCGAGATCCTCGAAACCGGAAACGCTTCCTGGCGCTTCAAAAGCCGCTCTCAAAGCTAAAGCCCGAAAACAAAACTCAGACGCACCCGATCAGGCGGTGCAACCCCGACCAGCTACGCCTGATCGGGTGCTCGCCGTCGTGCCCTTCACACGCCAAAACCGGGGTTCCTTTTGCGCGAAAATACGGGGTCCCCTTTCCGTGATCATTGACAAGAAGAAGCCCTCGCGCACAGCAGGACCTCGGATGGGCTTGGGGACATAG
>NZ_VLKT01000139.1 GCF_007830515.1 Mesorhizobium tianshanense
AAAAAAAAACGACTCGATCTGCCTTAACCGTCCGCGCGACCAGCCTCGTCGGCACATACGAACAACTGCGCGCCGCGGTGCTCAGCGCCCGGCTGATCACCGGATCAGGACTCGTAACCCTGCACCGTCAAGGCATGGTCGCCTGGATCAAGGCCGCAACGACAACTCCCAACTTTACGCCGCCTTGCCCGGTACATCGCCCCCCGTCGGCAGGCGCGATCGCCACCAGCGAGCTCACCCTCATCCTTGCCAGCCTTGTTGTCACGCTAACCGCGGAGCCAGCACATGCCTGACCTCAAAGTCACCGCCGATCACCTGCGGCGCGACGCCTACCTCTACATCCGTCAGTCGACGCTTCGACAGGTCGCCGAGAACGGCGAGAGCACGCAGCGACAATATGGGCTGCGTGATCGCGCCATTGCCGCCGGCTGGCCGACCGAACGCATCCACGTGATAGACCGCGACCTGGGCAAATCGGGATCCAGCGCCGTTGCCCGCGACGGCTTCCAGGAACTGGTCAGCGAAGTCGCGCTCGCCAAGGCCGGCGTCGTCATGGGGCTGGAGGTCTCGCGCCTGGCCCGCAACTCCGCCGACTGGCACCGGCTGCTTGAGCTGTGCGCCCTGACCAGCACCCTCATCCTCGATGAGGATGGCATCTACGACCCGGAAAGCTTCAACGACAGACTTCTTTTGGGTTTGAAAGGAACGATGTCGGAAGCCGAATTGCACTTCCTCAAGGCGCGCATGCGCGGCGGCCAACTCAACAAGGCAAGCCGCGGCGATCTGAAGATAGGCCCGCCCGTGGGCTTGGTCTACTTGCCCGATGGCACCCTCGCACTCGACCCGGACGCCGAGGTGCAGGCCGCGCTCCGCATGGTGTTCACCACCTTCGAGCGCCTGGGCAGCGCAACCAGAACCGTCAAGTTCTTCCTCGACGAAGGCATCCTGTTCCCGCGGCGACTGCGCAAGGGACTGCACAAAGGCGAACTCATGTGGGCGCCGCCACGGCACGCCCGCATCCTCCAGGTCCTGCATAATCCGAGATATGCCGGCGCCTTCGTCTACGGTCGAACGCGTGGACGGCCCCGGCCGGGCGGCGGCGTCTCGCAGATCAAGGTGGATATGGCTGACTGGCGGTTCGTCATGCCCGACCTGCATCCGGGCTATATCGACTGGGAGCGCTTCAAGGCCAACCAGGAGCGTCTCGCCACCAATGCGCAAGCCTACGGAATGCAGCGCCGCGCCGGGCCGGTCCGCGAAGGATCCGCCTTGCTCCAGGGCAGAGTTCTCTGCGGCCTTTGCGGCGGGCGCATGGGCGTCCATTACAGCCAGGAGCACGGTCAGCCTGTCCCGACCTATATCTGCCAGGAAACCGCCACCCGCCGTGGCGGCAAGGTCTGCCAGTCCGTGCCCGGCAAAGTCGTCGACCCGGCGGTGGGTGCATTGCTTGTCGAGCTGATGACGCCGATGACCCTTGAGGTCACCCTGGCGGTGCAGCGCGAGCTTGAGGCACGCGCCGCCGAGATGGACACGTTGCGCCGACAGCATATCGAGCGGACGCGTCATGACGCCGAGCTCGCCCGGCGCCGCTACATGAAGGTCGATCCCGACAATCGCCTCGTTGCCGACACTCTCGAGGCCGAGTGGAACGAGAAGCTGCGGCTCCACACCGACGTTGTCGAGGACTATGAACGACGCGCGCCCGAGGAAGCCGCCGCCCTCGACGCCGAGACGCAGCAACGCGTCCGCGATCTTGCCGAGCAGTTCCCGCGGATCTGGAGCGATGCCCGCATCGATGTCCGCGAGCGCAAGCGTATCCTGCGGCTGCTGGTCGCCGATGTCACCTTAATCAAGGCCGAGACGATTACCGCAAACGTGCGGCTCTCCGGCGGGGCGACCCGAACCTTGACGCTGGACCGGCCGCTGCCGATCTTCCAGATCCGTAAATCCAAGCCCGACTTGATCGCCGAGGTCGACCGCTTGCTCGACCGTTATTGCGATCGCGAGGTCGCCGACATCTTCAATGAACGCGGTCTGCGGACCTGGGACGGCAAGCCGTTCAATCTCAAGAAAATCGCTTTCATCCGCAGAACTTATAACCTGCCCGGTCGTCGCCAGCGCCTGCGCGATTGTGGTATGCTCACCACCCAGGAAGTGGCCGAACGCTTCGAGATCGCCGAGACCACCGTGCATCAATGGGGACGTCAGGGGCTCATCACCAAAGTCTACAGCGACAATCTCAGCCGGGGTCTGTGGGATATTCCTTCCCACCTCGAGATCATCAAAGGTCGCCCAGGCTGTAACGCTAATCCCGCCCGCCCTGCCTCCATTACCGTGCCATCAGCCGAACAGGACGCACTATGAAACCTTCGCCTTGTC
>NZ_VLKT01000140.1 GCF_007830515.1 Mesorhizobium tianshanense
CCACTTCCCGGATTTACCGAGACCCTCCAATGGCCGGCCCTTCACAACAGCGATCCGGCAAGCATCTGGATCCGGGAGATAATGTTGCAGGAGGCGTCCCGCATGGCAACTCCAAGCAAGACCCCGGGACGTCGCACGCGCTCCTAGATTTACTCAGCGCCTCAAGCCGACTCTCATGTTCCCTATCAAGACTGAGGCGAGAGATCGGCTGCTCGGCAGGTGTTGCGAGCAGTCGGATCGGCTGAAGCTGCACGGGGCGAGAAGTGGAGCTCAGAACGACGGTTGATCAGACTCTCATCCGTGGGTTTGGTACCGCCTTCCGTGTCTTCAGCTCGGGGCTATCCTTGGTCTAGGAGTGGGAGTTGTTCGGAACAGGCGCCGGGCGGACTGGCTCGGCACATAATCACCGACGGGAGTTCCCCACCGTGGCTCCGCCCTCGGCGCTGGGTCGCATGTTGGCCCGAGATCGCTTTGACGGCGAGACCTCTCGCCCGATGGCCCACAATGCGGGGGCCATCTCATGCACGATTTCGGGCCAGGACCATCGGTGGCTTCTTGGCGCGCCGACAGCGGTCCTAGGGCCGGCCCAGGGCCCTCCCGACATAGTCGCGTAAAGCTTTAGTTTAGACCCTCGAGCCAAACCCGCAGGGCTCGCTTACCTCGAGGGGTAGCAGTACGTCCAAGCAGCAGAATTTCGCAAAGACGGGGCCGCTGCGGATTGTCCAGCTTTCGCTGCCACTTCCCGCATTACCGGGGCGGTCCAATAGCCCACCCTTCACAATAGTGATCCGGCAAGCATCTGGATCCGAGAGAAATGTTAGAGGAGGCATCTCGCATGGCTACACCTGCCTGAATGCCAGAACTGCGTTCAGGCCGCCCATGGCGAAGGCGTTGCTCAGTGCCACCTGCACCTTGCGCTCGCGCGGCACATTGGGGGTGATATCGAGATCGCAATCGGGGTCTGGCTCACGATAATTGGCCGTCGGCGGCACGACGCCCTCGCGGATCGCCATCACGCAGGCGATCATTTCGATCGCGCTAGCTGCGCCGAGGCAATGCGCATGGGTGGACTTGGTGGAAGAGACGGACATCGAATACGCATGGTCACCGAAGACGCGCTTGATGGCTGCCGATTCGATCTGATCGTTGGCCTTGGTGCCGGTGCCGTGCGCGTTGAGGTAGTCCACGTCCTCGGGATTCAGCCCGGCATCGGCAAGGCAAGCGCCCATCGCAGCCTCCGGCCCATGCACCGCCGGCGCGGCGATGTGGAAGGCATCGGCGGAAAATCCGACGCCGGCGATCTCGGCAAGGATCGTTGCACCGCGAGCAGCAGCATGCTCATAACTTTCCAAGACGGCCATGCCCGCACCCTCGCCCAGCACCACGCCCTTCCTATCGGCGGAGAAGGGCCGGCAGGTATCGGGAGCCAGCACGCGCATTGCCTCCCATGACTTCAGCACGCCCCATACGAGCGGCGCATCGCTTCCGCCGGCAAGCATCACGTCGGCCCGACCGTACCTTATCTGATCCACCGCCGAAGCGATCGCATGGTTGCCGGAGGCACAGGCGGAGGTGATGCCGAGTACCGGCCCGCGCAGCCCGAAGCTCAAGCTGATCTGGGTGGCAGCGGCGCTTGGCATCACCTTTAGTCCAGTGAATATCTCGGCACGGGTCGCGCCGCCCAAAAGGATGGCGCGGTAGTTTTCCTCGATAGCGTCCCAGCCGCAGACACCGACGCCCACTGTCGCGCCGAAGCGAGCGGCATTTCCTTCATCGCAGGAAAGTCCGGCCTGTCGCATGGCTTCGTGCGCTGCAAGCACGGCGAGCAAGCTGAAGCGGCCCATGGAGATGAGCCGCCCGCGGTCGATGTCGTGCTCCGGCAGCGCCTTGATCTCAGCGCCGATTGTACCCTTCAGCTCATGGAGCTCTGAATTGACGATCGGGCCGATGGCGGAACGGCCTTCGCGCATCCCCCTCCAGATGGAGGCGGCGTCAGTGCCCAGCCCGCAGAGCCCGCCCATTCCGGTGATGACGACGCGCCTGTCCATTCACGCCTCCTTAGTGAGCAAGCCGCGGACGGCTTCCACCATGTCGCCGACATTCTGGAGATCCGACCAGGCCTCGGACGTGTTCATCTCGATCTTGATGCCGTAGGCCTGCTCCAGGTCCCAGAGCACGTCCGCCAATCCCAGTGAATCGATGCCGAGAGAAGTCAGTTCCGTGGCAGTCGTTATCTCGCCGCCCGCGGCAGGCGCAATGTTGCCGCCCTCCGCCGCGGCGCGCTTCTTGATCATTGCGATTATTTCGTTGGTCAGTTGATCTGCCATCTTGTTCCTTCCAGCTTGCGTTTGCGACGTGACTC
>NZ_VLKT01000141.1 GCF_007830515.1 Mesorhizobium tianshanense
TGAGCGGTCACTTCCAGATATGTGTGCCATGCTGGAGTTTACCGCGCCAGCTGCTGAGGCGGAATCCGATCAAATCGACTTTCCACACGGTCTGCGGGATATTTGCGACAACCGCTGTATGCGCCTTCTGACCGCAATCGGAGATATAGCCGTTCTTGACATAAGATTGGATACAGCTTTTAAGTTTGCCGGCGGCTCTGCAAACAGTTGAGTTTGCGAATTCATAGTCATTAGCTCCTAGAGGTCCCAATGCGCCGAGTCCCTTCTCACGAAAATCACGTTCGAATTTCTGAGAAGTTGAGGGTTCATGCGCACTTTGAATCTGGGCATCCTGGCCCATGTGGATGCAGGAAAAACTAGCCTAACCGAACGACTCCTTTTTGATGCCGGCGTCATTGACAAGCTCGGCAGTGTCGATAGCGGCAACACCCAGACCGACAGCCACGAGCTGGAACGGCAGCGCGGTATCACGATCCAGGCCGCCGTGGTCTCCTTCACCCTTGGCGATACGATAATCAATCTCATCGATACGCCCGGCCACCCCGATTTCATCGCCGAAGTAGAGCGAGTGCTCGGGCTGCTCGATGCCGCCGTCGTCGTCGTTTCTGCGGTCGAGGGCGTCCAGGCGCAGACGCGGGTGCTCGTGCGGGCCTTGCAGCGGCTTTCCGTTCCTTTCGTCTTCTTCGTCAACAAGGTCGATCGCCTCGGCGCCCGTTATGACGAGGTGCTACGGTCCATCGCCGGCCAGTTGCCGGTCCGCCCGATCGCCATGTCAACGGTCAGCCATGCCGGCAGTAAGCTTGCTGAGGTGGCTGTTCTCGATCCGGACCGCGAACCGCTTTTCACCGCTCTGTGTGAGGCTTTGGCGGAGAACGACGATGCGCTGCTCGGCGATTATCTACAGGCACCGGATCGTTTGACCGCCGAGAGGCTTGAATGCGCGCTGCGGAAACAAGTCGCCGCCGGCATGGTGCAGCCGGCATTTGCCGGCGCTGCGATGACCGGCGTCGGTCTGCCGGCCTTGGCATCGGCGATTGCCACCTTGTTGCCCGGTCGCCGTCTCGATCCTGAGGCTGCAGTCGCCGGCAAGATTTTCAAGATTGAACGCGGATGGGGCGGCGAGAAGCTGTGCTATCTCTACCTCTCATCCGGCACCGTCCAGCTCCGGCAATATGTGAATCTTCCTCAAGGACCGGCACGGGTGACCGGAATCCATCTCTTCGAAGCCGGCAAGGTTCGCAGCGCCGACAGCTTCAGGGCGGGGCAGATCGCCCACGTCAGCGGCCTCAGCAATGCCCGGATCGGGGACTTGGTGGGTTCCAATGCCGTCGCGGATATCAGGCCGCATTTTGCGCCGCCGACGCTGGAAACTCGCGTTCAAGCGCAGCGTCCGTCTGAGAGTGCGGCGCTCTGGCTGGCGCTAAACCAGTTGGCTGAACAGGATCCGCTGATCGACCTGCGCAGAAATGAGGATACGAACGAGATGTTCGTATCCCTCTATGGCGAAGTGCAGAAAGAGGTCATCCAATCGACCCTGGTGACGGATTTCGGCGTTGAAGCGACGTTCGAGGACAGCACCGTCATCTGCGCAGAGCGGCTCGTTGGAACAGGTACCGGCCTTCAGACTATTTTCAAGGAGCCGAACCCGTTCCTGGCGACTGTCGGCCTGCGCGTCGAACCACGATCGGAAGGGGCGGGCAACAGTTTCGCTCTGGAAGTGGATGTGGGCCAGATGCCGGCAAGCTTCTACCGGGCGGTGGAGGAAACCGTGTTCGAGACGCTCAGGCAAGGCATCTTCGGCTGGCAGGTCATCGATTGCCACGTGGCCATGACGGCGGCCCGCCAGAGCTCGCCGTCGACCACTGCGGCCGATTTCCGGCACTTGACGCCCTGGGTATTGGCGGCGGCACTGTCGGCGGCGCAAACCATCGTCTGCGAGCCGATCGACCAGTTCCATCTCGAAGCTCCTGGGGAGAGCCTCAATCGCCTGCTGACCCTGCTTACCAAATCGGGCGCTGTGATCAAGGAGACGGCTATCATGGACGGTATGGTACGACTGGAGGGGTATGTCGCCTCCGAAATGATCCAGGCTATCCAGCAGCAATTGCCTGGCCTGACGAGCGGCATAGGGACGATGGAAACATCCTTCCATCACTATGCCCCGGCAACCGATCCGCAGCGTTCGCGCAGACGTTCCGGCATCGATCCCTTCAATGGCCGCGAATATCTGCTCCGTTTGTCGCGAAAATCCTGCAGACCGTGTGGAAAGTCGATTTGATCGGATTCCGCCTCAGCAGCTGGCGCGGTAAACTCCAGCATGGCACACATATCTGGAAGTGACCGCTCA
>NZ_VLKT01000142.1 GCF_007830515.1 Mesorhizobium tianshanense
GGCGAGATCGAGACGACGCTGGCGCAGATCTGGGCGGAGCTTCTGGGGGTCGAGCGGGTCGGACGCCACGACCACTTCTTCGAACTCGGCGGCCATTCGCTGCTGGCCGTGCAGCTGATGGAGCGGCTGCGGCGGCTGTCGCTCGGGGTGGAGGTGCGCATCCTGTTCGCCAGGCCGGTGCTGGCCGATCTTGCCGCAAGCCTTGGCAGCCATCACGAGGTGGCGATCCCTGCCAACCTGATCACCGAGTACAGTACGGCGATTACGCCGCAGATGCTGCCGCTCATCGAGCTAGCCCAGCCGGAGATCGACCGGATCGTCACCACGGTGCCCGGCGGCGTCGGCAACATCCAGGACATTTATGGCCTGTCGCCGCTTCAGGACGGCATCCTGTTCCATCATCTGCTGGCCAGCCGGGGCGATCCCTATCTGCTGGTCTCGCAGATGGCGTTTGCCGAGCGTGGCCTGTTGGAGCGCTATCTTGGCGCGGTTCAGCAGGTGGTGGATCGGCACGACATCCTGCGCACGGCCTTTGTCTGGGAGGGGCTGTCGAGCCCGGCCCAGGTGGTGTGGCGGAAAGCGCCGCTGCAGGTGAGCGAGGTCGAGCTGGATGCCTGTGACGGTTCGGGCGCCGATGAGCTCCGGCGCCGGTTTGATCCACGCCGGCAGCGCATCGATCTTGGCCGGGCGCCGTTGTTGCGGTTTGTGATCGCGCGCGAGCCCGGCAGCGGGCGCTGGCTGCTGCTGGAGCTGCAGCACCATCTGATCGGGGATCACACGACGCTGGAAGTGATGCATGCCGAGGTGCGGGCCGTGCTGGCGGGGCGCGCGCATGAGTTGCCGGCACCGCAGCCGTTCCGCAATCTGGTGGCGCAGGCGCGGCTGGGGGTTGATGCCAAGGCGCATGAAGAGTTCTTCCAGGAACAGTTGGCCGACATCGACGAGCCGACCATGCCGTTCGGGCTGAGCGAGGTGCGCGGCGACGGCAGCGGGGTCGGCGAGGCACATCGGATGCTGCCGCAGGCGCTCAACGATCGGCTGCGGGAACAGGCGCGGCGGCTCGGGGTGAGCCTGGCCAGCCTGTGCCATCTGGCCTGGGGTCAGGTGGTGGCGCGCAGCAGCGGGCGAGAGCAGGTGGTGTTCGGCACGGTGCTGTTCGGCCGCATGCATGGAGGTGCGGGTGTCGACCGGGCGCTGGGCCTGTTCATCAACACCCTGCCTGTGCGGCTTGACCTGGACGGGACCGGGGTCGAGGCGGGCGTGCGCAGCACCCATGCGCGGCTTTCCGAGCTGCTGGCGCATGAGCATGCCTCGCTGGCGCTGGCGCAACGCTGCAGCGGCGTTGCGGCGCCGGCGCCGCTGTTCAGCGCGCTGTTGAACTACCGCCACAACACGCCGGCGGCCATGGCCGGTTCTGGACCGGATGATGTCCTGTCGGGCATGGAATGGCTGGGCGGTGAGGAACGCACCAACTATCCGCTGATCCTGTCGGTGGAGGACTTTGGCGAGGCGCTCGGCGTGACGGCGCAGGTGGCGGAGCCAATCTCTGCGGATCGGGTCTGCGGCTACATGCAGCACGTGCTCGAGCAACTGGCGCAGGCGCTGGAGCAGGCGCCCGACATGCCGGTGCGCGAACTGGACATCCTGCCGACCGCCGAGCGGACGTATCTGCTGGAGGAATTGAACCGGACGGCGGCGGCCTATCCGTGGGATCGGTGCATCCACGAGCTGTTCGAGGCGCAGGTGCGCAAGGCGCCGGAGGCGGTGGCGCTGGTCCATGACGACGAGCGGTTGAGCTATGGCGAGCTCAATGCGCGGGCCAACCGTCTGGCGCATCATTTGATCGGGCTCGGGGTCAGGCCGGACCAGCCGGTGGCGATCTGCCTGGAGCGCAGCCCGGCGATGGTGGTGGGACTGCTAGCGATCCTCAAGGCGGGCGGCGCCTATCTGCCGCTGGACGCGACCTATCCGTGCGCGCGGCTGCGGCAGGTTCTCGGCGATGCCGCCCCGCACCTGCTGCTGGCCGATGCGGCCGGCCGTGCCGCACTCGGCCCCGAGGCGCTGGCCGATGTGAGCGTGGTCGATCCGGAGACGGCGACCCCGGCCTGGGCCGAACTGCCCGCCTCGAACCCGGATCCGCGCGCGCTTGGCCTGACCTCACGCCATCTCGCCTATGTCATCTACACCTCAGG
>NZ_VLKT01000143.1 GCF_007830515.1 Mesorhizobium tianshanense
CTCGCCGAGCAGTTCGAAATCCTCGCTGCCGCATGATTGCCACCACTCTGGCAAATTCTCTGACCAGACAAAACTTTGCAACGGAACCCGATGGCCTCGTGCTCTTTCAAAATCCCGATGATCTGCTCTTCACTGAAACGGCTGCGCTTCATTCTCTGGTCCTCGCGTTGGGCCAGAACGAACTTCAAACCGGATTAAGCCAAAGGGGCAACGTCACCGCATGTCGGCCTCGAATACGCCAACCCGATTACATTGTTGGAAATAAGTAACTCGAGCGAAAACGTGCAATTTGCCTTCGCCACGTACCCTAATCGTGCAGAGATATCAATTTCCACGTCCTGGAATTCAATGAACTGATTGTGCAGTGGAAAATACGCCTTATATACCGCCTCCTTCAAAACGAAGAGGTCCCGCCGCTTGAGCAGCTGTAGATCGTACATGCGTTGCTCGTTAGGGGTGGCAATGAATTCGATCAGGTTCGCCGGCAGAGGTTCATTAGGCTCAATGTCGATGCCGAGAGCCGCAATCCTTTTCGTCCCAGCAATGGCGGCGGCTGCTACGGTATCGTGGTGCGCCAAAGATCCGACGATGCCGGGTGGCCAGATCGGAACACCAGAGCGCGTCTTTAGGATCGGCAGTAGTGGGTATCCCAGTTGCCCAAGGAGTGTTCTGGCGACTACTCTTGCAGCACCGCTTTGGCGGCGAACTTTGGCAACAGCGCGTCCCAACGAGGTAACTTCGGAAGCGTACAAGGCGGAGTCGTCAGCCGGGTCTAGTGGACGGATGCCGACGAGGATGTTCTGTTGATCAATGGTGATAGTCTCCATTCTATCTGGTCCCCTTGAGCTTTTCGAATGAGAAGATCAGCCAATGCAGCTTGGCCTTGAAATTGCTCGACTCGGTCGACGTGCGACGATCAGCAGCGGCGGCAGACCACATATGCTCCCCATCTTTGGATGACCGAGCCAGAACTCTCCGACATTTGGGGATTGTCGCGATCCGAGACTGAACCTCGTCTGGGTGCCAGAACCTTCGGTGCAGTTCGCTAGGGATCTTTTTCAAGAACCCCCGGCTAAGCGCGTAGAAATAGCTCGGGCCAGAGCCTTGCGGTTTTCCAGAACACTCACCATCGTCACGTGGTCGCCTCCAATCGGTACGGCAGTAATGGCCCCTCGACTCAAGACCCGGTCCCAGCCGCGCATAGGCGAACGTGCCTCTGGGCATAACGAACTCTCAGCTTGTCGTGCCCGAGAACTGAAGAGAGCCTCGGCGGCATAAAACTGATGTATCTCAATTGGCAAGGTTGGGATTTGGTACGCCTGCAGCGCCTCGTGAAACCGGGCGGTCCTTTCATACATCAAAACATCGTTATGGAGATTACGATCCAGAGGTATTGCCCCAATTTGCTGCCCCTTCTCAAGCAGCTGAGCGATTGAACTTTGTCCAGCAAATTGCTCCAACACTTCGAAGCTCTCATCATCTAAGGGTTCAAAAGAATCGAGCACGACGTCTCGTACCATTTGGATGGGTGATATCTTTGTCACGTTTGCAGGTAACGTAACATCGATCAACGCCATGAAAGAGATAGCTTCATCGAGACCCAGTAAGAGCTGGGCTAGAGCGTAAGCCAAGATCCCGCCTGATGAGTATCCAGCGAAGCGATACGGACCCTGCGGCTGGATCTTTCTAATCGCCACGATGGTCTCCGTGGCTATCGCCTCAAGAATTGGTGGGCAAAGGTTATTGAAAGGGGGCCATGGCAGAGCGTAGACAGGACAGTCTATGTCCATTTCCTCCACCAACTTGAGGACATAGGAACAATCTCCCAAACCCGTGGGAACAAAGAAGAGCGGTGGTTGCGATCCGGTTGCGCGAACGGAAATCACTCCCGGACTACTGGGCTGTGGCTCCAAATGAATCTTCGATGCAAGTTCCTTCAGAACAGGGGCTTGGAAGAGGTAGGCGGCGCTAAAGTTCAGCCCAAGATCTAATGCTCGACTGAGCACCTGCACGGCCAGGAGCGAGTGGCCGCCGAGTTCGAAGAAGTGGTCGTGGCGTCCGACCCGCTCGACCCCCAGAAGCTCCGCCCAGATCTGCGCCAGCG
>NZ_VLKT01000144.1 GCF_007830515.1 Mesorhizobium tianshanense
ACCCGAGGACCGACGCCGCCAGACTGTCCCGACATTAGCGAAACCACTGTCCGGGAATTAGCGGAACCCCTGTCCGGCTTTTGCGAAATGCGCAGCGTATGAACAAACGTCGACAAATGCGATGGTCTCCTGCTGGCGCACAGCGCGTGCTTCAAGCGCGGCGGGCGGTGAGCGTAAGACGCCATCCAGATCGATTTCACCTTGTGAAACATGCGTAACCGGTCGGAGCCATATCCTCAAAGCAGCCCGGCGCGGTCGTATGTGCGCTTCTCAAAGCCCCTTATCCAGCCTACTGTGTGCCTACCAAAGGGCAAATGGGTCGCTCGTCTGGGAAATGACGGCCAAAGGCTCAAGGAATTCGCCCAGTGGCCAACACGTAGCGGGCAGGGAGGTAACGATGGATTTCAAGAACAGCCGCCTCTGGTACGGCGTGGTAGCCGTGATCGTGGTATTGATCGTGATTGCGTATGCGGCTGGTTGGTTTGGTGGCACACCGTTGCCAGCGCCGCAGCAGTGAGAGATCCTCATTCTCGCTTGGCGGCAGCCGACTGCTCAGTCTCTGAAGGTCGAAGGGACCCCTGATTGGCTGTTTCGCTGGTTCAGCTACCATCCTGACGATGCACAGCCTGGACCGATGGCTTCCGCTCAACTATGGAGCCGGGCCACGCCAGCACAGACTCTGCCCGTCGATCACCTCGATCGGCACGGACTCAAGACTGACATCGACGAACAGCCGCGCATTTGACCGCGTTCGCCAACTTAGATGGCCAGATCCTTGCGAAGCCTCCACATTTTCGTGAACGAAGCCCTCCAGGCGTCATCGTGATTGGACTTCACTATCCGTTGGAGTCACGCTTTCTGCCGGATCAAGTCGGAAATGGGTGGGACCAACTATCGTCGAATAGGAGGCCAAAATGAAGCATCAGGCGCTTGAGCAACTGCAGATCGTCGCCAAGGTCGATCAGGACTATCCGCGCCAGGCGATGTCGCGCAGCGAACGTCTTGAGCGTTGGGCGGAACTCCTCGAACGGGATCCGGACCGGCGCCTCTCGACGCTGCTCCAGACCGAGTATCAGCCGGTTAGAGCACGCGCGGCCATGCGCGGCGACAGCTCGCCGATCTCGGTCGCTTTCGAGGATCCTGTCCTCCGCGCCGCCGGGTTGGAAAACGACAGCTACGGCGAAGCGAAGCGATTCTTCGAACTGACCGACAGGCAATTGCACGAGGTCATCTGCTATTGCCATTTCGGCGCGA
The DNA here is from genome assembly GCF_007830515.1 of Mesorhizobium tianshanense. Classification (GTDB taxonomy): domain Bacteria; phylum Pseudomonadota; class Alphaproteobacteria; order Rhizobiales; family Rhizobiaceae; genus Mesorhizobium; species Mesorhizobium tianshanense. The sequence goes on from NZ_VLKT01000144.1 coordinate 1,255, forward strand.
CGGTCAACGCGGCAACGGCGGCCCGTCACATCCGTGCAGCGCTTAACGGGAGACAGCCCGGCATGTTCGCTCGGTTGCGCGAGGCGTTCGTCGGATAAAGCCGGCGCCATTTCGCAGGATCATTGTTGAAGTGGCTTGAGGGAGGCCGTCCTCAGTTTTGCTGGCGACAGCGCCTTCGAGCACTTCGGAGTGGGAGCATGAAAAGGCTGCGGGCATCTGCCGCCATCTTCGCCTTGCTCTTCGGTGATGGCCGTTTGTCGCGCCAGCGCGTGTCGGAATATCCTCGCTTGTGCTTTGCAGATGGCGAGCTTTGACCAAGCTGCCGCCGCTTCGTCGGTAGTTTCGAACAGCTCGAACTTCTCGCGGCCGCGTGTGCCGATACGCCCCCCGCTGCGGACGAGCGGCATCTCGCCGAAGAGGGTCGGCTGAAGGATGAGAATATAGATGCGCGCCAGGTTCCGGTTGAGATCGATGCGGCGCAGGAAGCAGGGATGATGATCGTGGCGCATCCCCGGATTCTCGGCCTCATCGCCGCCCGTGTTCAATGAGTGTTTCGAAGCGGTTGCCGGCTCGTGATTCGCAGTATTGATGGAACGCGTCCGCTTGCGGTACGATTGCCAGCGATCGACGGTTCGCGTTTCCCCAGCCCGAAGGGCCGCCGCCCGGCTTGCCGGGCGGCGAAGCGGAGGGGCTGAGCGCGCAAATCAAAACAGCGCTGTAGAGAAGCCCCGGAGCTTCCATGGGGAAACGAAAACTTTGGCCCACCGGGCGTGACAAACGAAACCGACAATTGGGGAGAAAGCCCTACCAAACATTCCCGTCCTCCATTAGGC
>NZ_VLKT01000145.1 GCF_007830515.1 Mesorhizobium tianshanense
TTTTTCAGCCGTGCCTGACCTCAGACTTGCGGTGAACATACCATTGTCAACGACTGGCGATCGTAAAGATCTTGTAAATTGATTTGAAGGATCCGACGTGCTCCCCGGATTATCCGCGTTCACGACGCCGAGGCCATCACCTGTGTTGGCAACGGATATTACGGCGCTGGCTACAGACCTTCGCAGCGTCTGGTCTGCACCAACGACGGACGCCAGGCTCAAAAAGTGCATCGCCCGCACGGTGATCCAAGAGGTGGTCGCCGATATGATGATGAAGCCTCCGAGATCGTCCTGCTGATCCATTGGATTGGCGGCTACAGATGGGTGTTATGAAACAGGATTGTAGTCGATCCCCCATTCTTCGATGCTGTTGCGTGCTTGCCGGTAGCTGGTGGAGAGCCGCTCGTTGAGACACTCATCGCGCAGCCGGCCATTGAAGCGTTCCACGAAGGCGTGTTGCATCCGCTGCCGGTGCGATGTTGTGCCATTCGACATGCCGATCTTCCTGCCATGCCAGGATGGTATTCGAGATCAGCTCGGTTCCGTAGCACCTACGGAAGGAAGAGAGGTAGCCGCCGCGACAGCGGTGCGCGCAGCTTTTCGCTGCAAGCGCGCACCGCTCGAGGCGGCCATGGCCAGTCAAGGTTTCTCTAGAATGTGAGTGTTCACAACCCATTCGGAGAGACCGACCATGACCAGCGCAAATATTATACCCGCCGATGCGGTGTTGGTAGCCATCGACATCGCCAAGGTTCGCAATGAAGTTCTGATCGAAGACCCAAGCCATAGACGCCGCCGCCGGCTGCCGGTCCTCAACAGCCGTGCAGAGCATGACCGTCTGATCGAGATCCTTCAGGCCTATGGCAGACCCGTGATCTGCGCCTTCGAGGCGACCGGGAACTATCACCGACCCATTGCATGGCGCTTGGCTGAAGCCGGTTTCGAGGTGCGGCTGGTGTCGTCGCTGGCACTCGCCCGAACCCGTGAGGCTTTGCACAACAGCTGGGACAAGAACGATCCCAAGGATGCGCAGGTGATGCTGCACATGCTCAGGATCCAGGCGACCCAGCGCTACCATGATCCACTGCGCGCCGGCATCAACGATGTGCAGGAGCTGTCGAAGACCCATGAAGCGATCGCAAGGGCCAAGACCGAGATACAGCACCGCATCCTGACGCATTATCTGCCGCTATATTTCCCCGAGATCGATCGCTTCCGTGGAAACAGCCGCAGCGATTGGTTCTTCGCTTTCCTCGATGCCTTTCCGACACCGGCAAGTATCACGACGCTGACGAAGGAAGAGTTTGTGACAGCCGCGTGGGATGTCGTCGGCCGCAAGGTCAGCAAGACGCAGATTCTGATGGATATTTACGAGACGGCACGCACATCGATCGGATTGCCGTTGCCGCTTGATGCCCCTGCCATTTGTATGTTCCGGATGGTCATTGCCGAAGCACGCAGCCTGATCCGGCAACGCAATGAGATCGAAACGCAGGCCGACGAACTGCTGCGGCACAGCCAGGATTACCAGCTCCTGCGACAGATCCCGGGCATCGGGCCGATCAACGCGTTGACGATCATTGCCGAAGCCGGAGATTTGCGCCGCTTCCATCATCACCGCCAGTTTCTCAAATTCTGCGGGCTAGATCTCTCAACCCAGCAGTCAGGCCAATATCGCGGCCAGACCCGCCTTTCCAAATTCGGCAATGCTCGGCTGCGCCGAACCCTGTGGATCGCCGGGCAAGTCGCCATCCGTCAGCGTGAGAATGGCTTTCGACACAAGTTCGAACGCTACATCGCGAGGGATCGCGACAATCCCGATCTGCGCCGCAAGGCCATGACCGCAATTACTGCCAAGATGGCCCGCGTCGTGCACGCTGTCGTCAAAGGCGGTTCAGACTACCGGCCCTTCGTCGAAGGGCGGGTGCCAGGTGGAAGGACCTCTGTCAGCTAGCCTGAAAAATTCACGGCGGG
>NZ_VLKT01000146.1 GCF_007830515.1 Mesorhizobium tianshanense
TATAAACGTCCGAAACCGAGAAATCCGCTGAAACGGTAAAAGCCCCCAGGATCCGATCCTACCCCTGATCACCGGACGGGTTTCCACACGGTCTGTAGGAATTTTGCGACAGATAGTCCGCTTTGCGGAACAAAGCGGCCGTCAGACTCGGGAAGTTCCGGCTATCGCCCAACGACAAACGCTGAAAAGTCGAAGGTATTCACATAATCGCGGAATGCGGCCTGCGCCTTGGACTGGTTCTTCAGGTTGGGGAAGATCAGCATCATTTCATAGGGTGGAATTTCCCAGCCCGGTAGCAGATCCACGAGGCGGCCGACCGCGACGGACGGCTGGCACACATAAGCGGGAAGGAGCGCGACCCCGCCGCCCGCGATGCAGGATTGCAGCAGAAACCCCATAGAATCCGAAGTCGCGGCCGCAGGCGGCCGCATGACGATCGGTGTGTCGTCTGACGAGAACACCCATTCGGGCTGCGCATCATGCACCAGGCAGCGGTGATTTAGAAGATCGGTCGGTTCCCGAAGAGGACTGCCAGCTGCCAGATAGGCCGGGGCGGAGACGAGAATCCGTTTGATCGAGGAGACACGCCGCACGATCAGGTCCTGACCTGTGGTCGTGCCAACGCGAAAAGCGAAATCAACCCGCTCGCGGATGATGTCGAGATGCCGGTTCGTGGCGATCAGCTCCACCGTGATCCGGGGAAACTGCGTGGTAAATCCGTGTAGGAAGGTCGGCATGAAATAGCTGGCTGTTACCTCTGGGCAGGTGATCTTCAGCGTCCCGACAGGCTGTTCCTTCAGATTGGTCATCGCCATGTTCGCGGCCGAGACCTCTGCGCGAACACGGCGACAGTATTCGAGATAGATTTGGCCGCTGCCCGTGAGGCTTACGTGCCGGGTTGAACGGTTGAGGAGCCGCAGTCCCAGACGTGCCTCAAGCTGGGCGATGCGCTGGCTGACCGTGGATTTGGGCATCCCGATCCGCCCCCCGGCACGGGTAAAGCTGCCCGTTTCGGCGACTTCGGCCAAAAGGATCATGTCGTTTACGCTGTCCAAAGCCCCGCATCCTCTTTCGTGTCGTTGCTCATTGTACAATACCACGGACAATCTTTCCGTATAATTAGAATTGTTGGAACGTTCTCGGCTCGGTAACCTCGGCGCCCGAAGAAGGGGACGCGAAAATGTCGATCAGTCAGACGGCTCCCAAGGCGGACAGGGTGGGCATCGCCGTTGCGGCGATGGTCTTCACTGACCTGACGCTTTCCATCGCCGATGCGATCATCAAGGTCACGATCTCGGACATGCCGCTGTCGCAGTTCATTTTCCTGCGGTCCTGCGTCACGCTGCCCTTGTTGATCGCGATCCTGAAATGGCGCTTTCCGCAGGTTTCGTTACGCCCGGCCTATCCTGGCTGGGCCATCGTGCGAAGCAGCCTGCTTCTGTCGAGCCTGCTGATCTACTACGCTTCGCTACCGCGCCTCGACTTCTCGATGGCGGCGGCGGTCTATTACACGATCCCGCTGTTCATTACGCTTTTTGCGGCCTTCGGGATAAAGGAGCCTGTCGGTGTGCAAGGTTGGGTCGGAGTCGCCCTCGGCTTCGTCGGTGTGCTGCTCATGCTGAAACCGCAGGCCGGCGATCTTAGCATCCATGCCGTGATGCCGCTGGTTTCCGCGATTCTCTACGCTCTGGCGATGGTACTCACGCGCACCAAGAGCCGCAGCGAAAACCCCTTCGTTCTGGCGCTGATCTTCAACCTGATTGCCATCTTTCTCGGGGGTGGCGCGAGCCTGGCGACCGTGATGGCAGGGAGCGAGGGCGGGCAAAGCCTGTTCATGGGCGAGTGGATTCCAATGGGCTGGACCCAATGGGCGCTGATCGGGCTTTTGAGCATGACGATGCTGATCGGCAGCGTCGGCACGGCCATCGCCTACCAGTTGGGACCATCCTCGATCATCTCGACCTGGGACTTTTCCTAT
>NZ_VLKT01000147.1 GCF_007830515.1 Mesorhizobium tianshanense
ACGACGATCAGCGCCATGGTGGGTCGGGCGCTTCGGGCGTTTCTCGGCGAAGCCGACGGCCATGGCTGAGCGGCGGGAGAGCGATGTTCGCAGCGTCCTTCTCGAGCCCGTCTTTGACCGCCTGCTGCCAGCCAAGTTGGCACAGGTCTACGGGATCCTGGTTGCGGAGCGGGTTCGCATCGTCGGCGCGGGTCCACGGGTAAGGGAGGGAAGCGATGAGGTGCGCAGCGATCTATGCCCGGGTGTCCTCCGATCAGCAGAAGGAGGACAACACGATTGCCAGCCAGACGGCGGCGCTGGTCGCGTTCGCCCGCGAGCAAGGGTTCAGCGTGCCCGATGAATGGATCATGGAAGACGCGGGGTTCAGCGGTGCCAGCCTGGTGCGGCCGGGGCTGGAGAGATTGCGCGACCTGGCGGCCGAGGGCCACATCGAGGCTGTCTTGATCCATTCCCCGGATCGGTTGAGCAGAAAATATGCTTATCAGGTTCTCTTGACGGAGGAGTTTGCTCGTCACGGTGTCGAGACCGTCTTCATCAAAGCGCCGCATTCCGGCACCCCGGAAGACCAGCTCATGCTGCAGTTCCAAGGCATGATCGCCGAGTACGAACGGGCCCAAATTCTCGAACGCTCGCGGCGCGGCAAGCGCCACCGGGCCAGGGCCGGCGAAGTCTCCGTGCTGTGTGGGGCGCCCTACGGCTATCGGTATATTCGTAAGACGAATGACGCGCCGGCGCGCTATGAAGTCGATGCAGTCGAGGCGGAAGTGGTGCGACTGGTGTTCGAGAACTATACGGTCGGCGGCCTGAGCATTGGCGCCCTCGCTCGCCTTCTCAACGAGATGGGACTACCGACGCGCCGGCGCGTCACCCGCTGGGAACGGTCGGTGGTGTGGGGGATGTTACGCAATCCCGCCTACAAGGGAACGGCCTGCTTCGGCAAGACACAGGTCGCACCGCGGCAGAAGGTGACGAAGCCGTTCCGCTTGTCGGGCCGGGCGGGCTTCAGCGAGAATACCAGCCAGCACGAGCGGCCGCGCGAGGAATGGATCGAAGTGCCCGTTCCCGCCATCGTGACGGAAGAAACTTTCGCGTTGGCGGCCGAACGCCTGACCGACAACAAGCGCTTCGCCCCGCGCCGGACCATCGAACCAAGCATCGTGCAGGGGCTGGTGTCCTGCCGCAAATGCGGCTACGCGCTATCACGCACATCGACCCGTACGTCGGCGCGCAAAATCCACTACTACCGCTGCCTCGGGGCGGATAGCTGGCGCCATCTCGGCGGATCTGTATGCGACAGCCGGCCGATCCGTCAGGATCTGCTCGATGAAGTGGTGTGGCGGGAGGTGATGCGCTTGATCGAGGACCCCACGCTGATCCGCGCCGAGCTCGACCGGCGTCTTGACGCGGCCCGTGCGGCCGAGCCGACGAAACGGCGGCAAGAGGCCCTCGAACGGGAGCTCGTGCGCGTCAGCAAGAGCATGGAACGGTTGGTGACCGCCTACCAGGAGGATCTCCTGTCGCTGGAGGAACTGCGCCGTCGCATGCCGGAGCTGCGTGCCCGCGAGCAGACCATGCGCACCGAATTGCAGGCGATCCGCGATCAGGCCGCCGATCGCATGACATTCCTGCGTCTCGCCGAGACGCTGACCGCCTTCCTCCAGAAATTACGGGCATCGGCGCAATCGCTGGACGTCAGCGACCGACAGAGGATTGTCCGCTTGCTGGTCAAGGACGTCTTGGTCGACGACGATACCGTCATCATCCGCCACTCGCTCCCGATGCACACGACGATACCGTCGTCCGGAAAAACGTCATCGCCTTCCAACGGGAAATCGCCATCGGCTGACAAAAGTTACCTTTTGCGTTCAGGGAGTGAC
>NZ_VLKT01000148.1 GCF_007830515.1 Mesorhizobium tianshanense
CCGGCCTGACCCCGAGCCCGATCAGATGATGCGCCAGACGGTTGGCCCGCGCGTTGAGCTCGCCATAGCTCAACCGCTCGTCGTCATGGACCAGCGCCACCGCCTCCGGCGCCTTGCGCACCTGCGCCTCGAACAGCTCATGGATGCACCGATCCGACGGATAGGCCGCCGCCGTCCGGTTCAGCTCCTCCAGCAGATACGCGCGCTCCTCAGCCGGCAGCAGTTCAATCCGGCCGACCGGCTGCCCGGCATCGGCAACCATCGCCCGCAGCAGCGCCAGCAGATAACCACGCTGCCGCTCGATCGTCGCCTGATCGAACAGCGCCGTGGCATAACCAAACGTTCCGGCGATCTCCTCGCCATGCTCGCCCAGGCTCAGCTCCAGATCGAACTTGACCTGATCGAGCCCATCCCCGGCAGCCTCCACACTCAGCCCGGGAAGATCGAACGATCCGACGGCGTTGTTCTGCCAGGCCAACATCACCTGGAACAACGGCGTGTGATCAAGATGCCGGGGCGGCTGCACGATCTCCACGACCTGCTCGAAGGGCAGGTCCTGATGCTCCTGCGCTGCCAGCGCCGTGCGCCGCGTCCGCTCCAGAAGTTCCGACACGCTCGGCTCGTCCGACAGGTCCAGCCGAAGCGCCAGGGTGTTGACGAAGAAGCCGATCAACTCTTCGATCTCGCGCCGGCCTCGATTGGCGCTCGGCACGCCGATCACAAGGTCGTCCTGCCCCGACAGACGCGACAGCACCGCCGCCCAGGCCGCCAGCACCGTCATGAACAACGTCGTGCCATGCTGCCGGCTCAGCCGCTTCAGACCCCGCGTCATCTCCGCATCGATGACGATCGGAACCGTCGCCCCGGCAAACGACTGCTGTGCCGGCCGCGCATGGTCCGTCGGCAAGACAAGACGGGCCGGAGCACCTGACAGGGCGTTGCGCCAATACTGCGCCTGCTTCTGCAGCCGTTCCCCCGACAGCCATTGCCGTTGCCAGGCGGCATAATCCGGATACTGGATCGCCAGCGGCGGCAAAGGATCGTCCTGTCCAGCCTCGAGCGCCCGGTAAAGCTGACTGAGTTCACGCACCAGCACGCCCATCGACCAGCCGTCCGAGACGATGTGATGCTGGGTCAGCAGGAAGACGTGTTCCTCATCCGACATCCGGATCAGACGCCCGCGGATCAGCGGCCCGCCCGCAAGATCGAACGGCGTGCGCGCCTCTTCATGGCACAGATCCAAAAGCGCCGCGTCAGCATCCGGCCTGTCCCGCAGATCGTGCTCGAGTACCGGCAGTCCCGCATCCGGCGGCAGAACCTCAACCCAGGGCTTGCCCTCCGGTGCGACAAAGACACTGCGCAGCGCCTCATGACGCGCAAACAGACGGTCGAGGCTGCGCTGCCAGGCGCTGCGGTCGAGCACTCCACGCAGCCGCAAGGCCAGCGGAATGTGATAGTTGGTGCTGCCCTCGTCCAGCTGCGCCAAAAACCACAGCCGCTGCTGCGCAAACGACAGCACAAGCGGCTCATGACGCGACACAGCCACAATCGCCGGCAGGTCTTGCGGACCGGAGCGGCTCAACTGCTCGACAAGGCGCGCCGCCAGGTCGGAAAGCACTGGCCTGGCGAACAGCGTCGATAGCGGCAGTTCCACGCCAACAGCCCGCGACAGCCGGCTCGAGAGCTGCACGGCCAGGAGCGAGTGGCCGCCGAGCTCGAAGAAGTGGTCGTCGCGTCCGACCCGCTCGACCCCCAGAAGCTCCGCCCAGATCTGCGCCAGCGTCGTCTCGATCTCGCCGCGCGGCGCCTCATAGGCCGCCCGCGCAT
>NZ_VLKT01000149.1 GCF_007830515.1 Mesorhizobium tianshanense
ACATTCCGTGCAAATGCCGCCGACCTTTTCAATGCGATTAACGAAGAGCATGTCGCTGTCGACATCGGCGCGCGCTTTCCGCTCAACGACATTGTTGAGGCGCACCGCGCGGCCGAAGCGCGCAAGGTAGTTGGCGCCATCGTGATCGACGTGTAGCTATCGCGCGCAAGCTTCGAGGTATCTGCGACGCGCAGATATTTTGCAAAATGACCGCAATGTCCTGGCACGCACTCGTTCCCGTTATTCGTCTTGGCATACCGCCTCGACCCACCACCGTCCTTGTGTGACAACCACCGAATGGCGGTTATCCGCGTCATCTGCTTTCCAGGGGTCGTTTGCGGGAGGGGACGGAATCCTAACCGGTTCCCCCAGCGAACCTTGCCCGTACCTCGGCCGATAGCCACCGCGCTGCGGGTCCGGGCGGGGCGGCGACATTGCCGATGGCGTAAATGGGGTATTCCGGCTGGTTGAAAGCCGGGAAATGCAGTGCGACAAGGCGCCCGCTGGCGATATCCTCCTGCACCAGTGATACCGGAAGCCCGCCCCAGCCAAGGCTGCCGCGGATGAAAAGATGCTTGGTCGCATTGTCGCTGACCCGCCAAGTCTTGAGCGAGAATACGTTGAAATTGCGCCCCCGTGTGAGGCCCGAGGCGTCATAGACAACAAGTTGGGTTTCGTCGCGCACATCGGCTGGCGACAGGGGCCGCCTCAGCTCTGCCAGCGGATGATCCGGCGCGGCAACAGGAGCCATTGCGGTATGGCCAATCCGCTCGAAACGGATCTGATCGGGGCTATCCGCCAGCGAGCCGCCAAAGCCGATCACGGCCTTCCCGGAAATGACCGCATCGACCACAGTCCCCAGCGTGCCAACCGTCACGTTCAGCGATACGGTCGGAAAATGGCTGCGAAAGGCGCGCAGCCGCCTCGACGACGATGCCTGATGGCATGATGCTGCTGATGGCGACGCTCAACTCTCCTTCCAGACCTTCATTCAGCGACCTCACCCGCGCGCGCATGAGGTCAAGGTCGCCAAGCAAGCGCCGCGCATCTTCCAGCACGGTTTTCCCCGCAGGGGTCAGTTGCGGCCGCTTTGTTACCGTCCGGTCGAAAAGCGCCAGGCCCAACTGGTCTTCCAGATTGGCAATCGCATAGCTGACCACGGATTGCGCGCGGTTCAGCGCCCGCGGAGCGCCCGAGAAACTGCCGCTTTCGGTCACGGCAAGGAAAACCTGGAGCTGATCGAGGGTTGGGTTCGGCTGCATGATGTATCCATTTAGTGGATCATTATCTTTGATATTATCCAGCTTTTTTCGATCGATATCGAGGGCTATTTCCCCGCCAACGACTCCCATTCACCCATCATCAGGAGCTCCCATGCAAGGCTTAGCCTCCCCCTCCGCTAAACCGCCCGCAGGCAAGTTCCTGCGGATCAGCCTCTGGATCGCCCAAGTGCTGATTTTCGTCGCCTTCATCCTGTTCGGCTTCCAGAAGCTCTTCATGCCCGTCGAGGCCTTGGCCGCGATGTGGCAGACCCCGTGGCCCGTCGAATATCCAGGGCTGTTGCGCTTTACCGGCTTCATCGACGCGGCAGGCGGCATCGGCATCGTCTTGCCCGCTCTCACCCACATCCAGCCGCGTCTAACCGTGCTAGCCGCCTTGATGCACGGCGATGAGGTTTTGGCGGCCTAAGCGGCGATGTGGCCGCTGTTGGGCGCTTTTCCGCGAGCCGCGTCAGGCGCCG
>NZ_VLKT01000150.1 GCF_007830515.1 Mesorhizobium tianshanense
GCTGGCCGCGATCTGGGCCGAGCTTCTGGGGCTCGAGCGGGTCGGCCGCCACGACCACTTCTTCGAGCTCGGCGGCCATTCGCTGCTGGCGGTGCAACTGATGGAGCGGCTGCGGCGGCAGTCGCTCGGGGTTGAGGTGCGCACCCTGTTGGCCCGGCCGGTGCTTTGCGATCTGGCCGCCAGCCTTGGCAGCCATAGCGAGGTGGCGGTGCCGGCCAACCTGATCGACGAGCACACTCTGGCGATCACGCCGCCGATGCTGCCGCTGATCGAGCTGAACCAGGAAGAGATCGACCGGGTGGTAGCGACGGTGCCGGGCGGGGTCGGCAACATCCAGGATATCTATGGCCTGTCGCCGCTGCAGGACGGCATCCTGTTCCATCACCTGTTGGCCGGGAAGGGCGATCCGTATCTGCTGGTCTCGCAGATGGCCTTTGCCGATCGCGCCCTGTTGGAGCGCTATCTTGATGCGGTCCAGCAAGTGGTGGACCGTCACGACGTGCTGCGCACGGCCTTTGTCTGGGAGGGACTGTCGAGCCCGGCCCAGGTGGTGTGGCGTCGTGCGCGGCTGGAGGTTGCCGAGGTCGAGCTGGACGAGAATGGCGGTCCCGGTCATGAGCAGCTGAAGCGCCGGTACGATCCGCGCCAATATCGCCTCGAGCTTGGCCGGGCGCCCTTGTTGCGGTTTGTGATCGCGCGCGAGCCGGGCAGCGGGCGCTGGCTGCTTTTGGAGCTGCATCATCACCTGATTGGGGATCACACCGCCTCGGAAGTGATGCGAGGCGAGGTGCGGGCGGTTCTGGAGGGTCGCGCGCATGAGCTTGGTGCGCCGCAGCCGTTTCGCAATCTGGTGGCGCAGGCGCGTCTCGGAGCTTCGTCCGAAGAGCATGAAGCGTTCTTCCGGGAGATGCTGGGCGACATCGAGGAGCCGAGCCTGCCGTTCGGTTTAAGCGAGGTTCATGGCGATGGCAGCGGGGTCGGCGAGGCGCATCGGATGCTGCCGGCCGCGCTCAACGATCGGCTGCGGGCGCAGGCGCGGCGGCTGGGTGTGAGCCTGGCGAGCCTCTGTCACCTGGCCTGGGGCCAGGTGGTGGCGCTGAGCAGCGGGCGCGAGCAGGTTGTGTTCGGCACGGTGCTGTTTGGCCGCATGCAGGCCGGGGCCGGCGCCGACCGCGCGCTCGGCCTGTTCATGAACACCTTGCCGGTGCGGCTCGACCTCGACGGCACCGGGGTCGAGGCGAGCGTGCGGGCCACGCATGGGCGGCTTTCGCAGCTGCTGGCGCGTGAGCATGCCTCGCTGGCGCTGGCGCAGCGCTGCAGCGGCGTTGCAGCACCGGCGCCGCTGTTCAGTGCGCTCATGAACTATCGCCACAACACGCCGGCCGCCAGCACGGACGATGTCTTGGCCGGCATCGAATGGCTGGGCGAGGAGGAGCGCACCAATTATCCGCTGAGCCTGTCGGTGGAGGATTTTGGCGATGCGCTCGGCCTCACCGCACAGGTGGTGGAGCCGATCTGTGGGGACCGGGTCTGCGGCTACATGCAGCGGGCGCTCGAAGAGCTGGCCGAGGCATTGGAGCAGGCGCCCGACAAGCCGGTGCGAGAGCTCGACATCCTGCCGGCCGCCGAGCGCGCCCATCTGCTGGAGGAGCTGAACCGGACGGAAGCGGACTATCCGTCGCACAAGTGCATCCACGAGCTGTTCGA
>NZ_VLKT01000151.1 GCF_007830515.1 Mesorhizobium tianshanense
GAAGGAATAGCGAAGGCTGTCGCTGCGGCGGGGGGCACCGCACGTTTCATACTCCTCGGCCGCAAGTGATTATTCCTTCCGGCAAACCGGGCAACCTAGCGTGCCAGCGCGCGGGTCGAACTTTGATCGCTTCACCCCTTGCAAGAATCATGACTCGGCTTCTTGATGCGGGCATCACAGAGCGCCATGAACAGACCTTCATGAGCCGCTCGAAAGCCGCCATTCGGTCGCGGTCAGCCACTCATCCAAATTGTTAAGTTGAGCTTAAAGACGCATACGGATATCGGCATCTAATCAATGAATGCAGGTATCGCTACCTTCTCAACGGAGCGAAAGGTTTGAGAAGGATAGGTGCTTTGAATTCACGAAATCGGTACGCAGCGTCATCGTTGGTCGTTGTGGCCATGCTGGCCTCAACCGACGCAATGGCCGATCAAAAGGAGCACCTTGTAATCCAGGATCAGGGGAGCTTGGCGGTCGGCGGAACGGTTGTCACTACCCCCGGCACCTACAACAACAATGCGCCGACCGCCGAAGGGCAGAGTTCCCATGGCGACCATCTCTTGCAGGCCACGCGCGATTGCTCCTGCCTTGGGATGATCGCGCCTACGATGAAAATATGCGGATCAGCGATATCGGCTCGCTTCTGCCGTGTCATAGCAATGTCGACCCTGATGTTGTGATTTCGGCGCTCAATCGCATGATTGACGATGCCACCGACGGCAACACCGTTTTCTATGACTTCTATACACCCGAGGAAAAGCAGGCGGAGCCGGCCCTCGTGAATACGGGCCTGTTCCTTTTCCGGGGCAAACCGGGTGCGCCCTTCGCGGTCGTCGCTCCCGGCGGCGGTTTTTCCTATGTCGGCTCCGTCCACGAGGGCTTTCCATATGCCGCTGAGATCAGCAAGGCGGGATACAATGTCTTCGTGTTGAAGTACCGCCTCGGCTATGGCGGTAGAGTTGCCACCGAAGACCTGGCTGCCGCCATTTCATACATCTTCCGAAATGCCGAGGCGCTCCGGGTAAGCACCGCCGCCTATTCGCGATGGGGCAGTTCGGCGGGAGCGCGAATGGCCGCGGCGATCGGCTCGTACGGAGTTGCCGCTTATGGTGGTCCCGACCTTCCCAAGCCGGCGACCGTCGTGATGGCTTACACCGGCCACTCGGACACATCTGCTGATGAACCCCCTACCTTTGTTGTCGTCGGCGAGCGGGATGGAATAGTGCCTCCGTCAGCGATGGAGCGGCGCGTTGTGGTGCTGCGCAACGCAGGCGTGGATGTCGAATACCGCAAATACAGGGATGTCGGCCACGGCTTCGGTGTCGGCTCAAATACAAGCGCGGAAGGATGGGTGGCCGAGGCGATTCGGTTTTGGGTGCAATTTATCAATGCAGGGAAACAGTAGTGCGTAGCGCTGATAGCGGCAAAGGCGATCAACTCCGCCCGGGGCCACACATCGGCAGCGTCCATTCTGTTGATCACTCCTCCGATCTTCGAAGTCGAACTTTCGGAGAGCGCTCTTGGCCAAGCCTGCGGTCCCTGCCAATGTCAGCTTGGGGGAAGGAATTCGACAGGGCAAGGTCCGGAAAGGGTCGATTGTGTTGAAGAAGTCGGTGATTAAGCCGGGCGTTCTTTTCGCCGCGACGAGTTGCGATTGGGTCGAGGCGGCCTCCTTGCCCTAA
>NZ_VLKT01000152.1 GCF_007830515.1 Mesorhizobium tianshanense
CCACTTCCCGGATTTACCGAGACCCTCCAATGGCCGGCCCTTCACAACAGCGATCCGGCAAGCATCTGGATCCGGGAGATAATGTTGCAGGAGGCATCTCTCTTGGCTTCTACACCTGCCTGAACGCCAGAACCGCGTTCGTGCCGCCAAAGGCCAAGGAGTTGCTCAGTGCCACGCGCACCTTGCGCTCGCGCGACACATTGGGCGTTATATCGAGATCGCAATCGGGGTCCAGCTCACGATAATTGGCCGTCGGCGGCACGACGCCCTCGCGGATAGCCATCACGCAGGCGATCAACTCGAGCGCGCCGGACGCACCGAGGCAATGCGCGTGCATGGACTTGGTAGAAGAGATGGACATTGAATAGGCGTGCTGACCGAAGACGCGCTTGATCGCCGCCGTCTCGATCTGATCGTTGGCCTTGGTGCCGGTGCCGTGCGCGTTGAGATAGTCGACATCCTCGGCATTCAGGCCGGCCTCGGCAAGGCAGGCGCGCATTGCTGCCTCCGGCCCCTCGACAGTCGGCGCGACGATGTCGGAGGCATCGGCGGAAAGGCCGATGCCGGCGATCTCGGCAAGGATCGTGGCACCACGCCCGGCGGCATGCTCATAGCTTTCCAGCACGGCCATGCCCGCACCCTCGGCGAGCACCAGTCCCTGTCTGTCGGCGGAGAAGGGCCGGCAAGTATCGGGCGAAAGCACGCGGATCGATTCCCATGCCCTCAGCACACCCCATATGAGCGGCGCTTCGCTGCCGCCGGCAAGCATCACGTCGGCCCTGCCGAGCCTGATCTGGTCCACCGCGGAGGCAATCGCATGGTTTGCCGAGGAACAGGCGGACGTGACGCCGAAGACCGGCCCGCGCAGGCCGAGATTCATGCTGACCTGGCCGGCGGCGGCGCCCGGCATCGTCTTGGGCACAGTCAAGAGGGCGGCACGCTTACCGCCGAGAAGCATGGCGCGGTAGGTTTGCTCGATCGTATCCCAGCCGCAGCCGCCAACGCCCACCGTCGCACCGAAGCGATAGGTATTTCCTTCTTTGGAGGAAAGTCCGGCCTGACGCATTGCTTCGCGCGCCGCAAGCACAGCGAGCAGGCTGAAGCGGTCCATGGAGGCGAGCTGCTTGCCGTCGATGTCATGCTCCGGCAGCGCCTTGATCTCGGCACCGATCCTGACCCTCAATTCATGGAGCTCGGAGTTGACGATTGGGCCGATGGCGGAGCGGCCTTCGCGCATCTCTCTCCAAATGGCGGCGGCGTCGGTCCCAAGCCCGCAAAGCCCGCCGATCCCAGTAATCACGACGCGCCTGTCCATTCAAGCCTCCTTAGTGAGCAAGCCGCGGACGGCTTCCACCATGTCGCCGACATTCTGGAGATCCGACCAGGCCTCGGCCGTGTTCATTTCGATCTTGATGCCGTAGGCCTGCTCCAGGTCCCAGAGCACGTCCGCCAATCCCAGCGAATCGATGCCGAGAGAAGTCAGTTCCGTGGCAGTCGTTATCTCGCCGCCCGAGGCAGGCGCTATGTTGCCGCTCTCCGCCGCGGCGCGCTTCTTGATCATTGCGATTATTTCGTTGGTCAGTTGATCTGCCATCTTGTTCCTTCCAGCTTGCGTTTGCGAC
>NZ_VLKT01000153.1 GCF_007830515.1 Mesorhizobium tianshanense
CTGGGCCTTCTATTTCTCGCCGCTCAGGGCCTGGGAATTCGCCGCCGGCGGGCTGGCGACGATGGCGCCGGCAAGATTCTGGCGGGACCGGCCGCAACTTGGCGCAGCCCTGGCGTGGCTCGGCCTGGCGCTGATCGCCGGCGCCTATCTGACCTTCAACGAACGGGACCCCTTCCCCGGCATGATGGCGCTGGTGCCGGTGGCCGGCGCGGTGCTCCTGCTGCTCAGTGGTTCCGGCAATGCCCAAAGAGGACCCAGCGCCATGCTGGCGCTGCCGCCCTTGCAATGGGTGGGGAAACTTTCCTACTCGCTCTACCTCTGGCACTGGCCGGTCATCGTCTACGCGACGATGATGGTTCCCGATCTTTCCTGGCCTGGGCGGCTTGCCTGCGGGGCATTGACGCTGGTGCTGTCCATCTTCACCTATAATCTCGTCGAGAACCCGATCCGCCGCAACGTCTGGCTGATGGCGAACGCAGCGCGCGCGCTTATCCCCGCCGCGATGCTGACCGGCGCCGGCGTGGTGGCGACCTACGCCAATGCGCGCCTTGCCGTTCACGATCTCGACCCCTCACAGCGCATCATTGCCGAAACTGCCGCACAGCCCTCCACCGCGCGCGCCAAGGTGGGCTGCGTTCTCGACTATGAGACCGTCACGCCGAAGGCCTGCGAGTTCGGCGCCAAGAATGCCGAGCGCTCGATAGCGCTGTTCGGCGATTCGCATGCCGACCACTGGTCGACGCCGCTGATCGAAGCGGCGAAGAAGAACGACTACAAGGTCGTCACCTGGCTCAAATCCGCCTGCCGGGCGTCACGGCTGACGGTCTGGAGCTCGAAGCTGAAGCGCGACTACACCGAGTGCGATCAATGGCGCGAGCGATCGATCAAGGAGATCATCGCCCTGCGCCCGAGCCTGGTGGTGATCTCGGAGATCTCGCTGACAAGCTCGCGCAAACTGTCGCCCGACGCGAAGGAAACCGGCAGCCTGGACCAGGACTGGCGGGCCGGCCTGCGTGCAACGCTGGAGGCGTTCAGCCAGGCCGGGCTGAAGGTCGCCTTCATCCGCGATGTGCCCTTCAACGGCATGTTCGTCGACACCTGCGTGGCCCGCGCGCTGTGGCGGGGACAGGCGCCGTCGGTATGCGACGCACCGCGAACCGACGCCGCCAACGACGCCGTGGCCGCGGTGGAGCGCGACATCGTGCGCACCATCCCCAACGCGACCTATATCGATATGACCGACCGGTTCTGCGACGCCAGGACCTGCCATGTCTTCATCGGCGGCAAGCTGGCCTACCGCGACCGCCACCACATGGCGACGCCCTTTGCGCAGTCGCTGGAGCCGCCGGTCGAACGCGCGTTGTTCTCCAACACGGTGACCACAACCGTGAAGTAAGGCGGAGGCGACTGCCCGCTCAGGTAGGTCTTTGTCGTCCGGCGCCTCTGGCTGTCGCCACGCTTTCGGCATTCGCCGAATGGGAAGAGTGGGCGAACCTTGTTGTCGGGCTATGGCTGATCGTTTCGCCCTGGCTGCTCGGCTTCGCGGCGAACGTCAACGCGATGGGAACCCATGTGGTTCTCGGCG
>NZ_VLKT01000154.1 GCF_007830515.1 Mesorhizobium tianshanense
GTAACCGGGGCAAAAGCGGCGGCGTTTGGGCGCGTCGATCTGCTGTTGGGGTTCAGCGCGCGGCGAGGAGAACGGGAAGCGGTAGGATCTTGCTGCCAGGGATGCCGAGGCGGTCGCCGAGATAATCCCAGAAGCTGACACCGAGCTTGTTGCAGGTCTTCATCATGCTGAGCATGGTGTCGCGGGCGGCACGGCCCTGGTTGCTGTGGGTTCCGCCGCTGATCTTGCGCCGGGTCACCACGCTGCGGATATCGTTCTCCGAGCCATTGGTGTGGAGCGGAATGTCCGGGCGTTGGAGGATCTTCAGGAAGCTTTGGCGGTCGGTCCGGATGCGCGCGAGTAGACGGTCGAGGGTCACGAACCTGGTCTTCATGCCGACGATCCGGTCGAAGCGCCGGGCCAGTTCCCTGGCTCTTCGGGGCGTGGGATCCAGACACCACGCCTTGATGTCGTTGTAGAGCCACCAGATCCGGCTCTGGATCAGGGCCTTGGCGCGGCGCTGCGGTTCGGTGAAGCTATCGAGGGCATGGATCTGCCGCTCCATATGGACCCAGCACCGCGCGTGCTCGCCGATTGCGAACTGGCCCGCCCCATCACTGAGGATGACGGTGCCGTCGAGGGCCTTTGCCTCGGTCAGACCGCCCCACAACGCGCCTTCACTGGCGATGCGGAACGGGTCCAGAGGGCCATCCTTGGGCTCCAGGCCATGGGCGAGTAGATGGGCGTCCCATGACGCCGCGTCCTCGAACCCGGACGGCTCGCGCCCGGCATGCAGAAGATCCGTCGTGATCACTGGCAGCCCGCGCTCCAGCATGTAGGCGCGTGAGGCGGCGTTCAGGACCCACCGAGCCGACCCGCCGTGCAGGAGCTGCAGGAAGTTCAGCCGGCTCTTCGACTTGGTGGTCGTGAACACGGCGAACCGGTCATTGCCGATTTGCGTACACACGCCATTGACCGCGCCATGGCGGGCCCCGGTGTCGTCGACGCTGACCCAACCGGCCGAAGCGAGCCCGGCCGTCAGAACCTGCTTCGCTTCGGCGACGAAGGCGTCGATCTTGCTGGTCAGGATCCGCACGACCTGACGCTTGGAGATCGACACGCCGAAGTCGCGCAGCAACGCGACGATCCGCTCCACGGTCGATTGACCCTGGTGATAAAGCGACAGCACCAGACGCCGAAGCTCCAAACCGAAGTGCCCGTCGACCCCGTCCGGCAGCGGAGCGACGACGATCCGGCCATCCGGCAAACGCCAGCGGTCCCGATGATAGCGGACCACCCGCACCCCGATCGTCAGATCCTGCACCACGAAGCTTGTCCGCCCCAGAAACCGCGAGCCCGGTGGCGGCTCATAACAAAGACGGCGCTCTTCGGTGATGATCGCCCGGCTCGAGCCACGCCGCTTCGGACCCGTTGCCGCAGGTGAACTCCGCTTGGACGACTGCTCCATCCCGCTCGGCTTCAGCGTCGGGCGCGGCGGTAGACCTTTCAGACGCCGGATCTCATCCTTCAGAGCCGCATTCTCGGCGCGAAGCCCGGCCACCTCTGCCCGCAACTGCAGGATCATGTCGAGCAGGT
>NZ_VLKT01000155.1 GCF_007830515.1 Mesorhizobium tianshanense
GCAACATGCTGGGGATAGAGCTCGGCGCATGAGACAACCCGAGGCTTTCCGAATGTCGGCAACCGCATGGCCTGGGCACGATAGAACTCCGGGTTCTGGAAAGCCGCCAGACGGATAAGCTGCGCAATCAGGGCCGGCGGAAGTTCTGCCCTGTCGATGTAAACCTGATCGGCGACCACGATCTTGACGTTCCGCGGGATCACGCCGCCCGCCGCCGGCGGCCGCTGCGCGGTCCCTGACCCGCTTCGCACGTGAACTACGGCCCTTCCGTCATCGAGACGAAAGGAGATCCTACCATGACACTACTTTCACGCCTTCCTGCAGAAATGATCGCCCGCCTGGAGCGCAATCACCAAGCGAATTGCGTTGCCCGCGAGGTCGAACAGCCCGAGCTTGATCACAAGCCCGTCGTGAAGCTTATTGTGCCGACCGGCCGGGCTACTTGGCTCCTTACCGAGTTCGACCGCGACTCCGAACAGTTCTTCAGGTTATGTGACCTTGGCATGGGATGCCCGGAGCTCGGCTATGTCGCCTTGTCGGACCTCGACAGCTTGCGCGGGCCGCTTGGCAGCCTTGTCGATTACGACATGACCTTTGTCGCCAGCAAGCCCATTTCGGCTTATGCCGACGACGCTCGCCGTCGCGGTTTCATCGCCGCGTAATCGAAAGGGGCTTGGGCTTCCGCCCAGGCCCCTTTCACCACAAATGCTGACTGGTCAACATCATGCAATCGCGATGAACCTGCTTGGCAGCAATGGCGCTTCCCGGGGCGTTTGTTGCGCGGATTCTTGACGGGAGGTTCATCAAGGGGGACCGGCACGCCGGCCTCCTTGAACTGCTCAAGTGTGGCAACCGCATATTCGCGGTCGGCGGTCGATAAGACGACCCTCCAAGGTTTGCCCCTGCCGTCAACTGCGGCGACCACCTGATAGGTTGGCTTGGTCTCCGAAACTCTGATTTTCTTGGACATCCGGCCGCGCCTTAGCGTCTCGCGATGACTATTGGGCTGCACGAGCAGCAAACATTCGGGGGGCTGATTCATACCTTACCATCGGCCTGCTCATCTTCGTATTCCAGCGCCCGCGCTGCTTTGAGCGGATGTGTTCGTGCATATTTCTGCCGTGGAGCGCGCCGGCCTGCGGGGCCTCAACGAGGGCCAGAAGGTCAGCTACGAACTGATGCAGGACCAACGTTCCGGCAAGTCATCAGCCGATCAGCTTCGGATTGTCTGATTGGAGGTCTGTCTCGTCTGGCTCCATTGAAGGGCCCCGCCGCCAGAAAACCGCCCTTCCTCGTCAACTAGCCGCCTTGATGCACGGCGATGAGGTTTTGGCGGCCTAAGCGGCGATGTGGCCGCTGTTGGGCGCTTTTCCGCG
>NZ_VLKT01000156.1 GCF_007830515.1 Mesorhizobium tianshanense
ATCTTGTCGAGCCGCAACCGACGCAGATCTGCCTTGAGCCATTGGTCGTCATAGACGGCTTCGCCGTCGAGCGTGAGCCGGCCGCCGCTCGGCTCCAGGATGCAGGCCATGCAGTTGAGCAGCGTGGTCTTGCCCGAACCGCTCGGCCCCATCAGGCCGACGACCTGGCCGGGAAAGACCTCCATGTTGATATCGACCAGCGCGTCGACCCGCGCACTTCCCGAACCGAAATGCTTGGAGAGGTGCTCGACGCATACGACCGCTTGTCTGCCTGGCTCGGTCATGATTCTACCCTGCCGCCGAGAGCGCTTCCGCGGGGTCCACTTTCAGCGCGAGCCGAATGCCCAGGGTGCTCGCGGCAAGGCAGACCACGATCGTGATCGCGAATACGGCCACTACGCTCTCTGGATCGAACACGAGCCGCCGCGGGAAAAAGGGCCTGAAGGTAAAGACAAGCGCGAGGCCGGCAGCATAGCCGGTGATCCCCAGTGACAGGGATTGCTGAACGATGAGGCCGATGATGGTGCGATCCGGCGCTCCGACAAATTTGAGCGTGGCGATCGAGCGCACCTTGTCCATGGTCATCGTGTAGATGATCAGCGCGATGATGACGGCCGACACGATGACCAGCAGAACCATGATCAGAAGCTGCTGCTTGCGCGCCTTTTCAATCACGAACTTGCTCAGCAGGGTTTCCTGCTGGGCCTGCGTGAGCGCCGTTAGGTGTTTCCACCGCGAGAGCGCCGCAGCGGTCTCGGCGACAGGAACATAGGGCGACACCTTGGCGATGACGGCATTGATCTGGTCGTTGGTTTCCATGGATCCCCCGCGCGCCTGCTCGCGCCGCGAGGCCGGGGGTGCGAGTTCGAACTGGAGCGCTTGCGCGTCGCGCAAGGTGATATAGGCGACGGGATCGCCGGATGATGTGACTTCGTTCCGCATCAGGCCGACAATGGAGAATTTGTGATCACGGGTCCCCAGCAGAACCTCCTGACCCAGCGCCAGGCCGGCGGAGCGGTCGACGATCATCTCATAGTGGCCGCGCAAGATGTCGCGGCCGGCCGAGAGCTGGCGCGGTCCGCCGGGCCTGCCGGGCTCGAAGCCGATCAGAAAGAGGCGGTGTGGCGCGCCGTTCAGCTCGGTCTGAACCGATTGATAGGTGACAGACCCGGCGCGCTGCACGCCATAGACCCGGCTGACCAGTTCCCTGGTGTCGCCCGGAATACGCGACGATTCGGCGAACGGCCCATTGGT
>NZ_VLKT01000157.1 GCF_007830515.1 Mesorhizobium tianshanense
TTGTGGCGATCTACATCGACCACGTTCTCACATCTCGACAGGAGCAGCCGCCCTCAATTTGGCTCGGGCGAGACCCCAATCACCCCATCTGTTGATGTTGAGATGCAGGTCCTTGGGCAGAACCGAAAGCACGATCTTCAGATACTGGTCGGGTTTTTCGGTGCGCACCTCGGCGATGACGCCGGCGCCATGCGCCCGGAAATCGGCGCGGATCGCTTCCAGAAAGCCATCGGCTAGCGTCTTTTTCGTGCGCCTCGGCCGGCCGGAGGGCCGGGGTTCCGCCACTTCAGGGGGGTCGTCGTCGAAAGGGACCTCGGCCATGCCCTACCCCGCCGTCCCGGCGAGCGCCGCGATCTCGGGCCTCGCCGTTTTCTTGACTGCCCGCGTCGGTCTCTTGCGTGACTTCGCCCGCTTGCCGGGCTTCGCACGCGACGGCTTCGGCTTCCGCGGCCGGCTTGTCGTGTCGCGCTTCGCCGCGCCGGCATCAGGCAGGGCTTTGAGCACCGCCCGGGCGATACGCACGCCATCGGCGCCGGCGTCCGCCAAGGGAAAGCCGAAGCCGCCGGCCGCGTCGACGGGACCGCCCCGCACCATGCCGATCCGCACGCCGGCCGCGACCGGCTCGAAATGGCCTGAGCGCTCCTGCGGCGCGCTCTCGAACTGTCCGATGGCGCTGACGACCTCGCGGCCGTCATCGTCGACGATGATGGTGGCGTAGCGGCTGGACATGGTGGATTCTCTTGGCAAATGACGTGGTCGCGCGTTGCGGAATGGATGCGAGACTCTGTGATGACGGTGACTGAACCTGATGATCGCCAGGTCGCGTTTCGTCACCCCCCCCCTCTGTCCTGCCGGACATCTCCCCCGCAAGGGGGGAGATCGGATGTCACCTTGGCTTTCGCCAATCTCCAACGTTGCAGGATGGGTGGTAAGGTCGAAGCTGCCAATCTCCCCCCCTTGCGGGGGAGATGTCCGGCAGGACAGAGGGGGGTGCTGTCCCGCCGACACTTGATATCGGCAACACAGGCAGCAAACGTTCGAAAGGGCTTGAAATCGGGATAGGGGGGAACCTTGCGGTTCCTCCCCTCCCACACCACCCTGCGTACGGGCCCGTACAAGGCGGTTCGGTTGGTTATGCGGCAT
>NZ_VLKT01000158.1 GCF_007830515.1 Mesorhizobium tianshanense
ATCTGGGCCGAGCTTCTGGGGCTCGAGCGGGTCGGCCGCCACGACCACTTCTTCGAGCTCGGCGGCCATTCGCTGCTGGCGGTGCGGCTGCTGAGCCGGCTCTCGCAGGCCGTCGGTGTCGAGCTGCCGCTGTCGACGCTCTTCGCCAGGCCGGTGCTTTGCGATCTGGCGGAAAGCATCGTTGAAGATTTGAGCCGCGCCGATCGCAAAGACCTGCCGGCGATTGTTGCCGTGTCGCGCGATGAGCCGCTTGCGCTCTCCTTCGCCCAGCAGCGGCTGTGGTTCCTGGCGCAGCTGGACGGGGCCGGCACCAATTACCACATCCCGCTGGCCTTGCGGCTGACGGGCCGGCTCGATCGGGCGGCCCTTCAGCGCAGCCTCGATGGTGTGTTTGCGCGTCACGAGGCGTTGCGCCATGTGTTTGTCGCGCCCGACGGCAAGCCCTTTGTCGGGATCCTGCCGGCGGATGCGGGTCTGCGGCCGGTCGAGCACGACCTGTGCGGCCGGGCCGATGCTGAGGCGGCACTTGAGCACCTGTGCCGTGAAGAGGCGCACACGCCCTTCGACCTGTCGCGCGGGCCGATGATCCGCGCTTGCCTGATCCGGCTGTCGCATGAGGAGCACGTCTTCCTGCTGACGCAGCATCACATTGTCTCGGACGGCTGGTCGATGGGCGTGCTGGTGCGGGAACTCGGTCAGCTCTACCGGGCCTTCGCTGCCGGGCATGATGATCCCTTGGCGCCGCTCGGCATCCAGCATGCGGACTATGCTGCCTGGCAGCGGCAGTGGCTGTCGGGGGACAGGCTGCAGAGCCAGGCCCGTTACTGGCGCGAGGCCCTGTCGGGGGCTCCTGCTTGTCTTGCCTTGCCGACGGACCGGCCGCGCCCGGCCCAGCAGTCCTTTGCCGGGGCCGGCGTGCCGGTGGTCATCGATCGGGCGCTGACGCGCGGGCTGAAGCGGCTGGCCAACCAGCAGGGCACGACCTTGTTCATGACGGTGCTGGCGGCCTGGGCGGCGGTGCTGTCGCGCCTGTCAGGGCAGGACGACATCGTCATCGGCGTGCCGAGCGCCAATCGC
>NZ_VLKT01000159.1 GCF_007830515.1 Mesorhizobium tianshanense
AGAAGAAGCCCTCGCGCACAGCAGGACCTCGGATGGGCTTGGGGACATAGGCGGTGATACCGGCCTTCTCGCAGGCCTCGATGTCCTCGATCTTGAAGTATCCCCGGTCCGCCACCGCCTCGATCCGCTCGACATCGAGCGTGTCCATGGCCGCTTCCACCGTCGGCGCCAGCAACCCCATGTCGAGAACCTGGTTGCAGACGTCCTGCTCGGCGATCAGCTTGTGCTTCACGTCAACAGCGAGCTGGACGTTGTAGCCGACGCCGACCTTTGTCATCCGCGCCATGGCCCGAGCATCGGGATCGGTGAGCGAGATTTGGTCCTCGCCGGTGCGGTCCAGTTCGTTGAGCAAAGCCTTGTGGCGATCACGCTTTCCCTGGATCGCCGCGATCTTCTCGGCCAGCTTGCCGCCGCCATGATCCGAGCCGGTGCCGCCAGCAGGCTCCTCATCGGCATCGCCCTCGTCGAGCCGCTTCATGTAGTCCGCCAACTTCTCATCCGCCTCGCGGATGAACTTGGTCAGGGCGCCGCGCGTAAAGTTGCGGTCCTTGTTGTTGACCGCCTTGATGCGCGTGCCGTCGACTGCCAGGAGTTCGCGCCCGAACAGGTCGAGCTGTCGGCACAGCAGCACGAACTCGCGGAACACCGCCTTGAAGGCGGCCCGGTTGTCGCGCCGGAAATCGGCAATTGTCTTGAAGTCCGGCTTCAGGTGACGCAGCAGCCAGATCACCTCAATGTTGCGATGGGTCTCAGCTTCCAGCCGGCGGCTCGAGCGCACCCGATTGAGATAACCGTAGATATAGAGCTTCAGGAGATCGGCGGGATCGTAGCCCGGGCGGCCCGTTGCTTTCGGTGCGACACGCCCGAACCCGGCACCCGTCAGATCCAACCCGTCCACGAAGGCGTCGATGAACCGAACCGGGTTGTCCGGCCCGACATAGTCATCGACCGTCTCCGGCAGAAGCAGCACCTGTGAGCGGTCACTTCCAGATATGTGTGCCATGCTGGAGTTTACCGCGCCAGCTGCTGAGGCGGAATCCGATCAAATCGACTTTCCACACGGTCTGC